>NZ_JBVIKC010000001.1:0-533610 GCF_055581065.1 Streptomyces sp. NPDC031479
GGGTTGGGGGCGACAAGCACAAGGGGGAGGGGTTGGAGGAAAGGGGGGGGGCGGGAGAACAAGAAAGAAGAAAGGAAAAAAAAAAAACGCGCGGGGCCCGGCCCCCCCTCCCCCCCCCCCGGCCCCGCTTCGCCACGACCCTGCTGGTCAGCGGCCTTCGGCCGCCTTGGCCGCAATGTCCGTACGGTGCTGCGAACCGTCGAGCCTGATCCGCGAGACCGCCGTATACGCCTTCTCGCGCGCCTGCGCCAGGTCGGAACCGGTCGCCGTCACCGAGAGCACGCGACCACCCGCGCTGACGACCGCGTCGCCCTCGCGCCGGGTCCCGGCGTGGAGCACGTAGGCGTCGGGCGCGTCCAGGGCCGCCACCTCGGCGAGGCCCTCGATCGGGTCCCCGGTCCGCGGGGTCTCCGGGTAGTTGTGCGAGGCGATGACCACCGTGACGGCGGCGTCGTCGCGCCAGCTGAGCGGCGGCTCGGCGTCCAGGGTGCCGCGGGCGGCGTTCAGCAGGACGCTCGCGAGCGGGGTGCGCAGCCGGGCGAGGACGACCTGGGTCTCCGGGTCGCCGAAGCGGGCGTTGAACTCGATGACCCGGGTGCCGCGGGAGGTGATCGCGAGACCGGCGTAAAGCAGGCCGGAGAAGGGGGTGCCGCGGCGGCGCAGTTCGTCGACGGTGGGCTGGAGGACCAGCTCCATGACCTCGTCGACCAGCTTGGGGTCGGCCCAGGGGAGCGGCGAGTACGCACCCATGCCGCCGGTGTTGGGGCCCTCGTCGCCGTCGAGCGCGCGCTTGAAGTCCTGCGCGGGCTGGAGCGGGAGGACGGTGACGCCGTCGGTGATGGCGAAGAGGGAGACCTCGGGGCCGTCGAGGTACTCCTCGATGACGACCCGGTCGCAGGCCAGCGCGTGGGCGCGGGCGGCGGCCCGGTCCTCGGTGACCACGACGCCCTTGCCGGCCGCGAGACCGTCGTCCTTGACGACGTAAGGGGCGCCGAAGGCGTCGAGCGCCTCGTCGACCTCCTCCGCGGTGGTGCAGACGTAGCTGCGCGCCGTCGGTACCCCGGCGGCGGCCATCACGTCCTTGGCGAAGGCCTTGGAGCCCTCCAGCTGCGCCGCCTCCGCGGAGGGGCCGAAGACGGGGATGCCGACCGCGCGGACGGCGTCGCCGACCCCGGCCACCAGGGGTGCCTCCGGGCCGACGACGACCAGGTCGGCGCCGAGTTCGGTGGCGAGCGCCGCGACCGCGGCGCCGTCGAGGGCGTCGACCGGGCGCAGCTCCGCCACCTCGGCGATGCCGGCGTTGCCGGGGGCGCAGTACAGCGCGGAGACGTCGGGGTCGAGGGACAGAGAGCGGCACAGGGCGTGTTCGCGGGCGCCGCCGCCGATGACGAGGACCTTCACGCCGCCCAGGGTAGCCCGGACGGCGTGGCGCGTTTCGTGCGGCCACCCAACTACAGGGGGCTACTCATTCGTGTATTCCTCCACAACGGTGGCTCCGAGCTCCCTCACGATGAGGTCGTGTCCGGTCAGGGCGCTCTCGACGAGGTCGGGATCGTCCTCCTCGGCGAAGTCGTCCTCGGGGGCGACCGGCGGGGGCGCCTGCTGTACGGGCGGCTGCGGGGCGGGGGCCGACTGCTGGGGCGGCTGGTACTGCTGCTGCGGGGCGGGCGCCTGGGGCTGCTGCGGGGGCGGCTGCGGGGTGTAGGCGGGTGCGGCCGGGGCCCCGTACGAGGACTGCTGGACGGGGGCCGGGCTGCCGCCCCCGCCCGCGCCGACCACGGCGTCGATCTTCCAGTTGACCTGGAACTGCTCGGCCAGCACCGCCTTGAGGACGTCCTCGCTGCCGCTGCTCGCGAAGTTGTCGCGGGCTCCGGGGTTGGGGAAGCCCAGCTGGAGGGTGGTGCCGTCGAAGCCGGTGACCTGGGCGTTCTGGCTGAGCAGGATCCAGGTGAAGCGGCGGCGGTTCTTCACGGCCTCCAGGATGCCGGGCCACATCGCCTGGACCTGCCCGGCGCCCGCGGCCATGCCGGGGGAGGGCGCGGCGACGGGGGCGGCGGCCTGCGCGGGGGCCGCCACGGGGGCGGCGGGCGCGGGCGCCGGGGCCCCGCTGCCGGGGGCGGCGGCGCTGGGCCAGGCCCCGGCGGTGGGCTGCGCGGGGGCGGGTGCGGCCGCGGGGGCGGGCTGCGCGGGGGCGGCGGCCGGCGCGGCGGCACCCGGCCAGGCGCCGGGGGCACCGCTGCCGGGCTGCGCGGCTCCGGGCCAGGCACCGGGGGCGGGCGCGGCGACGGGGGCCGGCGCGGCGACGGGGGCGGGCGCGGCGACGGGGGCGGCAGGGGCGGGCGCGGCGGAGGCGGCCGCAGGCGCGGAGACCGGGGCCGGGACCACGGGCGCCGCCGGAGCGGCCACGGGCGCCGGGGCCTCGTCCGGCACGGGACCCCGTACGGCGGCACGCGCGGCGGCGACCCCGCCGCCCGGCCCGGCCGGGGCCATGCCGTGCGCCTCGGGCGCGGGCACGTACCCCATGGCGGGCGCGGCCGCGGGCGGGGCGGTGAAGGCACCGGCGGCGAAGGCACCGGCGGGGGGCCCGCTGCGCTCCAGCCGGTCCAGCCGGGCCTGGAAGGAGCGCTCGTCGTCGAAGGCGGCCGGGAGCAGCACCCGGGCGCAGATCAGCTCCAGCTGCAGCCGGGGCGAGGTCGCCCCGCGCATCTCGGTGAGCCCGGCGTTGACCAGGTCGGCGGCGCGCGACAGCTCGGCGGCGCCGAAGACGGAGGCCTGGGCCTGCATCCGTTCCACGACGTCGGCGGGGGCGTCGATGAGCCCCTTCTCGCCGGCGTCGGGCACGGCGGCCAGGATCACCAGGTCGCGCAGCCGCTCCAGCAGGTCGGCGACGAAGCGGCGCGGGTCGTTGCCGCCCTCCACCACGCGGTCGACGGCCTCGAAGGCGGCGGCCCCGTCCCCGGCGGCGAAGGCGTCGATGACGGAGTCGAGGAGCGACCCCTCGGTGTAGCCGAGCAGGGAGGTCGCCATGGTGTACGTCACACCCTCGTCGGCGGCGCCGGCCAGCAGCTGGTCCATGACGGACATGGAGTCACGGACCGACCCGGCCCCGGCCCGCACGACGAGCGGCAGCACGCCGTCCTCGACCTTGGCGCCCTCACGGCCGCAGACCTCGCCCAGGTAGTCGCGCAGGGTGCCGGGCGGGACCAGCCGGAAGGGGTAGTGGTGCGTACGCGACCGGATGGTCCCGATGACCTTCTCGGGCTCCGTGGTGGCGAAGATGAACTTGAGGTGCTCCGGCGGCTCCTCGACCACCTTCAGCAGGGCGTTGAAGCCCGCCGAGGTGACCATGTGGGCCTCGTCGATGATGTAGATCTTGTACCGGCTGGACGCGGGCCCGAAGAAGGCCTTCTCGCGCAGGTCACGGGCGTCGTCCACACCACCGTGCGAGGCGGCGTCGATCTCGATGACGTCGATCGATCCCGGGCCGTTCCGCGCCAGGTCGCGGCAGGACTGGCACTCGCCGCACGGATCGGGGGTGGGGCCCTGCTCACAGTTCAGGCAGCGGGCGAGGATGCGCGCGCTGGTCGTCTTTCCGCAGCCGCGCGGCCCGCTGAACAGGTACGCGTGATTGACCCGGTTGTTCCGCAGGGCCTGCATCAGCGGGGCAGTGACATGCTCCTGCCCGATGACCTCGGCGAACGACTCGGGGCGGTAGCGGCGGTACAGCGCAAGGGACGACACGTCTACGAGGTTATCCGGGCCCACCGACATCAGCGGCCCGCCGACGCCCCCGGACCCGCCCCGGAACGCAAAGCGCCCCCCACGCACCCGCCAGAGCCCACTTACCCTTGCTGCCTTCCGGCCCTGGGGGAGTTGGGTGAGATAGCGCCACGTGAGGGGCTGGGCCCCACCCTAGCGGATCCCGGGCCCCGGAATCGACCCGCCCTCCGACCGATCCGCTCACCGGACCCCGCGCCGGCCCCCTCCGGAAACCCAAGATCGGATCGTGTTCGCGAGCACCCCTCAACGTCTTGTATTGTTTGCCGCGGAGGATTCGCCTAGTGGCCTAGGGCGCACGCTTGGAAAGCGTGTTGGGGGCAACCCCTCACGAGTTCGAATCTCGTATCCTCCGCCAGTGCCTCACCGGGCACGTTGTCGAAAAGCCCCGCTGCTCGCAGCGGGGCTTTTCGTTTGCCCCCGCCACCCGGGGGCGGCGGGGGCAGGGAGCAGGGGGCCGGGCCCCGCTAGCCGATGCGGTCCGCGGCCCACTCGGCCCACTCGCGGCGCATGGCGTTGAGGCGGAGGCCGTACTCCAGGGCGATGCGGCCGTGGACCGACAAGGGGTCGTCGCCCCAGTCGATGGACTCCTCCAGGCGGCGCAGGTCCTCGTACTCCCGCTCGGACATGTCCGCGAGCCAGGTGAGGTAGCCCCGCGCCCGCTCCGGGGGGAGCACGTTGAGGAAGAAGACGCGCAGCAGGAGGTCGCTGCGGGTGTTGCACTGAGGTCTCGTCTCGGTGAGCCAGTGGCGCAGTTCGGTCAGGCCCTCGTCGGTGAGGGTGTACTCCTTGCGGCCGCGCGGGCCCTCCGCCGAGACGGTGATCAGGCCGTCGGCGGCCAGCTTGGAGAGCTCCGTGTACATCTGGCTCTGGGTGGCCGGCCAGACGTTGGCCAGTGAGGTCTCGAAGCGCTTGAGCAGGTCGTAACCGCTGGCCGGGCGCTCTGACAGGAGTCCGAGGAGGGCGTGTCGAAGGCTCATGCCCCTCACTTTACCTTCCATCCTTGACATGTCAGTTGTGGAACATCTAACTTCGACATGTCAGAACAGGAATGTCAGGCAGACCGGGGGCCCTTTCGATGTCGTACGTCCGCACCTTCCTCCCGTGGATCGTCTTCGCGGTGTTCCCGTCCGCCCAGTGGCAGTGGGGCGCGCTCGCCGGACTGGTCGCCGCGGTGGCCGTGACCCTCCAGCAGCGCCGGGCCGGGGCCGGCTTCGACGCGCTGATCATCGAGATCGGGTCGGCGGTCTTCTTCGCGGCCCTGGCGGCCATCGCCTTCGCCGATCCGGACTCCGGGGCGCACGCCTACTCCGCGGCCCTCTCCTCGGCCACCCTGGCCCTCATCGCCGGGGGCTCGCTGCTCGTGGGCAAGCCGTTCACCCTCGGCATCGCCAAGCGCACCACTCCCCGCGAGATCTGGGGCCTGAAGCCCTTCGTCCGGGTCAACACCGTCATCACCGGCGTGTGGACCGCCGCCTTCGCGGTCACGGCCGGCGCCCTCGCGGCCCTCGCCCACGCGGGCCAGGGACACTCGGCCTCCGCGACGCTGGTCCAGGCCGCCGGGTTCGTCGTCCCGATGCTCTTCACGGTCCGCTACGTCGCCGCCGTCCAGGCCAAGGCGAAGGGCGGAGAGCGATGAGCACCCCCCGCCACCTCGCCGGCAACTACGCCCCGGTCCGGGAGGAACTCACCTCCCACGACCTCACCGTCACCGGACGGCTCCCCGACGCGCTGACCGGCTGGTACCTGCGCAACGGGCCGAACCCGGCCGACGCCGCCTCCGCCCACTGGTTCTTCGGGGACGGCATGGTCCACGGAGTCCGGCTGGAGGGCGGTCGCGCCGTCTCGTACCGCAACCGCTGGGTGCGCACCAGCACCTTCACCGACGGCGCCCGCGGGTACGACGAGCGGGGTCGCCGCGACCTCACCGCGGGACCGGCCAACACCCATGTCGTGCGGCACGCCGGGCGCACCCTCGCCCTCGTCGAGACGGCCCTGCCGTACGAGCTCTCCCCCGGCCTGGACACCGTCGGCCCGTACGACTTCGGCGGGAGGCTGACCACCGCGATGACCGCGCACCCCAAGGCCTGCCCCGTCACCGGGGAGCTGCACTTCTTCGGCTACGGGATCACGGAGGCCCCGTACCTCACCTACCACCGGGCGGACGCCTCGGGCGAGTTGACGCTCAGCAGGCCGGTCGAGGTGCCCGGCCCGACGATGATGCACGACTTCGCCCTCACCGCCGGGCACGTGGTCTTCATGGACCTGCCCGTGGTGTTCGACCTCGGCCTCGTCGGCCAGGGGATGCCCTACCGCTGGGACGACGGCTACGGGGCGCGGCTGGGGCTGCTGCGCCGCGACGACCCGCACGGGCGGGTGCGGTGGTTCGACATCGACCCCTGCTACGTGTTCCACACGCTCAACGCGTACGACGCGCCGGACGGGACGGTCGTCGTGCACGGCATGCGCTACCCGGAGCTGGGGCGGCGCGCGGCGGACGGGTCCGTCGACGAGGACCAGCAGGCCGTGCTCTGGAAGTGGACGGCCGATCCGGCCACGGGGACCGTCCGGGAGGAGCAGTGCGACGACCGGCCCGGCGAGTTCCCCCGGGTGGACGACCGGCTGACCGGGCTGGACGCGGCGTTCGGCCACGTGACCTGCGGCAGCGCCCTGGTCCGCTACGACCTGCGGACCGGCGCCTCGGCCTCCCACGACTTCGGTCCGGGGCGCACGCCGGGCGAGGCCGCGTTCGCCCCGGCCGACGCGGACGGGGGCGGGCCGGGCTGGCTGATGACCTACGTCCACGACGCCCGCACCGACCGCAGCGACCTGGTCGTCCTGGACGCGGACGACCTCGCGGCACCGCCGGTCGCCACCGTCCACCTCCCGGCCCGCGTGCCGCACGGCTTCCACGGCAACTGGCTGGCCGACCCCGAGGGCTGAGACCCGGGGGCCGGGGCTCAGGGGAGGGCGCGGCGCAGGGAGGCCGGGGTGGTGAACAGGTGCGTGTGGAGGCCCTGGGCCCGGGCGGCGCGGAGGTTCTCCTCGCGGTCGTCCACGAAGAGGATCCGGCCGGGTTCGAGGCCGAGCGCGCACAGGGCCCAGGCGTAGGCCTCCGGTTCGGGTTTGGCGTGGCCGATCCGGCAGGAGAGGGCGCGGACCCGGAAGTGGCCGAGCCAGGGGTGGTGGCGCTCGTAGTGGGCGGCGAGGTCCTCGGGGATGTTCGACAGGAGCGCGATCGTCCGGCCGCTCGCGGCGAGTTCCCCGATCAGGTCCACCATCTCCTCGTCGACGGCGCTCCAGCTCGCGGTGTCGGCCTCGACCAGGGCGGCGGTGCGGCGCGCGTCGAAGCGGACGCCGAGGGCCCCGGCGACGGCGCGCCAGTACTCGGGGCCGGTGAGGTCTCCCCGGTCGTAGGGCGGGCGCAGGGACCAGTACGCGTCCCGGAACACCGGGGCGGGCACGCCGGCGGTGGCGACGAGCCGGGCCCACCCCTCGGGGGACTGGTGGCGGGCGATGACGCCGAAGAGGTCGAACAGCACCGTGTCGGGGCTCGCGGGAGTCGAGGGGCTCGCGGGAGTCGAGGGGCTCGCGGGAGTCGCCGGGTTCAGGGGAGTCGCCGGGTTCACGGGGTTCACGCCTTCCGTACGGTGACGCCCGCGGCCGTCAGCGCCCCGGTCTCCCCGTCCGGGGCGTCCTCGCCGGTCACGACGGCGTGCAGCCGGGACGCCGGGGTCACGTGGGCCAGGGCGGTACGGGAGAGCTTGGCGGGTTCGGCGACGGCGATGACGCGGCGGGACGACGCGATGGCCGCGCGCTTGACGGCGGCGTCGGCCAGGTCGTAGGCGGTCAGGCCGGCGGCGGCGGTCAGCCCGCAGCAGCCGATGATCGCGGTGTCGAAGCGCAGGGCGGCGAGGGAGGCCTCGGTCAGCGGGCCGGTCAGGGAGAGCTCCCCGCGGCGCGGCTGGCCGCCGGGCAGCAGCAGCGTCAACCGCGGGGCGTCCGCGAGGGCGTTGGCCGCGTGCAGGGACAGCGGCATCACGGTGAGGCGCCGGTGGTGCAGGGCGCGCGCCACCTCCAGGCAGGTGGTCCCGCTGTCCACGACGACCGATTCCCCGTCCGCGATCAGCGCGGCGGCCTCGGCCGCGATGCGCCGCTTGACCTCCAGGCCCTCCTGGGCGCGCAGGGCGAAGGGGGGTTCCTCGCCGCGCAGCAGCAGGCTGCGGGCGCCGCCGCGGTAGCGCTCCAGCACGCCCTGTTCGGCCAGGGCCTCCAGGTCTCGCCGGATCGTCATCTCGGAGGCGCCGGTGAGCTCGGCCAGCTCCAGGACGCTGCGGCTGCCGCTCTCGCGCACCGCGTCGGTGATCTGCCTCAGTCGGTCTGCACTCATATCCCCCATTCAACACCTCTGATGTTCGAAGAGCAAGATTCCGAACATGAATCATGTTTGTTATGTTCGAACGCATGGAGACTTCCCTGCGGAACGGGCGACGGGCCACCTTCGCCTTCTTCCTCCTCAACGGCTTCCTCATGGGCATGTGGATCGTTCACATCCCCGTCGTGGAACAGCGCACGGGCATCGGCCACGCGGAGCTCGGCAGGCTCCTCCTCCTCCTGGGCGCCGGGGCCTTCCTCGGCATGCGCCTGGCCGGGCCGCTCACCGACCGCCTCGGCGCCCGCAGGGTCCTCCCGGCGAGCGCGGCCCTGTGCGGCGCGGCCGTCGTCCTGCCGGGCCTGGCCGGCGGCGCCCCCGGCCTGGGTGCGGCCCTGCTGCTGCTCGGGATCGGCAACGGCACCCTGGACGTGAGCATGAACGCCCACGCCGTCGAGGTGGAGCGCGGCTACGGCAGGCCCCTCATGTCCGCCTTCCACGCCGCGTTCTCCGTCGGCGGGGTGCTCGCCGCGGTGGCGGGCGCCCTGGTGCTCGACCGGGGCTGGAGCCCGGCCGCCGTGCTGGGGGCCACCGCGGCCGGGAGCCTCGTCGTCACGGCGGGCGCCACCCGGCTCCTGCTGCCCCGCGCCCCCGCGGACACCCCCTCCGGCCCGGCCGGAGCCGGCCCGCTCTCCGGCGGTCCGGCCACCGGCGGTGCCGTCGCCACGGCCCGCCGCACCGCGTCCCCGCGCCGCATCCGGATCCTGGCCGGTCTCGCGTTCCTGCTCATGCTCTGCGAGGGAGTCGCCAACGACTGGAGCACCCCGCACCTGCGGGACGTCCTCGGCGCGCCCGCCGGCACCGCCGCCCTCGCCTACGGGGCCTTCGCCACCGCCATGACCGCCGGACGGATGCTCGCCGACCGGGTGTCGGGGCGCCTCGGCCCGGCGGCCGTCCTGCGCGCCGGCTCGGCCGTCGCCGCGGCGGGCCTGGCCCTGGCCGCGCTCGCCCCCGACGTCCCGGTGGCCCTGACCGGGTGGGCCGTGCTGGGCGCGGGCCTGTCCGGCTGCGTCCCCCAGCTCTTCAGTGCCGCGGGCCACGCCGACCCGGCCGCCGCCGGGGCCAACGTCGCCCGGGTCGCGGGCCTCGGCTACCTCGGGATGCTCGCCGGACCGGCGGTGATCGGCCCGCTGACCCACCTCGTCCCGCTCGGCCCCGCGCTGTTGCTGCCGGTCGCGCTGTGCCTGGTGGTCTGCGCCGCCTCCGGGGTCCTCGCGGGGGAGCACCCGTCGCGGACCCCCTGACCGGCGGCGGCCCCTGACCGGCGGCGGGCCCGCCCGGCGCGGTGCCGTCGAACGCCCCTGACCTCTCGGCATGCTGAAGGCATGGATCACAGCAGCTCCGAACGGCCGGAATCACCGACCCGGGACTACTCCGGGGCCGTCTACGGCTCGCTCCTCGCCGCCTCGGTCATCGCCACGGCGGGCACGCTGGGTCCCTTCCCCCGGCTCCAGCTCGTGGTCATGCTGCTCACCACCGGCCTGGTCTTCTGGGTCACGCACGTCTACGTCCGCGTCGTCGGCGACCGGCTGACCCATCAGGCGCTGTCGTGGGAGATGGTCCGCCGCGAGGGCCGCCGGGAATGGCCGATCGCCGGGGTCGCGATCCCGCCGGCCGTCGCCGTGCTGGTGGGCCCGGTCCTGGGACTCGGCCCCGAGGGCACCGGATGGCTCGCCCTCTGCGTCGCCCTCGGCGAGCAGATCGGCTGGGCCACCGTGGGCCTCGTCAGGATCGGCGCCCACGGCCGTCTGATCGCCTTCACCGCCGTGGTCAACCTCTTCATGGGGCTGCTCCTGGTGGCCGCGAAGGTCCTGGTCAAGCACTGAGGCCGGGAGCCGTACGGCTACGGGTTCTTCGCGCGGGGCTGGGTGTCCGGGATCCGCTGGGTGAAGAACAGGGCGACGACCGCGGCGAGGGCGAGGACGGCGAGCGCGGCGCGCAGGCCGTCGAGCCGCGCGGCGGCGTTCGTTTCGAGGACGGCCCCGGCCACTTCCGGGCTGAGGCCTGCCTGGTCGAGGGCGGTCTCCAGCTGCGCGTCCGACAGGAAGGGGACGCCGCTGGCCAGTTCGACGGAGGCCTGGCTCT
Organism: Streptomyces sp. NPDC031479; assembly: GCF_055581065.1. Lineage (NCBI taxonomy): Bacteria > Bacillati > Actinomycetota > Actinomycetes > Kitasatosporales > Streptomycetaceae > Streptomyces > Streptomyces sp. NPDC031479. Next base: position 10,295 of record NZ_JBVIKC010000001.1, read on the forward strand.
TGACCTCGGTGGGGACCGCCGGGTTCTGCTGGACGCCGGCCAGGAACGAGCTCGTCATGACACCGATCAGGATCGACCCGGCGAGCGCCGTGCCGATGGAGGCACCGAGGTTGGTCACGGCGTTCTGGACGCCGCCGACCTCCGCGCTCTTCTCGTCCGGCACGGCGGACACCGTGACCGAGCCCAGCTGGGACGCCAGCGCGCCCATGCCGAGGCCGATCAGCAGCAGCGGGACCGTGACGACCTCCGCCCCCGCGTCCGCGTCGAGCGCGGCCATCAGGACCACCGCGCCCGCGAGCAGCGAGAGGGTCCCGAGCCGCACCACCCGGCGCGGTGAGACGTCCGGGAGCAGCTTCGGGATCAGGATCGCGGCGGCCAGCAGCGTCAGCGAGAGGGGCAGGATGCGGGCGCCGGTCTGGAGCGCGGACAGGCCGAGGGCGACCGACAGGTAGAGGGGTACGACGAAGAACACGCCCATCTGCACGAGGTACTGGAAGAAGAACATCGTCAGACCGCCCGTGAGCTGGCGGTTGCGCAGTAGCTCCGGTTCCACCAGCGGCTCCTTGTGCCGCTTGACCATGCCGCCCTCCCAGCGCAGGAAGAGCCAGACCAGGAACAGGCCGGCCAGCATCATCCACACGACCATCGAGACACCGAGCCAGGAGGGGGCGTCGGGCTTCGGCCGGAACCATCCCCACTCGTCCGAGCGCAGGACTCCGTAGACGAAGATCCCGAGACCGAGGGCGCAGATCACGCTGCCGACGAGGTCGAAGCGGGGGCGGGTGCCGGCCGGGGCGTCCGCGATGCGCCGGGCGAGCACCAGGATGGCGAGCACGATGGCGACCTCGCCGGCGAAGACCCAGCGCCAGGAGAAGTACGTCGTGGCGACGCCGCCGATGAGCGGTCCGACCGCGATCGCCACGGCTCCCGCGGCCGTCACGAGCCCGTAGGCGGCGGCCCGGCGTTCCACGCCGAAGTTGCCGGCCACCAGGGCGACGATCGCGGGCAGGATCAGCGCCGCTCCCACGCCCTCCAGGAACGACCAGCCGATCAGGAGGACGGTCAGGTTCGGGGCGAGCGCGGTGGTCAGGGAGCCGCAGCCGTAGATGACGCAGCCGATCAGGAACGCGCGCTTGCGGCCGATGATCGCGCCGACCTTGCCGCCGGGGATCATGAACATGGCCATCACGAGGGTGTAGGCCGTGATCGCGCCCTGGATCCCGGTCACGGTGGTGCCGACGTCCGCCGCCACCGTCGCGATCGAGACGTTCATGACGGAGCTGTCGAGCGCCATCAGGAACTGTCCCGCCGCGAGCGTGATCAGGACCACCCGCCCCGTGGTCGTGGTCTTCGGAGTACCCGCCGCGGTTCCCATGGCCGGATCGTCCCAGGGGCTCCGCAGGACGGCACCCCGACCCGCCGCCGGGTTACGCCGGTTGGCGGTGGGGGAGGTTCCCCACCGCCTCCGTGTGCCCGCTCCGCCCTACGGGGCTCAGCGCGCGCCCGCCGCGACCTCCTCGGCCGTCTCCGCCGGGGCCTGCGCCGGGGCGGCGGCCCCCTCGCGGTCCCGCATCAGGACCAGGGCCAGTCCGGCGGCGGCCAGGACGCCCAGGGCCGCGGCGCCGAAGGTGGCCGACATGGCGGAGGTGAAGGCGGACCGCGCGGCGTCGGCCAGGGCCGGGTCGGTCAGGGCTGCGGCGACCGAGTGCCGGGCGGTGTCCGGGGCGGAGGCGGGCATCGAGCCGCCGTAGACGCTGCTGAGCAGGGCCCCGAGGACGGCCACGCCGAGGGCGGCGCCGGCCTGCTGGACGGTGTCGTTGAGGGCGGAGCCGACACCGGCGTGCTCCTCGGGGACGGCGCCCATCAGGGCGGCGGTGGCGGCGGGCATCGCCAGGCCGCCACCGATGCCCATGACCGTCATGGCGGCGCACAGCGGCCAGAAGCCGTCGCCGGCCTCCAGGGTGGCCAGGAGCCCGAAGCCGGCGGCGATCACGGCCAGGCCGACGGCGGTCATGATCCGGTTGCCGACCTTGTTGCCCAGGGTGGCGCCGAGGCCGTTGAAGAGCAGGGTGGCGACGGCGAGCGGGGTGAAGGCGAGGCCGGTCTCGGTGGGGCTGTAGCCGCCGACGAACTGGAGGTACTGGGTCAGGACCAGCATCAGGCCGCCGTTGGCGAAGGTGAGCAGGACCAGGGAGAAGCTGGCGCCGCTGAACATCCGGTCGCGGAAGAGGTCGAGGGGGACCATCGGCGAGTCGGTGCGCAGCTCGTGGACCGTGAAACCGGCGAGGGCGAGCACCGCAACGGCGGCGTAGACGGTCAGGCCGTCCTGGGGGAAGACGATGATGGCCCAGATCAGGGCGGTCATCCCGGTGACGGACAGGGCCATGCCCGCGAAGTCGGGCTTGCGCCAGGGGCCCTTGGACTCGGGCATCAGGATCAGCGCGGCGGCGATGGCGATCAGGGCGATCGGAACGTTCATCAGGAAGACGGCGCCCCACCAGAAGTGGGCGATGAGCACGCCGCCGAGCGCGGGGCCGCCGACCATGCCGAGGACGGCGACCGCGCCCCAGGCGGAGATGGCCTTGCGGCGCTCCTCCTCGTCGAAGACGGTGATCAGGATCGAGAGGGTGCTCGGCATCACGAGGGCGCCGCCGATGCCCATGACCACGCGTCCGGCGATGAGCTGGGCCGGGGAGTCGGCGTAGGCGGCGAGGAGGGAGGCGATCCCGAAGAGCGCGAGTCCGATCACCATCACCCGGCGGCGGCCGAAGCGGTCGGAGAGGCTGCCCGCGGTGAGCAGGAGTCCGGCGAAGACCAGGATGTAGGACTCGATGATCCACTGGATGGCTTCGGCCCCGGCGCCCAGGTCCTCGGCGATCGGCGGGATCGACACGGTCAGCACCATGTTGTCGACGACCAGTACGAGCGTGCTCAGGCAGAGCACGATCAGGATGAGCCAGCGGCGCGGGTTGCGTGCCGCCCCGCCCGTGGTGATCCCGTCCAGCGCGTCCATGGTGGTCCCTTCCCCTTCTCCCACACTGCTGCGTACACCGTTCGCCCGGTGTCGTGAACAACGTACGCTGACGCGTACAGCGTTCGCAACCCCTTCCGGGGCACCCGGGCGTGGATAAGCTGCGCGCGTGCCGTCGTACTCGATCGGGCAGGCCGCGGGCCTGCTGCGCGTGAGCCCCGAAACCGTGCGCCGCTGGGCCGACGCGGGGCGGCTGCCCGCGCTGCGGACTCCGGACGGGACCCGCGTGGTGGACGGCGCGGCGCTCGCCGCCTTCGCCAAGGAACGGGCCACGGGCCTGCACCCCCTGCCCGAAACGGCCGCCGCCACCTCCGTCCGCAACGCCTTCGCGGGGATCGTCACCGCGGTACGGGTCGACGAGGTGACGGCCCAGGTGGACATCCAGTCGGGCCCGCACCGGATCGTCTCCCTCGTGACCCGGGAATCGGTGGAACAGCTGGGCATCGCGGTCGGGGTCAGCGTCACCGCCCGCGTGAAGTCCACGGAAGTGCACGTGGACGTCCCCTGAGGCGGCCGGGCCCACCGGGCCCGGCCGCCTAGGGGGACCCCGCCGGGGGCTAACCGCAGCGCAGGGCCGCGTACAGGTCCAGCTTGTGGTCCAGTCGGGACAGGTCGCGGCCGGTCAGGGCCTCCACCCGCTCGATCCGGTAGTGCACCGTGTTCACGTGCAGGTGGAGGACCTCCGCCGTACGCGCCCACGAGCAGTTGTTGGCCAGGAAGACCTCCAGGGTCTCCCGCAGCATTCCGTCGCCGAGCGGCCCCAGCGTCCGCGCGCCGTAGACGCCGCGCACCTCCGGCGGCACCCCGGCCAGCAGTTCCGCCAGGGTGTCCAGCTGCTCGACGGCCCGTACGGGGCTCTCCGCGCCCGCCGCCGTGAGCGTGAACAGCGCCTGGTTCAGGGAGGCCCGCAGCTGCTCCGGCCCCGCCGCCCGCGCGCCCGCGCCCAGGCGCAGGTCCTCGTCCGGGCCCCCGCACGCCTGGAGCAGCGGCCACACGCCGCGCAGCCCGGCGGTGGGGTCGGCCCCCGCGTCCGGGTCCTCGTAGAGCACGGCGGCGGAGTCCCCGACGGCGCACCGGACGCCCTCCAGGTGCCCCAGCGCCTCGGCCAGCGCGTCGCCGGAGGTGGCGGCGAGCACCCGGTAGGGCCCGCTCGTGGGCAGTCCGGCGGAGGTCAGCGCCTCCTCCAGGGCCGCCGGGTCGGCGTCCTGCGCCAGCAGGGAGACCAGCGCCTGCCCGGCGGCCCGCCCGGCGGCGGCGCGGCGGGCGTGCCCGTCGCGGTACTGGGCGAGGACCTCGGCGATCTCGTGGAGCACCCGCGGGGGCGCCGCGTCCGCGTCGGGCAGGTACAGCTGCCAGGCGTCGTACGGGGAACTGTCGGACTCGACGCGCAGCGACAGCCCGTCCCGCGCGGGGGCCGCACGCTGTGCGGGGATCACCGGCGCCGAAGGGGTGCGCGCCACGGTGCGACCGCTCGCGGTCAGCACGTAGCAGGGCACCTTGCCCAGGTGGGCGCAGGCCCGGTCGAGGAGTTCGTCGGGGCCGGCCCCGCTCTCCAGGAGCCGGCTCAGCTCGGCGCGCACGTTCTCGGGGAGCGCGAAGGTCCGGGTCGGGCGGCGGCTGAGGTCGCCCCACTGGCGCAGGTAGACGGCCTCGGTGACGGTCCGGAAGCTGGTCCGCGCCGGGACGGCCACCAGCGGCACCCGGTAGGCCCGGCAGGCGGCGACGAGATCGTCGGGGATCCCTCCGTGGGTCTCCTCACCCGCGAAGAGGGCGGTGGCCCCGGCCCCGGCGAGCGCCGAGACGAAGCGGTCCACCTTCCTCGGGTCACCCTCCTGCCACCACACGAGTCCACTGAGCACCAGCTCCCCGGGGCCCAGGAAACGGCCCGGGTCCTCCAGGTCGGTGGCGGTGACCCCGCTGACCTCATGGCCGAGAAGGGCCTCCTCACCCCAGAGCAGTGTGAGACCGAGGTTGTCGGACTGGAGCAGGTCGAGGACGTGCATGGCAGGGACTCCTTGCGGCGGGGGTGACCCACATTCGCCAGGTGAATACGAGAAACCTCATCGTAAATGCAAGGGCAACCCCTGCCTATGGCTCTTGGTTGATTATCCAAGGCGAACTGCTGGAACCGGTTCGGTTTCCGTGTCCGGGACCAGTCGTTTCGTCCCCCGGCCCGTTGCTTCACTGAGCGGAACGCCCGGGTTGGAGAGAGGCTGGTGGCGCGAAATGGACCTCAACACGGTGCTCGACGTGCGTGACGCGCGCCGCCGTGAGCCCTGGCGTCCCGGTGACGCGTGGCTCGGCGGGGGCACGTACCTCTTCTCCGAGCCGCAGCCCCACGTCCGCCGCCTCGTCGACCTCTCCCGCATGGGCTGGCCACCCCTGTCCTGGCAGCCCGACGGCTCCCTCGACATCGCCGCCACGTGCACGATCACCGAGCTCTCGCGCTTCGGCCGGTCGCTGCCCATGACCGCCGCGCCGCTGATCGAGCAGTGCTGCCGGGCCTTCCTCGCCAGCTTCAAGATCTGGAACATGGCCACCGTCGGCGGCAACCTCTGCAACGGCCTGCCGGCCGGCCCGGTCATCTCCCTGTCGGCGGGCCTCGACGGCACCGTCCTGATCCAGGGCCAGGACGGCTCCACCCGCCGGCCCGCCGTCACCGACTTCATCCGCGGCGCGGGCGTCAAGGACCTGCGCGAGGGCGACCTGCTGCGCTCGGTCCGCGTCCCGGCCCGCGCGCTGGGCTGCCGGACGGCCTTCCGCCAGGCCTCCCTCTACGGACTGGGCCGTTCCGGCGCCCTGGTCATCGGCACGGCCGACCCCCAGGACGGCTCCTTCGCCCTGACCGTGACGGCCGCCACCACCCGCCCCTTCCGCTTCTGGTTCGCCCTGTGGCCGACCGCCGCCGAACTGCGGGCGGCCATCGACGACACCGTCCGAGCCGACGAGTGGTTCGACGACATCCACGGCCTGCCCGCCTGGCGGCGGCACATGGCGCTGCGCCTCGCGGAGGAGATCCGCCGCGAACTCACGCTGGAGGAGGCTTCCCGATGAGCTACGGGATCGAGATCAACGAGCAGCGCTTCGAGGACGAGCCGCGGGCCGGCCAGTGCCTGCGCACCTACCTGCGCGAGCGCGGCTGGTTCGGCGTGAAGAAGGGCTGCGACCAGGGCGACTGCGGGGCCTGCACGGTCCACGTCGACGGCGCGCCGGTGCACAGCTGCCTCTACCCGGCGGTCCGCGCCGAGGGCCGTTCCGTCACCACCGTCGAGGGCCTGGCCGAGCCGGGCGGCGAGCTCCACCCGGCGCAGCGGCAGTTCCTCGACGCCCAGGGCTTCCAGTGCGGCTTCTGCACGGCCGGGTTCCTGATGACCACCGCCGCCCTCCAGGCCGAGGAGGGCACGGCCCACGACGACGGCAAGCTCCAGGACCTCCCGCGCGCCTTCAAGGGCAACATCTGCCGCTGTACGGGGTACCGGGCCATCGAGGACGCGGTGCGCGGGGTCAAGCACACCGAGAGCCCCGAGGCCGGGCAGGCCGTCGGCAGGTCCCTGGGCGCCCCCGCCGGCCCCCTCGTCGTCACCGGCACCGCCCGCTACACCTTCGACGTCGAGGTGCCGGGGCTGCTGCACATGAAGCTGCTGCGCTCCCCGCACCCGCACGCCCGGATCGTCTCCATCGACACCCGCGACGCCCTTGAGGTCCCGGGCGTGCACGCCGTCTTCACCCACCACGACTCCCCCGACCGGCTGTACTCCTCCGCCCGCCACGAGCACCCCACCGAAGACCCCATGGACACCCGTGTCCTGGACGACGTGGTCCGCTTCGTCGGCCAGCGCGTGGCGGCCGTCGTCGCCGACAGCGAGCAGGCCGCCGAGGAGGGCTGCCGCCGCGTGGTGGTCACCTACGAGGAGCTCCCGTACGTGATCGACCCGGAGGAGGCCATGCTCCCGGGCGCGCCCGTCCTCCACCCCAAGGGCCCCGAATCGGGGATCTTCCGCGCCGAGAACAACGTGTGCGGCGAGGTCCACAACACCATCGGCGACATGGAGAAGGGGTACGCGGAGGCGGACGTCGTCCACGAGGAGACCTTCCGGACCCAGCGCGTGCAGCACGCCAGCCTGGAGACCCACGGCAGCGTCGCGTACTTCGAACCCAAGGAGGACGGCGACGGCGAGCGCATCACCGTCCGCTCCTCCACCCAGGCGCCCTTCCTGACCCGGCGGGCGCTGTGCGCCCTCTACGACCTCGATGAGGACGAGGTCCGCGTCGTCGCGGGCCGCGTGGGCGGCGGGTTCGGTGGCAAGCAGGAAATGCTGACCGAGGACATCGTGGTCCTCGCCGCCCTGAAGCTGCGGCGGCCGGTGAAACTCGAATTCACCCGGGCCGAGCAGTTCTACGGTGCCACCACCCGCCACCCCTTCAAGATCACCATCAAGATCGGCGCCAAGGCCGACGGCACCCTCACCGCGCTGCGCATCCGCGTGCTCTCCAACACCGGCGCCTACGGCAACCACGGCCCGGCGGTCATGTTCCACAGCGTCGGCGAGTCCTTCGCCGTCTACAAGGCGCCCAACAAGCAGGTGGAGGCGTACTCCGTCTACACCAACGGCGTACCGGCCGGCGCCTTCCGCGGCTACGGCCTCGGGCAGGTCCTGTTCGCCCTCGAATCGGTGATGGACGAGCTCGCCCTCCGGCTGGGCATGGACCCGCTCGAACTGCGCGAGAAGAACGTCATCGGCGCCGGCGACCACATGGTGACCCCGATCGGCCACGAGGAGGACCTCTTCATCGCCTCGTACGGGATGAAGCAGTGCATGGACGTCGTCCGCAAGGCCATCGCCGAGGACCGCAGTCACGAGGACGTACCGGAGGGCTGGCTGACCGGCACGGGCTCGGCGGTCGCGATGATCGCGACCGGTCCGCCCGGCGGACACTTCGCCGACGCCACCGTCAGCCTGCTGCGCGACGGGACGTACGACATCGCCGTGGGCACGGCCGAGTTCGGCAACGGCACCACCACCGTCCACAAGCAGATCACCGCCGGCGCGCTGAACACCACCGTCGACCGGATCGCGGTCCGCCAGTCGGACACGGACGTCGTCCGCCACGACACCGGCGCGTTCGGCTCGGCCGGCACGGTGGTGGCGGGCAAGGCCGTGATGCTGGCGGCCGACTCGCTCGCGGAGCGCCTCAAGACCTTCGCGGCCCGGCACACGGGCGTGGCCCGGCACCTGTGCAGGCTGGAGGCCGAGGCCTTCGACTGCGCGGGCCGGGTCGTCACCCTCAAGGAGCTGTACGAGGCCGCGTACGACAAGGGCAAGCTGCACGAGGTGACGGCCGAGGGCCACTGGACCGGCTCCCCCCGCTCGGTGGCCTTCAACGCCCAGTGGTTCCGCCTGGCGGTGGACCCCGGCACCGGCGAGATGAAGATCCTGCGCAGCGTGCACGCGGCGGACGCGGGCAAGGTCATGAACCCGATGCAGTGCCGCGGCCAGGTCGAGGGCGGCGTGGCCCAGGCCCTGGGCGCCACCCTCTTCGAGACGGTACGGGTGGACGAGCGCGGGGAGGTCACCACGGCCGCCTTCCGCCGCTACCGCCTCCCGCAGTACGCGGACGTCCCGCGCACGGAGGTCCACTTCATGGAGACCTCGGACTCGATCGGTCCGCTCGGCGCCAAGTCCATGTCCGAGAGCCCCTTCAACCCGGTCGCACCGGCGTTCGCGAACGCCCTGCGGGACGCGACGGGCGTGCGGTTCACCGAGATGCCGGTGACGCGGGATGTCGTCTGGCAGAAAATCGCGCAGAAGATGCAAGGTGAATCCCACAAATGAGGCACAGCTGCGGCTCATGGATACCCCTGAACCTTGCAGGTGAGGTTCCGGAGAGATGCGAGTCGGGCATGTCATAGCCATGGCCACACTCCTGCTGCACGGCGACCTCGACCATCCGGCGACCCTGAGCGTCCGCGACCTGCGGGCCTGGCCGCAGCACCGGGCCGAGGTCACCTTCGACTGCGCGACCAACGGCCCGCAGCACCACGTCTTCGAGGGCGCGCTGCTGCGGGACGTGATCTCGGGCGCGGGCCCCGTCTTCGACGCCCGCCGCCGCAAGGACCGCAGCCGCTACCTCCTCGCCGTCAGCGGCGGCGACGGCCACCACACCGTCCTGTCCTGGGCGGAGCTGGACGACGACTTCGGCGGCAGCCCGGTCCTGCTGGCCACCCGCCTCGACGGCGCGGACCTCGACGGGCCGGGCAGCCAGCTGGTGGTCCCCTCCGACCGGTGCGGCGCCCGCTACGTCAGCGCCGTCACCCACGTCTGGTTCGGCACCCTGACCGTCCCGGCGCTCGTCGCGGTGTGAGCCCCGCCGGCCTCGGCCGCCTGTGACCCGGCTCACGCGACGCGGGGGCGGACCGCTGTCACGTTCCCGGCCGCTCGTCTGTCCCGTTCACGAGGGGCCCGCACCGGGGCCCCGCCACAGCGGACCGGGAGTACGGACATGGGACAGAAGCAGCACGTCGTGGTGGTCGGCGCCGGCTACGCGGGGCTCACCGCGGCCCTCCGCGTCAGCCGCGGCCACCGGGTGACCCTCGTCGACCCGAAGGAGGCCTTCACCGAGCGGATCCGGCTGCACGAGACCGCCGCCGGGCTCCCCTCCACGCAGGTGCCCCTCGGGGAGCTCACCGCCGGCCGCGACATCGAGCTGGTCCGGGCCCGCGCCGCGGCCATCGACCCCGAGGGCCGCCGGGTCGTCCTGGACGACGGCACCGCCCTCTCCTACGACCGGCTCGTCTACGCCCTCGGCAGCGCTACCGACACCACCCGCGTCCCCGGCGCCGCGGAGCACGCGTACCCCCTGGAGCGGGCCGGGGAGCTGGCCCGCCGCATGGCCGGCGGCACCGGCACCGTCACCGTCGTCGGCGGCGGGACGACGGGCGTCGAACTGGCCGCGGAGCTGGCCGAGTCGGCCACCGGCTGGCAGGTCGCCCTGGTCACCTCCGGCGAGCCCGTCCCCGGGATGTCGCCGCGCGGACGCGCCCACGCGGGGCGGACCCTGGAGCGCCTCGGCGTCCGGATCCACCCGCACACCCGCGTCCGTACCGTCCACGAGGGCGGCCTGACGACCGACCGCGGCGAGCTGGCCTCCGACCTGGTCGTATGGGCCGCCTCGTTCACCGTCCCGGCGCTGGCCGCCGAAGCCGGGCTCCGCGTGGACGAGCGGGGCCGCGCCCTGGTCGATCCGGCGCTGCGCTCGCTCTCGCACCCCGACGTGCTGGTCGTCGGCGACGCCGCCCGCATCACGGTCCCCGGCACCGGCGAACTCCGCATGGCGTGCGCGACGGCGATGCCCGCCGGAGCCCACGCCGCCGATGTCATCGACGCGCTCGCCCGGGGCCGCGCGCCCAGGCCGTTCGGCTTCCGCTTCGTGGCCCAGTGCGTCAGCCTCGGCCGGCACGACGGCCTCGTCCAGCAGGTCCGCGCCGACGACTCGGCACACGGCCTGGTGCTCACCGGCCGCACCGCGGCCCGGGTCAAGGAGTGGATCAACCGCTACACCCTCTCCTCCCTGCACCGGGAGCGCCGCCGCCCCGGCAGCTACCTCTGGGCCAAGCCCCTGCGCCCGGCCGCCGCCGCCCCGGCTCAGCCCCCGGCGCCCGCCCGGACCGCGTCGGCGAGCAGCTGAGCCGTGCCGTTGTCCGGGCCGACCAGACGGGTGCGGGTGAGCGCGAAGGACAGCCCCCGCTCCCGGTCGGCGAGGGCGACGGACCCGCCGCTGCCGTGGTGCCCGAAGGCGGTGACCGATCCGCCCGTCCGGGGCATCCCAGGAAGTAGCAGAGCTCTTGGCGCGCCGCACGGGCACCCGGCGCACGCCTCCACCACCGGCTGGCCGCGCAGGTACGCGGCCACCTGGAGCCCACTCTCGGCCCCGGACGCGAGGAGCCCGCCGCGCGTTCCCTGAAGATCCACGCGCCCCGCCTTCACCACCGCACGCCGGTATCACGCAACGTCACGTCACCGCTACCTTCGGCGAACAAGTGGATCACTCACGAAGGAAGAGGCGGACGCATGATGCGAGGCACGGCGAAGGTCCTCGGGGCGTGCGCGGCAGCGGCGATGCTGGCGCTCACCACCCCGGGCACGGCGCAGGCGGCCCAGGGGGTCCTGTTCATCGACCGCGCACCCCACCAGGACCCCTCGGGCTGCTACCCGCTGGGCGACTTCGCCCCGTCGGAGGTCGCGAACTTCACCGACGAGGTCGCCTTCGTCTGGTCGGGCCCCTCCTGCGACGGACGCGTGACCCACCCGGTCTTCCCGGGCCAGGTCACCGTCGCCCACGGCCGGAGCATCTTCATCCAATGATCAGGCGGCCTGGAGGGACACCTCGGTCGCCTTGATCAGCGCGACGACGGAGGAACCGGCGGCCAGGCCGAGGGCCTCGACGGCGTCGGCGGTGATCGCGGCGGTCAGCCCGCCGCCGTTCACGTCGACCTTGACGGAGGCCATGGCCGGCCCGGCGGCGATGTCGACGACGGTCCCGGCGATCTGGTTCCGGATGGACAGCCCCTCGACGGGCCCGGTCGCCAGGGCCACCTCGGTGGCCTTGACCAGCGCCTTGACGGAGGACCCGGCGGCGAGGCCGAGGTCCTTGACGGCGTCGAGGGTGATGGCGGCGGTGATGTCCTGACCACCCTCCAGGCGGACCTTGACCGTCGCCATCGCCTCACCGGTGGTGACGGCGGTGACGGTTCCGGCGATCTGGTTGCGGATGCTCAGGCTCATGGGCGGTTCGACCCCTTACGTAGACACCTCGCGCGGCCCGGGACGAACCGCACGGGATCGACGCTATGTGCCCACGTGTTGACTTTCGTTCAGCCCCTCGCATCCGCGAACCAGAACCACCCACACGGCTGGTTCCTGCGGTTATCCCAGGTCAGAGGCGTACGAAACGAAGCCGACCCAGGCGGTGTCACTGACCGCGAACTGCGGGCCGGGAACGGTCTTGGAGTCCCGGACGTGCACCGTGCCGGGGGTGGTGGCCACCTCGACGCAGGAATCGCCACCCGGGCCGTCGCTGTAACTGCTCTTGAACCAATCCAGGTCGTGGATCATGTCTCTCCCAGCAAGTCCTCAATGAAGGCCCGCGACTCCCAAGGCGTGAGAGCGTCAGCCCGGATCAGTCCGTATCGTAGTTCCAGGATCCGAAGCTGCTTCGGGTCTGTTACGGGGCGCCCGTTGAAAGCCCCTTCGGATCGCCCTGCGGCTGTCCCGTCGGGGAACTTCAGCAGCTCGATCCCACCGTCCAGGCCTGAGTGGACCTCGCAGTCCGTGGCCATCACCTGCAGAGACACATTGCGCAAGTTGCCGACCTCCAGGAGTCGTTCGAGCTGCGCACGCCAGACCATTGTGCCGCCGATCCGGCGCCGCAGCGTGGCCTCTTCCTGAACCAGGCTGATCGCCGGCGCGGGGTCCCTCTCGAACACCTTCCGCCGGGCCATGCGCGCCCCCAGGAAGCACTCCACCTCGTCCCGCGAGTAAGCGGGCTGCCGCATCTCGAACAGGGTCCTCGCGTAATCCTCGGTCTGGAGCAGACCGTGGATGTTGTGAGTCCTGTATCCCCCTACCTCGGAGGCCCTGGCCTCCATCGAGGTCAGTTTGCGAATCTGCTTGGGGTAGCAGACCTGCGCCAGGTCCTCCCTCATCGCCTTGATCAGGCCGTCGACCCTCAGAGCCTCGTCCACACCGTCGAGATACTCGGGCTTGGCGATCCGCTTGCCGCCCTCGACCTTGTAGACCAGGTCCTCGCTGTAGTCGATCCGCTCCGCCAGTTCTGCGACCTTCATACCCAGCGCCTCGCGCCTTGTCCGCATCTGGCGCCCGAGCGCTGCGACCACCGCAGCACCCTGTTCGTCCTCGGGGTCCACAGCCCAGCTGTGCTCTTCCACACCGTCACTGTCCATCCACGCCCACCTCCGCAACGCGCCTTACCCGACAACCCGGTTGGGACAGTCCGGACAGCCTTGGACAAGCGCTGGACAGACCCTCTACGGACCGGCCGAGTCACTTCACAGAACTAGCACGCCCAGCCACGCTGCGTGACATGAATGCTCATCTCCACTGCACGCTCCAGCTGTCCGCCAACCCCCGCGCGGCCCGCCTCGCCCGGCTGCTCGTCGTCGAACAACTCCGGTCCTGGGGGCTCCCTTTCGAGGACGTCGCCCAAGTCGTCGCCGAGCTCTGCGCCAACGCCGTCACGCACGGCCGCGTCCCCGGGCGGGACTTCCGGCTGGAACTCAGCGTCATCGACGGGGGCCGCGTACGGGTCGAGGTGCACGACAGCCGGGGCGACGAGCCGCCCGGCGAGCCCCGGTACGGGCTGGCCATCGTCGACGCCCTCTCGAACCGCTGGGGCAGCTCCCAGGGGCCCGTCCCGCGCAAGTCCGTATGGGCCGAACTCGGCAGCTGACACGAGGTCGTTGGCCCTGACGGCGGCCCCGGGGCACCTCAGGGTCGGGCGGGGGACTTCCCCGGTGCCGCCGCACGGCGCGCGGCGGCACCGTAGGGGTCATGCAGACGACCACGCTCCGCCGCGCAGCCGCCTCCCTCGCCCTCGCCGCCGCCCTCGCCGGCCTGGCGGTCGCCCCCGCCCTCGCCGCCGAGGCACCCTCGTACGACTTCACCGACTGCCCGGCCATCCCCGCCGGGGTCGACGCCACGCGCTGGAAGTGCGAGGTGCTCACCGCCACCGGGTCGATGCACCTCGGCGACCGGGACGTTCCCGAGCTGGCCCCGATGACCATCACCCACGCCGAGGGACCGCTGCCCGACGGCACGAACGGCCAGGTCTGGGGCGCCCTGCGCGGCGACCCGACCGCCGTCCCCGGTGGCCTGGCCGGCAGGATCCCGCTCTCCCTCCAGCCCGAGTACGGCGGCCGGTCCGACTTCTACTCGGTGGGCGACGCCATGGGCCTCTTCACCCTGCGCTACCGCGTCGTGAGCCCCCTGCTGCCCCGGGACTGCGTCATCGGCGGCGGCGAGACCCCGATCGAGCTCCGCCTCAAACGGGTGGGCACGTCGGAGTGGATCTCGAAGAACCCGCCGGTCATCAAGTTCGCCGCGACCGACACCACCTTCACCGCCCCCGCCGCAACCGGCTGCGGCCCCCTGACCCGTCTCGTGAACGACCGCCTCGGCCTCCCGGCCGGCACCGGCAACACGATCACCCTGTCGGCGCTGTACACCTTCAAGACGTACGACCAACTGCCCCCGCGTTGACGCCGATCGAGGCCGTCCGCCGAGGTCCGTCAACCCAAGACCCGGTCCGCGCGTACGTTTCTTTTGCTTCTCAGTACCGAGGGAAAGAACCGTGCCCAACCCCACCAGCCTCCCCGTGGAGGCGCCTTCACTCACACGGATGAACAAGTCCAACTCAGCTGGCTTCGGGAGCGGTTGCGGGGCATATGCTCGCCCCGACAACCCCCAGAAATGAGACGGCCCCCGACGGGACGGCAATCCCGGACGAGGGCCTGACCAAGTAGGAAGTCATCAGCTTCCCCATGGCTCTTGAGCAGGTTAGCGCGCCACCGCGCTCCTCGTACGGCGTTCACCACTCGAATGTCCGGCACTCGACCCGGTACACCGTCGTCGGCAACCACCTGATCCAGAATCCGAAGATCAGCCTCACGGCCAGGGGCCTGGGCGCGTACATCCAGTCGCTGCCGCCCGGAACGCCCATCGGCATCAAAGACCTGGCCAGGCGTGTGCCCGAGGGACAGATCCGCATCGCCTCGGCACTGCGCGAGCTGGAGTCCCACGGCTACCTGAAGCGGGTCCGCGAGCAGCTCCCCGACGGCCGCTTCGTCACCCGAACGATTTCCTACAACCACCCCAAGGCGTCCGTCACCACCCCGCCTCTCCCTCCGCCCCCGGACCCGGATCCGGAACCAGAGCCCGCCCCGATGCCCGAGGCCGAGCCGCCGGTACCCGATCCACAGCCCGAACCGGAGCCCCAGCAGGCCGAACCGCCGCCCGTACCCGCCCCGGACCCCGGGCCCGAGCCTCCCTCCGCCCGGCGCTGGGCGGCCATAGCCCTGCTCGCGCGACTGCGCCACGTCGACCACCGCCTGCTCCTCGGGCAGCGGGACATCGAGCGCCTCGCGGACGACGCCGAGGTCTGGCTGGAGCGCGGCGGGAGCATCGAAGCGATCACCACCGCACTGACGGCCCGGATCCCCCACCCGCTCACCAACCCAGCCGGACTGATCGCCCACCGCCTCAAGGCCCAGCTCCCCCCGGCCCTGGAAGCGGAGCCCAGACGGACCGCCTACGCACCCCGCGACCCCTTCCAGACCTGCCCGCACTGCGACCGCGCCTTCCGCAGCCCGACCCCCGGCACCTGCCGGGACTGCACCGGAGATCCGCCGCCGTCCGGGGGAGGGGGCGCCGCGAGAACGGCCGCGACGGCCGTGTGCGAGGGTGGGCCACCACATATCTGAGGGGGGGGCGGAACCGTGCGCGCACGGCATGTCGCGGGTGCGGTGACGGTGGCCGTCGTAGCGGTCCTCGGTACGTCGGCCTGCTCCGCCGGGTCGCGGGCCGGCCCGGCGTCGTCCCCAGCGTCGTCCCTGGCGTCGCCCGCGCCGTCAGGGTCGGTGCCCCCGCGGCACCGGCTGCACGACGGTCTGCTGACACAGGCCCAACTGCCGCCCGGCTTCCGGCTGCTGACGGCAGAGGTCAACTCGACCACCACCGCCGCGCCCCACGCCCCCGCCTCCGTCACGATCGCGTCGATGCCGTGTTCCGAACTCGGCGTCGACTCCTTCATGACGGCTCACGCCCGCCCCGTGGAGGACGTGGCGGTCGGGCTGGAGCAGGTACCCGACGACGACGGCTGGTTCGGCCAGGAGGCCCTCGACCGCTACGCCCCCGGCCGGGCGGCCGAGGTCATGGCCGACATACGCGGCGCCGCGCAGCGCTGCCCCTCCTACGCCAACGCCCTCGACGGCGGTACCACCGTGCAGGAGAGCGTGTCGGTGACGGCAGCCGACGTCCCGGCGGACGACAGCCTGGTGTTGCGGACCTCGTCCGCCCTGCCCGGCGATCCCGACCCGTACGTCAGCGAGAAGGCGTTCGTCCGCGAGGGCGACGTGATCCTCATGGTGCAGAAGACGATCGCGCAGAAGCCACGGTCCGGGGTGGAGGCCGTCCTCCCGGCCGCCGTGGCCGCGTACCGCGCGACCACGGCGAGCTGACCGGGCCCGTCGGAACCGGGCCCGCTCGACCCCGCGTTCGGACCCGGATCAGCCGAACTTCGGCATCTCCCCCGACGTCGTCGACATGTCGATCACCGCGAACGCCGCGCCCTGCGGGTCCGTCACCGCCGCGAAGCGGCCGAAGGGGCTGTCCATCGGCCCGAAGTGCAGTCTCCCGCCCCGCGCCTGGGTCTTCGCGACGGCCTCGTCGCAGTCCGGGACGCCGAAGTAGACCTGGATGTAGGACGGGATCTCCGGCGGGAACTCGTCGCCCATCTTCATCCGGCCCAGCACCGGGTTCTCCTTGCCGCCCAGGCTGAAGATCTTGAAGTCCATCCCGGCCGCGTTCGGATCGTCGCAGTCCTCACCGCCCGACTCCATCTGCTGGGACTCGTACGGGAAGACCTTCTCCAGGAACCCGTCCGCCTTGCCCGGCTCCCGGCTGTAGACCTCCGCCCAGGCGTACGCGCCGGCCTCGCCGAGCTTCTCGAAGCCCTTGTGCTCGCCCGGCTGCCAGACGCCGAAGACCGCGCCGCTCGGCTCCTTGGCGATCGCCATCGTGCCGAAGGTGCCGACCTGCATCGGCTCCATCACCAGCTCGCCGCCCGCAGACTTGATCTTCTCGGCCGTGGCGGCCGCGTCCGGCGAGGCGAAGTACAGACACCACTGCGAGGCGGCCTCGCCCCCCGGCATCGGCGGCACGACGGCCGCGACCGCCTTCCCTCCCGAATAGGCCTGCGTGTAGTTGCCGTACTCACTGCTGGCATCACCGAAGGTCCAGCCCAGCACGTCGGCGTAGAACTCCTTCGCGCCCTCCACGTCGGTGAACATCGCGTCCACCCAGCACGGGGCACCCTCAGGGAAATCGGACATGGTCGATCGACTCCTGTGTCGTACTTCGTCCACTGCGTATCCACTGCCTGTCCGATCCCACGCTAGGCGGGGGGTCTGACAACCGCGCGCCGACCGCGCGCGGGGGCCCGGGGCGGGGGAGGCTGGAGCCATGGACGACATCACCATCCGGCTCGCGCAGCAGCCCGAGGCCGACGCCCTCCTCTCGCGGAGCCCGCTCGCCGCGCTCGTCGGAATGCTGCTGGACCAGCAGGTGCCGATGGAGTGGGCGTTCTCGGGGCCGTACACGATCGCGCAGCGGCTCGGCGCCGACGACCTCGACGCGGACGCCATCGCCGCCATGGACCCCGAGGCCTTCGCGGCGCTGCTGTCGCAGAAGCCCGCCGTGCACCGGTACCCGGGGTCCATGGCGAAGCGGATCCAGCAGCTGTGCGCGTACCTGGTGGAGCACTACGGCGGGGAGGCGGAGGCCGTCTGGCGGGACGCGGCGAGCGGCGCCGAACTGCTGGGGCGGCTGAAGGCGCTGCCGGGGTTCGGGGAGCAGAAGGCGAAGATCTTCCTCGCGCTGCTGGGCAAGCGGCTGGGCGTCCGTCCCAAGGGCTGGCGGGAGGCCGCCGGGGACTACGGGCCGGCGAACGTGTACCGCTCCGCGGCGGACATCACGGGGCCGGAGTCGCTGGCGAAGGTCCGGGAGTACAAGCAGGCGCGGAAGGCCGCCGCCAAGGACACCGCGTAGGAGCGGCGGCGGTTCCCCGGCCGGGGCCGGACGGGGACGGACCGGTTGAGGGGGCGGACCGGTTGAGGGGGCGGACCGGTTGACGGGCACGGACCGCTCGACCGGCACGGACCACTTGACGGGGGGCGGGAGTTGACAGACTCCGGTCACGGCTCCGCCCCGGGGAAGCGGCCCCGCGTAGGCTCGCGAGATGACCGACAACCTGACCCGCGCCGCTACCGCCGAGATCATTTCCGACGGCCCCGGCAGCCTGATCACCCTGCTCACCGACACCGACGAGCTCACCTGCAACACGGCGAGCTTCGAGGTCGGCGCGGCCGGTGCCCCGGTGCACTTCCACACCAAGGCCACGGAGTTCTTCCACGTCACCGACGGACAGCTCGACGTCCTCGTCGGCGACGAGGTCCACACCCTGTCCAAGGGCGACTTCATCACCATCGCCCCCGGTGTGAAGCACGCCTTCGCCCCGGCCGCCGGGCAGACGGCCGAGGTCTTCGTCGGCTTCACGCCCGGCATGGGGCGCTTCGACTACTACCGGCTCCTGGGCCGGGTGCGGGCGGGCGAGGCCACCGTGCAGGACATCATCGACAGCCAGCCCACCTACGACAACCACTACGCGGAGAGCGAGGCCTGGGCCGGCCGCACCCGCAGCGCCGAGGCGTAGACCTCGTCGGCGCCGAGCCAGCGCAGCTCCTCCGCGAGCAGCTCGGCGCTGCTGCGGATCTTGAGGGCGACCTTCCGGTCCGGCCACCCCGGCAGCACCAGCTGCGCCAGGACCCCGGCCGGCCGGTCGACCCGTACCTCCCCGGCGGTCGTCTCCAGCCGGACCCGGGTGATGACCGGCCCCTCGCTGGCGACCCGCTCCACGGGCACCCCCAGCCGGTCCTCCAGCCAGCGCGCCAGCAGCTCGGCGCTCGCGTTGTCGCCCTCGCTCTCCACCGCCGCGCCCGTGACCGGGAGCGCCTTCTGGTCGAAGGAGGAGGCCAGCAGCGAGCGCCACGGCGTGAGCCGGGTCCAGGCCAGGTCGGTGTCCCCGGGGGCGTACGAGGCGGCGCGGCCGGCCAGTACGCCGACCGGGTCGGCGGCCGCCTGGGAGTCGGTGATGCGGCGCTGCGCGAGGCGGCCCAGGTCGTCGCGGGCCGGGTCGGCGGGGGCCTCGGCGGGCCACCACGCCACCACGGGCGCGTCCGGCACCAGCAGCGGCAGCACGACCGAGCCCGCCTGCGAGGTGAGGTCGCCGTGCAGGCGCAGCAGCACGATCTCCCCGGACCCGGCGTCCGAGCCGACGCGCAGCTCGGCGTCGAGGCGGGTCCGGTGCCGCCGCTGCGGACCGCGCGAGGTCCGCTTGATCACGGCGATGATCCTGCAGGGGTGCTCGCGGGAGGCTTCGGAGGCCGCGCGCACGGCGTCGTAGGCGTTCTCCTCGTCGGTGACCACGAGGAGCGTCAGGACCAGCCCCATCGTGGGGCTGCCGATGGCTCGGCGTGCGGCGAGCATCGCTCGGGCGATCTTGCTGGACGTGGTGTCGGTCAGTTCGGTCCGCATGCCCCGAGTCTGTCAGCGCCGGGCGGGCGGCGGGCACCCGGTTCGCTCGATTTCGCCTGGACCCGTGTCCGGAACGCCACCGGGGCCGCGACCGGACCCGCGTCCGGACCCGCGGCGGGCCCGGTCAGCGCCGGCGCTTGGCCGTGCCGAAGAGGGAGCGGGAGATCTCACGGCCCAGCTGCGTGCCGACCGAACGGGCCAGCGAGCGGAACAGTCCGCTCCCCACCACCTGCTGGGCCAGCGAGGGCTCCGGTTTCGGGGCGTTGCGGGCCGCCTTCGCCGCCTCCTTGGCCTGCTTCTCGGCCTCCGCCGCCGCGGCGGCCGCCTCCGCCTCGGCCTCCGCGGCCGCCTGTTCGGCGCTGATCTTCTCGTAGGCCGATTCGCGGTCGACCGGCTCCGCGTAGCGCGAGTACAGCGGGGAGGACTTCACCGCGTGGTCCAGGGCCGCCGGATCGATCGGACCCATCAGCGACCGCGGGGCGCGCAGCCGGGTCGCGGCGACCGGCGTGGGGGCGCCGTTCTCGCTGAGCACCGTGATGACGGCCTCGCCGGTGCCGAGCCCGGTGAGCAGCTCCTCCAGGTCGTAGGCGGAGCGCGGGAAGGTCTTCACGGTGGCCTTGAGGGCCTTGGCGTCGTCGGGGGTGAAGGCGCGCAGGGCGTGCTGCACCCGGTTGCCGAGCTGCGCCAGCACGTCCGCCGGTACGTCCTTGGGGGTCTGCGTCACGAAGAACACGCCGATGCCCTTGGAGCGGATCAGGCGCACGGTCTGGGTGATGGACTCCAGGAAGGCCTTGGACGCGCCGTTGAACAGCAGGTGCGCCTCGTCGAAGAAGAACACCAGCTTGGGCCGTTCCACGTCGCCGACCTCCGGCAGGTCGGCGTAGAGGTCGGCCAGCAGCCACATCAGGAAGGTGGAGAACAGCTGCGGTTTGTCCTGCACCGACGGGAGTTCCAGTACGGAGACCATCCCGCGGCCGTCGGCGGAGGTGCGCAGGAACTCGCCCGTGTCGAACTCGGGCTCGCCGAAGAACTCGCCGGCGCCCTGCTGCTCGAAGGCGGTCAGGGCCCGCAGGATCACCCCGGCGGTCACCGTGGACAGTCCGCCGATTCCCTTGAGTTCGGGTTTTCCCTGGTCGGAGACGAGGAAGGCGACGACGGCCCGGAGGTCCTTGAGGTCGATCAGCTCCAGTCCCTTGCTGTCGGCGTAGTGGAAGATCAGGCCGAGGGACTGTTCCTGCGTCTGGTTGAGCTGGAGCACCTTGGACAGCAGCACCGGGCCGAAGGCCGTCACGGTCGCCCGGACGGGGATGCCGGCGCCGATCCCGCCCAGCGCGTAGAACTCGCTCGGGCAGCCGGTGGCCTCCCACTCCTGGCCGACGTCGGCGGCCCGCTCCCGGACCCGGTCGTTCTCGGTGCCGGGCGCCGAGATGCCCGAGACGTCGCCCTTGATGTCGGCGAGGAAGACGGGCACGCCGTTGGCGGAGAGCTGTTCGGCGATCAGCTGCAGGGTCTTGGTCTTGCCGGTGCCGGTGGCTCCGGCGACCAGGCCGTGCCGGTTGAGCATCGACAGCGGGATGCGGATCTGCCGGTCCGGCAGGCAGGCGCCGTCCCAGAGCAGGGCGCCGAGTTCGAGCGCGGGGCCGGTGAAGGCGTACCCGGCGGCGATCTGAACGGCGGGGTCGGTGCTCTGACTCATGCATCACTCCCGAAATAGCCCTGTCCGCCACTTTTGCACCGACGGAGCGAGGCTGCGCCCGGAGGCGCGGGCCCGGTAGGCTTTCCGTGTGATCTTCAAGCGCATCGGAAGCGGGCGGCCGTACCCCGACCACGGCAGGGAAACCACCCGGCAGTGGGCGGACGTCGCCCCGCGCCCGGTCCGGCTCGACCAGCTCGTGACGACCAAGGGGCAGCTGGACCTCGAAACGCTGCTCGCCGAGGACTCCACCTTCTACGGCGACCTCTTCGCGCACGTCGTGAAGTGGCAGGGCGACCTGTACCTGGAGGACGGGCTGCACCGCGCCGTGCGCGCGGCGCTCCAGCAGCGTCAGGTGCTGCACGCACGCGTCCTGGAAATGGACTGATTGCGCCTTTCGGGTCAGCCTTACCCGATCAACAGATCATTTAGTAGGCATCGTTCCGGTACGGCACTACGCTGCGCCCATGAGCATGCTCACTCCCCCCGGCATGGGCGGAAAGTACCGCATCACGGGAGCTGCCTACCCCCGCATGAGCCGTCCCCGGCGACGCCGCAAGGTCGTGCTCGCCCTGCTCGGATCGGTCCTCGCGCTGGCCCTGCTCGGTTACGGGGCACTGCAGCTCATCGACGTGTTCCGAGGCGACGGCGGCAAGCGGAACGCGGTGGCCGGCAAGGACTGCCCCACGGCCTCCGCCACCCCCGCCAAGGCTGCCAAGGCCGGTAACACCGGTCCCGGCGCGGCCCCCTCCGCCACCCCTGCGGTCGCACTCCCCCAGCCCGGCCAGATCACGGTCAACATCTACAACGCGACCCCGCGCGCGGGGCTCGCCAAGGCGGTCCGCGACGAGCTGGAGAAACGCGGCTTCGTCATCGGCCAGGTCGGCAACGCCCCCGCCGACTTCGACAAGAAGGTCCCCGGCGCCGGGATACTGCTCGGCTCCCCGCGGACCGACAAGGCGGCGTACTCCGTCCTCGCGGCCCAGCTCACCGGGGTCACCACCCAGACCGATACCCGCGAGGGCACGGACATCGACCTGATCCTGGGCGACTCCTTCAAGGAGCTCACCCCGAAGGCGGACGCGGACAAGGCACTGGCCGCCCTGGCCAACCCGGCACCCGCACCCGCCGGGAAGTGCTGAGGCGGGCGGCCCGGACCCACCGGCCGCCCGCCCGCCCCGCCCGAATACCGCGTGCGGCCTACTCCGCCGAGCCGTACATGCGGTCGCCCGCGTCTCCCAGGCCCGGCACGATGTAGCCGTGCTCGTTGAGCCGCTCGTCCACGGCGGCCGTCACCACCGTCACCGGCGTGCCCGCGAGCTCGCGCTCCATGACCTCGACGCCCTCGGGCGCGGCCAGCAGCACCACGGCGGTCACGTCGTCGGCGCCGCGCTTGATGAGTTCCTGGATCGCGGCGACCAGCGTGCCGCCGGTGGCCAGCATCGGGTCGACCACGTAGACCTGGCGCCCGGAGAGGTCCTCGGGCATGCGCGTCGCGTACGTGGAGGCCTCCAGGGTCTCCTCGTTGCGGACCATGCCCAGGAAGCCCACCTCGGCGGTCGGCAGCAGCCGCACCATGCCGTCCAGCATGCCGAGACCGGCGCGCAGGATCGGCACGACCAGCGGGCGCGGGTGCGACAGCTTGACGCCGGTGGTCGGGCCGACCGGGGTGTCGATGTCCGCCTGCTCCGTGCGCACGTCGCGGGTGGCCTCGTAGGCGAGGAGCGTCACCAGCTCGTCGGCGAGCCGACGGAAGGTGGGGGAGTCGGTGCGCTTGTCGCGCAGTGTGGTGAGTTTGTGCGCCACCAAGGGGTGATCGACGACCTGCAAACGCACAACATCCTCCAAGACTCAGCCGGGCTTCGACCTGCGATCTGCGACCTGCGACCCTGCTACCTGCGAAAACGGCCGCCTGTTCGCGACCCACTGCCAAAAGGCTACGCGTTGGCAGGACCCCCGCGCGTCCCCGCGCGTCCCCGACGGCGCCCGCGCCCGGTATCGGCGGGCGTCGCGGCCCGACGTGCGCCGCGCCGCGCCGCCCAGCACCCTTGACTGGTGAGCAACCCACCGGTGATCGCGGCCGTCGACGGATCCGACCACAGCCTGCGGGCCCTGGAGTGGGCCCGTACGGCCGCCCTGTGCCGCGGCACCGGTCTGCTGGTCGCCCATGTACTGCCCGACGTCTCCCAGTTGTACGCGGGCCGCCGCTCCTCCCTGCACGACCCGAACCAGCCGAAGCGGTTCGCCGACCCCGTGGGCGACTACGTGCGCGGCGTCCTGGAAGCCGCCCCGGAGCTGCCCCGGGAGGTCCGCTACGAGGCCCTGGAGGGCTCCGTGCCGGAAGCCCTGCGGGTCATCGCCGCCGAGGCCGCGCCGGCCATGCTGGTGATGGGCTCCCGCGGGCGCGGCGGGTTCGCCACCCTGCTGCTCGGCTCCAACAGCAGGGCCGTCGCCACCAGCGCGACCTGCCCCGTCGTGGTCGTCCCGCACGCGGACCGCGACGCGCCCCCGGCCGACGCGCACGGCGACGGCCCGCACGGCGACGGCCCGCACGGAACGGACCCGTACGGCGCCGGGGCCTCCGCCGGCCGGGTGGTGCTCGGGCTGCACGCCGCGGAGACGCCCGAGGACGTGGTGCACTTCGCGTTCGCCGAGGCCGCCGCGCGGGGGACCACCGTCCAGGTGGTCTCCGCGTACGCCCTCCCGCCCGGCCCGAACCTGGTGATCGACAGTCCCTTCCAGGTGATCCCGCCCGAGGCGCTCGCCGACGACGGGGACGCCGTACCCGCCGAACGGGAGATGCTGCGCTCCCAGACGGAGCGCCTCGCCCCGCTGCGCGCCCGCTATCCGGACGTGCCCGTCGAGCAGGCCGCGGTGCCCGGGGACGCCGCCGGACGGCTGGTGGAAGCGTCCCGGACGGCGGCCCTGGTCGTGGTGGGCCGCCACCACCCGCGCCGGCGGTCGCTGCTGATGGGATCCGTGGCGCACGCGGTCCTCCAGCACGCGCACGGACCCGTGGCCGTCGTCCCGGCCCTCCACCCCGACGAGGACGCCTGACCTGGGCCGACCTGGCGAGGGGTGGCATCAAACGCGCCGACCGGGGGAAGGTGGGAGCGGGGGGACTGCTTCGCGCCGGCGGAGGAGGACGACCGGACCAGCCGTGGGTGGTGGCCGATGCCCGACACGCAGACGAACGAGACCGACGCGAGCGACGGGAGCACCGCGGGGAACGGCACCGAGGCGTACGAGGCTCCGGAGACGGCGGCGCAGCGCAGGGCACGGCGCGCCCAGTTCCTGCGCGACCTGAACGAGGCCCGGGAACTGCGCGACCGGGTCCAGCCCCGGCGCGCCCGTGCGGCCCGGATGCGCCAGCAGATGCGGATGCGCACATTCCGTTGGTGATCGGCCGGACGGCCGTCACCGCGACCGGCGCCGCGACACGGCCGCCGCGCCGAAGACCTCTCGCAAAGCCGCTGTTTCTGCCACGATGCCGATTGGGCGGGGTGCGGACCGGCGAGCGTCACGGCCGTTGCGGACCCCAACCTCCGGCCGGGGGGACCTCCAACCGGCACGCCTATGACCAGTGGGAGAGTCACGGTGTATTTCGCCGCACTGCTCGCGCGCACCGAAGACGGGTGGGAAGCGAGCGACCTGGAACTCGACGACGTCGAGTCCCTCAGTGATCTGATCGATCTCGCCCGTGCCGCCGCTGTCGACGACGACACGGTGGTCGCCCTCATCGAGCAGGAGGACGCCTGGTTCGGCGTCGTCCGCGTGGACGGGGAGGAGGACCCCCGGTACTACGTGTCGAACGCCTCCGCCGCCGACCGCAGCTCCTACGGCTCGATGCTGACCAAGGAGCTGCTGGGCAACGACGAGGACGACGACGAACTCGACGAACTGGACCTGGACGGTACCGAGGACGGCGAGGACGAACCGATCGCCGCGTTCACGGACGAGGGCGACGACGCGGACGACGAGGTGGGATCCGGCGCCGAGCCGGTCCCGGCCGGTCCGCTCGGCGACCCCCGGCTGCTGGACGACCTCGGGGTCGGCCACAAGGAACTGATGTCCCTCGACGGAGACGCCCTCTCGGAGATCGCCGACGCCCTCGGCGCCACCGAGGTACTGGAGGCCGTCCGCTAGTGATCACCGTGCACAACGCCCCGTACGACCCCGATCCCGTCCGGGATCCCTGGCGCGACCACATGCGCCTGGCGATGGCGGAGGCCGCTCTGGCGGTACCGGCCGGCGATGTGCCGGTCGGTGCCGTCGTGCTCGGCCCGGCCGGGGAGCTCCTCGCCTCCGGCCACAACGAGCGGGAGGCCACGGGCGACCCCACGGCGCACGCCGAGGTACTGGCGCTGCGCCGGGCGGCCGCCCGGCTCGGGGAGTGGCGGCTTCCGGGGTGCACCCTCGTGGTGACCCTGGAGCCGTGCGTGATGTGCGCGGGGGCGCTCGTGCAGGCGCGGGTGGCCCGGGTCGTCTACGGCGCGGGGGACGAGAAGGCGGGCGCGGCGGGGTCGCTCTGGGACCTCGTGCGCGACCGCAGGCTCAACCACCGCCCCGAGGTGATCCGCGGGGTGCTGGAGCAGGAGTGCGCGCTGCAGCTGACGGAGTTCTTCCGCGAGCTGTGAGGGGACGGTGAGGAGGGCCACTCGGTCCCGAGTTGCAAAGCACTCCCCGCCATCGGCTAGGATCTATCTCGGTAGTGTGTCCGAGTGGCCGAAGGAGCTCGCCTCGAAAGCGAGTATGGGGCAACCCATCGGGGGTTCAAATCCCTCCACTACCGCCCTTGACGAGAGCCCCGGTTCGTACGAACCGGGGCTCTCGCGCATGCCCGCCGTGACCGGCCGACCGCTCGGCCGTTGTCACGGCATGAACAAGACCCAGCGCATCCTCGCCGCCATCGCCCTCGCGGGGGCCGCCGCGGGCCTCGCCGCACCCGCCGCCTCCGCCGCGGGCCTCGCCCCCCTCACCCTCCCGGACCTGCCGACGGCCACCCCGGACATGCCGGCGGGCGCCCAGCCGCGCTCCGTCCAGGAGATCGGCTCGAAGCTCAGCGCGGGGGCCAACCAGCTCAACCAGCTGATGGAGCTGCCGAACCAGCTCGCGCCCCTGATCGCACCCGTCCAGCCGCTCACGGACCTCGCCGGCGGCCTCGAATAGCCGCACCCGGACACGACGGCACACTGGCGCACCGGAACGGCGGCACGGCGGCACGGCGGCACACGAAGAAGGCCCCGGCCGGAGCCGGGACCTTCGACGTTGGAACGGGGGAAGTGGCATCGGGGGGACAAGCCACTTCCCCCGATGAGGACGAGACCTACTAGCCCGAGCCGCGGTCAGGGGGGAAGCTCGCGGCTCGGACCCCGCAGTGAGGCCCTGTCCCTCGCCCACCGATTTCCTGCCAGAACCGGTGGGCTCCCCCCAATCCTGCGCCCCGCGCAACCCGGCACTCAACGGCAAAAGGCCCGTTCCGCCGGGTCATTGGTCCATAAAGGACAGGTGAGTGCCACAACTTGACCGGTTAGACTCCACCGACTTTGCAGTACCGGTTGGGGAGGCCGACACCGTTCATGGACACCAAGAAGCTCATCACGGGCGTCCTCACCGTGTTCGTACTCTTCGTGATCATCACTCAGCCGAAGCGGGCCGCCGAGATGGTGGGAATCGGCTTCCAGGGCCTGTCGGACGCGGCCTCCGGCATCGGCGAGTTCATCACCGAACTGGTGAGCTGAACCCGTACGCTGAAGCGGTTTCCGGACTTCCCGGCCCCCCACTCCGACGGGTGGGGGGTCTTTTGTATTCCCGCTATTCGAACATAACGCCCTGATATGCCCAACTTGCCCTCAACACGGCGATATACGGTGCTTGCGCACAGTGCACCTGTCTTGTGATGCTATGACCGCTTTTGACGGATAGTTGACCGAAAGGGTGGCGTGACCGTGCCGGCCAGTACTGCGCCTCAGGTGCCACCCCAGCAGGACCCCCAGGTGCCCCACCCGCAGGAGCCCCGCGCGGAGCCGCACGAGGAGCCCCCCTCCCCTCCGGTCGCCCCGCGGCCGCAGAGCCGGGGAGCCGACACCCGGGCCCTCACCCAGGTCCTCTTCGGGCAGCTGAAGGGCCTCCAGCCGGGCACCAGGGAGCACGAGCGGGTACGCGGGGCCCTGATCGAGGCGAACCTCCCGCTCGTCCGTTACGCGGCCGCCCGCTTCCGCAGCCGCAACGAGCCGATGGAGGACGTGGTCCAGGTCGGCACCATCGGCCTGATCAACGCGATCGACCGGTTCGACCCGGAGCGCGGGGTCCAGTTCCCCACCTTCGCGATGCCCACGGTGGTCGGCGAGATCAAACGGTACTTCCGGGACAACGTCCGCACCGTCCACGTCCCGCGCCGCCTCCACGAGCTGTGGGTGCAGGTCAACGCCGCCACCGAGGACCTCACCACCCTCCACGGCCGGACCCCGACCACCCCGGAGATCGCCGAGCGGCTGCGGATCAGCGAGGACGAGGTGCTGTCCTGCATCGAGGCCGGCCGCAGCTACCACGCGACCTCGCTGGAAGCCGCCCAGGAGGGCGACGGGATGCCCGGCCTGCTCGACCGGCTCGGCTACGAGGACCCGGAGCTGGCCGGGGTCGAACACCGCGACCTCGTGCGCCACCTGCTGGTGCAGCTGCCCGAGCGCGAGCAGCGGATCCTGCTCCTGCGGTACTACAACAACCTCACGCAGTCGCAGATCAGCGCCGAGCTGGGGGTCTCCCAGATGCACGTGTCGCGGCTGCTCGCGAGGAGCTTCGCCCGTCTGAGATCCGCAAACAGGATCGAGGCTTAACCGGATCGGGTGGAGGCGTTCCAGCGTTTCCCTACAGAACCGGCTCATTCCGCTCGGTCGGTGGTCTGTCGCTGGAGATACTTGTCGACATGACGCTACAGCGTGTTGCCGACATGTGACATTCTGCTGGAACCGCGTTTGCCGCAGCCCCGCCTCCGGTATTCAGGTGGAGGCTGCGTTCCTCCGACGGGCGCGCAGAGAAGCGCGACCGTCCGCGACCTCAAGGGGGTGGCATGTCCGTAGACCAGGGCAGCTCCAAGGTGCTCACGCTCGTCAAGCGTGAGGTGCCGGCAGCACCCGCGGCACACAACCGCTCGGAAGCCATCGACACCCGGACCCTCTCCCGCTCCCTCTTCCAGCGACTGGCCGCACTGGACGCGGACAGCCCCGAACGGGCGTACGTACGCGACACCCTGATCGAGCTGAACCTGCCGCTGGTGCGCTACGCGGCGGCCCGGTTCCGCAGCCGCAACGAGCCGATGGAGGACATCGTCCAGGTCGGCACCATCGGCCTGATCAAGGCGATCGACCGGTTCGACTGCGAACGCGGTGTGGAGTTCCCGACGTTCGCCATGCCGACCGTCGTGGGCGAGATCAAACGATTCTTTCGAGACACTTCCTGGTCCGTCCGCGTCCCGCGCCGGCTCCAGGAGCTGCGCCTGGCGCTGACCAAGGCCAGCGACGAGCTCGCCCAGAAGCTGGACCGGTCCCCGACCGTGCCGGAACTGGCGGCCGTGCTCGGCGTCTCCGAGGAGGACGTAGTCGACGGCCTCGCCGTCGGCAACGCCTACACCGCCTCCTCGCTCGACTCGCCCTCCCCCGAGGACGAGGGCGGCGAGGGCTCGCTCGCGGACCGCCTCGGGTACGAGGACACCGCGCTCGAAGGGGTGGAGTACCGGGAGTCGCTCAAGCCGCTGCTCGCCAAACTCCCGCCCAGGGAGCGGCAGATCATCATGCTGCGCTTCTTCGCGAACATGACCCAGTCGCAGATCGGCGAGGAGGTCGGCATCTCCCAGATGCACGTCTCCCGACTGCTGACGCGGACGCTCGCGCAGCTGCGCGTCGGCCTGATCGGGGAGTGATCCGGGGCCGGTCCGGGCACTGAGCGGAGGCCGCGGGGTTCACATTTGACATCCCGTCAGGAAAACTGGCGCGATGCGAACGGGATCCCGCACGGCGCTCGCCCTCACCCTGTGCGCCGCGGCCGCCGCCGCCCTCGCGGGCTGCGGCGGCCCGGCACGGGACGGCTACGTCGCCCTGGGCGCGGCCGCCCCCGGCCCCGAGCGGGGCTCGGGAGAGAACGTGGCACCCCGGGGCGGGGTCGAGTTCCAGGCCCTGCCGCCCGGCTCCGCGCCCTCCGCGACGGCGCCGGGCCCGTCCGGGGACCGGCCCGGCGGGAGCTCCGCCCCGGGCGGAGCGACGGCGGCGACCCCCGGCGGCTCCGCCTCCGGCCCCGGCACCCCGACCGTCCCGGACGCCTCCGGGGGCGCGGGCACGGGCGGCTCCGGCGGGGGCGGCACCCCGGGCTCGGGCGCTGCGGGCGGATCGGGCGGACCGGGTGGCTCAGGTTCGGGTGGCTCAGGTTCGGGCGGCTCAGGTTCGGGCGGCTCGGGTTCGGGCGGCTCGGGCGGCGGCTCCGGTGGCGGTTCGATCCCACCCGGCACCCCGGGCACGCCGACCCCGCCCACCCCTCCCGGCACGAAGCCCGGCACCCCGCCGCCACCGCCGCCGGCCACCCCGGCCCGGCTCACGCTGAGCGCCCCGGCCCGCGCGGCCGCGTCCGAGCGCTGGTGCGAGCGCGTCACGGTGACCTTCACCAACACCGGCTCCACGGCAGCCCGTTCGGGGACGGTCACCTTCGCGACGCACGTCATCGGCGCGCTCGGCATCGACTGGGCCACCGTCACCACCAGCCAGCCACTGCCCGCCCCCATAGCGGGCGGCACGTCGAGGACGCAGACCTACACGGTCTGCGTGGAGTCCTGGCGGGTGCCCCTGGGCATGCACGTGGACACCCGGAACGTCACGGCCACCTACGGATAGCCCCCGCTAGCCGACGATCCACAGGGCCACGCCGACCACGACCAGCAGGCCGAGGCCGACGGCCAGCCACACGCCCGCCCCGGAGCCGGACTCCTTCGGACGCCGGCGCGCGCCCGGCACGGACGGGGTTCGGGCCGGCTCGGCCTCCTCCACGAACGCGCGGAACATCTGGGTGCTGCCCGCGGGGTCGTAGGCACCCTCGGGGTCAGGTGAGTTGTGGTTCGCAGCCATGGCTCAGGACCTTAACGGGTTTTCCGATTCCTTTACCGCCGCACCCCCCAGTTTCATTTGCCTGTAGCAACCATTTGATTCTATGGTTGCCTGAAGCAACGAGATGGGGGCGGTCCCGTGACCACGCAGGCGGCGCAGAGCACCACCCGGTACGAGGAGCTGGCCCGCCAGCTCACCGGCATCGGAGCGGTCCGCCGCGACCTGGCCCGGATCCTGCCCCCCGACTGCCCGCCCGGCGCCGCCGCCGTCCTCACCGTGCTGGACCGGCACGGCGAGATGCGGCTCAGCCGGCTCACCGAGTTCATGGCCGTCGACATCTCCGTGTCGAGCCGCCACGTCGCCCACCTGGCGGCCCGCGGCTGGATCGAGCGGGAGACCGACCCGGGCGACGGCCGCTGCCGGATCCTGCGGCTCACCACCGCGGGCCGTGCCGTGCTCGGCGAGCTCGGCGCCCGCTCCACGGACGCGCTGGAGAAGGCGCTCGCCGACTGGCCGTCCGAAGACATCGACACGCTCAACACCCTGCTGGCCCGACTCCGATCGAGCTTCTAGACAAAGGAAACCCATGGCTACGACCACACCCCACGGTGTGCGGGGAGGCGGCCGGTCGGAGACCACGTCCGACGGCGCACCCATGACCCACGCCCAGATCATGAAGGCGCTGTCCGGGCTCATGCTCGGCATGTTCGTGGCGATCCTGTCCTCCACGATCGTCTCCAACGCCCTGCCCAAGATCATCAGCGATCTCGGCGGCACCCAGTCCTCCTACACCTGGGTCGTCACCGCCGCCCTGCTGTCGATGACGGCCGCGACCCCCCTCTGGGGCAAGCTCTCCGACCTCTTCAGCAAGAAGCTGCTCGTCCAGATATCCCTGGTCATCTACGTCCTCGGCTCCGTCGTGGCGGGCCTGTCCCAGAACACCGGGACGCTCATCGCCTGCCGCGTGGTCCAGGGCATCGGCGTCGGCGGCCTCTCCGCCCTGGCCCAGATCGTGATGGCCGCGATGATCTCCCCGCGCGAGCGCGGCCGCTACAGCGGCTACCTCGGCGCGGTCTTCGCCGTCGGCACCGTCGGCGGCCCGCTCCTCGGCGGCGTCATCACCGACACCGACTGGCTCGGCTGGCGCTGGTGCTTCTACGTCGGCGTGCCCTTCGCGGTCATCGCCCTGATCGTCCTCCAGCGGACCCTGCACCTCCCGGTGGTCCGCCGCGAGGTCAAGGTGGACTGGCTGGGCGCCTTCCTCATCAGCGGCGCCGTGTCCCTGCTGCTGATCTGGGTCACCCAGGCCGGCACCTCGTACGACTGGATCTCCTGGCAGACCTGGGCGATGACCGGCGGCGCCCTGGTGCTGGGCCTGCTCTTCGTCCTCGTCGAGTCCCGCGCGAGCGACCCGATCATCCCGCTGCGCCTCTTCCGCAACAAGACCATCAGCCTGGCCTCGGCCGCCTCGCTCTTCGTCGGCATCGCGATGTTCTCCGGCACGGTCTTCTTCAGCCAGTACTTCCAGCTGGCCCGGGGCGAGTCCCCCACCATGTCGGGCATCCTGACCATCCCGATGATCGGCGGCCTCTTCGTCTCCTCGACCGTCTCCGGCCAGATCATCACCAAGACCGGCAAGTGGAAGGCCTGGCTGGTCTCCGGCGGCGTGCTGCTGAGCGCCGGCCTCGGTCTGCTGGGCACCCTGCGCTACGACACCGCCTACTGGCACATCGCGATCTTCATGGCGCTGACCGGCCTCGGCCTCGGCATGATGATGCAGAACCTGGTCCTCGCCACCCAGAACCAAGTGGCCCCCGAGGACCTCGGCTCCGCCAGCTCGGTCGTCACCTTCTTCCGCTCGCTCGGCGGCGCCGTGGGCGTCTCGGCGCTCGGCGCGGTCATGGCCAACCGGGTCACCCACTACGTCAAGGAAGGCCTGGCCGAGCTCGGACCGAAGGCCGCCGCCATGGGCCACGGCGGCACCGGCGGGGGCGGGATCCCCGACCTCGACAAGCTGCCCGCACCGTTCCGCACGGTCATCGAGTCCGCGTACGGGCACGGCGTCGGCGACGTCTTCCTCTACGCCGCCCCGTTCGCGCTGCTCGCCCTGGTGCTGGTGGTCTTCATCAAGGAGGTCGCGCTGAAGTCGAGGCCGGCCGCCCACGCCCCGGCCGCCGAGGGCCCCACGGAGGCCCCGGCACCGGCCGCGGCGGCGGAGGGCGCGGCCCGGCAGTGACCGTGAGGGAGGCGCGGACGGGGCACTCGTGCTCCGTCCGCGCCTCCCTCACGTCCGGCTCCGGTCACCGGGGGCGCAGGCCCGGGGCCCGGCCCCCGGCCTTCGCCTCGATCCCCGCGATCAGGACGTCGAGGGCCAGACCGAAGTCCGCGTCCGGCGCCCGCCGGACCGTACCGCCGCAGCCGCTCAGCCCACAGCCGTTCAGGAACTGGGAGACCGCCAGGTGCGCTCCCGTCCGGCCGGGGTCCACCAGGCCGGTGGCGTCCAGCAGCCGCTGCAGCGCGGCGTCGAAGGCCCTCGCGTGCGGGCCGATGTTCGGGTAGGCCACGCTCAGCGGGGCCACCCACGGATGCTCCGCCAGCAGCCGCCGGTACCCGCAGGCGAGGGTCCGCAGCCGTCCCGGCCAGGCCTCCCGCGGGGGCGGCCCGGCCGGCAGCCGCTGTTGGCCCAGCGCGCTGTCCAGAGCCAGTTCGAGCAGGTCGTGCTTGGTGTCCACGTACCAGTACAGGGACATCGCGGTGACCCCGAGTTCGGCGGCCAGGCGCCGCATGGAGAACCGGCCCAGGCCCTCGGCGTCGAGCAGGCGCACGGTGGCGGCCGTGATCCTGTCCCGGTCCAGCCCCGACGGTGCCTCGCTGCGGCGTCTGGCGGGTACGGCGGGCCTGACGGCCAGCCACACACTGGTCCTGGTCCCGCCCGGATCGGCCTCGGTCGCCATGGAGGCACCCTCCTCGCCACAAGGGGATCAGCCCGGAATGCCCGGTCCGCCCTCTTGATGCTAGGGGGTCACCCCTCCGTGGAGGTGAGATCAGGACGAGCCGGTCGAGGGAGCCGTCAGGTCGTAGAAGGTGGCTCCGCCCACGGTGGTGGCCTTGAAGGCGCCCTTCACCCACTCCTCGATGGCGCTGCCCGCGGCCCCGCCCGGACCGCCGCCGCGGCCCGCCGCGCCGTCGCCGCGGGCGATGAACCAGTGGATCCTCCCGGCCTTCACGTACTCCTGGAACCGCTCCAGGGTCGGGGAGGGGTCGCTGCCGTTGAAGCCGCCGACCGCCATCACGGGAACGCCCGAGGCCAGCTGGTAGCTCGCCGCGTTCTGCGAGCCGATGGCCGCCGCCGCCCAGGTGTGGCGGGAGGCGTCGGAGCGCAGCGCGGCCGTGGCCTGCGCACCGACCCGGGTCCCGCCCAGCAGCCCGCCGGGACCGCCCTGGCCACCGGAACCGCCCCGGCCGCCCCGGGCCTCCTGCCCACCGGGTCCGCCGGGTCCGCCCTGCGTCCCCCCTGCGCCCGGCATCCGGCCCGGCATCGGGCCCGGCACGCCCTGCGGCATCCCTTGCGGCATCCCCTGGGGTGGTGCCTCCCCGCCGGGGGCGAAGCGTCCCGGCATGCCGCCCGGTCCCCCGGACCCGCCCCGGCCGCCCGCCACCGCAGGACCGGCGGTCACGATGGAGCCCGTGTGGCCGGTGCCCACCGTGGTCAGGCAGTACGCGAACGGGCCCGCCAGCGCCGCGAAGAGCCCGACGGCCGCGGCCCCGAGCAGCGCCCGGCGTCCCAGCCGGGCCGCGAACGGCAGCGCCGCGGCCGCCCCGAGCCCCGCGACCAGCACCGTCCAGCGCAACCAGGGCAGGTACCCGGCGGAACGGCCGAGCAGGACGAAGGCCCACCACGCGGTCAGCGCGAGGGTCCCGGAGAGGGTGAGGGCGGCGGCGCGGCCGCCCCTCTCCTCCCACAGCACGGACACGCCCATGCCCACCAGCGCCGCCACGAAGGGCGCGAGGGCGACGGTGTAGTACTCGTGGAAGATGCCCTGCATCCAGCTGAAGACCACGGCCGTGATCAGCAGGGAGCCGCCCCAGGCGAGGAAGGCCGCGCGGGCCATGCCCTCCAGCGTGTCCGTGGCCCGGGAGGCCCGCCAGGTGACGGCCAGCCCGGCCACCAGCAGCACCAGGGCCGCGGGCAGCAGCCAGGAGATCTGGCCTCCGATGTCGCCCGAGAAGAGCCGGTCGATTCCGGTCTGCCCCCAGCCGCCCCCGCCCGGGCCGCCCGCGCCCCCTCCGCCGACGCTGCCCGTCTCGTTGCCGCTGATCCGGCCGAGGCCGTTGTAGCCGAAGGTCAGTTCCAGGAAGGAGTTGTGCTGCGAACCGCCGATGTACGGGCGGGAGTCGGCGGGCCACCACTCCACCACGGCCACCCACCAGCCGCCGGCCGCCAGCGCGGCCAGTCCGGCCAGCAGCAGCTGCCCCAGGCGCCGGCGCAGCCGCGTCGGCGCGCAGACGGCGTAGAGGACGGCGAGCGGCGGCAGGATCACGAACGCCTGGAGGGTCTTGGTCAGGAAGCCGAGGCCGACCGCGACGCCGGCCCAGACCAGCCACCGGGTGTGGGCCCCTTCGAGGGCGCGCAGCACGCAGTACACGGTGACGGTCAGCAGCAGGGTGAGCAGCGCGTCGGGGTTGTTGAAGCGGAACATCAGGGCGGCGACGGGGGTCAGCGCGAAGGCGGTGCCGCTGAGCAGGGCCGCCGCCGGGCCGAACTGGCGGCGTACGGCCGCGTACAGCACGGCGGTGGTGGCGACGCCCATCAGGGCCTGCGGGACCAGGATCTGCCAGGCGCCGAGCCCGAAGAGCCGTACCGACAGCGCCATCGGCCACAGGGCCGCCGGGGGCTTGTCGACGGTGATGGAGTTCGCGGCGTCGGAGGAGCCGAAGAAGAAGGCCTTCCAGCTCTCGGAGCCCGCCTGTACGGCGGCGGAGTAGAAGGAGTTGGCGTAGCCGGAGGCGCCCAGGTCCCAGAGCAGGAGCACGGTGGTGGCCAGCAGCAGGGCGGCGTACGCGGGCCGTTCCCAGCGGGGCCGGGTGGCCGCGCCGTGCGCGGTGGCGGGAACGGGGGCGGCGGGTGGGAAGAGCGGAAGCGCGGCCGTGGTCACGGACCCTCCTCGGTCGTCGTGGGGATGGTGGGGGCGGCCGGCTTCCCGGGGGCGCCCGGGGCCCCGGGGCGGCCGTCGCGCGGGCCGGGGCGGCCGTCGCGCGGTTCCGGGAAGACCCAGGCGCGGAACAGCAGGAACCGGAGCACGGTGGCGGCGAGGTTGGCGGTGATCAGCACGGCCAGCTCGGTGCCGTGGGCCGGCTCCGCGGTGGCCGCTCCGAGGGCGGCGAGGGACCCGCTGGTCAGGGCCAGCCCGATGCCGAACACCACGAGCCCCTGGGCCTGGTGGCGCACCGCACGGGCCCGCCCGCGCACCCCGAAGGTCAGCCGGCGGTTGGCGGCGGTGTTGGCGACGGCGCACAGCAGCAGCGCGGCGGCGTTCGCCCCCTGCGGTCCGGCCGCTTCCCGCAGCGCGGAGTAGAGCAGCAGGTAGAGCAGGGTGCTCAGCACGCCGACGGCGCAGAACCCGAGCAGCTGCCGGGCCAGTCCGCGCGGCACCCCCGGCAGGGCGCCGCGGTCGCGCGGATCGTCTCCGAAGGGGCGGGCGAGCCGGTCGAGCGGCAGCGCCCCGACGGCCAGCGCCCGCCCCACCCGCCAGACCCCCTTGAGGTCCTCGGCGGCGGTGCGTACGAGGTGCACGCTGGAGTCGGGATCGTCGACCCAGTCCACCGGCACCTCGTGGATCCGCAGCCCGGCCCGCTCGGCGAGCACGAGCAGCTCGGTGTCGAAGAACCAGCCGGAGTCCTCCACCAGCGGCAGCAGCCGCTCGGCCACCTCACGCCGGATCGCCTTGAACCCGCACTGGGCGTCGCTGAAGCGGGCGGCGAGGGAGGAACGCAGCAGCAGGTTGTAGGCCCGGGAGACGAACTCCCGTTTCGCTCCGCGCACCACCCGCGAGGAGCGGGCCAGCCGGGTCCCGATGGCCAGGTCGGAATGGCCGGAGATCAGCGGGGCCACCAGCGGCAGCACCGCGTTCAGGTCCGTGGAGAGGTCCACGTCCATGTACGCGAGGACGGGCGCCTCCGACCGGCTCCACACGGTGCGCAGGGCGCGGCCACGGCCCTTCTCCTCCAGCCGCGTGCTGCGCACCTCAGCGAGGTCCCGGGCGAGGCCGGCGGCGACCTCGGGGGTTCGGTCGGTGCTCGCGTTGTCGGCGACGGTGATGCGGAAGGGGTACGGGAAGGTGCGGGTGAGGTGGGCGTGCAGCCTGTGCACGCACGGGCCGAGGTCCTCCTCCTCGTTGAAGACCGGGATCACCACGTCGAGTACGGGCACACCGGGCCGGAGCGCGAGGGGCGCCCGGGCCGGCAGGGCCCCTGGAGAGGCGTCGGTTGACATGCTCCGACCCTCGCGGGACGCGCTGTCACCGCTGTGTGGTGAGCCTGTGCCCCGTCTGTGAGTCCCCTGCCGGGCCGGGGGCGAGGGGCAGCGCGACCTCGAAGGCGGTGCGGCCCGGCGCGCTGTGCACCTCGACCCGCCCGCCGTGCGCCGAGACGACGGCCTGCACGATGGCGAGGCCGAGGCCCGTGGAGCCGGCGGCGCGGGAGCGGGAGGCGTCCCCCCGGGCGAAGCGCTCGAAGACGTGGGGCAGGAGCTCGGGCGGGATGCCGGGGCCGTCGTCCTCGACGCGGAGCCGGACGGCGGATGTTTCACGTGAAACACGGGCCGTGACGGTGGTGCCGGGCGGGGTGTGGGTGCGGGCGTTGGCGAGGAGGTTCACCAGGACCTGCTGGATCCGGGCCGCGTCGGCCCGTACGGGCGCGGGCTCGTCGGGCAGGGCCAGGTGCCAGTGGTGGTCGGGCCCGGCGGCCCGCGCGTCGCTGACGGCGTCGACGACGAGGGGGGCCAGGTCGGTGTCGGCGGTGGACAGCGGGCGGCCCGCGTCGAGGCGGGCGAGCAGGAGGAGGTCCTCGACCAGACCGGTCATCCGGGTGGCCTCGGACTCGATCCGGCCCAGTGCGTGCCGGGTGTCGGGGCCCGGCTCCTCGCGTCCCCGGCGGGTCAGTTCGGCGTATCCCCGGATGGAGGCCAGTGGGGTGCGCAGCTCGTGGCTGGCGTCGGCGACGAACTGGCGGACCCGCGTCTCGCTCTGCTGGCGGGCGGTGAGCGCGGAGGAGACGTGGCCCAGCATCCGGTTGAGGGCGGCGCCGACCTGGCCGACCTCGGTGCGGGGGTCGGCCTCGGCGTCGGGCACCCGCTCGTGCAGGTCGGGTTCGCCGCTGTGCAGGGGGAGTTCGGAGACGCGGGTGGCGGTGGCGGCGACCCGGCGCAGCGG
The DNA here is from genome assembly GCF_055581065.1 of Streptomyces sp. NPDC031479. Classification (NCBI taxonomy): domain Bacteria; kingdom Bacillati; phylum Actinomycetota; class Actinomycetes; order Kitasatosporales; family Streptomycetaceae; genus Streptomyces; species Streptomyces sp. NPDC031479. The sequence goes on from NZ_JBVIKC010000001.1 coordinate 47,923, forward strand.
GCGCAGGGCGACCCCGATCAGGGCCTGTCCGGCGAGGGAGGCGGCGATCAGCCCGGCGAGGGTGACGGAGACCTCGACCCCGACGAGGGTGCCGACCGTACGGTCGACGTCGCGGAGCGGGATGGCGAGGACCAGGCTGCCGTCGGCGGCGCTGCGCACCCGGTAGCCGCCGAGTCCCGGCAGCTCCGCCTCCACCGGCCCGGGGCGGCCGTGTGCGGCTCGGCGGGCGGCGGCGAGGAGGGCCTGGGACTGGGTCTCGTCGAGGGGGCGGACGTGGTCGAGCGGGGAGCCGTCGCCGGAGGAGCTGAGCCCGGAGGCGAGGACCTTGCCGTCGGGGCCGAGGCGGATCCCCGCGGTGCCGGTCGGGTTGCCCGGGGCCAGGACGAAGCCGAGGCTGTTCTCGCGGGCCGCCTTCCCCGCGCCGGGGCCGCGGAAGGCCATGTCCAGGGAGACGCTCAGCTGCTCGTCGAGCCGGTCGACCAGGTACGAGCGCAGCGCGAGGGTGGTGACGGTGCCGATGGCCGCCCCCACGACGGCGATCAGCGCCACCGCCGAGACGACGAGCCGGGTCCGCAGGGACCAGCGGCGGCGGAGCAGGGGCGGGCGCAGGGCCACTACTCGGCCGGCTTGATCAGGTAGCCGGCGCCGCGCCGGGTGTGGATCATCGGGGGCAGTCCGGTGCCGCCCTCCAGCTTCCGGCGCAGGTAGGAGATGTAGAGCTCGACGACGTTGGCCTGGCCGCCGAAGTCGTAGGACCACACCCGGTCCAGGATCTGCGCCTTGCTGAGCACCCGGCGCGGGTTGCGCATCAGGTAGCGCAGCAGCTCGAACTCGGTGGCGGTGAGGTGGACCTCCTGGCCTCCGCGCACCACCTCGTGGCTGTCCTCGTCGAGGCTCAGGTCCCCGACGGTCAGGACCGAGCCGCCCCGGGCCGCCTGGGCGGCGCCGGAGCGGCGGACCAGACCGCGCAGCCGGGCGACGACCTCCTCCAGGCTGAAGGGCTTGGTGACGTAGTCGTCGCCGCCCGCCGTCAGGCCGGCGATCCGGTCCTCGACGGAGTCCTTGGCGGTCAGGAACAGCACCGGGACCTGCGGGATCTCACGGCGCAGCCGGCCGAGGACGGCCAGCCCGTCCATGTCGGGAAGCATGATGTCGAGGACCACGACGTCGGGGCGGAACTCCCGCGCGGCCCGTACCGCGCCGGCTCCGTCGCCGGCGCTGCGGACCTCGCAGCCCTCGTAGCGCAGGGCCATGGACAGCAGCTCGGAGAGCGAGGCCTCGTCGTCGACGACGAGGACCCGGCAGGGGCCGCCGTCGGGCCGTACCAGGGCCGTCGGGGTGCCGGTGGACGTGGACGCGTGGGAGGTGGTCGTCGCAGTCATGACTTCACGTTGGGCGCCGCCTCTGAGAGCGTTCTTGCCCCTTCCTGTGAATCTCCTGAGAAACGCCGCTCAGGAAACGGGGGCCGGCCCGAGCCCGAACAGGCGGGCGCCGTTGTCGTGGCAGACGGCCCGCAGCCAGTCGTCGCCGAGGCCGAGGCGTTCGAGGGCCTGGAGCTGGTGCTCGTAGGGGTAGGGGATGTTCGGGAAGTCGGTGCCCAGCAGGATCCGGTCCCCGAGGTCCGCGAGCCGTCCGAGCTCCGTGGGCGGGAAGCCGTTGAGCCGCTCGGAGAAGTCGGTGAAGACCATCGTGGTGTCGAGGAGGACGCCGGGGTGACGGTCGGCCAGGTCGAGGAAGTCGACGTACTCGGGCATGCCCATGTGGGCGATGATCAGCCGCAGGCCGGGCGTGCGCTCCAGCAGCCGGCCGACGGGCCCCGGACCGGTGTACTTGGCCGCCACGGGGCCGGAGCCGCAGTGGATCACGGTCGGGATCCCGGCCTCGGCCAGCAGCCCCCACACCGCGTCCAGCCGCTCGTCGTTCGGGTCGTACCCGCCGACCTGGAGGTGCGCCTTGAAGACGCGGGCCCCGCCCTCCACGGCCCGCCGCACGTACGCCGCCGCGTCCTCCTCGGGGAAGAAGGTGGCGGTGTGCAGACAGCCGGGCGTGCGGGCGGCGAAGTCCGCGGCCCAGGAGTTGAGCCAGGCGGCCATCGCGGGCTTGTGCGGGTAGAGCATGGAGGTGAAGGCCCGGACCCCGAACTCCCGCAGCAGCGCGACCCGCTGCTCCTCCTCGTGCCGGTAGGTGATGGGCCACGGGATCCCGGTGAGCGGGCCGAATCCGTCGAAGTAGTCCCAGACCTTGGTCAGGACCCGCTCGGGCATGAAGTGCGTGTGCACGTCGACCAGTCCGGGCAGTCCGAGCCGCTCACGGAAGGCGCGGAGCGTCTCAGCCGTTGCGGGCAAAGCCGTGGCTCCGCTCTACGGTCGCGACGTGCAGGGTGTAGCTCTCGTACCAGTGGGCGCGGCCCTGCTTCATCGCCGCCTGGTGTTCCATGTCCTCCCGCCACACGCCCAGGGACTCGTGGTCGCGGAAGTAGGCGACGGTGATCCCGAGGCCTCCGGGGGTGCGCGCGGACTCGTAGCCGAGGAAGCCGGGGTTGTCGGCGACGAGCTGGTTCATCCGGGCATTGGTCTCGGGGTATCCGCTCTCGTCGGGGGTGCGGACGTTGCTGAATACGGCCATGACATAAGGCGGTTCGAACGCCTGAACGGGCTGGATGCTCATGCCCTCCACCCTCGGCGGACGGCCCCCGGCATGTCCACCGCAAACAGCCCCGGAAGGCCAAAGGGATCCAAGTTTTGACCTTGCCCGGCGGGACGGCCCCGCGTCAGAACAGGCCGTCCTGCGCGGCCGGGGGCACCGCCGGGGGGATGTCCGCGAGCGGCACGTCGGTGACCGCCTCCGGGGGCGCCGCGGCCAGTTCCCAGCCGACCAGCAGCCGGGTGTCCAGCACGAGCCCGTCGGCGAAGTGCAGGTCCGGCCCGGCGGCGCCCACGAGCCGGCCCGCGACGGTCCCTCCCGGCACCAGTTCCGTGACCACCCGGGCCGGAGCGGGCAGGCCGTCCGGCCAGAACACTGCGGCGTGGTCGGTGACCTCGCAGCCCACCCGTTCCAGGGAATCGGGCCACCCGGGCAGCGCGGCGGCGCGGGCGTGCAGCTCGGCGACCTCCCGGGCCCGCTCGGGCCCGGCCGGCAGCCCCGCCCGTACGGCGCGCTTGCGGGCGTACGCGATCCGGTCGGGCACCCCGAGGGCGGCGCGCAGCAGTTCCTCGGTCCGGCGCGCGGCCATCAGCGGCCCGCGCCCCAGCCAGGCCCAGGTGACCGCCCCCTGTTCCAGCAGCCGGACCGCCCCGCGCTCCTCGGCGGTGATGCCGACCTTGACCATCCCGGGCCCGAACCAGGCCAGGTACACCCGGTACGTGCGCGGATCGGCGGCGTTGGTGTCGGCGGCCACCGAGAAGGACCGGTCGAGGCGCGCGCACTCGGGGCACTGGGCCGATCCCGTCCGCCCGGGTACGGTCCGGGCCGCCGGGCACGGGGTCCGCTTCCCGGCCCGCCGCACACCCGGGCAGCGCCGCTCTCCCCGCGCCTCGAAGGCCAGGAGCCGCCCGTACCCGAGGGGGCCGGCGCGCTCCCGGCCGGCCGGGTCGCACCAGCCGATGGCGGGGCCGCCGCCGCTCCACCGGATGCCCGTACAGCGCCAGGTCACAGCGGGAGGGAGCGCTCGAAGAAGGTCTCCAGCACCACGGTGGCCTGGGTGCCGCTGACCCCGTCGATGGCGTAGAGGCGGCGCAGGACGTCCTGCAGCTGCCCGGTCGTGGCCGTGCGTACCTTGACCAGGACGGACGCGCTGCCCGCGATGATGTGCGCCTCCTGGATCTCGGCGATGGCCGCGAAGGCCTCACGCGAGTCCCCCATCCAGGCGCGGGAGTCGACCATGACGTAGGCGAGCACCCCGCTTCCGACCGCGGCCGGGTCCACGTCGACGGTCGTGCGCCGGATGACCCCGCGCTCGCGCAGTTTGCGCACCCGCTCGTGGGTGGCGCCGGCCGAAAGCCCGACGGCCGCGCCGAGGGCGGCGTAGGACTGGCCCGCGTCCTCCTGGAGGCGCCGGACGAGTGCCCGGTCGATGTCGTCCACGCGCTGTTCCTCCCCTGGGACCCGCAGCTCTTGCGAAGACGGTACCTGATCCTGCAATCTCACGATCACGCCGAACACAATTCGGCTCACCACTCAACTGGGGGAATCATGTCAGGCATTGCCGACCTCGCCTTGTACGAGATCCTGGATGAACGTTTCCGTACCGGCCGCTGCGCCAACGGCGACATGCGCCTGGAGCGACTCCACGACGACTGCCGCTGGGCCGAGGGCCCGCTCTACCTGCCGGCCTGGCGCCAGCTGGTGTGGAGCGACATCCCCAACGACCGGATGCTGCGCTGGGACGAGGCCACCGGCGCGGTCTCGGTCTTCCGCTCCGCGGCCGGGCACTCCAACGGCAACACCCTCGACCGCGAAGGCCGCCTGATCACCTGTGAGCAGGGCAACCGGCGCGTCACCCGCACCGAGCCCGACGGCCGGATCACCGTCATCGCCGACCGCTACGAAGGCAAGCGGCTCAACAGTCCGAACGACGCGGTGGTCCGCTCCGACGGCTCGGTCTGGTTCTCCGACCCGGACTTCGGCATCACCAACGACTACGAGGGCCGGCGCGCGCCGAGCGAGATCGGCGCCTGCAACCTCTACCGCGCCGACCCGGCCACCGGCGAGGTCCGGCTCGTCGCGGACGGCTTCCTCGGCCCGAACGGCCTGGTCTTCTCCCCCGACGAGAGCGAGCTGTACGCGGCCGACACCCGCGCGGGCCACATCCGCGCCTTCAAGGTCGGCGACGACGGCACCCTCTCCGGGGACCGGGTCTTCACGGCCTGCCCCTCGGTGGACAACATCCGCTTCGACGACGAGGGCCGGCTCTGGGCGGCTGCGATGGAGTCGGGGGTGCACTGCTACGCGGCGGACGGCGACCTGATCGGCCGCCTGCGCGTCCCGGAGCCCGTCTCGAACATCGCCTTCGGCGGCCCGAAGAACAACCGTCTCTTCATCACCGCCACCACCTCGCTCTACTCCCTGGTGATGTCGGTGACGGGCCTGCCCCGCGTCCTGCCCGCCCGGCCGTAGGGGGCGCCCGCGTCCGGCGCCGGAGGCCGCCCGTCACCCGGACGGCCCCCGGCAGCCGCCCGACAGGGCTAGCGGGCCACGAACTGGGTGAGGATCGCCTGGACCTCGTAGATGTTCACGCCCTTGGTGAAGGTCTTCTCGATCGGTGCCGCGCTGCCCGATATCCAGATCTTCAGCTCGGCATCCAGATCGAAGTGCCCGGCCGTCTCCACGGAGAAGTGCGTGATGCTCCGGTACGGGATCGAGTGGTACTCGACCTTCTTGCCGGTGAGGCCCTGCTTGTCGATCAGCACCAGGCGCCGGTCGGTGAACAGGATCGTGTCCCGGATCAACAGGTACGCGGCGTGCACCTGCTCCCCATGGCCCATCAGCCGGGCGTAGTCCCGCTGCGCCGAGGCGGGGTCGATGTGGTGGGCATTGCCGAACAGACCCATGGAGTCCCCCTTCAAAGGTTCAAAAGACCATCCGACCGCGAAGGCTATCCACGGGGACGTGAGGACAACGCAAGAGGCCCCCCGGTGAACCGGGGGGCCTCTTCGGCTGTGCACTCGGCAGGATTCGAACCTGCAACCTTCTGATCCGTAGTCAGATGCTCTATCCGTTAAGCTACGAGTGCTTGGGCTTCCCGGGGTTTTGCGCCCCGTTGGCCTTGCGAGAACAACAATACATGGACCTCGCCGGGACGCGAAATCCATTAGCCGCATGGCCTCTGACCTGCGAAAACGTCTCGGAAGAAGATCGTCCGCCCGGATCCGCGACGGGTCTGGAGCCCGCCGGGTTACCCACCGGGGGCCGTTCGAAACCCCCAAACCCGCGAGCCCGGCGGTACGGACCCCGCGTCCGACCCCTGAACGCACCGAAGCCCCGGTCCGTGAGGACCGGGGCTTCGTGAGTGCGGAGGCGGAGGGATTTGAACCCTCGATGGGGTGTAAGCCCCAAACCGCATTAGCAGTGCGGCGCCATAGACCGGACTAGGCGACGCCTCCAGCACACCCTCGCGTACGAAGGTGCGTGCAGATGATGACACAGCCGCAGGGCCGGTCACCAATCCGCTCCCACGGTACAAGGCGCCGGGCCCGCAGGGCAAAGCCTTAAGGCACGGAACGTCGGAGCGGGCGCGTCGTTGGTGAGACGTACGACGTACGGACGACCTGGAGTGCCCCATGCTGCGTCTCGCCGCCTTCGCCGTCACCTCCGCCCTGGCCGCCGCGGCCGTCGGCCCACTGCCACCGCTGCCCCTCGGACGGCTGCTGGCGTCCCCCGACCGCCTCACCGTCGCCGTGTCCGACACCGGCAACCGCCGGATCGACGGCGAATACCGGCTGGAATGCCGCCCGGTCGGCGGCGACCACCCCGAGGCCAAGGAGGCCTGCGCCCGCCTGGAGCAGCTCTCCAGGGAGGGCAAGGACCCCTTCGCCGCCGAACCCGGGCGCGGGCTGTGCACCTTCCAGGACGGCGGGCCGGCCAAGGCCCGCATCACGGGAACCTGGCACGGGCGGAAGGTCGACAGCACGTTCCACCGGAAGAACGGATGCGACATCGCCCGTTGGAACGACCTGGAACCTGTGCTTCCGAGTGCGCGTTCCTGACCTGGGAGGATGCGGCGGATGCGTGGTTTCCCCCGCACATCCGCCACCTCGCCGCGGGACGGTGCCCTTAGACTCCTCCCGTGACATGCCGGTAGTCGTGGTCAGGGAGGAAGCTCGTCGTGAGCAGCAGGCCATCCCGAGGCGCTGCTCGCCTCGCAGCAATACTCGACGCGCTTCCGGACGCGCTGTTGCTCGTCAACGCCAACGGCACGGTCGTCAACGCGAATTCGATCGCCCTTGAGGTCATGGAGAGCCCCGGCACGGGTCTCGTCGGCCGCGGGGTGCTCGACCTCCTGCCGGAGTTCGACTCCAAGCTGATCCCCGGTTCGATGCGCCGTCCCGGTGACGACGAGGACGGCCGCGCCCGGCCCAAGCGGATGACCGCGCGCCGCACCGACGGCAGCGAGTTCCCCGTCGAGGTCACCAGTGCCCACCTCGACGGCCGTGACGCCTACCGCGAGCCCCAGCCCGCCTACACCGGCGACGAACTGCTGATGCTCGTCGTACGGGACCTCTCCGAGACCGTGGACACCGAGGCCGAGCTGGCCCGCTCCCAGCGCCAGACCGAGATGATCCTGCGCGCCGCCGCCGAAGGCGTCGTGGGCACGGACACCGACGGCCGGGTCGTCCTGGTCAACCCCGCCGCCGCGCAGATCCTCGGGTACCGCGCCACCGACCTCGGTAACCGCGAGCTCCACGGGCTGATCCAGCACTCGCGCGCCGACGGCTCCCCCTTCCCCTTCGACGAGTCCCCGCTCGCCGACACCCTGCGCAGCGGGCGCAAGCACCGGGTCCGCGGCCAGGTGCTGTGGAACAAGGCCGGCCAGCCCGTCGCCGTCGACCTGACCACCTCGCCCGTACGGGACGGGGAGCTGCTCGTCGGCGCCGTCATGACCTTCACCGACCGGCGCCCCTACGACGCCCTCGCCGCGCGCCACGCCCAGCTGATCGCCGTCCTCGGCGAGTCGCTGCGCGGCCCGCTGGAGGAGCTGCGCGGGGAACTGGCCACCCTGGCCGCCGACGACGCGGGACAGCTGTGGCCCGAGGCCAACCAGCTGCTGCACCATCTGGCCGCCGGCTACTCGCGGATGACCACCCTGGTGGACAACGTGCTCGGCTACCAGCGGCTGGACGCGGGCGGCGACAAGCTCAAGAAGAAGAACGTCCTGATCAACACGGTCGTCGCGGCCGGTATCGACGGGGCCGTCGAGCTGATCGGCCCCGGGCGGGTGCAGTTCGCCGTCCACGCGCCGACCATCGAGGCCGAGGTGGACGCGCAGCGGATCTCCACCGCCCTCGCGCACCTGGTCGCGGACGTCGCGGGCGTGGACGCCACCGGCAAGACCCCCCAGGGCAGCGGCTACATGGACTCCACGATCGTGGTGGCCGCCGCGCAGCGCGGTGACGTCGTACGGATCGAGGTGCGCGGCCCCTACGAGGGCGGCGACCCCGTGCACGAACCGATCGTGCGGGGCATCGTCGCCGCGCACGGCGGGGTCCTGCAGACGGTGGAGGTGCCGGGCGCGCCCGGCGGGGCCTTCGTGCTGGAGCTGCCGCTGGGTTCGGGAGCCGGGACGGTGACCCTGCCCGAGCCCGAGCCCGAACCGGAACCGGAGCCGGACGCGGCCGACGGCCGCGGGGAGGCCTCCGGAGAGGGCGGACCCGGCCGGACCGGTGCTCCCACCGGCCCCGGCGCTCCTGCCGGGCGGCGGGCCCGGCGCGGGGTGGACGCCTTCCTGGAGGACGACGGGGACCGGGAGAAGCCCTCCGGAGCCCGTGAGGCCGGGGGCGCGCTGGCGCTGCCGTCCGGGCGGCGCCGCGCCGACGGCAGCCCCGCCGACGGCCCCTCCGGCCCCGCGGAACTCGCGCAGTCCCCGGTGAACCCGGCCGGGCTGGGCACCGGGCGCCGACGGGGCCGCGACGGCGACGGCAGCGAGGCCCCGGGCGGGCTCGAACTGCCGGGCGCGGGGCGTCCCGTACCGCCCCAGGGCACCGCCATGCCGGCGCTGCCGCCCGTGCCGGCGGTGCCCCCGGTTCCGGTGACCGAACATCCCGCCGGACGCCGCCGGGCGCTGGGTACCGCCGCCGCGTCGGCGCGGCCCGGCACCGGTCCGGTGCCGGCCTCCGGGCTCGGGGCCCCCGTCGCGCAGCGGCCGGTCGCTCCCGAGGGCGGCTTCGCGCTGCCCGCGGGTCCGGCTCCGGCCGGCCCTGCCGTCCCTCCCGCTTCCTCTTCCGCTTCCGCTTCCGCTACTCCCTCCGCTTCCGCCCCCGCGGCGGCGTCCCCCGGCTCCGGTGAGACCGACGGGGACTCCGACGGCCCGGGCGGGCGTCGGGGCCGGCGGGTGCTCGGCGCGCCCGGCGGCAGCGAGCCCCAGACCCCCGCCGCCACCACGGACGAGGGGGAGGCCGTACCTCCGACCGGGCGGCGGCGTGCGCTGCCCGCTCCCGCCGCGTGGCCCGTTCCGGCGGCCCGGACCGCCCCCGAGGACACCGACGGCGCCGGCCAGGCCGCGGCCGTTCCCGCCGCCCGGCAGGCCGCTGACGCCCCGGCGGGCGCGGGGCAGCCGATCAGCGTGCGCGCGCTCGGCACCCTGGGCCAGGGCATCTCCGTGGACCCCTCCGCCGCGGGCCCCGGTGGGTCCGGGTCCGGCCGTCGCCGCCGGCTCTCCGAACCGGCCCCCCAGGGACGCACCTTCGCCATAGGGGCCCCCGAGGCGGGCTCCGCCGAGGGTCCCGAGCCGCTGGACGGCCCCGGTGGCGCCGTCGAGGTGGTCAACCGTCCCGTTCCGGTTCCCGTGGACGACGAGCTGCCGCCCGAGCCGCTGGACAACCCGCGCCGGCTGCTGGTGTGGCCCGCGCCGGACGCCCAGACGCAGCAGGCGCTCAGCGACCGCGGCTACCGCCCGGTGATCGTGCACTCCCGCGAGGAAGTGGACGCGCAGATCGCGGCGTTCCCCGCCGCACTGTTCGTCGACCCGCTGACCGGGCCGATCACCCGGACCGCCCTGCAGTCCCTGCGCCAGGCCGCGGTGGCCGCCGAGGTGCCCGTACTCGTGACGGCCGGGCTGGGACACGCCACGCGGGAGGCCGCGTACGGCGCCGATCCGGCCGTGCTGCTGAAGGCCCTCGCGCCCCGCGACAGCGAGCAGCACCCGTCCCGGGTACTGCTCATCGAGGAGCACGAGGAGATCGCGACCGCGCTGACCGCCGCGCTGGAGCGGCGGGGCCTCCAGGTTGCGCGGGCCGGCGCGGACAACGACGCCGTGGAGCTGGCGACCCGGATGCGGCCCAACCTGGTGGTCATGGACCTGATGCAGGTGCGGCGGCGGCGGGCCGGGATCGTGGACTGGCTGCGCGCCAACGGGCTGCTGAACCGCACCCCGCTGGTCGTCTACACGGCCACCGGGATCGAGCCGGCCCAACTGCCGCGGCTGGCCTCCGGCGAGAGCGTGCTGTTCCTCGCCGAGCGGGCCACGACGGCCGACGTACAGGGCCGCATCGTGGACCTGCTGGCCAAGATCGGGACCAACTAGTCATCCTGGCCCGATGGCCATCACCAGCACGTCCGAGCAGACCGTACCCGCCGACAACGGAGAGGTGAACCTGCTCATCGCGCGGCAGGTGGAGCCCGGGCACGAGGAGGCCTTCGAGGCCTGGGCCCACGGGATCCTGGAGACCGCCGCCGGATTCCCGGACCACCTCGGGTACGGACTCTTCCGGCCGGCGGCGGAGGGCGGGCCCTGGTTCCTGGTGCACCGCTTCCGCAACCAGGCGGCGTTCCAACGCTGGCAGGACTCCCCGGAGCGGGCGCAGTGGTTCTCGAACTGCCTCGGCCACCACCACACCGAGATAGCCCGGCGCGAGCTGCAGGGGATGGAGACCTGGTTCGCCAAGCCGGGTACGACCCGGCCCGCGCCGCCGCGCTGGAAGATGGTGATCAGCTCGGGGCTGGCCATCTTCCCGATCTCGCTCGCGGGCAACGCGGTGCTCGGGCCGTACCTGGTGGACGTGAACTTCGTGCTGCGGACCGCCGCCTTCGCGGTGGTCTTCAGCACCCTGATGACCTACGTGGCCATGCCCGCGGTCAGCAGGCTGCTGCGGCCCTGGCTCACGCGCGGCTGATCAGGCCAGGGTGGTCACGTCGAGGTCGCCGTCGGCGTACTGCTTGCGGATCACCTTCTTGTCGAACTTGCCGACGCTCGTCTTCGGTACCGCCTCCACGACCGTCCAGCGCTCCGGCAGCTGCCACTTGGCGATCGACTCGGAGAGGAAGGCGCGCAGTCCCGCGTAGTCCACCGTGGCGCCCTCCTTGAGGACCACCGTGGCCAGCGGGCGCTCGCCCCACTTCTCGTCCGGGACCGCGACGACGGCGGCCTCGGCCACCTCGGGATGCGCCATCAGCGCGTTCTCCAGTTCCACGCTGGAGATCCACTCGCCGCCGGACTTGATGACGTCCTTGGCCCGGTCGGTCAGGGTGAGGTAGCCGTCGGGGCTGATCACGCCGACGTCCCCGGTCTTGAGCCAGCCGTCGGCGCTGAACTTGTCCTCCGGGCGCAGGGGTTCCCCGGCCGCGCCCCCGTAGTAGGCGCCCGCGATCCAGTTGCCGCGCACCTCCAGCTCGCCCGCGGCCTCCCCGTCCCAGGGCAGGCGGTCGCCGCCGGGTCCGATGAGGCGGGCTTCGACGCCCGCCGGGAAGCGGCCCTGGGTGACCCGGTACGGCCACTCCTCCTCGGCGCTCAGCCCGGCCGGCGGGTGCGCCATGGTGCCGAGCGGGGAGGTCTCCGTCATGCCCCAGGCGTGGCAGAGCCGGACGCCGAGCTTGTCGTAGGCCTCCATCAGGGAGGGCGGACAGGCCGCGCCGCCGATGGTGACCTGCTTCATCGAGGTCAGGTCGCGCGGGCGGGCGGTGACCTCGGCGAGCAGGCCCTGCCAGATGGTCGGGACGGCCGCGGCGTGCGTGGGCTTCTCGCGCTCGATCATCTCGGCGAGCGGGGCGGGCTGCAGGAACCGGTCCGGCATCAGCATGTTGATGCCGGTCATGAAGGTGGCGTGCGGCAGGCCCCAGGCGTTCACGTGGAACTGGGGAACCACGACGAGGCTGGTGTCCCGGTCGGTAAGGCCCATCGACTCGGCCATGTTCACCTGCATGGAGTGCAGGTAGATGGACCGGTGGGAGTAGAGGACGCCCTTGGGCTCCCCGGTGGTGCCGGATGTGTAGCACATGGCCGCGGCCTGGCGCTCGTCCAGCTCGGGCCAGTCGTAGTGGTCGGAGCGGCCCTCCAGGAGCTCCTCGTACTCGTGGACCCGTACGTCCAGTCCGTCGAGGACGGAGCGGTCGCCGATGCCCGTGACCACCACGTGCTCGACGGTCGGCAGGTGCGGCAGCAGGGGGGCAAGCAGCGGCAGCAGGGTGCCGTTGACCAGCACGACGCGGTCGGCGGCGTGGTTGACGATGAAGACCAGCTGCTCGGGCGGGAGCCGCAGGTTGAGCGTGTGCAGGACGGCGCCCATGGACGGGATCGCGAAGTACGCCTCCACGTGCTCCGCGTTGTTCCACATGAGGGTCGCGACCCGGTCGTCCTGCCGGACGCCGAGTTCGTCGCGGAGTGCGCCCGCGAGCCGGGTGGCGCGGGTACCGATCTCGGCGAAGCTGCGGCGGTGCGGCTCGGCCTCCCCGGTCCAGGTCGTGACCTGGGACTTCCCGTGGATCGTCATCCCGTGCTGCAGTATGCGGGTGACGAGGAGTGGTACGTCCTGCATGGTGCTCAGCAAAGCGTCCTCCCGGTGAGCGCTGCGGCGCTGCGGCGGCTGTCGGATGCTGCCGATTCTGTGCACATACCGGTCGGCATGTCACTACCCGGGAGTACAACAGCGGGGCGGATCACTGTCCGGAGCTGCGGGCGGGTCCGTGTTTCACGTGAAACGACACCGGTGTCCGGCGTCGGTGTTTCACGTGAAACATCGCGGGGCCGGGCGGGTCGGGGTCAGCGGACCGGGGTCAGTTCCGGGTCCTCGCGGAGCTTGACGAGCGCGCGGGAGACGGCGCTCTTGACCGTTCCGACCGAGACCCCGAGGAGCTCCGCGGTCTGGGCCTCGCTCAGGTCCTCGTAGTAGCGCAGGACGACCATGGCCCGCTGCCGGTCGGGCAGCCGCGTCACCGCGCGCCACATCGCGTCGCGCAGCGCCTGGGCCTCGGCGGGGTCGGCGGCCGGCGACTCCTCGACCTCCGGGATCTCGTCGCAGACGAACTCGTCGACCTTGCGCTTGCGCCACTGCGAGGTCCGGGTGTTGACCAGGGCCCGCCGGACGTAGCCGTCCAGAGCCCGGTGGTCCTCGATCCGGTCCCAGGCGACGTAGGTCTTGGCGAGGGCCGTCTGGAGCAGGTCCTCGGCATCGCAGGGATTGGCGGTGAGGGACCGCGCCGTGCGCATCAGGACCGTGCCCCGCGTCCGGACGTACGCCGAGAACGACGGGTACGGCGTCGGGTTCGAGGCGAGTGTGCACACAGGCGTGGTCATGACTCCACGCTAGGAGCGGACGGCGCCCGTGGGATCGGCCGCAGGTGCCGAAGGCGGGTCCATCTCAGGTTGTAGGGCCGGGCCGCGACCCACCTCCTGTAGGTGGAGGAGGCGGGCGCGGACCGGGACCGCGGTCAGACGTCGGCGCCCAGGATCAGCCCGGAGGTGGGCACCCCGGTTCCGGCCGTGACGAGCACGTGCCCGGCGCCGGTGACCTGGTTGACGGAGGTGCCGCGCAGCTGGCGGACGGCCTCGGCGATGCCGTTCATGCCGTGCAGGTACGCCTCCCCGAGCTGGCCGCCGTGGGTGTTGAGCGGGAGCGCGTCGGCGGCGACGAAGTCGGCGGCCTCGCCCGGTCCGCAGAAGCCGAACTCCTCCAGCTGCATGAGCACGAAGGGGGAGAAGTGGTCGTAGAGGACGGCCACGTCGATGTCCGCGGGGCCCAGGCCGCTGGTGCGCCACAGCTGGCGGGCGACCACGTCCATCTCCGGGAGCCCGGTGAGGTCGTCACGGTAGAAGGAGGTCATCGCCTCCTGGCGGCGGCCAGCCCCCTGCGCGGCCGCGGTGATCACGGCGGGTCGTTGGCGCAGGTCCCGGGCCCGCTCGGCGGTGGTGACGACGAGGGCCTGGCCTCCGTCCGTCTCCTGGCAGCAGTCCAGGAGCCGTAGGGGCTCCACGATCCAGCGGGAGGCGGCGTGGTCGGCGAGGGTGATGGGCTTGCCGTGGAAGTAGGCGGCGGGGTTGTTGGCCGCGTGCCGCCGCCCGGTGACCGCGACGTGGCCGAAGGCCTCGGGGGTCAGGTGGTACGCGTGCAGGTAGCGCTGGGCCGCCATGGCCACCCAGGAGGCCGGGGTGAGCAGGCCCCAGGGCAGGGCCCAGCCGAGGGCCGCGCCCTCCGCCGAGGGCTCGCGCTGCTGGACCCCGGAGCCGAAGCGGCGCCCGGAGCGCTCGTTGAAGGCGCGGTAGCAGACCACCACCTCGGCCACCCCCGTGGCGACGGCGAGGGCGGCCTGCTGGACGGTGGCGCAGGCGGCGCCACCGCCGTAGTGGATGCGGGAGAAGAAGGAGAGGTCCCCGATGCCGGCCGCCTGGGCCACCGTGATCTCGGGGCTGGTGTCCATCGTGAAGGTCACCATGCCGTCGACGTCGGCGGGGGTGAGGCCCGCGTCGTCGAGGGCGGCGTGGACCGCCTCTACCGCCAGCTTGAGCTCGCTGCGGCCGGAGTCCTTGGAGAACTCGGTCGCGCCGATGCCGGCGATGGCGGCCCGACCACCGAGGTCGTCCCGGGTACGGACGCTCATGCCCCGGCCCCCAGGGTGACGGTCACGGTGCCCGTGACGTGGTGGCCGATGCGGTTGGCGCCGACGACCCGGATCTCGGCCGTGTCCCCGTCGAGGGCGCTGACGGTACCGGTGAGGGTCATGGTGTCGCCGGGGTGGTTGGGGGCGCCCAGGCGGATGGCGACCTTGCGCAGGACGGCGTGCGGGCCGAGGTGGTCGGTGACGTAGCGGCCGACCAGGCCGTTGGTGGTCAGGATGTTCATGAAGATGTCCGGGGAGCCCTTCTCGCGGGCGAGTTCCGCGTCGTGGTGCACGTCCTGGTAGTCACGTGAGGCGATGGCGCCCGCGACGATCAGGGTGCGGGTGACCGGGATCTCCAGGGGCGGCAGTGCGTCGCCGACGTTCATGCGCTCTCCTCCTGCGTCACGGCGAGGGTGTCGCCCAGCTCTGCCAGCAGTGCGCTGCCGCACCCCAGGTAGGCGTCCAGCTGGCGCCCCCACAGGAAGTGCCGGTGGACGGGGTGGTCCAGATCGGCGCCCATGCCGCCGTGCAGGTGCTGGCCGGTGTGGACGACCCGCTTGCCCGCTTCCGAGGCCCACCAGGCCGCCGTGAGCGCGTGCTCGCGGGCCCCGAGCCCCTCGTCGATGCGCCAGGCCGCCTCGTACGCGGTGACCCTGATCGCCTCGGTGTCCATGTACGCGTCGGCGGCGCGGAGCATGACTCCCTGGTTCGTGGACAGCGGCCGGCCGAACTGCTCGCGGGTGGAGGTGTACTCGACCGCGCGGGCCAGCGAGCCGGCGCAGACACCCGCCTGGAGGCCGGCGAAGGCGGTGCGGGCGCCGGCGAGCACCCGGTCGTAGGCGTCCTCGCCGCCGAGCCGCTGCGCGACGGCGCCGGTCAGGGTCAGCCGGCCCGCCGACCAGGGGGCGGTCGTCTCCACCGGCGCCGTGGCCACGCCGGGCGCGTCCGTCCGTACGAACCACAGGGCCCGCTCCGCGTCGGGGACCAGTACGTGCGTGGCGTCGCGCAGCCAGGGGACAGCGGGCGCGGTGCCGGTGAGCCGGCCGTCGGGCGTGGCGGTGATCCGGCCGCGGTCCGGGAACGCGCCGGTGGCGACGGCCTCGCCGGAGCCGAGGGCGGGCAGCAGGGCGGCGCGCTGGGCGGGGCTGCCGTGGGCCGCGACCGGCAGGATGCCGTACGCGCAGGTCGCGGCGTACGGGACCTGCGCGGTGGTGCGGCCCTGTTCCTCCAGCAGCAGGACCAGGCCGAGGAGGCCGACCTCCTCGACGGCCGCGGTCAGTCCGGCGGTGGTGAGGGCCTTCCACAGCTCGGCGTCGCTGCCGGTGCCCGCCGCGGCGAGGCGTTCGTGGGTGGCCAGGTCGCGGAAGATGCGGGCCGCGAGTCCGGCCGCCGCGGTCTGTTCCTCTGTGGGGTGGAAGTCCACGTCAGCCCGCCTCTCCGCGGAAGACGGGGAGTTCGAGCGTGTCGTCGACGCGCAGGAACTCCAGCCGGACGGGCAGGCCGATGCGGACCTTGTCGTAGGGGACGCCGGTGATGTTGCCGATCACGCGCACGCCCTCGGCGAGCTCGACGAGGGCCACCGCGTACGGCGGGTCGAAGGCCGGGAAGGGCGGATGGTGCATGACGACGTAGCTGAAGACCGTGCCGGTGCCGACCGCCTCGACGGTGTCCCACGCGGGGGAGGCGCAGGCGTTGCAGCCGGGCAGCCAGGGGAAGCGCAGGGTGGCACAGGCGGTGCAGCGCTGGATCAGCAGCTTGTGCTCGCGCACGCCGTCCCAGAACCCCTGGTTGTCGCGGTTGATCACGGGACGGGGGCGCGGCGGCTTGGGCGGGGCCTGGGGGGGCGCGGCGGCCGGGGCGTACTTGAGGATGCGGAAGCGGTGCGTACCGGCGGGCTGGCCGTTGGCGTGGACGTCCATCCGGGTCGTCACGAAGTGCCCGGTGCCGAGTCTGGTCGTCTTGCGCGGGGAGACCGATTCGATGACGGCGTCGAAGGTCACCGTGTCCCCGGGCCGCAGCGGGCGCAGGTACTCCTGCTCGCAGTCGGTGGCGACGACGGAGGTGCAGCCGGCGGCGTCGAGGAGCGCGAGGAGCTCGTCGTAGGCGGAGGAGCGATCGGTGTGGCCGGAGAGCCCGCCCATGGTCCAGGCCTGGAGCATGGTGGGCGGGGCGATGGCGTCCGGGCCGGTGTAGGCCGGGTTGGTGTCTCCCATCGCCTCGCACCAGTGGCGGATCATCGGCTCGTTGACGGCGTCCTTGGCGCGGCCGGCGGTGGCGGCGGGGCGCCCTTCGAAGGTCTTGAGCAGGTGGTGGAACCGGCTGTCCCGCTCGGGGCTCCCGGTCGCCTCGTCCCCCGTCATCGCTTCCTTCCCTTCATCCCGAGCCGCATCATGGCGACGATCTCCCGCTGTACCTCGCTGACGCCTCCGCCGAAGGTGTTGATCTGGGCGGCCCGGTTCATCCGCTCCAGCTCGCCCCCGGCGAACGCGTCCGGGCCCCTGAGCAGGGCTTCCTCGCCCACCACCTCCTGGCAGATCCGGTACACCTCGACGGTGGACTCGGTGCCGAGGAACTTCACCCCGCTGGCGTCGCCGGGGGCCAGGCTGCCCGCGCCGACGTCCTGGACGAGGCGCCAGTTGAGGAGGCGTACGGCGGCCAGGCGGGCGTGGGCCTCGGCCAGCCGGGACCGTACCCAGGGCAGGTCGGCCGGGCGCTCGCCGGTGGCGGGGTCGGGGGTGCGGGCGTGGGCGAGCGCCCCCGCGTAGAAGTCCTCGGCCTGCATGCCGATGGCGGCGAGGGCGACGCGTTCGTGGTTGAGCTGGTTGGTGATCAGGCCCCAGCCGCCGTGTTCGGGGCCGACGAGGTGGCCCACGGGGACGCGGACGCCGTCGTAGTAGGTCGCCGTGGTGGTGAGGCCGCCGACCGTGTCGATGGGGGTCCAGGCGAAGCCGGGGCTGTCGGTGGGCACGAGGACGATGGAGATGCCCTTGTGCTTGGGCGCCTCGGGGGCGGTTCGGCAGGCCAGCCAGATCCAGTCCGCGTTCTGGGCGTTGGAGGTGAAGATCTTCTGCCCGTCGATCACCCAGTCCCCGCCGTCGCGGACGGCCCGGGTGCGCAGCGAGGCGAGGTCCGTGCCGGCCTCGGGCTCGGAGTAGCCGATGGCGAAGACGATCTCGCCCCGCAGGATCCGGGGGAGGAAGTAGTCCTTCTGCTCCGGGGTCCCGTACTTCATGAGGGTGGGGCCGACGGTGTTCAGGGTGACCATGGAGACGGGGGCGCCGGCCCGGTAGGCCTCGTCGAAGAAGACGAACTGTTCGTCGGGGCCGCGGCCCCGGCCCCCGTATTCGACGGGCCAGCCGAGGCCGAGCAGGCCGTCGGCGCCGATGCGGCGCAGGAGCGCGCGCTGGGCGTCCGGGTCCTCGGGCACCCCGTCCGACAGCAGGTTCCGGAAGTACTCCCGCAGTTCGGTGCGCAGCCTCAACTGGCCTTCGGACGGGGCGAGGTGCACGGCACTGGCCTCCCGGCATCGCATCGGACGAGTGGATCTGACTGTCCGTCAGATCCACCGCCGATGTCAAGGTCGGGAGGGGCCGGGACCGGCGCACGCGGAAGGCCGCCCGCACCACCGGACTCCAGCCGGTGAGGTCGTACGGGCGCCACAGAAGGCGAATCGTTCCGCCAAGTCGATCGGTCCCGGACATGCCGAAGAGGGCCGCGTCGTCCGGGAACCCCGCCGTCTCCCGGTCCTGCGGCCCTGCCGTACCAAGCTTCACGCCCCCGCACGCCCCCGGCGCCCGCCGGGGCCATTCCACCGTGCCCCACTCCCGGGGGCACTCCGCGGCGCGATCCACGGCCACGAAGACCGGGCTCCAGCGCCTGCGCACCTACGTCTCGTACGTTCCCTACCGTCTCGTACGTTTCCTACTCGTCCTACTCGTCCTACTTGCCCTACCTGCCCTGCCAGTCCTGCCAGTCCTGCCTGCCCTGCCTGCCCTGCCTGCCCTGCCTGCCCTGCCTGCCCTGCCTGCCCTGCCGGGCCACCACGGTCCCGCCACTACGCCGCGAGCGCCATCCGCCCCTGCTCCACGCCACCACCGCGCACACTCACCACATCCGCGCCCACACCCACACCCACGTCCGTACCACTCGCTCCCGCACCGCGCACCGCGTCGGCCGCGAGCGCTGCCGCGGTGGTGGAACGCCGGACGGAAGGGTTCTTGCCGTGCGCCTCGGCGCGGATCCGCTGCTTGATGGTCGGCGGGAGCGAACCGCCCCGCATCATCGCCCGCCACGTCCGTCGCGCAACCGGAACCGGCCGGCGCACGGCGGGGGCCATCGGAGTGGTGACGGTGGCGGCGGCCTCGACCGGAGCCGCCTTCCCGCCGAAACCGAGGGCGGTCAGGACCGCCACGAGTGCTGCGAGGAGGGTGGTCCAGATCGACGTGATGCTGCTGCGGTGGGTCATGACGAGCGCCTCGTTCCTCGATGTTCCGACGGGCGGATCTGCATACATTCGTCATGATGTGGCCGCAACCGCACCGCCCCCACCACGCGCGCCGTTCTTCCGACAAACACCACTCGTATGAACCAAAGCCGCGTTCCGGCCGCTGAAAGGATCATGCGAACAACCAGAGGGCGGGCCCGTAGGGGCCCGCCCTCTGACCTGGGGATCAACCGCCAGGGGAATCGGAAGGACGAAGGAACCGCGGGGGCGCCCCCGCGCTACGGCTGCGGCGGCTGACCCTCACCACCGGGGCGCCCCAGCTGGTCCTTGATCTTGTCCTGGGCCATGTCGACCTGGCCGGCGTACTTGCCCTGGGTCTTCCCGTCGGCGTAGTCACCGGCCTTGTCGACGGCCTGGCCGGTCTCTTTCTCGTGGCCCTTCAGCATCTGCTTGAGCTTGTCCATCATGGACATGGATGCTCCTTCCGCTGTGTTCCGTCCCTTCCAGGATCGCGGCCCACCCCGCACACCGCATCCGCGCGGCACCGCGCCCGACGACGTGCCCGGGAACGACGAACGGCCCCTGACCGGGTTTCCCGGTCAGGGGCCGTTCTTCTGCGGTGGGTGTGGGATTTGAACCCACGGTGACTCGCGCCACGACGGTTTTCAAGACCGTTCCCTTAGGCCGCTCGGGCAACCCACCTGGCCGGTACAGAGTACCGGGATGTGGGGGTGGGTGGGGTGGGTGTTTCCGGGGCGGCGGGGGTGGTCGGGATCAGGAGGTCTGGGCCTTGTCGTAGGCCGCTTTGGCCTCGTTGCCGAAGTAGGGGCCGAACATCCGGTTCGGCAGGAAGTTGTAGCCGAAGCTGTTCACCGAGACCTGCGTGCCCAGGCCGGTGGCCTCGTCGAAGTCCTGGAGCCAGGGGCCGCCGCTGGAGCCGCCCGTCATGTTGCAGCCCAGGCTGTGGTCCTTGGTGAGCAGGAAGTCCTTGCCCGTGGTGCCGCTGCAGTAGACGAGCCTGGTGCCGTCGTAGGGCGCGGCCGCCGGGAAGCCGAAGGAGTACATCTTCTTGGTGTAGCCGCCGTTGAAGAGGATGCCCTGGGCCCCGACGACCTCGCTGAGCTTCCGGCCGTTCAACGGGGCCACCACCGCCAGGCCGACGTCCATGTTCATGTCCTCGCTCGCCGCCCACTGGTCGGTCGCGAGGGTCTTGGTCGCCGGCCACTGGCCGTAGGGCGCGTTCCCGTTGTCGTAGGCGGGGACGAAGACCCAGTTGGTGTGCCAGGCGCCCTGGTACTTCACGCAGTGGCCGGCCGTGATGACGGTGCTGCCGTTGGCGCTCGTGATCGAGTCGCCCGAGCAGGATGCCGTCCGGTCGCCCATGGTGAAGAAGACCCGGCCCGACGTCCTCACGATCGCCCCGCCGCCGGTCCAGGCCCCGCCGGCCTGCGGGAACGAGGTGGGGGAGGCCGCCGTGGGGGCCACCCGGAGGGAGGGGCCGGCCGCGGGCCGGCTCGTACGGGCGGCGCCGGGGGCGGCCGTCACGTCCAGCGGGGTGGCCTGCCGCATCCGTTCCGGCGTCCAGAAGCCGGCCGTCTGCGAGGGCCGGAACGAGGCGGGCGGCTCCGCGGCGACCGAGGGGGAGGCCGCCGTCAGGGCCCCCGCGAACAGGGCGCCCGCGGCGAGGAGGACGGACAGCGCCGTGCGATGACGATTCACGCAGGACTCCTTCTGCCGTGCCCGGACCCGTGTGACCCGGGCAGGGTGGGGTGAAGAGCTGTCGGTGCGGATCGGCTGTGCGGCCGTACGGGTGAACTGCCGTACGGATGAGCGGCCGTACGGGTGAGCGGGTGAGCACGCGTGCGGGGGCACCGTCGCACGCGCGCTCCGAAATGTCAGCGGGCAGCCCGGACGTTCGGTCGGTTCCGGCCAGGAAATGGCCAACTCCCGCTGGAACAGGGGGTCATACGGTGAGCAGGACTCCGACGTACGAGACCCCGGCCACCATCACCCACGCCCCCAGCCCCAGCAGGGCCGCGCGCCCCCCGGTCCGGGCCAGGGTGGGGAGGTCGACCGCGCTGCCCAGCCCGAACAGGGCCGCCGCCAGCAGCAGTCCCTGTGCCGTGTGCGCCCACTCCAGGGCCACGTCGGGCAGCACACCCGTGGCGCGCAACGCGGACGCCGCCAGGAACCCCGCCACGAACAGGGGCACCGGAGCGGGCCTGCGCCCCGAGGAGGTACGCGCCCCGCGCCGCCGGGCGCGCATCGAGAAGGCCACGGCCGCCACCAGGGGAGCCAGGAGCGCCACCCGCATCAGCTTGACCAGCACCGCCTCGCCCAGCGCCCCGGGCCCGGCGGTCTGGGCCGTCGCCACGACCTGTCCGACGTCATGGACGCTGGCCCCCACCCATCGCCCGAAGCCGAGGTCGGAGAGCCCCAACGGGCCGTGGAGGAGAGGAAGTACGGCGATGGCGAGCGTCCCGCAGAGGGTCACCAGCGCCACCGAAGTGGCCACGTCCTCCTCGTCGCTGCCGGATACCTCGCTCACCGCGCCGATGGCCGAGGCGCCGCAGATCGAGTAGCCGGTGGCGATCAACAGCGGCTGGTCTCCGGGGAGTCCGAGGCGTCGGCCCAGCCAGACGGTGCCGAAGAAGGTGGCCGCGACGACTCCGCTCACCATCGCCACCGTCGCCCAGCCCAGCCGGACCACCTGGTCCAGCCCCAGGGCGAGGCCCAGCAGGACGATGCCGATGCGCATCAGGCGCCGGCCGGCCAGCGACAGACCCGGGCGGGCCGGGCCGCGCACCACGCCCCGTAGACCGGGAAGGTGGGCCGCTGCGATGCCGAGCACCACCGAAGCGGTCAGCATCGGTACCGCCGGGACCACCTCGTGCACGCACCACGCCACCAGGGTGCCGGCGGCGGCCAGGCCCAGTCCGGGCCAGGAGGTGGATGTTTCACGTGAAACACGGGGCAGTCGCGGCCGCACCGGTCGGTGGACAG
Organism: Streptomyces sp. NPDC031479; assembly: GCF_055581065.1. NCBI lineage: Bacteria > Bacillati > Actinomycetota > Actinomycetes > Kitasatosporales > Streptomycetaceae > Streptomyces > Streptomyces sp. NPDC031479. The sequence continues at coordinate 69,893 of NZ_JBVIKC010000001.1, forward strand.
TGCGGTTCAGGAGGGCCATCAGCCGGTCGGTTCCGGGTAGACGCGGCGGACGCTGCTGCCCAGACGGCCCACGTCGGCTCCGTAGACGTGCAGGGATATCGCCGTCGTACGACAGGAGTTGCGCACCTTGTGGATGTCACCGGGCGGGGCGAACCCGCAGACGTCCCCCTGGCCGTTGACCACCTCCTCGGTCGCCACGAGCCGCGCCGCACCACCGGGTGCCGTGGCGGGGGCCAGTCGGTAGCGGACCTCGCTCTCGGCGCCCTCGTGCACCCCGGCCACGCACCAGGAGACGTGGTCGTGGATGGAGGTCTCCTGGCCGGGCAGCCACACCAGGGCCACCACGGAGAAGCTCCCGTCGGGCTCGGTGTGCAGGATGTGCTGCCGGTACCGGTCGGGGTGCCCTTCGCGCTGTTCGGGAGTGAGCAGCTCGGGCTCCCCCAGGTGCGGCGCGAGGCGCTCGCCGACGAGGTAGGCGGTCAGGTCGGGGGCCAGCCCCCGGTCCACGACCTGGCGGATCTCACTGACGAGGGCGGCCATCCTCGCGGTCGTACGGGCCGGCGTGGTGGTGGTCATGGGAGCAGCGTCCGTCGCCGCATCCATCACGTCCAACGACAGTTCTTCCCTGAAATCCCAAGCTGAGCTTATGGATCGAGGGTGGGTGGAGCCGGAGGCTCAGCAGCCGATCCGGTTCGCGGCAACGCGCTTGAGCTCGTCCAGCACCACGGCGGTCGCCGGGATCCGCAGGTGGTCGCGGTAGACGTAGGCGGCGATGTGGCGGCGGGCCGCGGGCTCCAGCACCCGCCCGCAGACACGGCTGAGGGAGAGCGACGGCAGCACCAGCGCGGGCATCATCGCGACCCCCAGCCCCTGCGCGACGAGGCTCTGGACCACCAGGTTGTCGTCGGTGGCGAACCTGATGTCGGGGACGAAGCCCAGCTCGGCGCATTCGTGCAGCAGGTTGGCGCGACATCGGGGGCAGCCCGCGATCCAGCGTTCCTCGGCCAGGTCGGCCAGGTGCACGGCGCGGCGCCGGGCGAGCGGGTGGCCGGTCGGGAGCAGCACGGTCAGCTGGTCCTCCAGGAGCCTGACCTCGGCCACCTCCTCCGGGATCTCCTCGTGCAGCCCGGGATAGGTGAAGGCGAGGGTGATGTCGCACTCGCCGCGCTGGAGGCGGCGCAGGGACTCCGGGGGCTCGCCCTCCAGCAGCTCGACCTGGACGCCCGGGTGGTCCTTCGCCAGCCCGCTGAGGGCCTCGGGAACGAGGGTGACGTTGGCGCTGGGGAATCCGCAGACCCGGACCCGCCCGGTGCGCAGCCGGGTGTACGCCTTCAGCTGGGCCTCGGCCGCCGAGAGGGAGCCGAGGATGGACTCGGCGTGCCGGGCCAGGGACTCACCGGCCTCGGTGAGTTTCATCTTCCGGCCCACCCGGGTGAACAGCGGTGTGCCGACGGCGCGTTCGAGCGCCTTCATCTGCTGGGTGATCGCGGGCTGGGTGTAGCCCAGGACGCGAGCGGCCGCCGAGTACGAGCCCGCGGCGACCACTTCATGGAATGTCCGTATGTGCCGTGAATCGAACACGAGCGAAGCATAAGCAGATATTGGGAGGGGCCGTAGACGGAATCCCGCCCACGGCCCCTCCCATCAAGCCAGTGTCCAGCGGCTACTTGTCGCCGACCCGCGAGCCGAGGGTGATGTCGACCGTGTTGGGCTTGCCGTCCCGCAGGTAGGTCAGCTTCACGGTGTCACCCGGCTTGTACGTCCAGATGAGGCTGATCAGCGTCGGACCGCTGTCGACCTGCCGGCCGCCGAACTCGGTGATGACGTCGCCGGGCTTGAGGCCCGCCTTGCCGGCCGGGCCGTTGGGGTCGACCAGCTCGTTGGCGGCCGCGCCCTGCTCGGAGATCTTGGCGCCGTCGGTCTTGGCCTGGAGGTCGACGGAGACCGAGATCACCGGGTAGACCGGCTTGCCGGTCTTGATCAGGGAGTCGGCGACGTTCTTGGCCTGGTTGATCGGGATGGCGAAGCCGAGGCCGATCGAGCCGGCCTGTCCGCCGCCGAAGCCGCCGTTGCCCGCGGACTGGATCGCGGAGTTGATGCCGATGACCGCGCCGCGGCCGTCGAGGAGCGGACCGCCCGAGTTTCCGGGGTTGATGGAGGCGTCCGTCTGGAGGGCGCTCATGTAGGAGTTCTTGCCGCCGGAGCCGTCGCCGGAGGCCACCGGACGGTTCTTCGCGCTGACGATGCCGGTGGTGACCGTGTTGGACAGGCCGAACGGGGCGCCGATCGCGATGGTCGAGTCGCCGACCGCGACCTTGTCGGAGTCACCGAGGGCCAGCGGCTTGAGGCCCGCGGGAGGGTTCTTCAGCTTGAGCACGGCGACGTCGTAGCCCTGGGCGCGGCCGATCACCTCGGCGTCGTACTTCTTGCCGTTGGAGAAGGTCGCCGAGAGCTTGCCACCGTTGGCGGCGGAGGCCACCACGTGGTTGTTGGTGAGGATGTGGCCCTGCTCGTCGTAGACGAAGCCGGTGCCGGTGCCGCCCTCGCCGTCCCCGGCCGAGGCCTCGATGGTGACGACGCTGGGCAGCGCGGACGCGGCGAGGCCGGCGACGGAGCCGGGCTCGCGCTTGACGTCCTTGGGGGTGGCGGCGGTGATGGTGGTCGAGCCCGAGGCCTCGTCGCCGCGCTGGGCCGCCCAATAGCCGACGCCACCGCCGATGCCGCCCGCGAGGAGGGCCGCCGCCAGGACGGCGGCGACCAGGCCGCCCTTGCCCTTCGGCTTGGGCTGCGGCGCGCCGTCGGTGTGGAGCGGGGTGCCCCAGCCGCCTCCGTGGCCGCCCTGGCCGCCGTACGCGGGCACCGCGGGCGGCGGCGGGGGCCAGCCCTCGGCGCCGTACGCCGTCGGGGCGCCGGCCGGGGGCTCGGGCTGGGGCAGCGGCTGGGTGTGCCCGTAGACCGGGGGCTGGTCCTGCGGCTGGGCGTACGCAGGGGGGCCGGCCGGGGTGGGCGGCAGCTGCTGGGTCTGCTCGGCGCCGGGCACGGGCTGCGCGACGGACGGGGCCGGGTCGGGGGTGGAGGCGGCCACGGGCACGGGGGGTGCGGACGGGGCCGCGGGGGGTGTCGGGGCCGCGGTGCCCTCGTTCTCGGTGCTCACAGCGCTCTCTCCTCAGTCACACACGGCCTACACGGCTACTGTAAAACGGGCGATTCCGGGCTCTTCGCCGATCCGGCATCGGTCCGACTGAACGTTCGACGTGCCGCACAAGTTCCAGGACGAAGCCTTTCCCATGCCCCGTCAGAGCACTGTAAGCCGGACCTGTGCGTCTCCCCCCATCCTTTATCTCCGACATATCAGGCGCATCCTCAGGACTCACCCCGACGCAGGACGGCCCCTCGGTGGCACCATGACCGGGTGACCCACGCAATGCCGCGCCCCATCCAGGTCGTCGCCCACCGCGGCGCCTCGGAGGACGCCCCCGAGCACACCCTGGCCGCCTACCGCAAGGCCATCGAGGACGGCGCCGACGGCCTCGAATGCGACGTCCGGCTGACCGCCGACGGCCACCTGGTCCTGGTCCACGACCGCCGGGTGAACCGCACCTCGAACGGCCGCGGCGCCGTCTCCGCCCTGGAGCTGGCCGAACTCGCCGCCCTCGACTTCGGCTCCTGGAAGGACCGCGAGGAGTCCCCCGACTGGGACGCCGACCCCGAGCGCACCTCCGTGCTCACCCTGGAGCGGCTGCTGGAGCTGGTGTCCGACGCCGGGCGCCCCGTCCAGCTGGCGATCGAGACGAAGCACCCCACCCGCTGGGCCGGACAGGTGGAAGAACGCCTGCTCTTCCTCCTCAAGCGCTTCGGACTCGACGCCCCGCCCGCCGAGGGACCCCACCCCGTCCGGGTCATGAGCTTCTCCGCCCGGTCCTTGCACCGGGTACGGGCGGCCGCCCCCACCATCCCGACCGTGTACCTGATGCAGTTCATCTCGCCCCGGATGCGCGACGGGCGACTGCCGGCCGGCGTGCGGATCGCCGGGCCCGGCATGCGGATCGTGCGCAACCATCCGGGCTACGTCCGCAAGCTCCAGGCCTCCGGGCACTCCGTCCACGTATGGACCGTGAACGAACCCGAAGATGTTCAGCTATGCGCTGATCTGGGTGTAGAGGCGATCATCACGAACAGGCCACGCCAGGTTCTGTCACAGCTGGGACGCTGACGTCCCGTTTTGCGCACGCGTCACACACACCCCGTCCGTGACAGGGTGTGCCCCGGCGCATCCGCTCCGCGTTCACTGGTCATGAATGCGTCAGAGGTCCTCGTCAGGGCGGTTTCCGGTCCAGGCCAGTGGGGCATCCAGACCATGGCGTGGGGCTAAGGAGGTTCCGGGGGTGACGTTGGTGATGGCACAGGAAGTGCCCACGTCGTGCATGGACATTCGCCATGGGCCGGCGGGAGTGGGCGAGGCGAGACACCGCATGCGCGAACAGCTGCGCATCAGCGGCCTGTCCGAATCGGTCGTGGACGATGCCGTGCTGATCCTTTCCGAGCTGCTCAGCAACGCCTGCCGGCACGGCCGGCCGCTGGGCGCACGGGAGGTCGGCGACGGGGAGATACGCGCCGCCTGGCGCGTCGACAAGGCGGGGCGGCTGACGGTCGAGGTCACGGACGGTGGCGGTCCCACGCGCCCCGTCCCGGCCACGCCTTCGGTCACCGCGCGCGGCGGCCGGGGGCTGAACATCATCAGCGCCCTGGCCCAGGACTGGGGCGTCCGGGACGGAGCGGCGGGTGAGGTCACCGTGTGGGTGATCGTCGCCCACGGGCCCCGGCACGACGATTTCGCTACGCGCGTCACCGCCCCGGCGATCGACTTCGTATCGGCCTTCGACGACCTGGATCCCTGAAGCGGATCCCCGAAGCGGACCCCCGGACCGGAACCCGACCGCGGCACGGGTCATGCGTACGGGCGGCCGTCCGGGAGCGCACGCCGACCGCGCTCCCGGCCGCACCCCACCGGTTCCGGCGGTACGAACGGCTAGGCTCGCGCCAGAGACACCGCCGTACCGCCGCAACCGGGAGACACCCACGATGGCCAAGAAGCGCCCCGCCGCGAAGACCGCGAAGCCGCAGATCCAGAACGGGGAAATCCCGGTGGTGGGCGCCCGCGAGCCCTGCCCCTGCGGATCCGGGCGCCGCTACAAGGCCTGCCACGGCGCAGCCGCCTCGCACGCGGTGACCGAGCACGTCCGGCGCCCCTTCGAGGGACTGCCGGGCGAGTGCGACTGGGTGGCGTTGCGCGAGCTGGTGCCCGCGGCCACCATCCCCCTGACCCTCAAGGGCGGCCTGCCCGAGGGCGTCCCGTCCGTCACGCTGGTGACCGTACTGCCCATGGCCTGGCCGGCCCTGCGCCGCGAGGACGGCTCCGTCCTGATCGGCCTGCAGAACGACTCGTCGTCCGGGGACCTGGCCCGCGACATGGCCGACACCCTGGAGCGCGCGCTCGTCGCGGAGCCGGGCACCCCGGTTCCGGCCCGGCGGGTTCCCGCCGAGGGCAGCCGACTCCAGGACCTCCTGGACCTCGACGGCGTTTTCGAGCCGGTTGTGCACAGCGGCTTCGAATTCTGGATTCCGGAGTCGGAGAACGCCCAGAACGCCTCCCCGGAGATCGCCGCCTCGCTGGAGCGGGCCAACGCCGCCGCCATCCCCACCGTCAAGCTGGCCTCCGTGGACGCGGCCTACTGGTGCGAGACCCCGGACAAGAACCACCTGCGCTGGGTCATGCCGCACCCCGAGGAGAAGCTGCTCGACGCCCTCGCGCGGCTGCACGCCGCCGGTACCTCCTCGCTCGGCGAGGGCACGAAGCTCGTCGGCTCCTTCCGCGCGCACGGCCTGATGGTCCCCGTCTGGGACCTGCCCACGGGGGTCACCTCCGAGGACGTGGAGAAGCCCGCCGCGGAGTTCGCCGAGCGGCTGGCCGGGGCCCTCGCCACGGATGCCCCGCTGACCACGGAGGAGCGCCGGGCGCGCGGCGGTCTCACCAACCGCCAGGTGACGCTCAGCTGACGTCCGCACAGCCCGCGAGGCCGGTGACCGGAGTCACAACTCCCGCTAATCGCCTGCAAATCGATGTCTGAATATCAGAGATCGAATTTGCGAACAGGCGATCTCTTGTTACCGTTCTTGTAGCCCGGTCGCTGGTGCATCCCCCGTCGCCAGCGACCGGGCGCTTCCTTTTCAGGTGGTGCTCAACCCTCTCGCGGTGCCGGTGAGTTGCTCCCGGACCGCAGCAGCAGTCGCCCTTCATCATCCGGAACTGCAAACTCCGCAACAGCCGAGTAGCCGTCGGGCGCACCCACCGATTCACCCCGGGGCGTCTCGCACAACCCCGGCTCGTCCCCCGGACCGACGGCGCAGCGGATCTGCACCGTGCGGCCGGCCGGCCCCATGACGGTCAGTACGGCGTCCAGGGCCCGCCCGCTCGTGTTGCGGTAGTAACTGCGGCCCCAGGTCTGCCCGTCACCCTCCAGCACGCAGGTCTGCGCCTCCAGACCCTGCGGAGCGGTGAGCTCGGGTCCGCAGTGGGAGTCCGTGCGGGGCTGTTCGGCCGGCCCGGGGCTCGCGGCGCGGTCCGCGGCGCGCGCGGCCGCGTCCGGCGCACGGGAAGGGCCGGACAGGCCGAGCGAGGAGAGCAGCCCTCCGCCCTTCCCGTCACCCTGACCGGCGAAATCCGGCCCGGCGATCGCTCCGGCCAGGGGGAGCGACAGGATGGTCAGCACGCCGGCACCGATGGCGATCAGACGGAGATTCATTCGCCGAAGATAGCGACGCGGGAATGGGGCCCGGAGATCCCCGCGCCCAATTCCCTTGGAAACCCGTCGCGCCGACACCCGTACGAGTGACTCAGTAGGCGAGCCGACTGCCCCCGCCGGGAGCCCCGCTGCTCGCCTCGACGAGCGCGTCCACGACCGCCTCGACCTCCGGCAGCCACAGGCCGTCGCGTCCCGCCGCGGGCTCCCGCTCCCAGCGGACCTGACCGCCGCCGGAGGCCGCCGAGGGCGGCAGCAGCAGGTACCCGCCCTCGCCGTGGAAGCGCAACGAGGACGGGACGTGGTCCTTGGCGTAGAGGAGTTCGCCGAGCCGCTCCAGCGAGTACGGCGCCACCAGCAGGGACCAGCGGGTGGGCGTGGCGACGATCGGGCCGAGCCGCATGCCCAGCGCGTCCAGCCGTACGACGGCACGCGCGGCCGCCCCGGCCGGCAGGCTCACCGCGCACGGCGCGGTCCCGCCGGTGGCCAGCAGCACCGGGGCGGCGGGCCGCCGGGCCCACCACCAGGCCACCATCCGGGCGTCGGCCGTCGCCGCGAGCAGCCCGGGATCGAAGGGATGGGCTCCGGGCACCACGCAGTCGGGGTCGGGGCAGGCACAGCGGGCGCTGTCCGCACCGGCCCGGCCGACGCCGGGCAGTACGGGCCACTGCCAGAGGGTGGCGCAGGTCAGGGCGCCGTCGAGGAGGGACGGAACCGCCGGGTCCGCGGCTGCCGCGGTGGAGCGGGAGGCGGCGCGCGGGAATTTGAAGCGATCGCGGAGCCGCTGGAGACGCCTTCCGAGGATCTCGCGCATGAGCGCTCGTTCCTTTCCGTTGAACGCCGAGGGCCACATCACACCATGTAACCGGTGTCTCACCACACGTACACGTTTCGCGTCACTGTTCGCCGGAAGCAGGTTCACACGGTTCGTGCAGTTTTCTTATCGGGTCCGTCAAACGTCCGGCGGGGTCCGGCGCCAACCCCCCGGACGGCCCGCACCGGTACCGAGACCGGCTGCCGCCGCTAAGGACGACGGCCCACACCGGGCGGTTCCCGGCGGTGCCGGGAGGCGTCAACTGGCCCCGGCCACTGCCGATTACGTACCCGGAGTGCCCGTGACGCCCGTCCAGTCGATCGCAAAAACCGTCCGCTTCCCGCGTTTTCCGGCCAAGTTTTAGCCCTGGCTCGACCGTGAGTTGCCGTCCCACGGACACCAGGATTCCCGCCTGGGCAATGCTGGACATCGCTCCTCGTGTGCGTGTAGATGTGGATCCATCGATGGCGGCGCAGCACGATCTGGGGGTTTGCGATGCTATATGGCGAATCGCACCAGGTGGAAAGGCGGACGCCATGAGCGCCCCGCATCTGCCGAAAGTGGCTGGAATCGATCCAGCAGTTACAGCGTCAGCGCACACTCCGGCGCCCACGCCCGTTTCCACGTCACCCTCCACCCCGCCCCGAACCGCCCCCGCCCAGGCCGTACCGCCTGCCGCGAGCAGCGTCATCCAGGACCGGCTGGCGGGCATGGTCTCCGACCTCACCACCCTCCACGAGCTCACCGAGCGCCTCACCCGCGCCAGTGACCTCGCCTCCTCCCTCCAGGAGTTCCTGCGCGCCGGCGCCGCACTCGTCGGCGCCCGCCGAGGACTCGTCGTCCTGGAACCCTCCGACGGCCTCGGCCCCAGCACCACGATCGGCCTCGGCCTGGGCCGCGCGGACCTCGGCCACATCGAGACGGTGCCGCGCAGCGCCACCTCCTACGGCCGCATCCTCGACGGGCTCCCCGACGCCCACGGCGGCTCCGAGGTGCTCCCCGAACCCGGCGCCCCCGTGCCGTCCCCCTCGGCCGGCGGCCACGAACCCGCCGTCGACCCCCGCCAGCGCGAGGTCGCGGCCCGGCTCGGCTACGCCGCCAGCTACGCGCTGCCGCTGACCGCTGACGCCACAGGCCGGCTCGGCGCCGCCGTCTGGCTCTACGACGAACAGGCCGAGCCGGACGACCGCCAGCGCGACCTCGTCGGGCTCTACGTCCGGCACGCCGCCGAGCACCTGGCCCGGATGCTGGAGGTGGAGCGCTCCCGCGCCCGGCTCGCCACCGTCTCCGAGGAGCTGCTGCCCAGCCGGCTGCCCCGGATCCCCGGCGTCCAGCTCGCCGCCCGGCACCACACCGGGCCGCGGGGCGGTGGCGACTGGTACGACGCGCTCCCGCTGCCCGAGGGCGCCATGGGCCTGGCCGTCGGCTCCGTCACCGGCTCCGGGCCCAGCGCCGTCGCCGCGATGGGCCGGCTGCGGGCCTCGCTGCGCGCGTACGCCGTCATGGAGGGCGAGGACCCCGTCGCGGTCCTGTCCGACCTGGAGCTGCTGCTGCGCCTGACCGAGCCCGCGCGTTCGGCCACCGCGCTCTTCGCGTACTGCGAGCCCGCCGCCCGGAAGATCATCCTCGCCGGGGCCGGGCACACCCCGCCCCTGCTCATCGGCGAGCGGCGCACCGAGTACGTGGAGACCTCCCTCTCCGCGCCGCTGGGGATGCTGGCGTGCTGGGAGGCGCCGAGCGTGGAGATCGAGCCCGCGCCCGGAGAAACGGTGCTGCTGTACACGGACGGCCTGCTGCGGCGAACCGGCGACCCCATGGACCGGGCGTACGCCCGGCTGCACGCGGCGGCGGCGGGGGTGCCCCGTAGCGCCCGGGACGACCCGGCGGCCCTCTGCGACCACATCCTGCGCACCGTGCTGCCCGGGGAGGACCCGGACGCCGTGGCGGCCGACCCGGCCGAGGACATCGTGCTGCTCGCGGCCCGGTTCGACTGACGCGGGGCGCGCGCGATCGCCGCCGTCGGCCCCCGGCACCCGGCCGACGTAGGACCGTCGCCCGGTATGACTGATATGTCACAGACATCGCCGGGCGCCGCCTCCCCCCACATACGATGAACGGGGTCCGTACCCGGACCCTGCATGTCGTAGCGGCTGAGGAGAAGACGTGGCGGACGAGCTCACCCCGGAGACCCCGGCAGAAGAGCAGCCCCAGAAGAAGCACAAGCAGCGCAAGAACGGCCTGTACCCGGGCGTCAGCGAGGAACTCGCGGAGAACATGCGCACCGGCTGGGCGGACACCGAGCTGCGCGGTCTGGAGCCCGTCGCCCAGGCGGGGCACACCGCCGACCGCCGCGCCGCCCTTTCCGCACGCTTCCCCGGCGAGCGCCTGGTCATCCCGGCCGGCCGACTGAAGACCCGCTCGAACGACACGGAGTACCCCTTCCGCGCGTCGACCGAGTACGCCTACCTCACCGGTGACCAGACCGAGAACGGCGTGCTGGTCCTGGAGCCCGCGGGCCCGGCCGGCCACACCGCCACCATCTACCTGCTGCCCCGCTCCGACCGCGAGAACGGCGAGTTCTGGCTGTCCGGCCAGGGCGAGCTGTGGGTCGGCCGCCGCCACTCCCTGACCGAGGCCGAGCAGCTGCTCGGGATCCCCGCCAAGGACGTGCGCGAGCTGGCCGACGCCCTCACCGAGGCCGAGGGTCCGGTGCGCAACCTGCGCGGCCACGACGCCGTGGTCGACAAGGCGCTGACCGACAAGGTCACCGCCGAGCGCGACGAGGAACTGCGCGTCTACCTCTCCGAGACCCGCGCCGTGAAGGACGAGTTCGAGATCGGCGAGCTCCAGAAGGCCGTCGACTCCACCGTCCGCGGCTTCGAGGACGTCGTGAAGGTCCTCGACAAGGCCGAGGCCACCTCGGAGCGCTACATCGAGGGCACCTTCTTCCTGCGCGCCCGCGTCGAGGGCAACGACGTCGGCTACGGCTCCATCTGCGCCGCCGGCCCGCACGCCTGCACCCTGCACTGGGTCCGCAACGACGGCGACGTCCGCCCGGGCGACCTGCTGCTGCTCGACGCTGGCGTGGAGACCCACTCCCTCTACACCGCCGACGTCACGCGCACGCTGCCCATCAACGGCACGTACACCGACATCCAGCGCAAGATCTACGACGCGGTCTACGAGTCCCAGGAAGCCGGCATCGCCGCCGTCAAGCCGGGCGCGAAGTTCCGCGACTTCCACGACGCCTCCCAGCGCGTGCTCGCCGAAAAGCTCGTCGAGTGGGGCCTGGTCGAGGGCCCCGTCGAGCGCGTCCTCGAACTGGGCCTGCAGCGCCGCTGGACCCTGCACGGCACCGGCCACATGCTCGGCATGGACGTCCACGACTGCGCCGCCGCCCGTACCGAGGCCTACGTCGACGGGACGCTGGAGCCGGGCATGTGCCTGACCGTCGAGCCCGGTCTGTACTTCCAGGCCGACGACCTGACCGTGCCCGAGGAGTACCGCGGCATCGGGGTCCGGATCGAGGACGACATCCTCGTCACCGAGGACGGCAACCGGAACCTGTCGGCCGGTCTGCCCCGCACCTCGGTCGAGGTCGAGGCCTGGATGGCGCGGCTCAAGGGCTGACGCGTTCCTCATGTGACGGTGGGCGGGGACCGGACCGGTTCCCGCCCACCGGCGCGAGCGCTCCCGCGCGTGCGCCGCACGGGGCGTGCCGCGTGCCGACCACCGCGTGCGGTTTCGCCTGCCGCCTACCGCCTACCGCCTGCCGCCTGCCGCCTGCCGCCTGCCGCCTGCCGCCTGCCGCCTACGACACCTTCAGCAGCGCGTCGTCGCGCCACTTCAGCATCTTGTCGAAGCTCACCACCGCTCCCCGCCCCGGCCGGTTGCGGAGGCGGACGTGGTCGGAGAGCTCGGCGATCAGTCCCAGGCCCCGGCCGTGCTCGGCCAGGGGGGGTCTGCGGCGGGACACCGTGGCGGGCGGGAACCCGGGACCCGAATCGGTCACCTCGATGCGGCAGCGGTCCCCGTCCAGATAGGCCGTGACGTGGTACGCCTCGGTCCCGTCCGGGACACCGACGGCACGGGCACCCCCGCCGGAGGCCCCGCCGTGACCGCCGTGATCACGGCGGTGTCCGTGGCCACCACCGTGCTCCACCGCGTTCGCGCAGGCCTCGGTCAGGGCGACCGACAGGTCGAAGGAGATGTCCGGATCCACCCCCGCGGTCTCCATCGCCCCCAGCAGCAGTCGCCGTGCGAGCGGCACGCTCGCGGCTTCGCGCCTCAAGTGGAGAGACCACCAGATGCTCATACGGATACCTATTGCCGCCCGAGGGCGGGCGTAAGCCCCCGAGCGCCGGGAGAGCCCTCATTCGGCCGATGGCGACACTCCCGGAAGCCGGTGTATGCCCGGCCCGCACGACGTTTCCGGCCCGCCGCCGACTACGCACCGTGCCCGCGCCGACGGCACGCCGTGCGCGCGCTGACCTTGGACCGGAACCCTATGGTCCCTCCAGCACCTGCCGTATGCAGGGCCTAAGCGCAGTGCGATGATGGCCCGGCCATGACTACCACCCACACGACACGCGCCGGAGCAGGCCTCCGGACGACCCGGGCCGCGGTGTTCACCGCGGTCTGCGTCGCGCTGTCCGCAGCCGGCCACGCCGTGGCCTCCTGCGCGACCGTGCCGTGGTGGGCACTGGCCCTGGCCTTCGTCGCCGTCTTCGCGGTCGCGGCACCCCTCGCGGGGCGCCGCCGTCCGCTGCCGGGCATCGCCGCCGGGCTCGTCGTCGGCCAGCTCGGACTGCACGTGCTGTTCGGACTCGGCCAGCACGGCGCCACCGCCGCCCAGGCCCCGGCCCAGGGGGCCGACGCCTCGCTCGCGGCGCTCGCCGCCCGGCTGGTCTGCGGGGGCAACTCCGTACCCCTCAGCCCGGCCGACGCCCGGCAGATCCTGGAGACCGCCGGACTGGACCCGGCCGCCCTGGCCGGGGAGGCCGCCGCGCAGGCCCACATGGCCCACGCGCACATGGCCTCCGCCTCCGCGGAGCCCACGACCGGACTGTTCAGCCCGGCCATGCTGGCCGGCCACCTGCTGGCCGCGCTCGCGGCCGGCTGGCTGCTGGCCCGCGGTGACGCCGCGCTGTTCCGGCTGATCGAGCTGTCCCGGCTGTCCCGCGAGGCCGACCCGGTACGTCCGCTGCGCGCCGCGCTGGCCTTCGTACGCGCCCTCGCGGCCGGACTCCCCGACGCGCCCGCCCGCGGCCCCCGGGCCCGTCGCACCACAGCGGCACCCGCCGTCGCGACCGGATGCGACGCGCTCCTGCACACGGTCATCAGGCGCGGACCGCCCGCGGCTGCGTTCGCCCTCGCAGCCTGACGCGGCACCCCCACTCCCCGTACGCACAGCGGGAGCACCGGTGCCGCGACCTCCGCGCGCGCCTGTGCGCGGAGCCACCGTCACCCCTGCACCCTGGAGTGTTCCCGCCGTGAAGACCTCTCGCGTCTCCCTCGTCGCCGCCCTCGCCGCCGGCGCCGTCCTCGTCCTGTCCGGTCCCGCCTTCGCGCACGTCAGCGTGCAGCCCTCGGGCGAGGCGACCAAGGGCGGGTACGCGGTCATCAACTTCAAGGTGCCCAACGAGCGCGACAACGCCTCGACCACGCAGCTCGAAGTGAACTTCCCCGTGGACCAGCCGCTCACGTCGGTCATGCCGCAGGACATCCCCGGCTGGACCGTGACCGTCGAGAAGAGCAAGCTCGACAAGCCGCTGACCGTGCACGGCAAGCAGGTCAACGAGGCCGTCACCAAGGTGACCTGGACCGGCGGCAAGATCGAGCCCGGCAGGTTCCAGCAGTTCCCGGTCTCCGTCGGCAAGCTCCCCGACAACGCCGACCAGATGGTCTTCAAGGCCATCCAGACGTACGACAACAACGAGGTCGTGCGCTGGATCGAGGAGAGCAAGCCGGGCGCGGCCGAGCCGCAGACCCCGGCGCCCGTGCTGAAGCTGACCGCCGCCAAGGCGGCCGACGACCACCACGACGACGCGGCCGCCAAGCCCGCCGCCGGGGCCACCGCCACCGAAGGCGACAAGAAGGACGCGCACGACGAGGCCTCTGCCAAGAGCGACTCCGACACGACGGCCCGTGCCCTCGGCATCGCCGGCATCGTGATCGGCCTCGGTGGCGTCGCCTTCGGCATCGCCTCGCGCCGCCGCGCCTCCTGACACCGCGCGCCCACGGGCGCTGTCGTTACGAGTACGTCCGCATCATCCCCGATCCCAGGACACCCCTTCATGCGCACCACACGTGTGACGGTCGCCGCCCTCGCGGTGGCGACCGCCCTCTCCCTCACCGCCTGCGGCGGTGAGACGGCCAAGAACACCGGGACGGTCACGCAGATCTCCGGCCAGAAGAAGGCCGGAGCCGCCACCGTCCTCGACCGCCCCTTCGACAAGCCGGAGCTGGTCCTCACGGACACCACCGGCAAGCCGTGGAACCTGCGCGAGCAGACCAAGGGCCGCCCGACGCTCATCTACTTCGGCTACACGAACTGCCCGGACGTCTGCCCCCTGACGATGAGCAACATCGCCGTGGCCAAGAAGGCGCTCCCCCAGGCGGACCGGGACAAGCTCCAGGTCGTCTTCGTCACCACCGACCCCGAACGGGACACCCCCGACTCCCTCGGCGCGTGGCTCAGGGCCCAGGACCCGTCCTTCACCGGACTGACGGGGGACTTCGCCACCATCCAGGCCGCCGCACGCTCACTCGGCATCGGTATCGAGGCACCCAAGAAGGAGGCCGACGGCAGCGTCGTCTCCATGCACGGGGCCCAGGTCATCGCGTTCTCGCCCAAGACCGACGAGGGCTACGTCCTCTACGGCGAGGGCACCACCGTCGATGACTACACCAAGGACCTGCCGAAGATCGTCAAGGGGGAGAACCCGTGAACACCCGCACCACCCGCACCCTCGCCGTCGCCCTCTCCCTGACGGCGGCGCTCGCGATATCCGGCTGCTCGTCCTCCGACTCCTCCAGCTCCTCCGGCTCCTCGGACGCCGCCGGGGAATCGGCCAAGCCGAAGATGACGGTCAGCGGGGCCTTCATGCCCGAACCGGTCAACGACAAGATGGCCGGCGCTTTCATGGTCATCAAGAACGACTCGAAGACGGCCGACAAGCTGACCGCGGTCACGAGCCCGCTCTCGGACGATCTGCAGATCCACGAGACCAAAGACCAGAAGATGCAGCAGGTCCAGGCCATGGACGTGCCCGCGAACGGTGAGCTGAAGCTGGAGCGCGGCGGCAGCCACGTCATGTTCATGGGGCTCAAGAGCACGCCGAAGGTCGGCGACAAGATCACCATCGAGCTGCGTTTCGAGAAGGCCGACCCCGTCAAGGTCGAGCTGGACGTCAAGGAACGGACGTACAACGCGCAGAACTCCAATGCCCACTGACGGACCGAGGAACTGACACGCCATGACGGCCACCGCCCCCGCTCCTTCACCGGCCCGCGCCGCCCGTGCCACGGCATACCTGCCGCGGCTGGCGCTGGTCCTCGCAGCCCTGCTGGCATCCCTGTTCACCGCGGCCTCCCCGGCCACGGCACACGCCGCACTCACCGCGAGCGACCCCAAGGACGGGGCGGTGGTCGCCACGGCACCCGCCCAGGTCACCCTCTCCTTCTCGGAGCAGGTCGCCATGGGTGACGACTCCATCCGCGTCATGGACCCGCAGGGCAAGCGGGTCGATACCGGGGAACTGCGGGACATGTGCAGCGGATCGACCGTCCGCTACGGCACGGCCCTGCACACCGGCCTGCCGAACGGCACCTACACCGTCGCCTGGCAGGCCGTCTCCGCCGACAGCCACCCGGTCTCCGGCGCCTTCACCTTCTCCGTCGGCGCCCCGTCGGCCACCAGCGTCTCCCTCCCCGACCGGCAGGTGGGCGGCGGACCCGTCGGCGTCGTGTACGACATCGCCCGCTACGCCGCCTACGCCGGGTTCACCGTCCTCGTCGGCGGCGCCGCCTTCATCCTGCTGTGCTGGCGCCGGGGCTCCGCCGAACGGCCGCTGCAGAAGCTGGTGGTGCGCGGCTGGGTCACCCTCACGGCCGCCACCCTGGCGATGCTGGTGCTCCGGACCCCGTACACCGGCTCCGGGAAGTTCGCGGACGCCTTCGACCTCGACGGGCTGCAGGCGGTCCTGGAAACCAAGACCGGCGCCTCGTTCGTCTCCCGGCTGCTGCTCCTCGGGGCGGCCGCCCTGTTCATCGCCGTGCTCTTCGGGGCTTACGCCCGGCGCCAGAACGTTGCCGCCGAGACCGGATCCGAAGGCACCGACCGCACCCGCTCCGCCTCCACCGAAGCCGAAGCCGAAGCCGGAGCCGGAGCCGACGAGGCCACCGACGCCGAAGCCGCCGACGAGGCGAAGAAGGAGACGAGCGACCTCGCCTTCGGGCTCGCCATCGGCGGCACCGTCGTGGCCGGCGGCATCGCCGCCACCTGGGCGCTCGCCGAACACGCCTCCACCGGAATCCAGCCCGGCATCGCGATGCCGGTCGACATCCTGCACCTGCTCGCCGTGGCCACCTGGCTCGGTGGCCTGGTCGCGCTGCTGGTCGCGCTGCACAAGGTGCCGGACATCGAGCGGGAGGCCGTCCAGCGCTTCTCCAAGGTCGCCTTCATCAGCGTCCTGGTCCTCGCCGTGACCGGCGTGTACCAGTCCTGGCGCCAGCTCGGCAGCTGGTCGGCCCTGACCGACACGAGCTACGGCCGGCTCCTCATCATCAAGGTCTCGCTGGTCGCCGTCCTGGTCGCCATCGCCTATCTCTCGCGGAAGTGGACGGGGCGGCTCGGGGAGGTCCGTTCCACCGGGGGCGCCGAGGCCGGGGCACCCGTGGAAGAGCCCGCCGAGGTGCTCGCGGGGGCCGATGTTTCACGTGAAACATCGAGCGGCTCCGACGCCGACCCCCGACGGGCCGCACAGCTGGCACGTCAGCGCGCCGCCCGTGAGAAGGCCCGCGACAAGCAGGTCCGCGACGCCGATCCCGGCCGCGCCGGGCTGCGCCGCTCGGTACTCGCCGAGGCTGGTGTGGCCGTGGTCCTGTTGGCCGTGACCACGGTCCTGACCAGCACCGAACCCGGCCGCGCCGCACAGCTGGAGACGAACCGCAGCGCGGCCGGCCCGGCGGTGCCCAACCGGGCCGTCAAGATCACCCTGCCGTTCGACACCGGCGGCCAGAACGGCAAGGGCACCGTCCGGCTGGAGCTCGACCCGGGCCGGGTCGGCGCCAACACCCTGCACCTGTGGGCCGACGGCGAGGACGGCAAGCCCCTCGACCTCCCCGAGATCAAGATCGCATTCACCCTCCCGGCCAAGGAGATCGGCCCGCTGCCGGTCGCCCCGGACCGCGACGCTCCGGGACACTGGAGCGCGTCCGGGGTCCAGCTGCCGCTCGCGGGGGAATGGCGCATCGACGTGACCGTACGTACCTCCGACATCGACCAGACGACCGTCCAGAAGAACGTGAAGATCGGCTGAAGAGCGTGACCGAAAGCACCGGGAGCAACCCCGACATCGAGATCTCCCGGCGCCGGCTGCTGGGCACCGTCGGCGCCGCGGGCGCCGCCGGGCTCGCACTCGGCGCCACCGGCGGCGCCCTGGTGCATTCGGCGGTCTCCGACTCCCCGGCCGGCGCCTCGGGTGCCGCCGGATCCCCCGGCTCCCTCGGGGCCACCCGGGTCGCCTTCGAAGGGGACCACCAGGCGGGCATCACCACCCCGCTCCAGGCCAAGGGGCACGTACTCGCCTTCGACCTGGTCCCGGGCGCCGGGCGCAAGGAGGCCGCCGCGCTGATGCGCCGCTGGTCCGACACCGCACGGCGGCTCATGGCCGGCGAGACCGCCCCGACGTCGGACAGCGGGATCGCCCTCGACGCGGGGCCGTCCTCCCTGACCCTCACGTTCGGCTTCGGACACTCCTTCTTCGAGCGCACCGATCTCGTGGCGCGCCGCCCGGCCGCCCTCGACCCGCTGCCGGACTTCTCCTCCGACCGCCTCGACGCCCAGCGCAGCAACGGTGACCTGTGGGTGCAGATCGGCGCCGACGACGGGCTCGTCGCGTTCCACGCCCTGCGCGCCGTACAGAAGGACGCCGGGGAGGCCGCCCGGGTGCGGTGGCAGATGAACGGCTTCAACCGCTCTCCCGGTGCCACCAGCACCCCGATGACGGCACGGAACCTGATGGGCCAGGTCGACGGCACCGGGAACCCCAAGCCCGCCGATCCCGACTTCGACCGGCGGATCTTCGTCCAGGGCGCCGGCCCCGGGCCCGCCGAACACTCCTGGATGGCCGGCGGCTCGTACGCGGTCGTCCGCCGGATCCGGATGCTGCTCGACGACTGGGACAAGCGGTCCCTGGCGCAGCAGGAGCAGGTCATCGGCCGGACCAAGGCCACCGGGGCACCTCTGACCGGCGGCAGCGAGACCACGAAGCCCGCCCTGGACAAGCTCGGCCCCGACGGCAAGCCGCTCATCGCCTCCAACGCCCACGCCCGGATCTCCGCCCCGGAACAGAACGGCGGCGCCGCGATGCTGCGCCGGCCCTTCTCCTTCCACGACGGGATCGCCCCCGACGGAACGCCCGACGCCGGACTGCTCTTCATCTGCTGGCAGGCCGACCCGCTGCGCGGATTCGTGCCGGTCCAACGCAAGCTCGACCGTGGCGACGCGCTGTCGGAGTTCATCCGGCACGAGTCGAGCGGCCTGTACGCCGTTCCGCCCGCGCCGCGCAGCGGGGAGTACGTGGGGCAGCACCTGCTCGAAGGGTGAACAGCCCCACGGGGGCGGGTGTCCCGGCATTAGGCTGATCGCATGTCGGCCACCCGCTTCACCTATCTCGGTCCCGAGGGCACGTTCACCGAAGCCGCCCTGCGCACCCTGCCGGAAGCCGCCACCCGGGAGCTGGTCCCGATGGTGTCGGTCCCGGCCGCCCTGGACGCCGTGCGCAACGGCGAGGCCGCCGCGGCATTGGTGCCGATCGAGAACTCGGTGGAGGGCGGGGTCACCGCCACCCTCGACGAGCTGGCCTCGGGCGAGCCGCTGATGATCTACCGCGAGGTGCTGCTGCCGATCGCGTTCGCGCTGCTGGTGCGGCCCGGGACCAAGCTGTCGGACGTCAAGACCGTCACCGGGCACCCGGTGGCCCAGCCCCAGGTGCGCAACTGGCTGCGGACCCATCTGCCCGACGCGGTGTGGGAGTCGGCGGCGTCCAACGCCGACGGTGCACGGCTCGTGCAGGAGGGCCGCTTCGACGCCGCCTTCGCGGGCGAGTTCGCGGCCGCCACCTACGGGCTGGAGGCGCTGGTCACCGAGATCCACGACGCGCAGAACGCCGAGACCCGTTTCGTGCTCGTCGGCCGGCCCGCCCGGCCGGCGGCGCCCACCGGCGCCGACAAGACCTCCGTGGTCCTGTGGCTCGGCGACGACCACCCCGGTGCGCTGCTGGAGCTCCTCCAGGAGTTCGCCGTCCGCGGGGTGAACCTGATGCTGATCCAGTCCCGCCCGACCGGAGAGGGCATCGGCAACTACTGCTTCGCGGTCGACGCCGAGGGCCACATCTCCGACCGCCGGGTGAGCGAGGCGCTGATGGGCCTCAAGCGGACCTGCCCGCAGGTGCGTTTCCTGGGCTCCTATCCGCGGGCCGGGGTCGCTGTGAGTGAGGTGCGCGCCGCGCGGCCGGGAACCTCCGACAGCGACTTCACGGAGGCCTCCGACTGGCTGACTCGCTGCCTCGACGGCCGGGCGTAGGTCGCCGTCCACCTGTCCACAGAGTTATCCACAGGCTGAGATGGGGACCTGGGGACAAGTCGACAGAGCGGCGCGACAAGGTCGACAAATCGGCCGGGTGGCCCAGGTTTCGCGCTGGGGAGCGGTAGGTGAACGGCGTCACCCCTGTATCACCGATCAACTCTTTGGAGCGAGTCATTCCCACCCGAATGAGTGTGTGAGGGCGGTTTGAACCCTGATCGGCCCCGACCGCTCGCCGATCCCTATTGATCTAATTCCGTGTCCACAGAACCGGCGCACAGCCTGTGGATAAGACGGCTCCAGGGGGAATTCCTGTGGACAAGGAGGCCTCCGCGCGGCTGCTCAGACCCCGGCCACCGCCCGCCGTTGTGCCCCTTTTCGGGGAATGGGACCGGTTTTATCGACCGGCCCGCGGCGGCCGGATCCGGCCGCCGGGCGAGGGTTTTACATTCGCACCAATTGGGACATAGCGACACGCAGCGTGATATCGATGTGATCCCCGGAAGCCCAGCCCGGTAGCCTGGAGGGGTGATTGACCTTCGGCTGCTCCGTGAAGACCCTGACCGTGTCCGCGCCTCGCAGCGCGCCCGTGGAGAGGACGTCGAGCTCGTCGACGCACTGCTCTCCGCCGATGAGCGCCGCAGGTCCTCCGGCATGCGCTTCGACGAGCTGCGCAACGAGCAGAAGTCCCTCGGCAAGCTCATCCCCAAGGCCTCTCCGGAGGAGCGGGCCGAGCTGCTGACCAAGGCCGAGCAGCTCAAGCAGGACGTCAGGGCCGCCGAGGCCGAGCAGAACGAGGCTGACGAGGCTGCCAAGAGCCTCCTGCTCCGGCTCGGCAACATCGTCCACAGTGACGTCCCGGTCGGCGGCGAGGAGGACTTCACCGTCCTGGAGACGCACGGCACGATCCGCGACTTCGCCGCCGAGGGCTTCGAGGCCAAGGACCACCTGGAGCTGGGCGAGTCCCTGGGCGCCATCGACGTCGAGCGCGGCGCCAAGGTGTCGGGTTCGCGCTTCTACTACCTCACCGGTGTCGGCGCCCTGCTGGAGCTGGCCCTGGTCAACGCCGCGATCGCGCAGGCCACCGAGGCCGGCTTCATCCCGATGCTCACCCCCGCTCTGGTCCGCCCGCGCGCCATGGAGGGCACCGGCTTCCTCGGCCAGGCCGCGGAGAACGTCTACCACCTGGAGAAGGACGACTACTACCTGGTCGGCACCTCCGAGGTCCCGCTCGCGGCGTACCACATGGACGAGATCATCGACGCCGACAAGCTGCCCCTGCGGTACGCCGGCTTCTCGCCGTGCTTCCGCCGCGAGGCGGGTACGTACGGCAAGGACACCCGCGGCATCTTCCGCGTCCACCAGTTCGACAAGGTCGAGATGTTCTCGTACGTCGCGCCGGAGGAGGCCGAGGCCGAGCACCAGCGCCTCCTCGACTGGGAGAAGCAGTGGCTGACCAGCCTGGAGCTGCCCTTCCAGGTGATCGACGTCGCCACCGGCGACCTGGGCTCGTCCGCCTCCCGCAAGTTCGACTGCGAGGCCTGGATCCCGACCCAGGGCAAGTACCGCGAGCTGACCTCCGCCTCGAACTGTGACGGCTTCCAGGCCCGCCGCCTGTCGATCCGCTACCGCGAGGGCAAGAAGACCGCGCCCCTGTCCACGCTGAACGGCACCCTGTGCGCCGTCCCGCGCACCATCGTCGCCATCCTGGAGAACCACCAGCAGGCCGACGGCTCGGTGCGGGTCCCCCCGGTGCTCCGTCCGTACCTGGGCGGCCGCGAGGTGCTGGAGCCGATCGCCAAGTGAGCCCGGCCCCGTTCCCCTACAAGCTCGTCGCGACGGACCTCGACGGCACGCTGCTGCGTGACGACGACAGCGTCTCGGAACGCACCCGTGAAGCGCTCGCCGCGGCCACCGCGGCGGGCGCGGCGCACATCGTCGTCACCGGCCGGGCCGTGCCCTGGACCCGGCACGTGCTGGACGACCTCGGCTACAAGGGGATCGCCGTCTGCGGGCAGGGCGCTCAGGTCTACGACGCCGGGGCGCACCGGCTGCTGACCTCGGTGACGCTGGACCGGCAGCTGGCAGGGCTGGCGCTGTCGAAGATAGAGGCCGAGGTGGGTCCGCTGGCCCTGGCCGCCAGCCGGGACGGGGTGGACGGCGAGGTGCTGTTCGGCCCCGGCTACCAGGTGCAGGAGGGCCTCCCCGCGCAGTACCTGGAGGACACCGCGGCCGTCTGGACGGCACCGCTGAACAAGCTGTACATCCAGCACCCGGGAATGGGCGAGGACGAACTCGTCAAGGTGGCTCGGGCGACCGTGGGCAACCTGGTCGACATCGTGATGGCCGGTCCGGGGATAGTGGAGATCCTGCCGCTGGGCCTGAGCAAGGCCACGGGCCTCTCGCTCGCCGCCCGCCGGCTGGGCGTGAAGGCCGCCGAGACGATCGCCTTCGGCGACATGCCCAACGACATCCCGATGTTCGGCTGGGCCGCGCACGGCGTCGCGATGGCCAATGCCCACGCGGAGCTGAAGGCCGTGGCCGACGAGGTCACCACCTCCAACCAGGAGGACGGCATCGCGGTGGTGCTGGAGCGCCTGCTGGGCGCCGCGTAGCGCGACGCGTAGCGCGACGCGTAGAGGTACGAGAGGTCCGGGACAGCCCGCGCCGCGAGGCGCGCTCGAAGTGGCTGCCCCGGACCTTTTGTTGCTCCCCGCACCCCTCACTCTGCCGGGGGCGCAGGACCCGTACCAGCGAATTTCCCTGCGGCACGAAGGCCGGAGGCGATGTTTCACGTGAAACACAGGCCGGGGGTCAGGGGGCGGCGGCTGCCGGGTGGGGGTCCGGGTGCAGGGTCAGCGGCCAGGCGAGCAGCCCGACGGCGAGCGAGATGGCGTGGCCGAGATCGGTGAAGGTACCGCCGGTGAGCAGCGGGAGGCCGAAGAAGGCCACGGCGCCGGCGAGGTACAGCCATCTCCAGGGGCCCGGGAGCCGGTAGGTCAGAACGCCGACGGAGGCCGCGATGCCGTAGCTGACGCCGATGTCGACGACGTGGGTCATGCTGTGCGGCGCACGGTTGTCCTGGATGGCCATCAGGAGGAACTTCTGGGTGGCGAGGGTGGCGACGACGTGGGCGGTCGCGACGATCACGAGCCAGCGCAGGGTGCCGAGCCAGCGCTCGACGGTGGCGTGGAAGAGCTCGAAGAGCACGGCGTACAGGGCGAGGGAGGCCGGGTCCTCGATCCAGAAGGCACTGCTGATCAGGGCCCGTATCGGGTGCTTGACCAGCTCGTGGATGTTGCTGCTGTTGCGGTGGAGCAGGACGTGCTCGACCCGGTCGGGCGCGATCACGACGATGACACTGGTGACGGCGATGATGAGCAGCCAGATGTGGGTTCCGGGCGAGGCGCGTATCCAGGACCGCAGGGGCCTGGACGGCTCGGGCTCGGTGTGCTCGATCATGCACCGATGATGCCGTGTACGCCGGTGCCCCGCCCGGCCGGTGGGCCGGGCGGGGCACCGGTTGCGCGGTGGTGCGGGGGCCCTACTCCTCGCCGGCGAGGGTGAGGCGACGCAGCTTCTGGCCCGCGTAGGCGGTGGCGCCGACGGTGACCACGATCAGCAGGATCACGGCGGTGGACAGGCCGACGCTCGCGTCCACGTACCCCTGTCCGGCGACCTTCTCGGCCAGGGCGAGGGACCACTGCTGGACGCTGAGGGTCTTGGCCCCGGAGACCAGGCTGCCGAAGAGGGATTCCCAGATCAGGGCGTAGACCAGGCCGAAGACGACCGCGTGCCGGCTGACCGTGCCCAGCAGCAGGAACAGGGCGCTGTAGGCGATCGAGGCGACGAGCGCCGCGACCGTGTAGGCCACGGCGATCTGCTGGCCGTTGCCGTTGAGGATGAAGCCCGCGATCAGGGTCGGGATGGCGGAGAAGGCCATCGTGACGGCGATCGCGACGGTCAGCTTGGTCAGGATGATCGTCGGGCGCTTCACCGGCTTGGAGAGCAGGTAGACGATCGATCCGTCGTCGATCTCGGGGCCGATGGCTCCGGTGCCGGCGATGACGCCGATCAGCGGGACCATCGTCGCGAGGGCGAAGCCGCCGAGCAGGTCGGCCGCCACCTTGTCGTCCACGCCGGTGAAGGCACGGACGGCGACGGAGATGACGATCAGCAGGGCGGGCAGCGCGAAGAGGATCAGCGCGCGGCGGCGGCCGAGCAGGGCCCGGTAGGTGAGCCGGGCGACGGTGGGGTTGTACATGGGTGCCAGCTCCTTCAGGCCGCGACGAGGTAGGAGAAGACCGACTCGAGGGACTCGTCGGAGGGCGAGACCGTCAGCAGCCGGATGCCGTGCGCGCGGGCGACCTGCGGCAGCAGCTCGGTGAAGCGCCCGAAGTCGACGGCCTGGACGCGCAGGGCGCCTTCCTTCAGGTCGACCTCGATGCCGGCCGTGGACGGGTCGGCGATCAGGGCCGCGGCGAGGGCCCGGTCGTCGGAGGAGCGGATGAGGTAGCGGTGGGGGCGGTCCGTCATCAGACGGCGGATCTTGCGGAAGTCGCCGGAGGCCGCGTGCCGGCCGGCGACCACCACCTCGATGTGGGAGGCGAGCTGCTCGACCTCCTCCAGGATGTGGGAGGAGAACAGCACGGTGCGGCCCTCGTCGCCCATGCGCCGCAGCAGGTCCATGAGCTGCATGCGCTGGCGCGGGTCCATGCCGTTGAAGGGCTCGTCGAGGAGCAGGACCGAGGGATCGTGGACGAGCGCGGAGGCCATCTTCACGCGCTGCCGCATGCCCTTGGAGTACGTGGAGATCTTGCGGTCCTGCGCGTACTCCATCTCGACGGTGGCGAGCGCCCGCTGGGCGTCCGCGTCGTCGAGCCCGTGGAGCTCGGCGTTGGCGACGACGAACTCCCGGCCGGTGAGGAAGTCGTACATCGCCTCGCGCTCGGGGACGACGCCGATCTGCTTGTAGACCTGCTCGTTGCGCCAGATCGGCGCGCCGTCGAGGGTCACGGTGCCCGTGGAGGGGGCGAGGAAGCCGCCCATCATGTTGATGAGGGTGGACTTCCCGGCGCCGTTGGGGCCCAGCAGGCCGGTGACGCCGGGACCGATGCGCATGGTCACGTCGTTGACGGCGACGACGTTCCCGAACCAGCGGGAGGTGTGGTCGATGTCGATGATGGTCACAGCCCGGCCTTCCGGTAACGGGCCATCAGGGCGGCGTACGAGCCGACGATGAGGCCGAGGGCGACGAGCAGGTAGACGACGCCGACGCCGGCGGAGGGGCCCTCGCCACCGGGGAAGGCGGAGGTCGCGCCGAGGAAGGCGGTCTGCACGCCGTCGATCAGGGTGATGGGGGAGAACAGGCCCATCCAGTCGATGGCCGCGGTGTGGCCGGTGTTGTAGGCGACGCCCTGCACCGCCGTGACGGCGCCGTAGGGGATCAGGAGCAGGCCGATGACGGCGGCGACGCCGAACCCGCGGCGCGGGGTGAGCGCGGCCATGACCAGGCCGAGTCCCGCGAAGAGCAGCGACAGCAGCAGTACGGACACCAGTCCCTGCCCGAATCCCTTGGTCTGGTCGGCGAAGTCGAACTTCGCCAGCAACGAGCCGATCCACATGATCAGCAGTGGGGTGGCGGTGAGGATGAAGAGGGCCGAGGCCATGGCCGCGTACTTGGCCACGACGTAGTCGACCCGCTCGATCGGCCGCGAGAAGTACAGCGGCACGGTCTTGAAGCGCAGGTCCCGGGAGACGGACTGGGGTGCCTGGGACGCGAGGTAGAGGCCGATGATCACCTGGGTGGTCAGGGCGTACGTCGTGTACTTGATCGGCAGGTCGGTGGAGCCGGGGACGGCGATCGCCACCGCGACGATGATCAGCGCGGGGACGCACATCACCGCGAAGAGGATCATCGGCAGCACCTTGGACTTGGCGGAGCGGCCGAGTCCGTACGCGCCCCGGAGGGACTGCGAGAAGAGGGAGGTGCGGGCGTAGGCGCGTCCGAGGCGGGGGCCGTCGTAGGACCGGTAGCCGATGTTGTGGATCTGGGTCGAGGTGTCAGGCGCCATCGGAACCGGCTCCCTTCTGCTGGGTCTGGAACTGCGGAACGGGCGGGGCGGCCTGTGCGGCCCGGTCGCCATCGCGGAAGACCTCGGCGATGTGGTGGCGGCGCTGCTCCATGCGGACCAGGCCGAGCCCGAGGTCGGCGACGGTGTCGCGGACGGTGTCGTACGTATCCTCGCCGGTGGCCTCGACCAGGAGGATGTGGCCGGCACCCGGCAGGCCCTGCTCCTCGCCCGCGTGCAGGACGATGCCCGCCGCGGTGAGCGCCGCACGCACGGCGGCGGTGCCGTCCGGGTGCGCGTCGGAGTCGGTGACCTCGACGGCCAGGGTGGTGGTGGTCTGGGTGAAGTCGCTGGTGGAGCTGGAGCGCAGCAGCTTGCCGCCGTCGACGACGACCACGTGGTCGCAGGTCCGCTCCAGCTCGCCGAGGAGGTGGGAGGTCACCAGGACGGAGATGCCGAAGTCGGTGTGGATACGGCGGATCAGGCCGAGCATCTCGTCGCGGCCGACCGGGTCCAGGCCGTTGGTCGGCTCGTCGAGGAGGACCAGCTGCGGGTCGTGGACGAGTGCCTGGGCCAGTTTGACCCGCTGCTTCATGCCGGTGGAGTAGCCGCCGATGGGGCGGTAGCGCTCCTCGTACAGCCCGACGTGGCGCAGGGTGTCGGCGGTGCGCTCGCGGGCCGCGGTCGGCGACAGCCCGGACATGCGCGCCATGTGGACGACGAACTCCGTGGCGGAGACGTCGGGTGGCAGGCAGTCGTGTTCGGGCATGTAGCCGACGCGTTCACGGATGGCGCTGCCATGCGTGGCGACGTCGAGTCCGAGCACGGCGGCGCGGCCCTCGGTGGCGGGGGACAGTCCGAGCAGGATCTTGATCAGCGTGGACTTGCCGGCTCCGTTGGCGCCCACGAGCCCGGTCACTCCGGGCCCGATGTCCAGGGAGAGCCGGTCGAGGGCGGTCACTCGGGGGTACCGCTTGCTCAGGCTTTCGGTCGCGATGACAGTCACGCGTTCGACGTTAGTGCCGCGGGCGGGCCGGATCGTCAGACCTGGAGCGGGATCACGTATCCGCCTTGAGGACTACGGGCCCTGACCGAAGTCTGATGACGGCCGGCCGCCGACGGGCCCCGCGGAAGCTTTAGGCATGGCCCGGACAAGTTTGTCCACAGGTCCGTGCACGGGCCTTGACGTGATCTCCGGTCATTGTCACATTCATCAGTGTCAGGTTACGGGCGCGCACGCCTACAGGACGGACGGCTGGCATGGCTGGGGAAACCAAGCAACGCACCGCGCACGACCGGGCAGGGCTCTCCGCCGAACTGCGCGGGTTCAGAGAGGTCCAGCGCCTCGCCTACGCATGCGCCGAGACCGTGGCGGCCCAGCTCCGACCCGGCGTGACCGAGCGCGAGGCGGCCCGGATGCAGCGCGACTGGCTGCGCGAGCGCGGGGTGCGGGACTGGTTCCACCTGCCCTTCGCCTGGTTCGGCGACCGCACCGCCTTCGCGAACTTCAAGATCCCCCTCCAGTTCTTCCCGACGGGGCGCAAGCTGGAGCCGGGCATGCCGTTCATCCTCGACATGGCCCCCGTGTACCGGGGATACGCGGCCGACATCGGGTACTCCGGCAGCCTCGGCCTGCACCCCCTGCAGGACCGGCTGATGTCCGACCTGCGCCCGCACCGGGAGCTGATCCTGCAGCAGGTGCGCGAACGCCGCTCCCTCCGGGAGATCTACGAGAACGTCGAGCGGCTGATGACCCGCCAGGGGTACGCCAACCGCCACCGGGCCTACCCCTTCGGCGTCATCGCGCACAAGATCGACCGCGTCGCGGAGCGGCGCTGGTCCCCGACCGCGTTCGGGTTCGGTACGCAGTCCCTCAGGGGACTGGTCTCGGACGCCCTGCACGGGCACCGCGAGGGCTGGTCCCCGCTGTGGAGTCCGTACCGCTTCTCCGACCACCCGCCGCGACCCGGCCTGTGGGCGGTGGAGCCGCACCTGGGCTTCCGGGGGACGGGGGCGAAGTTCGAGGAGATCCTGGTGGTCACCGACTCCCGGGACCCCGAGGAGAGCGCGTTCTGGCTGGACGACGACCTGCCGCACGTGCGGCGCTGGGCTGAGGAGAAGGCGGCATGAGCGGGATGAGCGGTAGGGCACTGGCGGGCGCCCGGGAGCGCTGGGTGAGCACCGGCGGCATCGAGCTGTGCGTCGCGGAGCTCGGGGAGACGGACCATCCGACCGTGGTGCTGGTGCACGGCTACCCGGACAGCAAGGAGGTCTGGTCGGAGGTCGCGGAGCGGCTCGCGTCCCGCTTCCACGTGGTCCTGTACGACGTACGCGGCCACGGGCGCTCCTCTGCGCCGGTGCCGCTGCGCGGGGGCTTCACCCTGGAGAAGCTGACCGACGACTTCCTGGCCGTGGTGGACGCGGTCAGCCCGGACCGCCCGGTGCACCTGGTCGGCCACGACTGGGGGTCCGTACAGGGCTGGGAGTTCGCCACGGTCGCCCGCACCGAAGGGCGGATCGCCTCCTTCACCTCCATGTCGGGCCCCTCCCTCGACCACTTCGGGCACTGGATCAAGAAGCGGATGGCGCGGCCGACCCCGCGGCGGGCCGCACAGCTGCTGAACCAGGGCGTGAAGTCCTGGTACGTCGGCATGCTGCACACCCCGGTGCTGCCGGAGCTGGCCTGGCGCGGACCGCTCGGCAAGCGCTGGCCGAAGATCGTCCAGCGGGCGGAGAAGTTCCCGGACAGCTCCTACCCGACCGCCTCGCTCCCCGAGGACGCGGCACACGGGGCCTGGCTCTACCGCGACAACGTCCGGCCGCGGATGCGCCGGCCGCGCACCGACGCCTACGCGCACGTACCGGTTCAGCTGATCGTGCCGACCGGGGACGCGTTCCTCTCCGAGCGGCTCTACGACGACACGGAGCTGTGGGCCCCGGACCTGCTGCGGCGGACCCTGCCCGCCAAGCACTGGATCCCGCGGACCCGGCCGGACCAGGTGGCGTCGTGGATCTCCGAGTTCGTGACCGCACGGGAGGAACCGGCCGCGCGGGCCCCGCAGCAGAAGGCCCCCGGCCGCTACGCCGACCGGTTCGGCGGCCGGCTGGTGCTGGTCACGGGCGCCGCCAGCGGCATCGGACGGGCCACCGCGTTCGCGTTCGCCGAGGCCGGGGCCCGGATCGTGGCCGTGGACCGGGACGCCGAGGGCGCGGCGCGCACCGCCGGGATGGCCCGGCTGGTCGGTGCGGCCGAGGCCTGGGGAGAGTGCGTCGACGTCAGCGACGAGCAGGCGATGGAGAAGCTCGCGGCGAAGGTCGCCACCGAGTACGGGATCGTCGACGTCCTCGTGAACAACGCCGGTATCGGGCTGTCGGGCTCCTTCCTGGAGACCACCTCCGAGGACTGGAGAAAGGTCCTCGACGTCAACCTGTGGGGTGTCATCCACGGCTGCCGGATCTTCGGGAAGCAGATGGCCGAGCGCAACCAGGGGGGCCACATCGTCAACACCGCCTCCGCCGCCGCCTACCTGCCCTCCCGGACCCTGCCCGCCTACAGCACCTCCAAGGCGGCGGTGCTGATGCTGAGCGAGTGCCTGCGCGCGGAGCTCGCCGGGAAGTCGATCGGCGTCTCGGCGATCTGCCCGGGGATCGTCAACACCAACATCACCGCCACCTCGCGGTTCGCCGGGGTGGACGCGGCCGAGGAGAAGCGCCGCCAGGAACGCTCCTCGCGGCTGTACGGGCTGCGCAACTTCCCGCCGGAGAAGGTCGCCGACGCGATCCTGCTGGCCGTGGTGAAGAACCAGGCGGTGGTACCGGTGACCCCGGAGTCCAAGGGCGCCCTGTGGATG
Organism: Streptomyces sp. NPDC031479; assembly: GCF_055581065.1. NCBI lineage: Bacteria > Bacillati > Actinomycetota > Actinomycetes > Kitasatosporales > Streptomycetaceae > Streptomyces > Streptomyces sp. NPDC031479. The sequence goes on from NZ_JBVIKC010000001.1 coordinate 99,238, forward strand.
TCCCGCTTCGCGCCGCGCGCGCTGCGGCGGATCGCGAGGGTGGAGCCCCGGCTGTGAGCGGGACGGACGGAGCCGGGCCGTGACCCGGGGACGGGGGCCGGTGTGGAGAGAGCCGGGCACGGCCATACCCCGCTCCTTCCTGCGGTCGTACCATCCCTCGCAGGAGGGCTCGCTGCGCAGGGCGGTCGAGTGCCTGGCGGCGTCTCCTGCCGCCCGGACCGCGGCGGGCGCGGTCGGGCGAGCCGCCATGTCGTAGGGAGCCGGGATTGTCCGATCAGGCGGTAGCGGAGTACCGGATCGAGGATCTGGCCCACCACAGCGGAGCGACGGTACGCACGATCCGGGCGTACCAGGACCGCGGTCTGCTTCCGAAGCCGGAGCGCCGCGGCCGGTCCAACGTCTACCGGGACACGCATCTGGCGCGGCTGCGGCAGATCGCGGACCTGCTGGACCGGGGCTACACCCTGGCCTCCATCAAGGAGTTGCTGGAGGCCTGGGACGCGGGGCGCGGACTGGGCGGCGTACTCGGCCTGGTGGCCGAGGTGCACGGACCGTGGACCGACGAGGAGGCGGCCCGCATCAGCCGGGCCGACCTCAACGAGCGGTTCGGGGGCCGGCCCGACGACGACGCCGTGGACGAGGCCTGCGAGCTGGGGGTGCTGGAGAGGATCGCGGGGCGCCCGGACGAGTTCCTGGTGCCGTCACCGCAGGAGCTGGCGGTCGCGGCCGAGCTGTACGCGGCCGGGGTTCCGTTGGTGGCGATCACCGGACACCTGCGCGAGCTGCGCGGTCAGGTGGAGCACATCGCCTCGCGCTTCCTGGAGTTCACCACCGAGCACGTCTTCGCCCGCTACCTCGGCCAGGTGCCGCCGACCGACGCGGACGCGGCGGAGGCGGCGACGATGGTGCGCAGGTTGCGGCCCCTGGCCCAGCAGACGGTGGACGCCGAGCTGGCGCGGGCGATGCGGCTCTTCGCGACCCGGCACCTCCAGCGGCACCTGGGGGCCGCCGGCGGGGCGCAGCCCTCGGGCCCGGCGCCGGTGGCCCTGCCCGCCGAGACGGTGCGGGCGGTGCAGGAGCTGGTGGGGTCCGCGCACGTGGCGGAGTTCGTCCGGGCCGCGACGGAACGCGAGCTCCAGGCACGGACCATGAACGATCTGGTCAGCAAGGGCGGCCGATAGTGCTCGATCAGCAGTCCACAGGGCGAATCACACTCTTGTCACCGAAACCCACCGAAACGGCTGTGGACAACTCCCGTTCGGCTGTGGGGAACCCGACCTGATCCTCAGACCACGGCCTCGAAAGCGGGTCCGGTGCGGGTGATATCGGCCACCGGTTTCTCTTCGTCCGGAACCAGCGGTCCGGTCGGTCCGGCGGCTTGCACCCGCTCCTCCGACCGGGTGCCGCGGTCACGTCCGTAGAGGAGGGTGGCCAGGGCGAGGCCCACGCAACCGCCCAGCAGCTGGGCCGCGACGAAGCCGGGCAGCGACTGCGGGGCGATGCCGGTGAAGGAGTCGCTGAAGGCCCGGCCGACGGTGCCCGCGGGGTTGGCGAACGACCCCGAGGAGGTGAACCAGATCGCGGCGGCGATGTACGCGGCGACGGCGGACGGGATCAGCCGGGACCGTCCGATGCGGCCGAGCCCCTGGATGACCAGGACCAGGCCGGCGGTGGCGACGATCTCCCCGATCAGCAGGTGACCGCCGTCGCGGACCCGTGTGGAGAACTCCCCGGGGGTGCGGCCGAACATCACCTCGGCGAGGACGGCCCCGCCGATGGCCCCGGCGGTCTGGGCGGTGGCGTAGGCGAGGGCCTCCCGGACGTCGAGCCCCTCGCCGCCGGTGCGACGGGCCCACCACGCGGTCAGGGTGACGACCGGGTTGAGGTGGGCTCCGGACAGCGGCCCGAAGAGGGTGATGATCAGCCCGAGGCCGATGGCGGAAGCGAGCGAGTTGGCGACGAGGGCCACTCCCGTGTCGCGGCTGAGGGACGCGGCCTGGATGCCGGAACCGATCACCACCACGAGCAGGCTCGCGGTGCCGATGAGCTCAGCAGTCGCGCGCCGTAGTAGTGAAGCCTTATTTGTCATAGTTTCCCCCTGTGGGCAGCGGTTCAGCGGAAAATGTATTCCGTATCTTGGAAACGCGATAGAGGGAGTCCGCGTTCAACGGGGCGGTCAAAAATCGCTGCTCATGCCCGTCCCGACCCGGCAAGCTGGGGTCATGGACGACAGACGCACCGTGAAGGTGTCCAAATACGTCTCGAAACACCTGCGGCATCAGCCGGATCGAATCGGACTCGTGCTCGACACCCAGGGATGGGTGGAGATCGACGATCTTCTGCGCGCCGCCGCGGCCCACGGATTCCGCTTCACCCGGGCCGAACTCGACCACGTGGTCGCCTCCAACGACAAGCAGCGCTTCGCCGTCGACGGCACCCGCATCAGGGCCAGCCAGGGGCACACGGTGGCAGTGGATCTCGGCCTGCCGGAGGCCGAACCGCCCTCGCACCTCTACCACGGCACCGTCGCCGCCGCCCTGGACGCCATCCGCGCCGAAGGCCTGCGCCCCATGGCCCGCCACCACGTGCACCTGTCACCCGACCGCGAGACGGCGACGCGCGTGGGAGCGCGCCGGGGCCGGCCCGTGGTGCTGACGGTGGACGCCGGCGCGATGCGCGCGGCCGGGCACGTGTTCCGCATCAGCGCCAACGGGGTGTGGCTGGCGGACGCCGTGCCTCCGGAATTCCTGCGTTTCCGATAGGCCCGGACAAGTAGGAGCGGACGAACGGGAATTCACGGAAGACTGTCGGATCATCCCCCTAATCTGTTCTCGTTCCGGGATCAGTGAGGGGGGCACCTCGCGATCACCGACCATCCCTGTGACCACGCGAGGTGACACCCCATGACGTCCGACTCCCTTTCCTCACCGGACCTCCCCGGCGGCACGAAAGCCGCAGCGGCGACCGGAGCCGCGACCGGAGCCGAGGTCAACAACTTCCAGGTCGACCTGCGCGGCCTGGTCGACCTGCTCTCCCACCACCTCTACTCCAGCCCCCGCGTCTACGTCCGCGAACTCCTGCAGAACGCCGTCGACGCCGTCACCGCCCGCCACGCCCACGAACCCGGCGCCCTGGTCCGCATCCGCCTCTCCGCGTCCGCCGGCCGCGTCACCATCGAGGACTCCGGCATCGGCCTGACCGCCGCCGAGGCCCACTCCCTCCTCGCCACCATCGGCCGCAGCTCCAAACGCGTCGGCAACGGCACCGACCCCGACATCCGCGGCCTGGAGACCACCCGTCAGGAGTTCCTCGGCCAGTTCGGCATCGGCCTGCTCGCCTGCTTCGTCGTCGCCCGCCGGATCAGGGTCGTCACCCGCTCCGCCCGCAACCCCCTGGCCGCTCCCGTGGAATGGCTGGCCACGGACGACGGCTCGTACACCGTGCGCGAACTGCCCCACGAGGCACGCCCGGAGCCCGGCACCACCGTCCACCTGGAAGCCCGCCCCGGCGCCGAGGAGTGGACCGAACCCGCCAGGGTCGAGCGGCTCGCCCGCGACTACGGCTCCCTCCTTCCCCACGAGATCACCTTCGACGACGGACTCGGCGGCGCCCCGCGCCCCGTCACCGACCGGCCCGCCGTGTGGGACCGCCCCTTTCCCACGCCGGCCGCCCGCCGCGTCGCGCTCGCCGGACACTGCGCCGCGCTCTTCGGCTTCACCCCCCTCGACAGCATCGACCTCGACCTGCCGGTCGCCGGGATCCGCGGCGTCGCGTACGTCCTGCCCGAACCGACCAGCCCCGCCCACCGGGCCGGACACCGCGTCCACCTCAAGGGCATGCTGCTGACCGACCAGGCCGACAACCTGCTGCCCGACTGGGCGTTCTTCGTCCGCGTCGTCCTCGACACCGACACGCTGCGCCCCACCGCATCCCGCGAGAACCTCTACGACGACGAGACCCTGGCCGCCGTACGCGAAGCCCTGGGCGCCCGCGTCCGGGCCTGGCTGGCCGAGCTCGCCGTCGGCGAACCGGACCGGCTGGCAACCTTCCTGAGCGTCCACCACCTCGGCGTGAAGTCGCTGGCCAGGCACGACGCCGAGCTGCTCGCGCTGATGCTGCCCTGGCTGCCCTTCGAGACCAGCGACGGCTCGATGAGCCTGGAGGAGTTCGCGGCCGCCCACGCCGACATCCACTTCACCCGCACCGTCGAGGAGTTCCGCCAGATCGCCCCGATCGCGGCGGCCCACGGCCTGGGCGTCATCAACGCCGGCTACACCTACGACGCCGACCTGCTGGCGCTGCTGCCCTCCGTACGCCCGGACCTCAAGGTCACCGAGCTCGACGCGGGAGCCGTCACCGAACGCCTCGACCCCGTCGCCACCGAGGTCGAACTGGCCCTCGCCGGCTTCCTGGCCACCGCCCGCACCCGCCTGGAGTCCCACAGCTGCGACGTGGTGCTGCGTGCCTTCCAGCCCGTGGCCGTCCCCGCCCTCTACCTCGACGACCGCCAGGCCCGCCAGGAACGCGACCGCACGGCCGCGCTCGACAACGCCGATTCCCTGTGGAGCGGCATCCTCGGCTCCCTGCGCGGCTCCGGCCCCCGGGCCCGCCTGGTCCTCAACCACAACAACCCGCTGATCAGGCGCATCGCGGGCCTCCCCGACCCCACCCTGACCGGCACGGCGGTCGAATCCCTGTACGGGCAGGCCCTGCTGATGTCCCAGCGACCCCTGCGCCCGGCGGACTCCACCCTGCTCAACCGGGCCTTCCTCGGGCTCCTGGAATGGGCGACCCACCCCACCCAGGCCCAGGAGGACGACAAGTGACCGCCATGACCAACGAAGAGATCCGGCAGGGACTGCAGCAGAACCGCGGCCTGCCCCACGGCGCGGCCCGCAACGCGCAGGCCGAGGCCCTCACCGCCGCCGCCGAGGTCAGCGGGGACCCCGCGCTGTTCCGCCACGCGTTGATCACCCAGATCGACGCCTACGAGTACAGCGCCGAACGCACCCGCATGGTCATCCCGTTCGCCCGCCTCCTCCAGGAGTACGACCGCGACCCCACGGCCTTCGACAGCGGCCACGCCCACGCCCTGTTCTGGCGCTTCAAGTGGGTGGCCGGCCGGATCGTCGAATCCCCCGAGATCCCCATCGAGACGGTCACCCGCTGGCTCGACGACATGGAACGGCGCTACCGGATCGCCGGGTACAGCGAACGCGCCGTGCGCCAGTCCGAGTTCTACCTGGCCCACGCCACCGGCGACCGCGAGCGGGCCGAACGGGCCATCGCCCGTTGGCGGGCCGCCGACCGCGACGCCATGAGCGACTGCCGCGCCTGCGAGACCCACACCCAGGGCTGGTTCTGGGCCGACCGGGGCGAGGACGCGAAGGCGATCGAGGTCTGGGAGCCGGTCCTCGGCGGCGGCCAGACCTGCATGGAGGAGCCGCACCGGGTCCTCGCGCGCTCCCTGCTGCCCCTCGTACGGCTCGGCCGCGCCGACGAGGCCCGCTCCCACCACCTGCGGGGATACCGCCTGGCCCGGGGCAAGGAGAGCCTGCTGCGCTCCATCGGCGAGCACATCGAGTTCTGCGCCCTGACCGGCAACGAGGCCCGCGGTCTGGAGATCCTCTCCGAACACGCCGTCCACCTCGTCCCGCTCGCGGACGTCGACACCCAGATGGAGTTCTTCGGCGGGGCGCTCGTCCTGCTGCGCCGGCTGCACCGGCTCGGGCACGGCACGGACCTGTCCGTCCCCTACGAGGGCACCCCGCGCACCGTCGACGAGCTGTACGGGATCCTCCACGGCCAGGCCCTGGCGATCGCCGCCCGCTTCGACGCCCGCAACGGCAGCAGCCGGGTCTCGGACGAGCTGCGCGAGCGGATCGGGCGGGAACCGCTGCTCGACGTCCTCCCGCTGGGGGTGCGCAGCGCCGGACTGCCCCGGACCGTGCCGGTGACCCCCGCGCCGGCCGTGGCCCCGGCCCGGCCGCAGGCTCCCGGAGCCGGCCTCGACGCCCTCGTGGAGCGGGCCCGCACCGCACGCGACTCGGGCCACCCGGGGGCGGAAGCCCTGTGGGCGGAGGTGGCCGTACGGGTCTCGGCCCTCCCCGCCTCGGAGGCGGACCCGCTCGTCACCGCCGACGTGGCCGACCAGCGGGCCCTGGCCGCCGCGCGGGCCGGCGCGAAGGACGCGCCGCAACTGCTGGCGGACGTCCGCGACCGGTACCGGGCACTGGGACGGGCGGAGCGCGTGGCCCTCACCGAGCTCCGGCTGGCGACCGCCGCCGCCCAGTCCGGGGAAGAGCCGGAACGGGTCCGGGAACTGCTGGCGACCGCCCTGCGCGCCGCCGAGGCACTGGACCCGGCCGAACCGCTGCGGACCCGGCGGATCGCGCTCGCGGAGCTGTCCTCGATGCGCGTGGAGTCGTACCTGCGCACGGTCGAGGCCACGCGCACGCAGGACCACGGCCACGGCCACGGGGAGGAGCACGGCCACGAGGTGCTGGTGGCCGACCTCGGCGCGTTCGTCGCCGCCTACGGACCGGACCTCGCGGACCTGACCGCCGAGGCCGAGGAGATGCTGGGCCGGCTGGCACTCTCCGCGGGCGACACCGACCGGGCCCTCCCCCTGCTGGCATCCGCCGCTGCCCGGGTGATCGAGGCCGACCGTCCGTGGGAGGCCGTGGACCCGCTCGTACTGCGGGCCGGGGTACTGGTGTCCCTGGAGCGGACCGAGGAGGCCGAGGAAGCGGCGCGGTCCGCCCTGGAGCACGCCGCCGAGGTCGTCGACGCCGAGCAGCAGGGCATCGTACGGATCACCCTCGCGGACGTCCTGCTGCGCCGGGACTCGGCGGCGGAGGCCGCCGAGCACGCCCTGACGGCGGCGCACTGGTTCGACCAGGCCGGCCTGACCTCCGAGGGCGGCGCCCAGGCCCGGCTGCTGCTGGCCCGGGCCTACGCCGGTGAGGGCCGGACCGCCGACGCGGCGGAAGTGCTCCGGTCCACGCTGGCCGACCTGCTCCAGCACGGTGAGGGCCAGGCCGTCTCGGCGCGGGACTTCCTGGGCAACCTGCTGCGGGAGCTGCGCGATGCGCGGGGCGCCGCGGAGCAGTTCCTGCTGGCGGCGGAGCTGGTGCAGGGCTGGGAGGACCCGCGTCCGCAGGCGGGCTTCGCCCAGGCGGCCGCCGACTGCCTCTCCGACGCCGGCCTGGCCGAGGAGGCCGTCGCCGCCTACGAGCGTGCCCTGGAACTGCGTCGGCTGACCGGGGAGGCCGTCGTCTCCGAGGCCCGGATCCTGCGTTCGCTGGCCTGGCTGGGGCTGCGCGAGGCCGTCACGGACGTGACGACGGCCGCCGCCCGGACCCGGATGGACGAGGCGGCCGGGGTCCTGGAGGGCGCCCTGGCCCTGGACCCGGAGGACCCGGAGCTGCGGTCCGAGCTGGCCCAGACCTGGCACCAGCTGGCACAGGTACTGGACCGGCGGGTCAGTGCCGAACTCCCCGTCGAGGACGGGGACGAGGCCGAGGACGGCCGGGACGGAAGCGGTGGCTCCCCTGCACGGGGCACGCTGGGCGCGGCGGGCATCGAGGCGCTGCGGCTGGAGGAGGTCGGGCTCTGGGAGCGGGCGGCGGCGCTCTACTCCGCGCTCGGGTCCGCGTACCTCCAGGAACGCTTCCAGTGCCTGAACAACGCCGCCTGGACGGATCAGGAGCTGGGACGGCCGACGGCGGGCGCCGCCCGGATCGCCGCGCTGATCGAGGAGGTCGGGAAGCTGCCCGAGGGAACCGCTCCGGAGTGGCTGCTGCCGCAGGCGGAGCGGGTCCTCACCCACCTGACGGCCTGAGGACACGACCGGCCCGGCCGGGACCCGCCACGCGGCGGGTCCCGGCCGGGCCACCGGCTCTCGTCAGGCTTCGAGCTGGGCGAGCGCCTCGGTGGCGATCCGCTCGAAAACGGCCTCGTCGGCCGCGAAGTCGGAGTCCGGGATCGGGGCGTGGATGACGATCTCGGTGAAGCCCAGCTCGCGGTGACGGCCCGCGAAGTCGACGAACGCGTCCACCGACTCCAGCATGGTGCCGCGCTCCGGCGTGAAGCCGGTCAGCAGGACCTTCTCGATGGTGTCGGACTCGCGCCCGATCTCCGCCAGGGCCTTCTCCAGCTTGCCGACCTGGCCGCGCAGGGCCTCCAGCGACTGCTCGGGCGTCCCCTCGAAGACCTTCGGGTCACCGGCCGTCACCCAGGCCTGACCGTGGCTCGCGGCGAGCTTCACCCCGCGCGGGCCGGTCGCGGCCACCGCGAACGGCAGCCTCGGGCGCTGCACGCAGCCGGGGATGCTGCGGGCCTCCACGGCCGAGTAGAAGGTGCCGTGGTGGGTCAGGGCGCTCTCGGTCAGCAGCCGGTCGAGCAGCGGCACGAATTCGGCGAAGCGGTCCGCCCGCTCGCGCGGGCTCCACTCCTCCTGGCCCAGCGCCAACGCGTCGAAGCCGTTGCCGCCCGCGCCGATGCCGAGGGTGATGCGCCCGCCGGAGACGTCGTCCAGCGTCATCAGGTCCTTGGCCAGGGTCACCGGGTGCCGGAAGTTCGGCGAGGTCACCAGCGTGCCCAGCCGGAGCCGGTCGGTGACGGCGGCGGCAGCGGTCAGGGTGGGCACGGCCGCGTACCAGGGGCCGTCGCGGAAGGTCCGCCAGGTCAGGTGGTCGTAGGTGTAGGCGGTGTGGAACCCGAGCCGCTCGGCCCGCTCCCACTGGTCACGCCCGCCCTCGTGCCAAGGACGGACCGGGAGGATGACAGTGCTCAGACGCAGACTCATGCGTTCGAGCCTACGGGCGCCTCCGCACCAACCGCACATTCCGCACCACGCGCCCCGCCACTCCAGGCCCCCGCCGCCGTGTTTCACGTGAAACATCTGCCCACCGTCTGGCCTGGGCGCCCGGGACCATGGGCGAAGATGGAGCGGTGACCTCGGCTCCCCAGCGCCCGGACGGGCCAACCCCCGTGACCCGGCTCATCGCCACCGACCTCGACGGAACCCTGCTGCGCGACGACAAATCCGTCTCGCACCGCACCGTCGCCGCGCTCGCCGCCGCCGAGGAGGCCGGGATCGAGGTCTTCTTCGTCACCGGCCGCCCGGCCCGCTGGATGGACGTGGTCAGCGATCACGTCCAGGGCCACGGCCTGGCAATCTGCGCCAACGGCGCGGCCGTCGTCGACCTCCACGCCGACCGGGAGTTCGTGCAGGTCAGGGAGCTGCCCCGGGCCACCGCACTGACGGTCGTACAAAGCCTGCGGAAGGCCGCCCCCGGTACCTCCTTCGCGGTCGAGCGGACCACCGGCATCAACTACGAGCCGGCCTATCCGCCGTTCTTCGAGAGCCCGGGCGCCACGGTCGCCACTGCCGAGAAGCTGCTGCACGAGGAGCCCGAGGACACGGCGGCGCCCGTGCTGAAGCTGCTCGCCCACCACGCCGAACTGGCACCGGACGAGTTCCTCGCCCTGGCCCGCTCGGCCGCCGGCGCCTACGCCTCGATCACCCGCTCCAGCCCGACCGCCCTGCTGGAGATCAGCGGTCTCGGCGTGTCCAAGGCCAGCACCCTGGCCCGGTGCTGCGCCGAGCGCGGTATCTCGCCCGCCGAGGTGGTCGCGTTCGGGGACATGCCGAACGACGTGGAGATGCTCCGCTGGGCGGGCACCTCGTACGCGATGGGCAACGCCCACCCGGACGTGATCGCGGCCGCGTCGGGCCGTACGGTCGCCAACAACGAGGACGGGGTCGCCGTCGTCATCGAGCGCATCCTCGCCGAACGCTCCGCGGGGTGACCGGGTAGGGCTGGAGTCGCGGGCCGGGCGCGACTTCGACGGCAGGGCCTAGAGCGGGGCCTCCCACACCAGGGTCGTCCCGCCGCCGTCCTCGGCGATGCCGGGCCCGTAGAAGCTGGTGCCCCCCAGCGACTCGGCCCTGCGGCGCAGGTTGCGCAGGCCACTGCGGCGGCCGCCCTCCGCGATGCCCACCCCGTCGTCCGCGACCTCCAGCCGCACTCCGGGCCGGCCGTCGTCCAGGGTGACCGTGGAATCGAGCACCACCTCGATGTGGGAGGCCTCCGCGTGCCGGAAGGCGTTCGACAGGGCCTCGCGCAGGGCCGCGATCAGGTTCTTGCCAACCAGCTCGCCGACGACCGCGTCGATCGGGCCCAGGAAGCGGTGCGCGGGCTTGAAGCCCAGCGGCACGGCGGCCATGTTGATCTCCCTCAGCACCCGGGTGCGCAGCCCCGAGGGGGCCTCCGCCGGGCCCTGCTGGAGCGCGAAGATCGCGGTCCTGATCTCCTGGATCGTCACGTCCAGCTCGTCCACGGCCTTGCCCACCCCGTCACGGACCTCCGGAACGATGGACCGCCGCTGGGCTCCCTCCAGCATCATCCCCGTGGCGAACAGCCGCTGGATGACCAGATCGTGCAGGTCGCGGGCGATCCGGTCGCGGTCCTCGAACACCGCGAGCCGCTCCCGGTCGCGCTGTGCCTCGGCCATCATCAGCGCGAGCGCGGCCTGCGAGGCGAACTGCGTGGCCAGGGTCCGTTCGGCCTCGGTGAACGGCCTCTCGCCGCGGGCCCTGGGGGTGACCAGGGCGCCCAGGACCCGGCCACCGCTGTGCAGGGGGAGCATCATGCAGGGCCCGTACTGGCTGGTGAGCCGGCTGATCATGCGCGGGTCGCCGGCGGCGTCCTCCACGAACACGGGCTCACCGCGCAGCAGCCTGTCCACCACCGGGCTCTCCGCCGGGATGACCACGCCGAGCGAGGTGGCCGGGTTCTCGGCGGAGACGGCCACGATCTCCATCCCGCCCTCCTCCGTGGGCAGCATCACGATCCCCGCGGCGGAGTCGGCCAGTCGGCGGGCCTGTTCGGCGACCACCGCGAGGGCGTCGTCCGCGTCCCCGCCCGACAGCAGGGCCGTGGTAACGGCCACCGACCCGTCGATCCACCGCTCGCGCTGGGTGGCGGCCTCGTACAGCCTGGCGTTGCCGATGGCGATGCCCGCCTCGGTGGCCAGCACGCGGACCATGTGGACGTCGTAGTCGTTGAACTCGCCGCCGCCGTTCTTCTCGGCGAGGTAGAGGTTGCCGAAGATCTCGCCCTGGACCCGGATGGGCACCCCGAGGAAGGTCTTCATGGGCGGGTGGTGCGCGGGGAACCCGGCCGACCTCGGATCCTTCGCCAGATCGGCGAGGTGCACCGTGTCCGGATGGGAGATCAGCGCACCGAGCAGCCCCCGCCGCCCGTCCGGACGGTTCCCGATCTTCCGCGCCAGCTCGGCGCTGACGCCGTAGGTGACGAAGTCCGAAAGACCGCGGCCCTCGACGTCCACGACGCCGATCGCCGCGTAGCGGGCGTCGGCGAGCTCGGCGGCCGTCTCACAGATCCGGTCGAGCGTGGAGTGCAGTTCGAGCCCGGTACCGACCGAGCGCATGGCTTCCAGGAGTTGGGGGACCCGGGCGGTCAGCTCGGTGGACAGCCCCTGCAGACTCCGGGTGGCCCGGGTGGCGGCCTCCAACGGGTCCGGAGTTCCCCGTGTTGGGTCCGGTGGTTCCTGAGACTCCTGCGCTGACATGCCCTTGAGACTAGTTAGTCCCGTTTAGGAGGGAAAGTCAGCAAGGTGAAACTCGGCCAGCTCCCCGTCCGCCTCCCGTTCCCGTTCCAGGAGCTCGCGCAGCGGACCCTCGACCGCCGCCAGCTCGGCGTAGGCACCCCGCTGGACGACCGTGCCCCGGTCGAGGACGAGCACCTCGTCCACCGCCTCCAGCCCGGCCAGCCGGTGCGTGATCAGCACGGTGGTCCGGCCCTCGGTCGCCGCCAGCAGATCCGACGTCAGGGCGTCCGCGGTCGCCAGGTCCAGGTGTTCGGCCGGCTCGTCCAGCACCAGCACCGGGAAGTCCGCGAGCAGCGCCCGCGCCAGTGCGAGCCGTTGGCGCTGGCCCCCGGAGATCCGCTCCCCGTGCTCGCCGACCAGGGTGTCCAGCCCGTCCGGCAGCCCGTCCGCCCATTCCAGCAGCCGGGCCGCGGCGAGGGCCTCGCGCAGTTCCTCCTCGCTCGCCCCGGTCCGGGCCAGGCGCAGGTTCTCGCGGACCGAGCTGTCGAAGAGGTGCGCGTCCTGGGCGCACAGGCCCACGAAGCGGCGTACGTCGTCGCCGTCCAGGGTGCGCGCGTCGACACCGCCCAGGGTGTACCCGCCTTCGCGCTGGTCCAGGAACCGCAGCAGGACCTGGGCGAGGGTGGTCTTGCCCGAGCCCGATGGCCCGACCACCGCGATGCGCCGCCCCGCTTCCAGGGTCAGGTCCAGCCCGTGCAGCGCGTCCCGCTCCTGGCCCGGGTGGCGGGCGGCCAGTCCGGTCAGCCGCAGCGGGAAGGGCGAGGCCGCGGGCTCGGCCGGCTCCGCGGGCTCGGTGACCGGCACGGGCGCGTCGATGACCTCGTAGACCCGCTCCGCGCTACGGCGCACCCGCTGGCGGTACTGGACCGCCAGCGGCAGCCCGCTGACCGCCTCGAAGGCGGCGAGCGGGGTGAGCACCACCACCGCCATGGCCACTCCGGACAGCCGTCCGGAGGCGACGGCCCCCGCACCCGCGAGCGCCGCGCACACCACGGTGAGCCCGCACACCAGCGCCGACAGCCCGCTGCCGAGTCCGGTGGCGGCGGCCCCGCGCGAGGCGATCCGGGTCAACACGCCGTCGCTCTCCCGCGCCCGGCCCTTCCGGTCGGCCAGGGCTCCGGCGACGGTGAGCTCGGCGGTCCCGGTCAGCAGGTCGGCCACCCGGGTGGCGAGCTCGCCCCGCGCGGGTGCCAGTCGCCGCTCCGCGGCCCGCGAGCAGGCCCCGCTGACCAGTGGCACCACGATGCCGGCCAGGAGCAGCCCCACCGCGAGCACGGCCCCGGCCTCGGGCAGCAGCCAGGCGGTGAACGCCACCGACCCGGTGCCGACCAGTACCGCGGTGCCGACCGGCAGCAGCCAGCGCAGCCAGTAGTCCTGGAGGGCGTCGGCGTCCGCGACCAGCCGTGACAGCAGGTCCCCGCGCCGCTGCTCCCGCAGTCCGGCGGGCGCGATCCGCTCCAGGCGGCGGTACACCGCGACCCGCAGATCCGCGAGCATCCGCAGCACGGCGTCGTGCGACACGAGCCGCTCGGCGTAGCGGAAGACGGCCCGCCCGATACCGAAGGCACGCGTCGCCGTGACGGCCACCATCAGGTACATCACCGGCGGCTGCTGCGAGGCCCGGGAGATCAGCCATCCGGACACGGCCATCAGGCCGACGCTGCAGCCGACGGCCAGCGCCCCCAGCAGCAGCCCGCGCCGGAAGCGGCCCTGCCACGCCGACGCCACCGCCCGCACCCGGCGCAGCGGGTCACCGCTCCCGGTGTCGCCGCCCCCGGCGACCACGTCCCCCTCGGACGCCGCACCCAGGATCCACTGCCCGGGATCGGCCACCGCCGGACCTCGCGGGGCGCTCACCACCGCCGGTACCCGGTCCGCGGGCAGGACCGGAGCCCCCTCGCCCACCCGCACCACCCGGTCGGCCACGGCCAGCAGCGCCGGCCGGTGCACCACCAGCAGCACGGTCCGCCCGACCGCGAGACGGCGTACGGCCTCCACCACGGCGGCCTCGGTCCCACCATCCAGGGCGGCCGTCGGCTCGTCCAGCAGCAGCACCGGCCGGTCCGCGAGGAACGCCCGGGCCAGGGCCAGTCGCTGGCGCTGGCCGGCGGACAGGCCCACCCCGCCCTCACCGAGCGGAGTCCGCGCCCCGCCCGGCAGGGCCGACACGAACTCCCAGGCCCCGGCGTCGCGCAACGCGGCCTCCACGGCCTCGTCGGGAGCCCCGGGGCGAGCCAGCCGTACGTTCTCGGCGATCGTCCCCGCGAACAGGTGCGGGCGCTGCGGCACCCAGGCCACCCGCTCCCGCCACTGCTCAAGGGAGAGCGCGCCCAGGTCCGCGTCCCCGATCCGGACCCGCCCGCCGGTCGGCGTCACGAAGCCCAGCAGCACGTGGAGCAGGGTGGACTTGCCCGCCCCGCTGGGCCCGGTGAGGGCCACGCATTCGCCCGGCGCGACGGCGAACGACACCGGTCCGGGCGAGCTCGCGCTCCGCCCCTCGTAGCGGACCTCGACCGAGTCGAACTCGATCCGCAGCCCGTCGGCGGGCACCGGCGCCCCGCCGCCCGGCGCGGGGGCGGGGGTCTCCAGCACCTCGAAGATCTGCTCCGCGGCGGCCAGACCCTCGGCGGCCGCGTGGTACTGCGCCCCTACCTGCCGTAGCGGCAGGTAGGCCTCCGGAGCCAGGATCAGGATCACCAGGCCGGTGTACAGGTCGAGACCCCCGTGCACGAGCCGCATGCCGATGGTGACCGCGACCAGTGCGACCGAAAGGGTGGCGAGCAGCTCCAGCGCGAACGAGGAGAGGAAGGCGATGCGCAGCGTGCGCATCGTGGCCCGGCGGTAGTCGTCGGTGATCGAGCGGATCGACTCGGCCTGCGCCTTGGCCCGGCCGAAGACCTTGAGCGTCGGGAGGCCAGACACGACGTCCAGGAAGTGCCCCGAGAGCCGGGACAGCAGCCGCCACTGGCGGTCCATCCGGTTCTGGGTGGCCATACCGATCAAAATCATGAACAGCGGGATCAGCGGCAGGGTGACCACGATGATGGCCGCCGACACCCAGTCCTCGGTGACGATCCGGGCGAGGACGGCCACCGGGACCACCACCGCGAGCCCCAGTTGGGGCAGGTAGCGGGAGAAGTAGTCGTCGAGCGCGTCCACGCCCCGGGTGGCCAGCGCCACCAGCGATCCCGTGCGGTGACCGTCGAGCCGTCCCGGCCCGAGGTCCGCGGCCCGTTCCAGCAGCCGGCCCCGCAGCTCCGACTTGACCGCCGCACTGGCCCGGTGCGCGGCGAGCTCCGTGAGCCAGGCGACCAGCCCGCGCCCCAGCGCCACCGCCGCGAGCAGCAGCAGGGGCGTCCGCAGCCCCCCGCCGTCGAGCCCCTCCTCGAAGGCACCGACCACGATCTCGGCGATGAGCATGGCCTGACCGACCACCAGCCCGGCCCCGGCGAGCCCCAGGACGACCACCGCCCCGAGGAAGAGGCGGGTGGAGCGGGCGTACCGCAGCAGGCGCGGGTCGATCGGTTTCACGTGAAACATCCCCTCGGCAGGGTCAGGCATGAACCGGTGCCCCGGGCCGTCCGTCGGATACGGGCGACCCGGGGACCGGGCGCGGGGTCAGTGCGCGTCGGCGATGTGCTGCGTACCGATGCGCTTGCGGAACACCCAGTAGGTCCAGCCCTGGTAGAGCATGACGAGCGGGGTGGCGACGCCCGCGAGCCAGGTCATGATCTTCAGCGTGTACGGGGTGGCCGAGGCGTTGGTGACCGTGAGGTTCCAGGCATCGTTCAGCGAGGACGGCATGACGTTCGGGAACAGCGTCAGGAAGAGCATCGCGACGGCCGCCGCGATGGTGATCCCCGAGAAGGCGAACGACCAGCCCTCCCGGCCGGCCAGGTTGCAGCCGAGGGCCGCGACCAGCGCCACCACGGCGACGGCCATGGCGATCAGGCTCCAGCCGTCACCACGCGAGACCTGGGTCCAGATCAGGAAGGCGAGGGCCAGCACCGCCGCCACCACGCCCAGCCGGGTCGCCAGTGCGCGCGAGCGCTCCCGGATGTCCCCGAGCGTCTTCAGCGAGGCGAAGACCGCCCCGTGGAAGGTGAAGAGGGCGAGGGTGACCAGGCCGCCGAGGATCGAGTAGACGTTGAACAGGTCGAAGAGGCTGCCGACGTACTCCATGTCCTGGTCGATCTTGACTCCGCGCACCATGTTGGCGAAGATCACGCCCCACAGGAACGCCAGGATCAACGAGGTCCAGAAGATCGCGTGTTCCCAGTTGGTCTGCCACCTTTCCTCGGGCCGCTTGTGGCGGTACTCGAAGGAGACGCCCCGGACGATGAGGCAGATCAGGATGAGCAACATGGGCAGGTAGAAGCCGGAGAAGAGGGTGGCGTACCACTCCGGGAAGGCGGCGAAGGTGGCGCCGGCCGCCGTGAGCAGCCAGACCTCGTTGCCGTCCCAGACGGGTCCGATCGTGTTGATCAGGACCCGCCGCTCCTTGCGGTCGCGGGCGAGCAGTTTGGTCAGGACTCCGATTCCGAAGTCGAAGCCCTCCAGGAAGAAGTAGCCGGTCCACAGGACGGCGATCAGTACGAACCAGACGTCGTGAAGTTCCATGGTGTGGTCTCCTCAGCCTCAGTACGAGAAGGCCATCGGCCGGTCGGGGTTCTTGTCGTCCCCGCCGATCCTGGTGGGCGGGTTGAGGTCGTCCTCGGTGAGTTCCGGGGGACCGGCCTTGACGTACTTCACGAGCAGCCTGACCTCGATCACCGCGAGCACGGCGTAGAGCAGGGTGAAGCCGATCATCGAAGTGAGCACCTCGCCCTGGGAAACGCCCGGCGAGACCGCGTCCCGCGTGCGCAGGACGCCGTAGACCACCCACGGCTGGCGGCCCATCTCGGTGAAGATCCATCCCCAGGAGTTGGCGATGAGCGGGAAGCACATGGTCCAGAGCGCGACGAGCCAGTACATCCGTGCCCACCGGGGGCTGAGCGCCTTCTTGAAGAGGACGAGATGGGGGACCTCGTCCTCACCGGTGCGCAGGGCCTGCGGCAGCAGGAAGCGCTTGCGGGTCAGCCACAGCCCCAGCATGCCGATCCCGAGGGAGGCCATGCCGAAGCCGATCATCCAGCGGAAGGACCAGTAGGCGACGGGGATGTTGGGCCGGTAGTCGCCGGGGCCGTACTTCTCCTGCTCGGCCTTGTTGATGTCGTTGATGCCGGGGACGAAGGAGGTGAAGTCGTCGTTGGCGAGGAAGGACAGCAGACCCGGGATTTCGATGGCCACCTTGTTGTGGCCCTTCTCGACGTCGCCGTAGGCGAATACGGAGAAGGGGGCGGGCGCCTCGCCGTCCCAGAGGGCCTCGGCCGCGGCCATCTTCATGGGCTGCTGCTTGAACATGACCTTGCCGAGCAGGTCACCGCTGATGGCGGTGCCGAGACCGGCGATGATCATGACGACCAGGCCCAGCCGCAGCGAGCTGCGCATCGCGGGGATGTGCTTCTTGCGCGCGAGGTGGAAGGCGGCGATGCCCACCATGAACGCGCCCCCGACCAGGAAGGCGGCCGTGATGGTGTGGAAGAACTGGGTGAGCGCGGTGTTCTGCGTGAGGACCTGCCAGAAGTCCGTGAGCTCCGCCCGTCCCCGCTCCTCGTTGATCCGGTAGCCGACCGGGTGCTGCATCCAGGAATTCGCCGCCAGGATGAAGTACGCGGAGAGCACGGTGCCGAGCGAGACCATCCAGATGCAGGCGAGGTGGATCTTCTTCGGCAGCTTGTCCCAGCCGAAGATCCACAAGCCGATGAAGGTCGACTCGAAGAAGAAGGCGATCAGCGCCTCGAAGGCCAGCGGCGCGCCGAAGATGTCGCCGACGAATCGCGAGTAGTCGGACCAGTTCATCCCGAACTGGAACTCCTGGACGATGCCGGTGACGACACCCATCGCGATATTGATCAAGAAAAGCTTGCCCCAGAACTTCGTGGCCCTGAGGTACTTCTCCTTCTCCGTGCGCACCCAGGCGGTCTGCAGGCCGGCGGTCAGCGCAGCCAGCGAGATCGTGAGCGGAACGAAGAGGAAGTGGTAGACGGTGGTGATGCCGAACTGCCAGCGCGCCAATGTCTCAGGCGCCAAAGCTAGGTCCACGTCGTCTTCTCCTTGTCGTCGCCGTGGTCACAGCGGGCAGTCTGCCTGGCGGATTCCCCCATAACAGGAGGAAGCAGGACACGCTTGTGAACGCGTTCACATTCACAAGCATTATGGCGCACCTGTTTCGACGGCTTTCAGCCGGGGTCCCCCTAGCCAGAAAATTCAACAGATTGTTGAATGTGGCCATGCAGATTCGGATCTCATGGCCTGCGGGCCTGCTCATCGCCACCCTCGACGACACCCCGACCAGCAAGGCGCTGGCCTCGGCCCTCCCGATCTCCGCCTCCGCGAACATCTGGGGCGAAGAGGTCTACTTCGACACCGGGGTCTCCGTGGCCCTGGAGGACGACGCCCGGCAGGTCGTCGAGCCCGGCACGGTCGCGTTCTGGACCGAGGGCGACGCACTCGCGCTCCCCTACGGCCCCACGCCCATATCGCGCGGAGGCGAGAGCCGCCTGGCGAGCCCCTGCAACGTGCTCGGCTCGTTCGACGGCGACCCCCGCCTCCTGGCCACCGTCCGCGAGGGCGACCCCGTCCGCGTGGAACTGGTCTGAGGACCCCGGCTCCCCGCGGTCCCCCACCACTCCCGCCGTTCCCTACAGCTCCTTGAAGAACGCCGCCGCCGTGTGCAGGAAGAGGTCGTTCGCCTCGGTCTCACCGATCGTGACCCGCAGGCCCTCGCCCGCGAAGGGCCGGACCACCACACCGGCCTTCTCGCAGGCCGCCGCGAACTCGGCCGTCCGCTCACCCAGCCGCATCCACACGAAGTTGGCCTGCGTGTCCGGGACGACCGTCCAGCCCTGGGCCAGCAGCGTGGCGTGAACCCGCGCCCGCTCGCCCACCAGCGAACCGACCCGGCCCATCAGCTCGTCCTCCGCCCGCAGCGAGGCCACGGCCGCGTCCTGCGCGAGCTGGCTCACGCCGAAGGGCACCGCGGTCTTGCGCAGCGCGGCGGCCACCGGCTCGTGCGCCACCGCGAAGCCGACGCGCAGGCCGGCGAGGCCGTACGCCTTGGAGAACGTGCGCAGTACGGCGACATTGGGGCGGTCGCGGTAGAGCTCGATGCCGTCCGGAACATCGGTGTCGCGCACGAACTCGCGGTACGCCTCGTCCAGCACCACCAGGATGTCCGAGGGAACCCGGTCCAGGAACCGCTCCAGCTCGGCACGGCGCACCGCGGTACCGGTGGGGTTGTTGGGGTTGCAGACGAAAATAAGCCGGGTCCGGTCGGTGATCGCCGCGGCCATCGCGTCCAGGTCGTGCACATCGCCGTCGGTCAGCGGGACCTGTACGGACGTCGCGCCCGAGATCTGCGTGATGATCGGGTACGCCTCGAAGGACCGCCAGGCGTAGATGACCTCGTCGCCCGGGCCGGCCGTCGACTGGATCAGCGACTGGGCCACGCCCACGGAGCCGGTGCCCGTGGCGATGTGCTCGACCGGCACCCCGAAGCGCTCCGCCAGCTCGTTCACCAGACCGGTGCACGCCATGTCGGGGTAGCGGTTGAACCGGCCCGCGGCGGCGACCGCACTCTCCAGCACCCCCGGCAGGGGCGGGTACGGGTTCTCGTTCGAGGACAGCTTGAACGCGACGGCCCCGCCCCCGGCCGCGGGCTTGCCGGGCTTGTAGGTGGGAATGCCGTCCAGCTCGGCGCGCAGCTTCGGGCTCTTCTCGCTCACCGCAGGTCCTCCTCGACCGTCCCGCCGACCTCTCCGTCGACTCAATACTGCTCACCTTATGAGGATTCCGCCGATCCGAGAATGGCGGGCGCCAGGAACACTGGGGGAGCGCGCGCATATATGCGCGCGCCGGTGGCCCGCGCCGTGGCGCGCGTCCCTCGTGCAGGTGAGTTGAGAGCGGCCGGAAGCGGCTCCGTTTTGGCATGCTCCTACCCGCCGACAAGCCCCACCATCACCTTGAGCCACCAAAAACCTTCAATTCCAAGGTCATTGAGGGTGGCGAATCATGCAGAAACGTGCCTGTCAACGCGTGCATATGCACCCGGACCGCCCACCCCTCAGAGCCCTAATATCGGCTCGCCATGACAGCAGCAGGGAAGCATCAGGTGAGCCGGACCGAGAGCACCCGGCGCGTCGGCGGCCGACAGGGCCGGGCCGGCATCCGAGACGTGGCCGCCGCGGCGGGCGTCTCCATCACAACCGTCTCCGACGCGCTCAATGGCAAGGGGCGGCTGCCGGACGCCACCCGCCGCCACGTCCGCGAGGTCGCCGACCGGCTGGGCTACCGCCCCTCCGCGGCGGCCCGAACCCTCCGTACCGGCAAGTCCGGCCTCATCGGCCTGACCGTGACCACGTACGGGGATGAACCTTTCACCTTCACCGAATTCGCGTACTTCGCCGAGATGGCACGGGCCGCCACCTCCGCCGCGCTGGCCCGTGGCTACGCCCTCGTCATCCTCCCCGCCACCTCACGACACGACGTCTGGTCCAACGTGGCCCTCGACGGAACCGTCGTGATCGACCCCTCCGACCACGATCCGGTCGTCAGCGAGCTGGTCCGCCAGGGGCTTCCCGTGGTCTCCGACGGCCGCCCGGCAGGCACCCTCCCCGTCACCGCCTGGGTCGACAACGACCACGAGGCCGCCGTCCTGGGCCTGCTCGACCACCTCGCCGCCGCCGGCGCCCGCCGCATCGGGCTGCTGACCGGCACCACCACCGACACCTACACCCGGCTCTCCACGACCGCCTACCTGAACTGGTGCGAACGCGTCGGCCAGGATCCCGTCTACGAGTCCTACCCCGCCCACGACCCGTGCGCCGGCGCCGTAGCCGCCGACCGCCTGCTCGCCCGGCCCGACCGGCCCGACGCCGTCTACGGGCTGTTCGACCCCAACGGCACCGACCTGCTCGCCGCCGCCCGGCGCTACGGCCTGCGCGTGCCCGAGGACCTGCTCCTCGTGTGCTGCAGCGAATCGACCGTCTACGCCAACACCGAACCGCCCATCACGACCCTCTCCCTCAAACCCCGCCGGATCGGCACCGCCGTCGTGCAGCTGCTGATCGACGCGATCGAGGGGGTCGGCACCGGACGCCCCGTGGAACAGGTCGTCCCGACCGAGCTGATCATCCGCACCTCCTCGCAGCGCAGGACACCCCGGACCACCGTCAGCCCACCCCGCTCGCCGGCCCAGGACTGACCGCCACACCCACCCCCATGACGGAGCCGACGGCCCCGCCGAGGATTCAGCAACACCCATATCGGGAGAAAACAGCAGGAAGGATCGGCTCCGGACAGGATTCACCACCCCTGGTGCGTCACAGAGCGCGAGCCGCATTCCTATGATGGGCGCACGACATCACGGACCCTCCGCCCAGGAGGCAGGAGGGTCCGCAGGTGTACGGCAGCGCGACGGTGGTGGAGGGGTCGATGACTCAGGGGGCCGGTCAGGGACCCGCGATGCGGACGGACACGCTGCGGGACTTCCGGGTGCCGGTCTCCGAACCCGCACCGTACGCCGTGTCCGCCGTACTTCCCGGCGAAAGCCCGGTCTACGGCGAGTACCCCGCGTACTACGCCGAAGGCGCACCCGCGGACCAGCGGCCGGGGTACCCGCCGGAGCCCGCGGGGCCCCCGGCGGTCGGCCCCGTCGCCTACCCCGAGACGGAGACCGTCCCGCACCAGCGGCCCTCCGCCCACGCGGAGTTCCCCGACGCGGACGCCGCCGACGACGGCTACACGCCCACCCGGCGCGACCTGCCCGTCATCGGGCGAGGCGCCGTCTCCGGCGGGCCCGGTGACACCGTCCAGGTCCACTACGTCCCCCAGGACGCCCCGGCCGCCGGTCCCGGTCCCCTGTACGTCGTCGGCGACGTACACGGCTACCTCGACGAGCTCGTCACGGAACTGCGGGCCCAGGACCTGATCGACGCCGACCACCACTGGTCCGCCGGGAACGCCCGGCTCTGGTTCCTCGGCGACTTCACCGACCGCGGCCCCGACGGCATCGGCGTCATCGACCTCGTCATGCGGCTGTCCGCCGAGGCCGCCGCCGCCGGCGGCTACTGCAAGGCCCTGATGGGCAATCACGAACTCCTGCTCATCGGCGCCAAGCGGTTCGGCGACACCCCGATCCAGTCCGGCGCGGGCACCGCCACCTTCCAGGCCGCCTGGCTCCTCAACGGCGGCCAGCGCACCGACATGGACCGGCTGGAGGACGTGCACCTGCAGTGGATGTCCCGGCTCGACGCGGCCACCCTGGCGGACGGACACCTGCTGCTGCACTCCGACACCACCGCCTACCTCGACTACGGCGACTCCATCGAGGACGTCAACGACACCATCCACGAGCTGCTCAACCGCCATGACGCGGACATCACGTGGGACCTCTTCAGGAAGTTCACCAAGCGCTTCGCCTTCCGCGACGAGGAGACCGGCCCCGGAGCCGTACGGGAACTCCTCGGCACCTACGGCGGCGGACGCGTCGTCCACGGCCACAGCCCGATCCCCTACCTGCTCGGGGAGGTGGGCACCGAGGACGGCGACGAGTCCCACGGACCGGAGGCCGTCGACGGCCCGCACGTCTACGCGGACGGCCTGGCCATCGCGATGGACGGCGGCGTGACCATGGAGGGCAAGCTGCTCGTCGTTCAACTACCTCTGCGCGACTGAGCGTTCTCGGAGCGGGGTAATTCAGCAAAGCCCCTGTCACCGCGTGGCAGGGGCGCTCTACCATCGCTCTATCCGTAGCAGGCTCTCCTCCGTTTGTGCCGGCGCCCGGGTCTACGCGGGCATACCGGCTTGTACGGAGCACAGGGGGATGCACATGACCAGCGCTCCGCACCTGCTGACCGAAGACCGACCCGAGTTCGACCGGCTCCTCGACGAGGCGCTGCGCACGGCGGACGAACGGCCCGAACTCGCCACCCTCGGCGAACGGCTGAACGCCGAACAGTTGCGCACGATGGCGCTGAGTGCCAGCGCACTGCTCACCGCGGCTGCCGCCGCCGAGTACGACCACTACGTCAAGGTCCGCGAGGAACTGCGCGGAGAGGCCCTGACCGCCTCCGTGAGCAGCGTCGAGGACGACTCCGGCCAGGAGGACGGGGCCGGTGCGAGCGCCGTGATCGCCGTCCTCGCGCCCGTCCTGGCGGGCACCGCCATGCTGATCTTCCTGCTGGTGGGCTACAGCCTGAAGATGATCGACCCCGAACCGGCCTTCGCCAGGACGATGTTGACGGCAGGCTGGCTCTTCGGTGGGCTGACCGTGGCCGCCCTGCTCTTCGCGGTGATCGGGCTCCTCGTGACGGCGATACGCAACAGCTCGACGGAGGTGGCGGCCGAGGAGGCCGTTCCGATACCCGACGAGCTCTCCCGGGCCCGCGAGGCCTGGCGCAACGCTCTGCTGGAGCGGGGCATCATGCCGTTCCTGCGCGACGCGCTCGCCGACCCCAGTGCCGGGACCGGCTACCCCGTACCCCGCACGCCGGGGGCCGGGCGCATCCCCAACCTGGGATACACCCGGCCCGACTTCACCAGCCCGGGACCTCGCTCACAGGGCCCCCGGCCCGGCTACACCCCGCCGGACTTCACCAGCCCCGACTTCGGCGGCCCGGAGCACGAGCCGGAGTAGACCGGCCCCGGGGAACCGCACCGGCTGATGTTTCACGTGAAACCACGCTCCGGGCGCCGGGTACCCGGCGCCCGGCAACGGGTGTCCGATGGCGGACGCGCCCGGCTACGCCGCGGCCCGGTCGTGCAGCGTCCGTCGCCGCTGAGAAACGTCCGTCAGGGCCGGCGCGCGCCAGACACCGTCCGGGTGGTAGAGGTTCACGCCCGGTGCGACGATCTCGTCGATCCGGTCCAGCACCGCGTCGTCGAGCACCAGACCGGCCCCCTTCACCAGGGACTCCATCTGCTCCATGGTCCGCGGTCCGATGATCACCGAGGTGACCGCCGGGTGCGCGACGGGGAAGGCGACCGCCAGCTCCGGCAGGGTGCAGCCGATCTCCTCGGCCAGCGCGACGAGCTGTTCCACGGCCTCCAGCTTGGCGACGTTGACGGGGATCGCCGGATCGAAGCGCGCAGGATTCAGCGCCGCCCGCCCCGAGGTCAGGTCGACGGGCCGGCCGAGCCGTTGCTTCCCGCTCAGGAAGCCCGAGGCCAGCGGACTCCAGGTCAGCACGCCCATCCCGTAGCGCCGGGCGACCGGCAGGACGTCGGCCTCGATCCCCCTCGCCAGGATCGAGTACGGCGGCTGCTCGGTCCGGAAGCGCTGCAGCGCCCGCCGCTCGGCGACGTGATGGGCCTCGACCAGTTCCTCAGCCGGAAAGGTCGAGCACCCGAAGGAGCGGATCTTCCCCGCCGTGACGAGGTCACCGAGGACGGACAGCGTCTCCTCGACATCGGTCGTGTGGTCCGGGCGGTGCACCTGGTAGAGGTCGATCCAGTCGGTGTCCAGCCTCCGCAGGCTGTCCTCCACGGCCCGGACGATCCAGCGCCGTGAATTGCCGCTGCGATTGCGTCCCTCTCCCATCTGGAAGTGGACCTTCGTGGCCAGGACGACGTCGTCGCGCCGCCCCTTGAGCGCCTTGCCGACGATCACTTCGGACTCTCCGGCGGAGTACATGTCCGCGGTGTCGACGAAGTTGACGCCCAGGTCGAGCGCGGCATGGATGATCCGGCCGCACTCCTCGTGATCGGGGTTCCCCACTGCCCCGAACATCATCGTTCCGAGGCAGTGCGCACTCACCTCGATGCCGGTCCCGCCCAAGTTTCGGTATCGCATGGTCATGCGGCCGCACTCTAGGAGCTGGAGCCCACTCCAGGGCAAGACCATTCCACCGGTCAACCGCAGCCGGCTTTCGGGACACCCCCGCTCCCGGCCCCGCCGGACCGGGGCGGGACGGGCCCGCGACTCCCCCCATGGGTCGCGGGTCCGTCCGTGTCCGGGGTGCCCCGGGTCAGTCCGCCAGGGGGAGGTAGACCCGGTTGCCGGAGGCGGCGAACTCGGCGGACTTCTCCGCCATGCCCGCCTGGATCTCCTCGGCCTTCAGGTCACCGCCGTGCTCGCGGCGGATGTCCTGAGAGATCTTCATCGAACAGAACTTCGGACCGCACATGGAGCAGAAGTGCGCGGTCTTCGCGGGCTCGGCCGGAAGGGTCTCGTCATGGAACTCGCGGGCCGTGTCCGGGTCGAGGGCCAGGTTGAACTGGTCCTCCCAGCGGAACTCGAACCGCGCGTCCGACAGGGCGTCGTCCCATTCCTGGGCGCCCGGGTGGCCCTTGGCCAGGTCGGCGGCGTGAGCGGCGATCTTGTAGGTGATCACGCCGGTCTTCACGTCGTCCCGGTTCGGCAGGCCCAGGTGCTCCTTGGGCGTGACGTAGCAGAGCATCGCGGTGCCCCACCAGGCGATCATCGCGGCGCCGATGCCCGAGGTGATGTGGTCGTACGCGGGCGCGACGTCCGTGGTCAGGGGGCCGAGCGTGTAGAACGGCGCCTCCTCGCAGATCTCCTGCTGGAGGTCGATGTTCTCCTTGATCTTGTGCATCGGGACGTGGCCCGGGCCCTCGATCATGGTCTGCACGTTGTGCCGCTTGGCGATCGTGTTCAGCTCGCCCAGCGTCTTCAACTCGGCGAACTGCGCCGCGTCGTTGGCGTCCGCGATGGAGCCGGGGCGCAGGCCGTCACCGAGCGAGTAGGTGACGTCGTAGGCTGCGAGGATCTCGCAGAGCTCCTCGAAGTTCGTGTAGAGGAAGTTCTCCTTGTGGTGCGCCAGGCACCACGCGGCCATGATCGAGCCACCGCGCGAGACGATGCCCGTCTTGCGACGGGCGGTCAGGGGCACGTAGGGCAGCAGCACGCCGGCGTGGACCGTCATGTAGTCGACGCCCTGCTCGGCCTGCTCGATGACCGTGTCCTTGTAGATCTCCCAGGTCAGGTCCTCGGCACGGCCGTCGACCTTCTCCAGCGCCTGGTAGAGCGGCACGGTCCCGATCGGGACGGGGGAGTTGCGCAGGACCCACTCGCGCGTGGTGTGGATGTTGCGGCCGGTCGAGAGGTCCATGACCGTGTCGGCGCCCCACTTGGTCGCCCAGGTCATCTTGTCGACCTCCTCCTCGATGGAGGAGGTGACCGCGGAATTGCCGATGTTGGCGTTGACCTTCACCAGGAACCGCTTGCCGATGATCATCGGCTCGGTCTCCGGGTGGTTCACGTTGGCCGGAAGCACCGCGCGACCTGCGGCGATCTCCTCGCGGACGACCTCGGGGGAGACGTTCTCGCGGATCGCGACGTACTCCATCTCCGGGGTGATCTCGCCCCGGCGGGCGTACGCGAGCTGGGTGACGGCGGCGCCGCCACGGCCGCGGCGGGGCTGGCGGGGCCGACCCGGGAAGACGGCGTCGAGGTTCTTGAGTCCGCCGCGCGGCGAGGTGTGCTTGATGCCGTCGTCCTCGGGGCGCACGGGACGTCCCGCGTACTCCTCGGTGTCGCCGCGGCCGATGATCCAGTTTTCGCGCAGGGGCGGCAGGCCCCGGCGCACGTCGGTCTCGATCTGCGGGTCGGTGTACGGACCGGACGTGTCGTAGAGCGTGACGTCCTTGCCGTTGGTGAGGTGGACCTGGCGGACCGGCACCCGGATGTCCGGGCGGGAGCCCGCCAGGTATCCCTTGTGCCAGCCGGGCTGGCGCTCGGTCTGGCCGTCGGCGTCCTGGCTGACGGCAGGCGTGCGTGCGTCCTGAATGGTCATGAGACCTGATCTCCCTACGCCGGCATTACCCGGTAACAGGTTCGGCGGTCGACGCAGCCTCTTCCCGTACGCATTTTCATGCGCGTACGGTGATCAGCGCCCTCTCAGCCCGGTGCTCCGAGCTCCCGCGTTGTGCAAAGTAGCCCCCACGCTAGCGTCATCTGTGGCGTGCTGAACAGTGGGCCCCCTCATCTCTTGCGATGATCTGCCGGTGACGTCCTTGCCGCAGCCCCCCACCACGCCCACGGACCCCCACGGCCACACCGGTCACGATCACGCGTCCCACGGACATGCGACCGGTGCCTCCCACAGCGGGCACGGCGGCCACGGCCACAGCCATGGCCACGGGCCGGCGGCCCCGGTCTCCAAGCACCTGCGCAAGGTGATCGCCGCCGTGCTGATCCCTTTCGCCGCAGCCGTCTTCGTCGGCATGGCCGTGCTCTGGCCGGGCGGGGCCCCCGCCCACCAGCGCACCGGCGTGGGCTTCGACCGCCAGACCCAACAGGGCACGGTCGTCGCCTTGGCAAAGGTTGACTGCAAATCAGTGAACGCCTCCCAGGTGCCGCCCACCGGCGACACCTCCACCCCGGAGGGCCGTGAGGCGCAGGCCGCGCAGACCGGGGAGTGCAAGAAGGCGACGGTCGAGGTCGCCGGCGGACCGGACAAGGGCCGGGCGTTCTTCGAGATCGTCCAGCCCGGCGCCCCACGGCAGTTGGAGAAGGGCCAGGAGGTGGTGGTCGCGTACGCCCCCGACGCGCCGCGGGACCTCCAGTACTCCGTCGTCGACGTGAACCGCAAGCTGCCCCTGGCCCTGCTGGCCGGGATCTTCGCGCTCGCGGTCGTGGTGGTCGGGCGGATGCGCGGGGTGTTCGCGCTCGTCGCCCTGGTGGTGAGCTTCGCGATCCTGACGCTGTTCATCCTGCCGGCGATCCTCCAGGGCTCGAACCCCCTGCTCGTCGCCGTCATCGGAGCCAGCGCGATCATGCTGATCGCCCTCTACATGTGCCACGGCCTGACGGCCAGGACCTCGGTCGCCGTCCTCGGCACCCTCGTCTCGCTGCTGCTGATCGGGCTGCTGGGCTCGCTCTTCATCGACTGGGCCTTCCTGAGCGGCAACACGGACGACAACACCGGGCTGATCCACGGCCTCTACCCGCACATCGACATGAGCGGTTTGCTCCTCGCGGGCGTGATCATCGGCTCGCTCGGCGTCCTCGACGACGTCACCGTGACGCAGACCTCGGCGGTCTGGGAACTCCATCAGGCCGACCCGGGAATGGGACCGCGCGGCCTGTACCGGGCGGCCATCCGGATCGGCCGCGACCACATCGCCTCGGTCGTCAACACCCTGGTGCTGGCCTACGCGGGCGCCGCGCTGCCCCTGCTGCTGCTGTTCTCGATCGCGAACAGCAGCATGGGGTCGGTGGCCAACAGCGAGTTGGTCGCGGAGGAGATCATCCGCACCCTCGTGGGCTCCATCGGGCTCGTGGCCTCCGTCCCCGTCACCACCGCGCTCGCCGCCCTGGTGGTTTCCGCCGACCGGACGGGCTCGCCGGCCGCCGCCGCGGTACCGCAGCCCGCGCGCGGTGGCCGGGGCCGTCGGCGCAAGCGCTGAGGGGACGTCGGGTCAGCCCGCGTTCTGCCCGTTCTGGCGCGCCTCGGCGAGGATCTTGCCGAGCTCCTCGTCGAGGTTCTCCTCGAAGTCGCCGAGGTTGCGCTCCTGACCGAGCGGAACCAGCCGGTCCGTGCGGTCGAGGAAGGCGACGAGCGGCGCCGCACTCGCGCGGAACAGGGCCCGGTCACAGCCCACCTGGAGGCGGATGTGGACGTCGGACAGCTCCTCCGGGTGGGTGGGGGCGATGTGCACATCGCCGTCACCGCACGGCTTGTTGATGCCGTCGAGAAGCAGTTCCCGGCCGAACGCCCAGGTCACGGGGGCGTCTCCGGGAAGGTGGAAGGTCAGGCGTACCGCGTAGGGGTCACGAGCCTCGTATCCGAGTTCCACCGGGATCCGGAACGCGAGCTCCTCGGAAACGAGGAAGCTCATCATGACCTCTGCCTGTACCGACTCTCGCATTGCCTACCCCGCTGTAGTGGAAGTGGCCAGGAATGTCCCCCAGGGCCCTCTTGACAAGAGTGGTGTAAGCGATTGCAGATCACAAGGAGTGAGTTTTCAGATACTGATAGAGAACGAGAGGGTGCTCAACAGCGCGCCTACTTCACTCCGTAGCCGATCGACCGCAGAGAGCAATCGGTCCTGCTGGTGCAGGGGGAGAGAAATCGCCATGGTCGCGGCGGTGTCGCCGGCGGTGATCGGAATGGCCGCGCACACCGTGCCCAGGGAGTACTCCTGCCTCTCGGTCACGGGCTGCATCCGCTCCAGGGAGCCGATCCGTTCCTCCAGTGCGCTCATGTCCCGCACGGTGTAGGGCGTGATGCTCTCGACCGGATGGCGGTCGTAGTACTCCCTGCGCGTCTTCTCGTCGAGCTGGCCGAGCAGGCACTGCCCGATGGCGTGCGCGTGGCCGGTCTCGCGGAAGTCGGCCCACTCTTCGCAGGCCGGGCGCGCGGGAGTGTCCGATACGCCCACGACTTCGATCTCACCCTCACGGTAGACCGCGAAGTAGACGGGGGCCCCGACCACGTCACGGAAGTGCGCGAGCGAGTCGAGGATCATGCTGCGACGTTTCTGCTGAAGTCCACCGCCCGCCAGCCTGCCGGCCGCGGCGCCGAGGACGAACACACCGCCCTCCCGCCGCAGATAGCCCTCGTGGGTGAGCGTGCGCAACAGGTGGTACGCCGTGGGGAGCGGCAGCCCGGCTTCCCGCGCCAGTTGCTTCGCCGGGGCTCCCTCTCGATGGGATCCCGCCGCTTCCAGCAGCCTCAGCGCCCGCTGCACCGAACCGATCAGGGTCGGCACACCGACGTTGTGAACCGAAGCCAAAGCTCACCCCCAGGCGTGGCGGCGGGCTTCGGGGGAGCCCGCCTTGCGGGGGCCGCCCCCGCGTGCACCGTGACTCCTGGGGTTGTCGCCGGCGGCCGCTCGACGTGACCGCCTCTTCGAGCAGGGGTACGGGCTGCCCGTGCCCAGGAAACAGCACGGATTGTCACTCTAACCACCGGTTACCGGCGAGTGGGCGGTTTGCCCGGCACCGTTCCCCCGCCTGGGTCAATCGTGGTACCGCTCCCGGGTGGTGCGTCCTACCAGTCGCCCGCGGAGGACTTCGAACCGCTGCCCGTGAACTTCTTGACCATGAAGATCAGGCCACCGACGAGGGCGACGAAGAGCAGTGCCTTGAAGACGAAGGCGATCAGCGTGCCGATGATGGTGGTGATCACCCCGCCGAAGACGAAGATCGCCAGCAGCGGTACCGCGACCCACTTGACCCACCAGGGCATGCCCGCGAATGCCGCTCGGATGCCGTCCATGTCCCTACCTCTTCCTCGTCCGTGACTTCCTGCTCCGATGCTAGGAGCGCACGGCGCGGCGCGGGGGCCCGCGAGCCCTCGGAACCCCCTGATCCGCCCCCTAGGGGGACCGGGCCCGCGACCCTCAGCCGGCGGGCCGGTCAGCCCGCCGGTCCGGCGCCGTCAGGCCTCCGGCGGGGAGAAGACCACCATCACCTTCAACGGCTCGGTGATGTGGTGGAACCTGTGCGGCACCCCGGCCGGTACGTAGACGACGCTGCCGTTCGCGACCGTCGTGGTCTCCTCCCCCACCGTGATCGACGCCCGCCCGCTGACCACGAAGTAGACCTCGTCCTGCCGGTGCGGCTGCTGCGGATCGCTCTGGCCGGCGTCGAGGGCGTACAGCCCGACCGACATGTTGCGCTCCCGCAGGAACTGGAGGTACGCGCCGTCGTTGGCGGCCCGCTCCGCTTCGAGCTCGTCCAGCCTGAAGGCCTTCATCGTTGCCGTTCCCCTTGCCCTTGCTCGGTGGTGCCGTGGGATCCGCTGATCTGACGATGTCCCACCCGGTTCTTCTCTGCCACGATCAGACACATGACGAATTTCGTAGTCAAGACGCTGGCCAATGCGGCGGCCCTGGCGGTGGCCGTCTGGCTGCTCGCCGGGATCACCCTCGACGACGGCAGTTCCCTGGGGCGCCGCACGCTCTCGCTGATCCTGGTGGCCCTGGTCTTCGGCCTGGTCAACCTGATCGTCAAGCCCGTCGTGAAGCTGCTCTCGTTCCCGCTGTTCGTCCTCACGCTGGGCCTGTTCACCCTCGTCGTGAACGCGCTGATGCTGCTGCTGACCTCCTGGCTGGCGGACCTGCTCGACCTCAGTTTCCACGTCGACGGCTTCTGGACCGCCGTCGTCGGCGGGCTGATCATCTCCGTCGTCTCCTGGGCCGTGAACCTGGCCCTGCCCGACAAGAACTGACCGGGCCGCCCATGTACCGCGTCTGCTTCGTCTGCACCGGCAACATATGCCGATCCCCCATGGCCGAGTCGGTCTTCCGCTCCCACATCGCCGACGCCGGACTCGACTCCCTCGTCGAAGTGGACAGCGCCGGCACCGGAGGCTGGCACGAGGGCGACCGCGCCGATCCCCGCACCGTTGCCGTACTCGAAGCCGCCGGGTACGAACAGGACCACCGGGCACGGCAGTTCCGGTCCTCCTGGTTCGACCGCGTCGACCTGGTCATCGCCCTCGACGCCGGACACCTCCGCGACCTCCGCGACCTCGCGCCCACCCCGGAGGCCGCCGCCAAGGTCCGGCTGCTGCGCTCGTACGATCCCGCGGCCCCGGCCGCCCGGGACGGCGCGGCGGACGCGCTCGACGTGCCGGACCCCTACTACGGCTCCCTCGACGGCTTCGAGGAGTGCCTGGAACTGGTCGAGGCGGCGAGCCCGGGCCTGCTGGACGCCGTACGCGCGGCCGTGAAGGAGACCACCCCGTGAACACCCACCCCACCGGCTCGGACCACCCCGCCGACGCCGACGCCGACGCCGACCGGTACGCGGACGCCACCCGCGCCGTGCGCGCCGGGCTGCCCGAGCCCGTCAAGAACGAACCCACCCTCCCCGGACCCGTCTTCGCGGCGCACTTCCACCTCCCCGGCGAGGTGAGCGGCCCGTACACCTACGGCCGCGACACCAACCCCACCTGGACCCTGCTGGAACGGGCCATCGGCGAACTGGAGGCCCCCGGTCAGGACGGCGTGGACACCGTCGTCTTCGCCTCCGGCATGGCCGCCGTCTCCGCCGTCCTGCTCTCCCAGGCCCGCACCGGCGACACCGTCGTCCTGCCCGACGACGGCTACCAGGCCCTCCCCCTGGTCCGGGAGCAGCTCCAGGAGTACGGGATCCACGTGCGCACCGCCCCGACCGCCGAGGACGCGCAGCTCGCCGCCCTCGACGGCGCCCGGCTGCTGTGGATCGAGACCCCGTCCAACCCCGGGCTCGACGTGTGCGACGTACGCCGGCTCGTGGCGGCCGCGCACGCCGGCGGCACCCTGGTCGCCGTCGACAACACCCTGGCGACCCCCCTCGGCCAGCGCCCCCTGGAACTCGGCGCGGACTTCTCCGTCGCCAGCGGCACCAAGGGCCTCACCGGCCACGGCGACCTGCTCCTGGGCTACGTCGTCTGCCGTGACCCCGCACTGGCCGCGGGCATCCGCCGCTGGCGCAAGGTCGTCGGCGCGATCCCGGGCCCCATGGAGGCCTGGCTGGCCCACCGGTCCCTGGCCACCATCCAGTTGCGGGCCGAGCGCCAATGGGGCAACGCCCTGGCGGTCGCCGAGGCGCTGGCCGACCGTTCCGAGGTGACCGGGCTGCGCTACCCGGGCCTCCCCGCGGACCCGTCGCACAAGACGGCCGTCCGGCAGATGAGCGGCTTCGGCTCGGTCGTCTCCTTCACCCTGCCCGACCGCGCGTACGCGGAGCGCTTCATGAGCGCCCTGCGCCTGGTGGAGGACGCAACGAGTTTCGGCGGAGTACGGTCCACCGCGGAGCGGCGCGGACGCTGGGGCGGGGACGCCGTACCCGAGGGCTTCATCCGCTTCTCGGCGGGCGCCGAGGATCCCGGTGACCTGGTGGCCGATGTGCTCCGGGCCCTTGATTCCGCGGGTTCCGGGGGCTGACCGGACCGGGGAAAAGCGGTCCGAGCCTCCCCCCTGGTGGCTCGGACCGCCCGGGTTCCCTAGCAGAAGAACCACGCCATCAAGGCTAGTTGACTCAGCGTCAGAGTCCAATCACGGTAGCGACAGGGGCCTATCGGCATATTTATAGTTGAAGGCCCCCACCGAGAGGGGCCGACATGGACCTGGCCCTGCTGCGCACGTTCGTCGCCGTACACCGGGCCGGCTCGTTCACCCGGGCCGCCACGCTCCTCGGGCTGTCCCAGCCCGCCGTCACCTCACAGATCCGCACCCTCGAACGCCAGCTGGGCCGGCCCCTCTTCCACCGCCGGGCCCGCGGCGTCACGCCCACCGCCGTCGGTGACGAACTGGCCCACAAGGCGGCCCCGCACCTCGACGCCCTGTTGCGGATCACCGAGATCGAACGGGAGGCCACCGGCACCTCGCGCACCCTCCACCTGGCCGGTCCCCCCGAGTTCCTGTGCCTGCGGGTGCTCCCCGCCCTCGCGCCCCTGGTGGGGCAGGGGCAGAGCCTGCGCACCGCCCTCGCCCCCGACGCGCGGGAGACCCTCGACGGGCTGGCCTCCGGGCAGCACG
Organism: Streptomyces sp. NPDC031479; assembly: GCF_055581065.1. Lineage (NCBI taxonomy): Bacteria > Bacillati > Actinomycetota > Actinomycetes > Kitasatosporales > Streptomycetaceae > Streptomyces > Streptomyces sp. NPDC031479. Next base: position 132,412 of record NZ_JBVIKC010000001.1, read on the forward strand.
ACCTGGTCGTCACCCCCACCCGCCCGCGCGGCACGCTGTTCACCGCGAACGCCCTGTGCGACGAGGAACAGGTCCTGGTCGCGGCGCCCTACTGGGCCGCCCTCGTCGAGCGGGCCGAACTGCACGACACGGGGCCCGTCGCCCTCGACGGGATCCCGGTCGTCGAGGTCCACGAGAGCCTGCCGCTGGTCACCCGCTACTGGGCCGCCGTCTTCGACTCCGTCCCCGAGTGCGCCGCCACCGTGGTCGCGCCCGATCTGCGGGCCGTACTGGAATGCGTCCGGGCCGGCGCCGGTCTCGCCGTCCTGCCCCGCTACCTGTGCCAGGACGCCCTCGACCGCGGTGAGATCGTGGCGCTGCTGGAACCGGCCCTGCCGCCCCTGCGGACCTGGTTCCTCGTCGTACGGGCCGGCAGCCTGGCCCTCGCCCATCTCGCGCGCGCCCACGACCGCCTGCTGCGCGCGGCCTCGCACTGGTGAGCCGCCGGGTTTCGGACCGTGGCGCGTTTCAGGAGCCCGGTACTGGGCCACTCTTCTCCCATGACCGAACGCCCCGTGGTCAAACGCACCGCCCGCGCGATCCTGCTCGACGGTGACGACCTGATCCTCATCAAGCGCACCAAGCCCGGCGTCGACCCGTACTGGCTCACGCCGGGCGGGGGAGTGGAGTCCTCGGACGCCACCGTCGTCGACGCCCTCCACCGAGAGCTCCACGAAGAACTCGGCGCCAAGATCACCGATGTGGTGCCCTGTTTCGTCGACACCGTCGAGCACATCGCCTCCGGCGGGGTGACCGGCGTGAAGGTGCAGCACTTCTTCGTCTGCCACCTGGAGTCGATGGACCCGGGCCAACGGCACGGCCCCGAGATCGACGAGCCCGAGGGCGAGTACGAGATCGTCCGCGTGCCCTTCAGCCGGGTCGGCATCGCCGCGGTCCACCTGGTGCCGCTCTCGCTGCGCCACTACCTCGACGGCAACATCGAAGGGGTCCGCGCCATGCACGCCCCCGACCTGGGCTGACCTCGCCGGGGAAACGGGAAGGGGAGCGGGCGGGCGGGGGCCGCGACGGTGTCAGCCGGCCACGTCCGCCAGCTCCTCGACCGCGTCGTGGCGGATCCGCTCACCGGGGATCCCGATCCGCTTGAGCGCGTCCACACCACTGCGGATCATCGCGGGCGGTCCCGAGATGAAGGCGTCGTACGAGCTCCACGGCCCGTGTTCGCCGATGGCCTGCGGGAGCTGTCCCGCCAGCCCCTCGCCGATCACCGGGCGCACCGACAGCCACGGGTGGGAGCGCTGGAGACCCAGCAGGGTGTCCTTGTCGTAGAGGTCGTGGTCGCTGCGCGCCCCGAAGAAGACCTCCATCGGGCGCCGCTCACCGTGCCCGGCCACGTCCTCGATCAGAGCCTTGATCGGGGCGATGCCGGTTCCCCCGCCCAGGCACAGCATCCCGTTGTCGGTGCTGTGGTCCACCACCATCGACCCGGCCGGCGGCCCCAGCCGCAGGACGTCACCCGGCTGGGCATGGCGGACCAGGGCGTTGGAGACCCAGCCCGCCGGTACGGCCTTGACGTGGAAGGACAGCAGCCCGTCGGCTCGCGGGGCGGAGGCGAAGGAGTAGTGCCGCCACACCCGCGGCCACCACGGGGTCTCCAGGCTCGTGTACTGGCCCGCGAGGAAGGGGTACGGCTGGTCGGGGCGGACGGTCAGCACCGCGATGTCGGAGGTGCGCAGCTCGTGCGAAACCACCTCCGCGTGCCACCAGGCGGGCGCCTTGGTCTCGTCCTCGGCCGCCGCGTCGATCATGATCTGTGAGATGGCGGTGTAGGCGCGCACCCACGCCGCCTGTGTCTCCGGCCCCCATGTGCGTTCCGCGTACCGGGCCAGTGCCCCGATCAGGGCCTCTCCCACCGCCGGGTAGTGGCCGGCCATCGTGCCGTACTTGCGGTGCCCGGTGCCGAGCCGGCGCAGGTAGGGAGTCAGGACCGCCGGGTCGTCGATGTACTCGGCGGCGGTCAGCAGTGCCTTCAGCAGCCGGTCGCGCTGTACGTCCATGGCCGCGGGGAACATGCCCCGGACTTCCGGGTGCCCCGTGAACACCAGGGCGTAGAAGTACGAGGTCACCCGGTCGGCGACGGGTGCGATCTCGGTGAGGGTCCGGCGGATGAGCACGGCGTCCGGGGAGGGCTCGATCGCCCCGCCGCCCGAAGGTATCCGCCCCGTCGGTCTTGCCGATCTGGTGGGCGCAGCGTCCATGCGGTGCCTCGCTTCGAGCATCTCGGTCGGGTCTGCACGCGCCACGGCCTCGAATCCGTGGTTCCGGGTTTCACAGCGTGCCAGCCGACCGAGAGTGCGGCGGAGGAATGGGGAAAACCGCGTTCCGGGCCACTTTTCCCCTTAAGATGCATGGCCTCCGGGGCGCGTCGTCCCGAGGAGCCGGTATGCCTCGCGCAGGTCCCTGCCCTCGTAGACGTGGGTCGCCCGGCAGGCCAGGTGGGGCCTCGCGTTCACCGCCACCGACCGCGGGACGGCTTCGAAGAGGACCGCGTCGGTCATGGAATCCCCGTAGGCGACGCATTCGGCCCGGGTCACCCCGAAGCGCTCGCAGAGCCGGTCGGCGACGTCCACCTTGGCCTCTGGGGTCAGGATCCCGGTCACGTCGACGGGGCGGGTGAAGGGCACTTCCGGGTAGACCGATCCGTGAGCGGCGTGCGCACCCCACTCCAGCAGCAGCTCGACGAAGAACGAGGGGGACAGCGAGATCACCGCGCAGAGGTCGCCGCGCTCGGTGATCTCCTGCCAGACCTCCCGGATCCCCGAGATCCACGGGGACCCGTCGAAGGCCGCGCGGACGTGCGCGGGCGTCAGATCCGCCCACAGCCCGTGGGCGGCCACCGAGAACTCCTGCGGACCGATCTCCCGTGCCGAGAAAGCCCGCTCCAGCTCGGCGATCTCGGCCGACCTCCCGAGCTGGCGGGAGATCTCGACCGGTGCGGCCGATCCGTACATCAGCGTTCCGTCGAGATCAAAAAGGTGAAGCACCGTCATGGTCGTCGAGGCTAGCCGTTCCGTTCCCGCACCGGCTACCGCCGGGAGTCACCCCCGGTGAAACGCGGATCCGGCCGGCGGCGGGGGTGAATGTTTCACGTGAAACAGATCCTGGTTTCACGTGAAACATCGGCCTTGTTTCACGTGAAACATCGGCCCACCCGTCTCCTGAATCCCCTGGACTCCCCCCGAGTGGATGATCCACTCTGGGCCGGTGACACCACCACTCCTCACCGACCTGCCCATCCGTGCGCTCACCCCGGACGATCTCCGGCACTGCGCCGACCTGTCCGAGGACCGCGGCTGGCCCCGCGAAGACCACAAATGGGGACTGCTCCTCGCCGCCGGCAACGGATACGGCATCGACGCCCCCGACGGCCGCGGACTCGCCGCCGCCTGTGTCGTCACCCGCTACGGAGACACCCCGGCCAAGCCGGACCTCGCCGCGATCGGAATGGTGCTCGTCGCCGACCGGTACGCCCGCAAGGGCCTCGGGCGCCGGCTGATGGCCCACGTGTGCGACGACGTCCTCGTCGGTGTCCCGCTCACCCTGCACGCCACCCCCAACGGTCGCCCGCTCTACGAGGAGCTCGGCTTCGACACCACCGGACGGGCGGAGATGGTCCGGGGACCCTTCCGCCCCGAAGCCGGCGACCACGCCGCCGTCCCCGTCAGGCCGGCCACGGGCGAGGACCTCGCACGGATCGTCCGCCTGGACACCGAGGTGTTCGGCACCGACCGGACCCACATGATCGCGCGGCTGCCCGCCTTCGCCGACAAGGTTCTCGTCGCCGAGGACGGCGCCGGCGGCCTCATCGGCTACGCCGCCATCTGGCCCAACATGGACACGCATGTCATCGGCCCGCTGATCGCCCGCGACACCGCCACAGCCCGGGCCCTGGTCACCGCGCTGGCGGCCACCACCGAACGGCCCCTGCGCACGGACGTCGACGTGCGCCACGAGGAACTCCTCGCCTGGCTCAAGGAGCGCGGTCTGGAGTCCCTGGCCTTCAACGCCGTCATGACCCGGAACATCCCCGGCCTCCCCGGCGACTGGACCCGTCGCTGGGCCCCCCTCACCGTCGCCGCAGGCTGACGGAGAAAGGCTTCCACCATGACCGGAACCCCCGCGCTGACGATCCGACCCGCCACCGAGGAGGACCTGCCCGCCATCGTCGCCATGCTCGCCGACGACCCGCTGGGGGCCACCCGGGAGTCCCCGGAGGATCTGACCCCCTACGTCGCGGCCCTGAAGCAGCTGGCCGACGACGCCAACCAGCACGTCGTCGTCGCCGTCCGTGGCGAGCGGGTGGTGGGCACCCTCCAGCTGACGTTCGTCACCGGCCTGTCCCGCAAGGGCGCCACGCGCGCCATCGTCGAAGGGGTACGGGTCCACGCGGACGAACGCGGCAGCGGCCTCGGCACCCGGTTCATCGAATGGGCCATCGAGCGGTCGCGGCAGGAGAATTGCCAACTCGTCCAGCTCACCTCGGACGTGACGCGTACCGATGCGCACCGCTTCTACGAGCGGCTCGGCTTCACGGCCTCCCACGTGGGGTTCAAGCTCCAGCTCTGACCGGCTCCGGCAAAGGCCGGGCCGCTGTCGGCGGCCCGGCCTACGATCGGGAGGATGAGCACCGGCCTCCCCCTCGTCACCACCTCGGAACGTCGCCACCGGCTGGGTCGGCGGCATCGGCTGGCTCCATCGGCCCGAGCCGCCACCCCGAGCCAGGCGGCGGACGCCGTCGTCGCCCTGCACGCCACCGACGCCGCCACCGTCCACCTCTCCGCCCGCGCCCGCCTCACCGAAGGCGGACCCGCCGCGATCGAAGCCGCCCTGTACGAGGACGTCAGTCTCGTCCGGCTGCTCAGCATGAGGAACACCCTCTTCGCCGTCTCCACCGAACTCGCCCCCTACGTGGACGCGTCCTGCGCCCGGAGCATCGCGGCGAAGGAACGCCGGAACCTCCTCAAGCACCTCGCCGAGGACGGCCAGGGCCTCGGCGCCGACTGGCTGACCAGGACCGAGACCGCCGCCCTCGACGCCCTGGACACCCTGGGGCCCTCGACCGGCAGCCAGCTCTCCGCCGCCGTCCCCGCCCTCCGACAGAAGATCACCATCAACCGGGGCAAGAAGTACGAGGCCGAGACCGGGGTCGCCACCCGGGTGATCCGCGTGCTGGCCGCCGACGGCCGGATCCGCCGGGACCGGCCCCGCGGATCCTGGACCTCCAGCCAGTTCCGCTGGGTGCACACCCAGCCCTGGCCCGCCCTGCCCGCCGCCGAGGCCCGTGCCGAACTCGCCCGCCGCTGGCTGCACGCCTACGGACCGGCCACCGAGGCCGACCTCAAGTGGTGGACCGGCTGGACCCTCACCGACGTCCGCAAGGCCCTGGCGACCGTGGCCCCCGAGCAGGTCCGCCTGGACGACGGGGGCACGGCGCTCGTCCTGCCCGGCGACACCGCGGCCGAGCCCGAGCCGGAGGACTGGGTCGCGCTCCTGCCCGGTCTCGACCCCAGCGGCATGGGCTGGGCCGACCGGAGCTTCCACCTCGACCCCGCCCACCGTCCCGCCCTGTTCGACTACGCGGGCAACATCGGTCCGACCGTGTGGTGGAACGGGGAGATCGTCGGCGGCTGGGCCCAGCGGGCGGACGGGGAGATCGTCTGGCGGCTGCTGGCCGACCCCGGGCGGGAGGCCTCGGAGGCGATCACGGCCGAGGCCGCCCGGCTCGCCGAGTGGGTGGGCGACGCCCGCGTCACCCCACGGTTCCGCACCCCGCTGGAGCGCGAACTCACCGCCTGACCCCGTCAGGCGATGCCGCGCCAGCCCTGCGGGTCCACCCCGCCGGGCACCGGGGCCTCGGGGTCGTAGGGCTCTCGCGTGAACACGAACGACCCGAGGTCGAGGTGGCTCGGCGTACCGTCGTCCCGCCGGACGGCACGCAGGGTCTCCCCCGCGTAATAGCCCGTCAGGCCCGTCCAACTGCCGTCCGGTTCGCCGCGGAACCGGGCGGAGCGGCCGGTCACGCCGGCCGGGCCCAGCTCCAGCGAGCCGTCCGCACGCAGCCGCAGCACGTGCGCCGCGGTGCCCCAGTACCAGATTCCGGTCAGCTCCAGCGGCACCCGGTCCTCCTCCCGGAACGGCCTCCACGGCTCGGGGAAGCGCGGCTCCGCCTCCGCCACGATTCCGATCAGGTCCGTGGCCACCGTCGAAGCGGGCACCCCCGAGGTGCAGTTGGCCAGGACGACCGCCGTCAGGTCCTCCTCCTCGCTCAGCCACAACCCCGCCACGAATCCCGGCAGGGAACCACCGTGGCCGACGAGCCGGCGCCCGTCGCACACGTTCAGCTGGAGGCCCAGCCCGTAGCCGGCGTCGGCGCTGCCGGGGGCGGCGGGAGCAGCCGCGGCGCGCATCTCCCGTACGCTCTCCTCGCTCAGCACCCGCTCGTCACCCCGCAGCAGGAAGGCGGCGAACCGCGTGAGGTCCCCGGTCGTGGACCACAGCTGCCCGGCCGCGGCCATCACCCCGAGGTCCTCCGCGGGCTCGGGCATCATCAGGTCCGCCCACGGATGCACCGCCCAGCCGCCCGCGTGCGGGGCGCGCGCTTCGCCGCTCGTCCGGTCCAGCCCCAGCGGCTCCAGCACCTCGGCGCGCAGCACCTGCTCCCACGGCTTCCCGCGGAGCGCCTCGACGAGGGAACCCAGCAGCGTGTAACCGGGGTTCGAGTAGTGGAAGGCGCGTCCGGGGGCGTGCTTGAAGGGCTCCTCGCCGAGCACCTCGGCCAGCCCGGGCCGCAGTCCGGCGGACGAACGCTCCCACCACTGGCCGGGCGTCTCGGCCGCCAGTCCGCCGGTGTGGGCGAGCAGTTGGGCCACGGTCACCTCGTCGGCGCCGGTCCCGGGCAGGTGCCGGCCCAGCGGGTCCGAGAGGTCCAGCAGGCCCTCGTCACGCAGCCGCATCACCAGAACGGCCGTGAAGGTCTTGGTGATCGACCCGATCCGGTACTGCACGTCCCCGTCCGGGCCGTGGCCCTCGACCGAGGTCCGGGAGCCCTCCCAGACCACCTCTCCACCGCGCGAGACGGCCGCCACCAGGGACGGTGAGCGTCCCTCGCTCTGCGCGACGGCGAGCCGGTGCCTCAGCGCGCGCCGGGTGGAGGGGAGCAGTTCCAGATCTTCAGCAAGGGCGTCCATGGCCGGATGCTACGTGTTGGCCATGTCCACGAACCGCGAATAATGACCTTGGAAGGCCACCGTGATGGTGGCCGTCGGGCCGTTACGGTGCTTGGCCACGATCAGGTCCGCCTCGCCCGCGCGCGGGGACTCCTTCTCGTACGCGTCCTCACGGTGCAGCAGGATCACCATGTCGGCGTCCTGCTCGATGGAACCCGATTCACGCAGGTCGGAGACCATCGGCTTCTTGTCGGTGCGCTGTTCGGGACCACGGTTCAGCTGGGACAGCGCGATCACCGGCACCTCCAGCTCCTTGGCCAGCAGCTTGAGGTTTCGGGACATGTCCGAGACCTCCTGCTGGCGGCTCTCGGGCCGGCGGGAGCCGCCCGACTGCATCAGCTGGAGGTAGTCGATGACGACGAGCGAGAGGTCGTTGCGCTGCTTGAGCCGACGGCACTTGGCGCGGATCTCCATCATCGACAGGTTGGGCGAGTCGTCGATGTACAGCGGGGCGGCCGAGACGTCGGGCATCCGCCGGGCGAGCCGGGTCCAGTCGTCGTCGGTCATGGTGCCCGAGCGCATGTGGTGCAGCGCCACCCGGGCCTCGGCCGAGAGCAGGCGCATCGCGATCTCGTTGCGGCCCATTTCGAGGGAGAAGATGACGCTCGGCAGGTTGGCCTTGATGGAGCAGGCCCGCGCGAAGTCCAGCGCGAGCGTCGACTTGCCCATGGCGGGACGGGCGGCGATGACGATCATCTGGCCCGGGTGCAGGCCGTTGGTCAGGGAGTCGAGGTCGGTGAAGCCCGTGGGCACCCCGGACATCTGGCCGGAGCGCGAGCCGATCGCCTCGATCTCGTCGAGCGCGCCCTCCATGATGTCGCCGAGCGGGAGGTAGTCCTCGGAGGTCCGCTGCTCGGTGACGGCGTAGATCTCGGCCTGGGCGCTGTTGACGATCTCGTCGACGTCGCCGTCCGCCGCGTATCCCATCTGCGTGATCTTCGTACCGGCCGCGACCAGGCGGCGCAGGACGGCCCGCTCGTGGACGATCTCCGCGTAGTACTCGGCGTTCGCCGCGGTCGGCACCGACTGCACCAGGGTGTGCAGGTACGAGGCCCCGCCGACCTTGCTGATCTCTCCGCGCCGGGTGAGCTCCGCGCCGACCGTGATGGGGTCGGCCGGCTCGCCCTTGGCGTACAGGTCGAGGATGGCCTGGTAGATCGTCTCGTGCGAAGGGCGGTAGAAGTCGTGGCCCTTGAGGACCTCGACCACGTCGGCGATCGCGTCCTTGGAGAGCAGCATGCCACCGAGCACCGACTGCTCGGCGTCCAGGTCCTGCGGGGGGACGCGCTCGAAGCCGCCCCCGCCGCCGTCCCAGGAGCCGCCCTCGCGGCCCCGGTCCTGCTGTTCGTCCCCCCGGCCGCGGCCCTCGGCGTTACGGCGGGTACGGGCGGGCAGACGGTCACTGGGACCGCTGTCGGCCCAGGGGTCGTCCATGGGCTCGGGCATGCTCACCGGGCCGCCTCCTCCCGTCCGCTACGCGGACCTCGCCGTGTCACTCTTTCTACGACACGGCTCTGACATTTGGGACACCCGGATCGGCGTTCGGCGCGTCGGGCAACGCACAACGGTAGGGCCGCGGGCGGCGTCAGCCAATCTTGTTATCCACAGGCTGTGTGGATGAGATGTGGACGACGGAGCCAATGCTGTGGGTAACTCACCCGAAGCTGTGCACGGACCGGGGGACGGCGCTGTGGACAAAATCACCTGACCCACCCCTCCACCCCACCTGACCTGCATTTTCTCCTTCCGCAGGCTGTGGGGAAGAAAATTCTTGGCCACTGTCTCAAGATCGCCTCCAACGGGGTGTGAAGAACGCCCAAGTCAACGGGTTGGTAAGGATCCAAATAACCTTGCGTCCATTACCTGTGGAAGATTAGATTGAGCGCATGACACAGGCCCCCACCGCTGAGAAGGCTGCCCCGAGACGGCACGACCGCGAGATCCTCGCCCTCGCCGTCCCGGCCTTCGGCGCCCTCGTCGCCGAACCCCTCTTCGTGATGGCCGACAGTGCCATCGTGGGGCACCTCGGCACCCCCCAGCTGGCCGGCCTCGGCATCGCGGCCGCACTGCTCACCACGGCGGTGAGCGTCTTCGTCTTCCTCGCCTACGCCACCACCGCGGCCGTGGCCCGCAGGGTCGGCGCGGGCGACCTCCGGGCCGCCATCCGGCAGGGCATGGACGGCATCTGGCTCGCCCTGCTCCTCGGCGCGGCCGTGGTCGCCGCGGTCCTGCCCGGCGCACCCTGGCTCGTCTCGCTCTTCGGCGCCTCGGACACCGTCGCCCCGTACGCAGAAACGTATCTGCGCATATCCGCGCTCGGTATCCCCGCCATGCTCGTGGTGCTGGCCGCCACCGGCGTCATACGCGGCCTCCAGGACACCCGTACGCCCCTCTACGTGGCGATCGGCGGCTTCGCCCTCAACGGAGCCCTCAACGTGGCCCTGGTCTACGGCGCGGGCCTCGGCATCGGCGGCTCCGCATGGGGCACCGTCATCGCCCAGTGCGCCATGGCCGCCGCCTACCTCGTCGTGGTCGTCCGGGGCGCCCGCCGCCACCGGGCCTCACTGCGCCCCGACGCGGCCGGCATCCGCGCCTGCGCCCAGGCGGGCGTGCCGCTGCTGGTCCGCACCCTGTCCCTGCGCGCCATCCTGATGATCGCGACTGCCGTGGCGGCGCGGCTGGGGGACGCCGACATCGCCGCCCACCAGATCCTGCTGTCCCTGTGGAGCCTGCTCGCCTTCGCCCTGGACGCCATCGCGATCGCCGGGCAGGCCATCATCGGCCGCTACCTGGGCGCAGGGGACAGCGCGGGCGCCAAGGCCGTGTGCCGCCGCATGGTCCAGTGGGGCATCGGCGCGGGCCTCGTCCTGGGCCTGCTGGTCGTCCTGGCCCGCCCGGTGTTCATCCCGCTCTTCACCGGCGACCCCGCGGTCGAGGACGCCCTGCTGCCCGGCCTGCTCGTCGTGGCGCTGGCCCAACCGGTCTGCGGGATCGTCTTCGTCCTCGACGGGGTGCTGATGGGCGCCGGCGACGGCCGCTACCTCGCCGGGGCGATGCTGCTGACCCTCGCCGTCTTCGCGCCGGCCGCCCTGCTCGTCCCGGCCCTCGGTGGGGGCCTGACCGCCCTGTGGTGGGCCATGACCCTGATGATGCTGGTCCGGATGGTCACCCTCCAACTGCGTGCCCGCTCCGGCCGGTGGCTGGTCATCGGAGCCACCCGCTGACCGGAGGGCACTCCGTCACGGAGACCTACGCCGATGCCCAGCCGCCCCCTGGTCGTGTTTCACGTGAAACACGACCAGGGGGCGGCTCGTTTCACGTGAAACACCGCTACGGAGCCACCCGGACATGACGAAGGGCCGCACCCCGGAGGGTGCGGCCCTTCATTCGCTGCCTCAGGCGGCGACGACCTCGACGCCCACGTTCGCGACGACCTCAGCGTGCAGACGCACGGAGACCTGGTGCGAACCGAGGGTCTTGATCGGGGAGCCCAGCTCCACGCGACGCTTGTCGACCTTCGGGCCACCGGACGCCTCGATCGCCGTGGCGATGTCGGCCGGGGTGACGGAACCGAAGAGACGGCCGGCGTCACCCGCGCGGGTGGCCAGACGGACCTTCACGCCCTCGAGCTTGGCCTTGACCTCGTTGGCCTGCTCGATGGTCGCGATCTCGTGGATCTTGCGGGCGCGGCGGATCTGCGCCACGTCCTTCTCGCCACCCTTGGTCCAGCGGATCGCGAAGTTCCGCGGGACCAGGTAGTTGCGAGCGTAACCGTCCTTGACGTCGACGACATCGCCGGCGGCACCGAGGCCAGAAACCTCGTGGGTCAGGATGATCTTCATTAGTCGGTCACCCTTTCCTTATCGCGCGGTGGACGTGTAGGGCAGCAGCGCCATCTCACGGCTGTTCTTCACGGCCGTGGCGACGTCACGCTGGTGCTGCGTGCAGTTGCCGGTAACGCGGCGGGCACGGATCTTGCCGCGGTCGGAAATGAACTTCCGCAGCATGTTCGTGTCCTTGTAGTCCACGTACGCGGTCTTGTCCTTGCAGAACGCGCAGACCTTCTTCTTAGGCTTGCGCACAGGCGGCTTCGCCATTGTGTCTCTCCTGTGTGATCAAGAAGTGGGGATGGAGCTGCCCTTAGAAGGGCGGCTCGTCCGAGTAGCCACCGCCGGAGCCGCCGGAGCTTCCGCCCCAGCCGCCCCCGCCGCCGCCCTGCTGCTGGCCACCGGCCGGCGCGCTGGACGCCCACGGGTCGTCGGAGGGAGCTCCGCCGCCCTGCGGGGCGCCACCGCTGGGGGCTCCGCCCCAGCCGCCGCCACCCTGCTGCTGACCGCCGCCGCCGTATCCACCCTGGCCACCGCGACCGGTGGTCTTGGCGACCTTGGCCGTGGCGTTCTTCAGGCTGGGGCCGACTTCCTCGACGTCCAGCTCGTAGACCGTGCGCTTGACACCCTCACGGTCCTCGTACGACCGCTGCCTCAGCCGGCCCTGCACGATGACGCGCATGCCCCGCTGAAGGGACTCGGCGACGTTCTCGGCCGCCTGCCGCCACACCGAGCAGGTCAGGAACAGGCTCTCGCCGTCCTTCCACTCGTTGGTCTGACGGTCGAAGGTGCGGGGGGTGGACGCGACACGGAACTTCGCGACCGCCGCACCCGAGGGGGTGAAGCGCAGCTCGGGGTCGTCGACGAGATTGCCGACGACCGTGATGACGGTCTCGCCTGCCATGGATGAACCTCTCGGCGGGGATTGCTGCTGGGCTGCTGTGCTACTCGGTCCCGATTACCGCTGAACCGAAGTTCAGTGGGTCTCGGGGCGAAGGACCTTGGTCCGGAGAACCGACTCGTTCAGGTTCATCTGGCGGTCGAGCTCCTTGACGACCGCAGGCTCGGCCTGCAGGTCGAGGACCGAGTAGATGCCCTCGGGCTTCTTCTTGATCTCGTAAGCGAGACGACGACGGCCCCAGGTGTCGACCTTCTCGACCTTTCCGTTGCCCTCACGGACGACGGAGAGGAAGTTCTCGATCAGGGGGGCGACAGCGCGCTCCTCCAGATCGGGGTCGAGGATGACCATCACTTCGTAGTGACGCATGTGGAACCCACCTCCTTTGGACTCAGCGGCCACGGTCGTTCCGTGGCAGGAGGGTCGTGATGCGTGCCGCACGGTGTCCGAGAGCAGACACCGCGCAGACCGTACAGACTACCCCGTCGACTCCTTCCGGTTGAAATCCGGCAGGAGAGGTCCACAATCTGTAAGCACCGGGTGTGCACGGTGCTATGTCCTCCGGCTCCGCCGGGGGCGGCCCCGCAGCACCGCTCTGCTGCAGCCAGGAGGTGCCTTCCGATGGCACAGGCAATGCGACGCCAGTCCTCCCAGTCGATCTCCCTCTTCTCGACCGACGGCAAGCCCCACCCGCTCCAGGACACCCTGGTGGCGGTCACCCTGGTCCTCGGCGCCGTGGCGTTCGTCACTGCGTTCTTCCACAATCTGCACCTGCTCACCTCCTGGACCGGGCTGGTCGGGATCGCGACCGGGCTGTACGGACAGTTCATCTCCGCCACGACACGCGAGCGCTTCGCACTGATCATCGGCCTTGGCGCGTCTGCCATCGGCTTCTTCCTCGGCATGGCCCACGGGGGCCTCTTCGGCGGCTGGCTGGGCTGACCGGGGGACCTCCGCGACGGGGCGCCGGCCTCACGCCGGCCCGGGCTACGGCCCGTCCCCCAGATGGGTGGCGCCCCTGTCGCAGTAGGCTTCGCGCCATAGCCAGCGAAGCCGCCGGAGGAGACACCCCGCATGAGCCTGTCCCTGAGCACCATCAGCCGAGAGCAGCATCTGGCCTACCTCCAGAGCCTGCCCTCGGCTAGCCACTGCCAGGTCCCGGCATGGGCCGACGTCAAGAACGAGTGGCGCTCGGAGAACCTCGGATGGTTCGACAAGTCCGGTGAACTCGTCGGTGCCGCGCTGGTGTTGTACCGCCAGCTGCCCAAGGTGAAGCGGTACCTCGCGTACCTCCCCGAGGGCCCGGTCATCAACTGGTACGCACCGAATCTGGAGGAATGGCTCCAGCCGATGCTGGCGCACCTGAAGAACCAGGGCGCCTTCACGGTGAAGATGGGCCCTCCGGTCGTCATCCGCCGTTGGAACTCCGCCGCCATCAAGGCCGGAATCCAGGACCCGGACGTCAAGCGCCTGCGTGACGTGGAGGCCTCGGTCATCGAGCCCCGCGCCTTCGAGGTGTCCGACAAGCTGCGCCGCATGGGCTGGCAGCAGGCCGAGGACGGCGGCGCCGGCTTCGGTGACGTCCAGCCCCGCTACGTCTTCCAGGTGCCGCTGGCGAACCGTTCGCTGGACGATGTCCTCAAGGGCTTCAACCAGCTGTGGCGCCGCAACATCAAGAAGGCCGAGAAGGCCGGCGTCGAGGTCGTCCAGGGCGGCTACGAGGACCTGCCGACCTGGCAGTACCTCTACGAGATCACCGCCGAGCGCGACAAGTTCCGCCCGCGCCCGCTCAGTTACTTCCAGCGCCAGTGGACGGCCCTCAACTCCGAGGACCCCAACCGGATGCGGCTGTACATCGCCAAGCACGAGGGGGAGCCGCTGGCCGCCGCCACGATGCTCACCGTCGGCCAGCACGTCTGGTACTCGTACGGCGCCTCCGCCAACCACAAGCGTGAGGTCCGGCCCTCGAACGCGATGCAGTGGCGCATGCTGCGCGACTCGTACGCGCTCGGCGCGAGCATCTACGACCTGCGCGGCATCAGCGACACGCTGGACGAGAACGACCACCTGTTCGGCCTGATCCAGTTCAAGGTCGGCACGGGCGGCGAGGCCGTCGAGTACGTCGGCGAGTGGGACTTCCCGCTCAACAAGATGCTGCACAAGGCGCTCGACATCTACATGTCGCGCCGCTGACCCCGCCGCATCCACACACCGCACCCGCTGCACCACGCAGCTTTCCAGAGAGGCTCCGGACGGGCATGGCGCTCACGCTCTACGTCGACACCGCGCGCTGGCGTGCGCACCAGAAGCAGATCACCGATCAGTTCCCCGGGCTGATCCCCGTCTGCAAGGGCAACGGCTACGGCTTCGGCCACGAGCGGCTGTGCGAGGAGGCGACCCGCATGGGCGCCGACATCCTGGCCGTCGGAACGACGTACGAGGCCGCCAGCATCAAGGACCACTTCGGTGGCGACCTGCTCGTCCTCACCCCGTTCCGGCGGGGTGAGGAGCCTGTTCCGCTGCCGGACCGGGTGATCCGTTCGGTCTCCTCGGTGGACGGGGTCCGCGGTCTGGTCGGCGCCCGCGTGGTCATCGAGTGCATGAGCTCGATGCGCCGCCACGGCATCTCCGAGCAGGACCTGGGCCTGCTGCAGTCGGCGATCGAGGACGTCCGGCTGGAGGGCTTCGCCCTGCACCTGCCCCTGGACCGCCCCGACGGCTCGGACGCCGTCGAGGAGGTCATCGGCTGGATGGACCGGCTGCGCGCGGCCCGGCTGCCGCTGCACACCATGTTCGTCAGCCACCTGCGGGCCGAGGAGCTGGGGCGGCTCCAGCAGCAGTTCCCGCAGACCCGCTTCCGGGCCCGGATCGGCACCCGGCTCTGGCTGGGCGACCACGAGGCCACCCAGTACCGCGGCGCGGTCCTGGACGTCACGCGGGTGGCCAAGGGCGACCGGTTCGGCTACCGGCAGCAGAAGGCCGCATCCGACGGCTGGCTGGTCGTGGTCGCGGGCGGCACCTCGCACGGGGTGGGCCTGGAGGCCCCCAAGGCCCTGCACGGGATGATGCCGCGCGCCAAGGGCGTCGCCCGGGCCGGCCTGGCCACCGTCAACCGGAACCTTTCGCCCTTCGTGTGGGCGGGCAAGCAGCGCTGGTTCGCCGAGCCCCCGCACATGCAGGTGTCGATCCTGTTCGTGCCCTCGGACGCGACCGAGCCGAAGGTCGGCGACGAGCTGGTGGCGCACCTGCGGCACACCACGACGCAGTTCGACCGGGCGCTCGACGCCTGATCCGCGCTGAGCGGTCCGGCCGGTGCGGCCGGACCGCTCAGTGCCCGGGGTCCGCGCCCCAGTCGACCCGCTGTCCCTCGGAAGGCGCCGCGTACTGCGGCGCCTTCGCCCTGTCGGAGAGCACGAACGCGTCCTCGGCGCCGTCCAGGACGCCTCCGGAGGGGTCGTCCGAGCCGTCGCGCCGCACGACGTCCCGCTCGGGCAGCAGGATGTCCCGTACGACGACGGCGCACAGGTAGAGCGTGGCCAGCAGGTGGGCGACGATCGCCAGCTGGTACCCCTCCACCGGCAGGCCCTGGTGCTTGTCCCCACTGGTCGTGTAGGCCAGGTAGAACCAGATCCCGAGGAAGTACACGATCTCGCCGGCCTGCCAGATCAGGAAGTCCCGCCAGCGGGGCCGCGCCAGCGCGGCGAGCGGGATCAGCCACAGCACGTACTGCGGCGAGTAGACCTTGTTGGCCAGGACGAAGGCGGCGACGACCAGGAACGCCAGCTGGGCGAAGCGGGGCCGCCTGGGGGCCGTCAGGGTGAGCAGCCCGATCGCCAGGCACAGCAGCAGGGTCAGCCCGGTCGCGTAGGTGTTGGCCCCCTCCAGCGGGTTTCCGGTGCGCTGGGAGATCAGCAGCCACACGGAGCCGAAGTCGATGGGCCGTTCCTGGCTGAAGACGTAGAACCGCTTCCAGCCGTCCCAGGCGAAGTACATGACGGGGCCGTTCACCACGAGCCAGGAGACGACCGCGCCCAGGGCGGCGGCTCCGAAGGCGCGCCACTTCCCGGCGCGCCAGCACAGTACGAACAGCGCCCCGAGCAACAGCACCGGATAGAGCTTGGCCGCCGTCGCGAGGCCGATGAGGACACCGGCGAGCAACGGGCGGCTGCGCGACCACATCAGCATCGCGACGGCGGCCAGGGCGACGGCCGGCAGGTCCCAGTTGACGGTCGCGTTGAGGGCGAGCGCCGGGGCCAGGGCGACGAGCAGGGCGTCCCAGGGGCGGCGGCGGTGGGTGCGGGCGACGCACACGGCGATCACCGCCGCGCAGGCCATCAGCATGCCGGCGTTGACCATCCAGTACATCTGCTCGCGGTGCTGGACGGCTCCCGACGAGGGCGTCAGCCACGCGGCGACCTGCATGAAGGCACCGGTGAGCACCGGGTACTCCAGGTACTGCATGCCGCCGTACTTCGGGTCGACCGCGACGTCGGGGAAGCGGTCGAAGTAGGGCACGAGGCCGTCGGCGAAGCCGCGGGCCGAGTACAGGTGCGGGATGTCGGAGTAGCAGGCGTGCGTGTACTGCGAGCCCGCTCCCCGGAACCACGCCCAGTCGTAGCAGGGCAGCTTCTGCGCCATGCCGAGCGCGAACATGCCGATGACGACGAGGACCACCACGCGGACCGGTCCCAGCCAGTGGCCGCCGATCCGTGCGCGGCGGCCGATGGGGCCGCCGATGAGCTCGCTGCCGGCGGCGGCGACCTCGTCCTGCTGGGTGGGCAGTACGGGCCGGTCCTCGTGCACCTTGGTCATGCGCTCATCCTGCCGTACCGGGCTGGACGCGCGGGAGGGCCGCCGCACGGGGTGCGACGGCCCTCCCGGGTGGAGGCGGGTGCGGGATCAGCCTCCGCCACCGAAGGTGGAGCCCCAGTTGGTCACTCCGCCGGGCCGGCCGGGCCGGCCGGTGGTGGGTGTCGTGGGCTCTCCGGTGGTGCCGCCCGCGGGCTGGCCGCCGTTGGTGCCGCCGTTGGTGCCACCGTTGGTGTTCCCGCCGTTGCTTGTGCCGGCGGCCGTCTGCGGGTCGCAGTAGAGCTTCCACGGCTTGCAGGACGGCTTGCCACCGTCGGACGGCGACGGGGAGACCATCGACGGGGAGGGCGACGCGGAGGTCGAGGGCGAGGTCGAGGGCGAGGGGACCGCCGCCGGCGTGGGCGTCGGGGCGCCGGCCGCGTCCGCGACGACGCCGATGTCCTCGGCCTCCGGGAACTCCTTGGCCGGGGTGCCCTTGAGGGCCTCGCGCATGTACTCGGTCCAGATCACGGCCGGGATGTCACCACCGTGGATGGAGTCGACGCCACCCACGTGGTTCATGGACAGCAGCTTGCGGTCCTTGCCCTTGGCGTTCGGGTCGTTGCGGAAGAGCGTCACCGAAGTGGACAGCTGCGGGGTGTAGCCGACGAACCAGGCCGACTTGTTCTGGTCGGTCGTACCGGTCTTGCCGGCCGCGGGGCGGCCGAGCTTCTTCGCCTTGGTGCCGGTGCCGTTCTCGACGACGTTCTGGAGCACCTTGGTGATGTTGTTCGCGACGGCGTCGTCCATGGCGCGGGCCTCCTTGGGAGGCCCGAAGCCGGGAAGGGTCTTGCCGTCCTTCTGGACCGTCTGCACCGAGTAGGGCTCGCGGTGCGTGCCGGACGCGGCGAAGGTCGCGTACGAGTCGGCCATCCGGATGGCGCTGGGCGTCGAGGTGCCCAGGGCGAAGGAGGCGTTGTCGTTCGCGTCCATCGACTCCTCCAGGATGCCGGTGGACTTCGCGACGGAGCGGACCTTGCTGTGGCCGACGTCGAAGACGAGCTGGGCGAACGGCACGTTGATCGACTGCCGCATCGCCTCGTTGAGGGTCACGTAGCCGTGGGCCTCGGGGCTCTCGTTCTTCTGCCGGAACGGCTTGCCGTCCTTGTCGAGGAGCGGCTTGCCCTCACGGTTGTTGATCACCGTGAGGTCGTCGGCGTTGTACTTGCTGTCGATCGAGATGCCCGAGCCCTTGGAGTTCTGGGTGCCGTACTCCAGGGCCGCGGCCAGGACGTACGGCTTCCAGGTCGAGCCGACCGGGACGCCGGAGGTGTTGGCGTTGTTGGTGAAGTGCTTCTGGTCGAAGCCGGGACCGCCGTACAGGGCGACGATCGCGCCGGACTTCACGTCGACCGAGGCGGCGCCGAACTGCACGAACGTGTCGTACTCGGGGCGCGCCTTCTCGTCGAGGAAGTCGTTGCGGGTGTCCTCCACCGCCTTGACCAGCGCGTCCACCCTGGGCTTCTCGAAGGTGGTGCGGATCGTGTAGCCGCCGAGGGCCATCTTCTCGGCGCTGATGTCGCCGGTCTTCATGACGTACGACTTGGCGACGTCGACGAGGTAGCCGATCTGGCCGGTCAGGCCGCGGCCCTGCGCCAGGTCGACGCGCTCGGGGAAGTCCTTGTACTTGTCCCGCTCGGACTGTTCCATCCGCCCGACCGCGACCTCCCGGTCGAGGACCCAGGCCCAGCGCAGGCGCGCCCGCTTCTCGTTGGCCTCGGGGGTCGCCGCGGTGCCGACGCCGCCGTCCGGGTTGTAGAGGTTGGGGCCCTTGAGCATGGAGGCGAGGAAGGCGCTCTCGGACGGGTTGAGGTCCTTGGCGTCCTTGCCGAAGTAGGCCCGCGCCGCGGCCTGGATGCCGTAGGCGTCCCGGCCGTAGTAGGCGGTGTTGAGGTAGCCGGCGAGGACCTTGTCCTTCTCCTCGGACACACCCAGCTTGATCGAGATGAAGAGCTCGGTGACCTTGCGCTTCAGGGTCTGCTCGGAGTCCAGGTACATGTTCTTCACGTACTGCTGGGTGATCGTCGAGCCGCCCTGGGTGGAACCGCCGGTGGCCATGTTGACCACGGCACGGGCGATGCCCATCGGGTCGACGCCCTTGTCCGTCTCGAAGGACTCGTTCTCAGCGGCGATCACGGCATTCCGCATCGACACGGGAATCTGGTCGATCGGCACGATCTGGCGGTTCGTGGAGCCGCCCGTGGCGACCATCTGACTGCCGTCGGACCACTCGAAGACGTTGTTCTGCGCCTGGGCCGCCTTGTTCGGGTCGGGCGTGCCCACACTGGCGATCCCGATGCCGGCGCCGGCCACGATGACCGCGAAGAAGCCGAGGGCCGTGCCCCCGACCAGCTTCCAGGAGGGCACGAAACGCTTCCAGCCCTCCTTCTCGGCCCGCGGGTAGTTGATGAGCCGACCGCCCTTGCCCCCCTTGCCACCTGGGCGGCCGCGGCCCGCGGCTCCTCGCTGGGCGGCCCGGCGGGCGTCGGCGCGGCTGCCGGGCGGGGTGTGCCCCGCGGCCGGGCCGACGGACGAGGCGGTGGGCGCGTCCCGCCCGGGGCCGTAGCCCCGTCCGGGGTGCGGCTGGGCAGCCCGGCGGGGGGCGGCGCGGCCGCCACCTTGGGACTGCGGCGGTTTGCGGCGGTGCTCGCTCATCGAACGACTACTCCTCGGGCAGGCGAGTGGCCTGGAAGCGGCAGGTGATTCCGGTTCCCCCGGTGTCTTGCCGCACAGACTACGCACGGTCAAAACCCAACCAGTGCCGAAGTTCACCCCAAATCAGGCAACCTGCGTCGTACGAATTGGTGATGTGACGCCGGTCACCACGCCACCACTTGTAGCCGACGGCTGCCCGTTCTATCGTCTGGATGTATCGAGCCGATACATCAGCTCGGCATAAACTCAGAGGCAGAGAGGGGCAGGCGGATGAGCAGGCGCTCAGGCATCCTCGAATTCGCCGTCCTCGGCCTGCTTCGCGAATCCCCCATGCACGGGTACGAGCTGCGCAAGCGGCTCAACACCTCGCTGGGGGTCTTCAGGGCGTTCAGCTACGGGACTCTCTATCCCTGCCTCAAGACGCTGGTCGCCAACGGCTGGTTGATCGAGGAGCCGGGCAGCGCCCCGGAAGACGCCGTCGCCGCTTCACTCGCAGGGCGCCGCGCCAAGATCGTCTACCGGTTGACGGCCGCGGGTAAGCAGCACTTCGAAGAGCTCCTCTCCCACACCGGCCCGGACACCTGGGAGGACGAGTCCTTCGCCGCCCGCTTCGCCTTCTTCGGCCAGACCGAACGAGAAGTGCGGATGCGCGTGCTGGAGGGCCGCCGCAGCCGGCTGGAGGAGCGCCTGGAGAAGATGCGCGCCTCCCTCGCCCGGACACGGGAGCGCCTCGACGACTACACGCTTGAGCTGCAGCGCCACGGAATGGAATCCGTGGAGCGTGAAGTGCGCTGGCTGAACGAGCTCATCGAGAGCGAGCGGGCGGGACGGGACCAGAGACGGCCCGGTCCGCCCGACGAAACTGCAAAGTGAGGCCTGCATCTCGCAGGCCTCGTTCCGAGAACAAACAGGGAGCAACCGGAATGGGTTCGGTTCGCGTAGCCATCGTCGGCGTGGGCAACTGCGCCGCCTCGCTGGTGCAGGGCGTCGAGTACTACAAGGACGCCGACCCGGCGGCCAAGGTCCCCGGTCTGATGCACGTCCAGTTCGGCGACTACCACGTGCGTGACATCGAGTTCGTCGCCGCGTTCGACGTCGACGCGAAGAAGGTCGGCCTCGACCTCTCGGACGCCATCGGCGCCAGCGAGAACAACACCATCAAGATCTGCGACGTCCCGAACGCGGGCGTGACCGTGCAGCGCGGCCACACCCTGGACGGCCTGGGCAAGTACTACCGCCTGACCATCGAGGAGTCCGCCGAGGCTCCGGTCGACGTGGTCCAGATCCTCAAGGACCGTCAGGTCGACGTCCTGATCTGCTACCTCCCCGTCGGTTCCGAGGACGCGGCGAAGTTCTACGCCCAGTGCGCCATCGACGCCAAGGTCGCCTTCGTCAACGCCCTCCCGGTCTTCATCGCCGGCACCAAGGAGTGGGCGGACAAGTTCACCGAGGCCGGTGTCCCGATCGTCGGCGACGACATCAAGTCGCAGGTCGGCGCCACCATCACGCACCGCGTGATGGCCAAGCTGTTCGAGGACCGCGGTGTCCGTCTTGAGCGCACCATGCAGCTCAACGTCGGCGGCAACATGGACTTCAAGAACATGCTGGAGCGCGACCGCCTGGAGTCGAAGAAGATCTCCAAGACGCAGGCCGTCACCTCGCAGATCCCCGACCGTGAGCTCGGCGAGAAGAACGTCCACATCGGCCCGTCCGACTACGTCGCGTGGCTCGACGACCGCAAGTGGGCCTACGTCCGCCTCGAAGGCCGTGCCTTCGGCGACGTCCCGCTGAACCTCGAGTACAAGCTCGAGGTGTGGGACTCCCCGAACTCCGCCGGTGTCATCATCGACGCCCTGCGCGCCGCGAAGATCGCCAAGGACCGTGGCGTCGGTGGCCCCATCCTGTCGGCCTCCAGCTACTTCATGAAGTCCCCGCCGGTGCAGTACTTCGACGACGAGGCCTACGCGAACGTCGAGAAGTTCATCAAGGGCGAGGTCGAGCGCTAGCCGAACCCCAGGGTCCTGACGGACATCTGGTCTTCGACTGTTCTTCCGCCGAGGGTCCCTGGGCAAATGTGCCCGGGGACCCTCGGCGTGTGTGACCCTTGCCCTCATGCCTGTCGTAGGTGATCTGCGCGTACTCCTGCGCCTGAGGGACTTCCGCAACCTGCTGGCCGTACGGCTGCTCTCCCAGGCCGCCGACGGGGTCTTCCAGGTGGCCCTCGCCACCTACGTGGTCTTCTCCCCGGAGAAGCAGACCTCACCCGCGGCCATCGCCTCGGCCATGGCCGTACTGCTGCTGCCCTACTCCGTGATCGGCCCCTTCGCCGGCGTGCTGCTGGACCGGTGGCGCCGCCGGCAGGTGTTCCTCTACGGCAACCTGCTGCGGGCCCTCCTCGCCTGCGTGACCGGCCTGCTGATCGTGGTCCACGCACCCGACTGGCTGTTCTACGCCTCGGCCCTGTCGGTGACCGCCGTCAACCGCTTCGTCCTGGCCGGCCTCTCCGCCTCCCTGCCCAGGGTCGTCGGCCCCGGCCAGCTGGTCACCGCGAACGCCCTCTCTCCCACCGCCGGGACCCTGGCGGCGACCGCCGGCGGCGGGCTCGCCTTCCTCGTACGGCTGCTCGTCTCCGACTCGAACGCCCTCGTCGTCCTCCTCGGAGCCGCCCTTTACCTGTGCGCGGGCCTGGCCGCCCTGAGGCTGGCCATCGGCCTCCTCGGACCCGACCACCCTCCGGGCAGCGTCCACCCCTCGGTCGTCGAGGGGGTCGCCCTCACGGCGCGGGGCATGGTCGAGGGGCTCCGGCACCTGGCCGCCCGGCGCGAGGCCGCTCAAGCGCTCACCGCGATGACCCTGATGCGGTTCTGCTACGGGGCCCTGTTCGTGATGCTGCTCATGCTCTGCCGCTACGCCTGGTCGGACAACGAGGCCGACGGCCTGGCCCTGCTGGGCATGGCCATCGGGTTCTCCGGCGCGGGCTTCTTCGCCGCCGCCGTCGTCACCCCCTGGTCCGTCGGCCGGCTGGGCACCCGCAGATGGATGGCCGTGTGCGCCGCCGGGGCGGCCGTCCTGGTCCCCGCCCTCGGGCTGGCCTTCGCCCCCGGGCCGATGCTCGTCGCCGCGTTCGTCCTCGGCCTGGCCACCCAAGGAGTCAAGATCTCCACCGACACGGTCGTCCAGTCCCAGGTGGAGGACGGCTTCCGCGGGCGGGTCTTCTCCGTCTACGACGTCCTGGTCAACGTGGCCTTCGTCGGCGCGGCCGCCGTGGCCGCCCTGATGCTCCCGGCCGACGGCCGCTCCGCCGTGCTGGTCGTGAGCGTGGCCGTCCTCTACGCCCTCACGGCGCTGATGCTCCGGCGCCGGGTCGATGTTTCACGTGAAACATGAACCCGGACGCCCGGCCCGGCCCGGCCCGGCCCGCCGATGTTTCACGTGAAACATCGGCGTCGGCCACCACGGGAGACGCCCCCGGGTGGTGGACCGCAGATCAGCCCTGAGCGGCCGGGTCCGCCTGGGCGTCCCACCACTCCTTGAGGGCCACCACGGCGGCTTCGTGGCCCATCGGGCCGTTCTCCAGCCGCAGCTCCAGCAGGAACGCGTACGCCTTGCCCACCACCGGTCCCGGGCTGATCTCCAGCACCCGCTGGATCTCGTTGCCGTCCAGGTCCGGGCGGATCGCGTCGAGCTGCTCCTGCTCCTGGAGCTGCGCGATCCGCTCCTCCAGGCCGTCGTAGGTCCGGGACAGCGCGTTGGCCTTGCGCTTGTTGCGCGTGGTGCAGTCCGACCGGGTCAGCTTGTGCAGCCGGTCCAGCAGCGGGCCCGCGTCGCGCACGTAGCGGCGCACCGCCGAGTCCGTCCACTCCCCGTCCCCGTAGCCGTGGAAGCGCAGGTGCAGCTCCACGAGCCGGGACACGTCCTTGACCATGTCGTTGGAGTACTTCAGCGCGGTCATGCGCTTCTTGGTCATCTTCGCGCCCACCACCTCGTGGTGGTGGAAGGAAACACGGCCGTCGCTCTCGAAGCGGCGGGTCCGGGGCTTGCCGATGTCGTGGAGCAGGGCCGCCAGCCGCAGGACGAGGTCCGGACCGTCCTCCTCCAGCGCGATCGCCTGCTCCAGCACGATCAGCGAGTGGTCGTAGACGTCCTTGTGCCGGTGGTGCTCGTCCCTCTCCAGCCGCAGCGCGGGCAGCTCCGGGAGTACCCGGTCCGCGAGGCCGGTGTCCACGAGCAGGCCGAGGCCCTTGCGGGGGTGCGCGGACAGCAGCAGCTTGTTCAGCTCGCCCTGCACCCGTTCCGCCGAGACGATCTCGATCCGGTCGGACATCTCGCGCATGGCGGCCACCACCTCAGGGGCGACCTCGAAGTCCAGCTGCGCGGCGAACCGGGCAGCGCGCAGCATGCGCAGCGGATCGTCGGAGAAGGACTCCTCCGGGGTGCCCGGGGTCCGCAGCACGCCGGCGGCCAGGTCCTCCAGGCCTCCGTGCGGGTCGACGAACCGCTGCTCCGGCAGGGCCAGGGCCATGGCGTTGACGGTGAAGTCGCGTCGGACCAGGTCCTGCTCGATGGAGTCGCCGTAGGAGACCTCGGGCTTGCGCGAGGTGCGGTCGTACGCCTCGGAGCGGTACGTCGTCACCTCGATCTGGAAGCCGTCCTTCTGCGCGCCGACGGTGCCGAAGGCGATGCCGACGTCCCATACCGAGTCGGCCCACGGCCGGACGATCTTCAGTACGTCCTGGGGACGGGCGTCGGTGGTGAAGTCGAGATCGTTGCCGAGACGCCCGAGCAGCGCGTCGCGGACGGACCCGCCGACCAGGGCGAGACGGAAGCCCGCCTCCTGGAAACGGCGGCCGAGCTCGTCGGCGACAGGGGCGACCCGCAGCAGTTCGCTGACCGCGCGGCGCTGCACCTGACTCAGGGCACTGGGGTTGTCTTCATTGGCGTTCGGCACAACAGAAAAGGGTACGTGGCCCGCCCGGCAGGGGCTCCCTCGTTTCCCGGCGCCCCCGGTACCGGTGCCCCCGGCCCGTGGCGATCATGTGGAGCAAGGCGCGGCACTCGCGCACAGCGCACCTCGTTACCATTCGTGGACGCAGAAACGACGACCACTGACACTTCGAGGGACGGGCGAGCGCGTGGCCGAGGCGGCAGACATCCAAGGGGCGGCTCCCGCCCCTGCCCGGCGCCGGTGGCTGCGGCGGGCGGTCGTCCTGCTGACCGGGACGCCGGTGCTGGCCGCCCTGATCTACGCCCCGGCCCCGCCGGCGCAGGCCGCAGACGGGTCCGTCGACGTCCAGCTGACCGAGGTGTCCCCCAGCGCTCCCGTCAAGAGCGACACGCTCACCATCCAGGGCAGCGTGGTCAACAACGGCCGCGAGACGATCAAGGGTGCCCACGTCGGACTGCGGGTGGGCCCCATGCTCGGCGACCGCTCGTCCATCGGCGAGGTGGCCGACCGGAAGGGCTTCCGGCCCGGGGTGGACCCGGGCGAGATCGATTCCGCCTTCGCCGTGAAGATCGACTCCCTGCCCTCGAAGGTCGACCAGCAGTTCACGATCAAGGTCCCGGTCAACAAGCTCGACCTGGGCGCGGACGGCGTGTACCAGCTCGGCGTCTCCCTGTCCGGGATGACCGACAGCCGTCCGCACGAGCAGGTCCTGGGCATCCAGCGGACCTTCCTGCCCTGGCAGCCGGACCCCGCCGCGAAGCGCTCCTCCCTCACCTACGTGTGGCCGCTGATCTCCACCACGCACGTCACCGCCGAGACCGGCTCGGACGAGGTGCAGACCCCCGTCTTCCTCGACGACTCCCTCGCCGACGAGCTGCGGCCCGGCGGCCGCCTGGAGCGGATGGTCTCGCTCGGCAGGGACCTCCCGGTCACCTGGGTCATCGACCCCGACCTGCTCACCACCGTCGACGCCATGGCCAAGGGGTACCGGGTCCGCAGCCCCGACCCCGACGGCAAGCCCGTGCAGGGCAGGAACAAGGCGCTGGCCGAGCAGTGGCTGAGCTCCCTGGAGACCGCCGTACAGGGCAAGAAGGTCGTCGCACTGCCCTTCGCCGACCCCGACATCGCCTCGCTCGCCCACCACGGCAAGGACGTCTCCGGCACCCTGGGCCAGCTGCGGCCCGCCACCGACAAGGCGAAGCAGGCCGTCGAGACGGTGCTCCACGTCACACCGTCCACCGACTTCTCCTGGCCCGTGGACGGGGCCATCGACCCGTCGATCGTCAACGTCGCCACCTCGGCCGGCGCGCACAACGTCCTGACCCGCAGCGACAGCCTCCAGGAGACGGGAACCCTCGGCTACGCCCCGAGCGCCGCCCGCCCGATCGGCGCGGGCACCACCGCCGTCGTCGCCGACGCCGACCTGTCCACCGCCTTCGACGGCGACATGGCCCGCGCCGGGAATTCCACGCTGGCCGTCCAGCAGTTCCTCGCCCACAGCCTCGCCCTCAACCTGCAGAACAGCGAAGAGCCCCGCAGCTACGTGGTCGCGCCCACGCGCAGGCCCACCGCCAGCCAGGTGGAGTCGATGGCGACCGCCCTGCGCGGTCTCCAGGCGGCCCGCTGGACGCAGCCCTCCGACCTGGAGGCGGCCGCCGCGGCGAAGCCCGACCCCGGGGCCGCGACCCAGGTCCCCGGCGCGGGCCAGTACCCCGAGGCCCTGAGCAAGCAGGAACTGCCGGTGTCGGCGTTCGAGCAGATCCGTACGACGCAGAACACCCTCGACCACTTCAAGGTCATCCTCACCGCGCCGGACCGCGTCGAGATCCCCTTCGGAAACACCACCAACCGGGAGATGTCGACCTCCTGGCGCGGCCGCCCGGACGAGGGCCGTGTCTACCGGGACCAGGTCCAGGACTACCTGATCGGACTCACGGACAAGGTCAAGGTCGTCCCCAAGTCGGACGCCACCCTGTCCGGGCACAGCGCGACCATCCCGGTCAGCGTCCAGAACAGCCTCGTCCAGGACGTCCACAACCTCGTACTGCGGGTGAAGTCCGCGAATCCCACCCGTCTGACGATCGGCGACGGCGGTGAGGACGAGCAGGAGGTCTCCGTCCAAGGGGGCCACAGCCAGACGGTAAAGTTCACCGCCAACGCCACGGCGAGCGGCCCGGTCGAGGTCACTGCGCGGCTCTTCACCAAGGACGGCGTGCCGTACGGCAAGGAACGCAGGTTCACCGTCGACGCCACCGAGGTCACCCCCACCGTCATGCTCGTCATCGCGGGCGGTGTGCTCCTCCTGGTCCTGGCGGGCATCAAGATGTACGCCAGCCGCAAGCGCGTCGCCGCGCGCGCGGTCGCCGAGGAGAGCACGCAGCCGAGTGACGTGTCCACGGACACCGGACCGCAAAGCACCGAGGGGTCCGGGACGAGTGAGACAGTGGACCGTTGAGCGATGCCGTGGCCGGTCGGCCTGGGGACGATGAGGTGGGGTTGCGATGAACGCGCCGTACGACGGTGACCGCGCGCAGGGCACTGGTGGGCCAACGCCCCCCCAGGGCACTGCTCCGGGCGCTCCGGTGCCCGGGCAGGTTCCCGCACCCGCGCCCGCGCCGGACCACGACCCGTATGTCCAGGACGCCTACGACTACGACCCCTACCGGGGGCAGGACCTGTCGGCCCAGGATCCCGTCGCCGAGGTCCTCTACGACCGCGCCTCGCACCCCCCGCCGCCGCCGGGCACCTACCAGGAGCCGGGTCCGCTCTACGCCGCCCCGCAGGCCCCCTCGCACGGCCCCGACCCGCGCGTGTGGGCCCAGACCCCGCCGCCCGAGCCCGACGGCCCCTCACGCCACCTGCCGTACGGCGACCACGCGACGACGACGCAGTTCGTCGGGGTGGACTCGCTCATGACGGAGGCCGCGGAGGAGCAGCCGGCGGCCGACGCCTTCACCCACCTCTACCGCGACCAGCAGGCCGCTCCGGGCACCCCGGCCCAGGAGGCACCCGTCGCGGCCCCCGCGCCGACCAAGCCCGCCGGGCGGGCCTCCAGCCTGCTCAAGTCGAGCGCCCTCATGGCGGCCGGCACGATCGTCTCGCGCATCACCGGCTTCGCCCGCACCCTGGTCATCGCGGGCGCCATCGGCGTCGCCACCCTCAACGACTCCTACCAGGTCGCCAACACCCTGCCGACGATGATCTACGTCCTCGTCGGTGGCGGCGCCCTCAACGCCGTCTTCATCCCGCAGCTCGTGCGCGCCATGAAGAACGACGAGGACGGTGGCGAGGCCTACGCCAACCGCCTGCTCACCCTCGTCATCACCCTGCTCGGCGCGGTCACCACCGTCTGTGTCCTCGCGGCCCCGCTCTTCATCCGCATGATGTCGCCGACGATCGCCGACGACCCGAAGCGCCTCGACGTCGCCGTGGCCTTCGCCCACTACTGCCTGCCCACGATGTTCTTCATGGGCGTCCACGTGGTGCTCGGTCAGATCCTCAACGCCCGGGGCCGGTTCGGCGCGATGATGTGGACCCCGGTCCTCAACAACATCGTCGTCATCGCCACCTTCGGCGCCTTCATCTGGGCCTTCGGCGGGTTCACCGCCTCCGGCGTCTCGGAGGCGACCATCACCGCCGAGGGCGTCCGCCTCCTCGGCATCGGCACCCTGCTCGGCCTCGCGGTCCAGTCCCTCGCGATGCTGCCCTACCTGCGCGACGCCGGGTTCAAGCCGCGCCTGCGCTTCGACTGGAAGGGCCACGGCCTCGGCAAGGCGGCCGGCCTGGCCAAGTGGACGTTCTTCTTCGTCCTCGCCAACCAGATCGGCCTCGTCGTCGTCACCCAGCTCGCCACCGCGGCCGGCACGGCCGCCGAGAAGCAGGGACACGGCGGTACCGGCATCACCGCCTACAACTACGCGCTGCTGCTGTGGCAGATGCCGCAGGCCATCATCACCGTCTCCGTCATGACGGCCGTCCTGCCGCGCATCTCCCGCTCCGCCCACGACGGCGATGCCGCCGCGGTCCGCGACGACATCTCCTACGGCCTGCGCACCTCGGCCGTCGCCATCGTGCCCTGCGCCTTCGCGTTCCTCGCGCTCGGCGTCCCGATGGCCACCCTGCTCTACGCGAGCGCCGGCAAGGACGCCGTGAACATCGGCTACGTCCTGATGGCCTTCGGCCTCGGCCTGATCCCGTACTCCGTCCAGTACGTGGTCCTGCGCGGGTTCTACGCCTACGAGGACACCCGGACCCCCTTCTACAACACCGTCATCGTCGCGGCCGTCAACGCCGGTGTCTCCGTCCTCGCCTACTTCGTCCTGCCCGCCCGCTGGGCGGTCGTGGGCATGGCCGCCGCGTACGGCCTCGGCTACGTGGTCGGCGTCGGCGTGGCCTGGCGGCGCCTCAAGACCCGTCTCGGCGGCGACCTCGACGGCGCCCACGTGATGCGGACCTACACCCGGCTGATCGGCGCCTGCGTGCCGGCCGCCGCGGTGGCGGGCGGCGTCGCCTACGGCATCACCCACTGGCTGGGCAGCGGAGCCGCCGGTTCCCTCGTCTCCCTGATCGGCGGCGGCATCGCGCTCGGCGCGGTCTTCCTGATCGCCGCGAAGCGGATGAGGATCGAAGAGCTCAACTCCATGGTCGGAATGGTCCGCGGACGACTGGGCCGCTGATGCGAAGACCCGTTGACGGACCGGACCCCGATCGCGTGTCGTGCAGAGCGCCGGACTGTGGGCACAATTGGCATGGCTTCGCAGACTGGCCGACAGCGCGCAACGGATGGGGAGGCAGGGACGACGGTGGCGGAACGTAGCACGGCTGCCGTCGACGTGGCCGACAACAGCGGCGAAGAGCCGCTGACCGCACACGCGGTCAAGGCCACGGCCGACGGGGTGGACACCCAGAACGGACGAGCCGCGGACGGACCCATGCCCGAGAAGGACGGCGAACGCAGAAGTGCGGCCCCCACGGCCGCACCCGAACTCCACAGCGGCCACAAGCTGGCGAGGCGCTACCGGCTGGAGGAGTGCGTCACCCGTCTGGACGGATTCAGCAGCTGGCGGGCGATGGACGAGAAGCTCCGCCGCGCGGTGGGCGTCCACCTGCTCCCGGCCGACCACCCCCGGGCCCGCACGGTACTCGCCGCCGCCCGCTCCTCCGCCCTGCTCGGCGACCCCCGGTTCGTCCAGGTCCTCGACGCCGTGGAGGAGAACGACCTCGTCTACGTCGTCCACGAGTGGCTGCCCGACGCCACCGAGCTCACCGCCCTCCTCGCGGCCGGCCCGCTGGAGCCCCACGACGCCTACCAGCTGGTCAGCCAGGTCTCCCAGGCCATGGCCGCCGCCCACCGCGAGGGCCTGGCGCACCTGCGCCTGACGCCCAGCGCGATACTGCGCACCTCCACCGGTCAGTACCGCATCCGCGGCCTCGCCGTGAACGCCGCCCTGCGCGGCATCACCAGCGAGACCCCGCAGCGGGCCGACACCGAGGCCATCGGCGCACTGCTGTACGCCGCCCTCACCCAGCGCTGGCCGTACGAGGACGACGCGTACGGCCTGCGCGGCCTGCCCAAGGGCGTCGGCCTGCTCGCCCCCGACCAGGTCCGGGCCGGTGTCCACCGGGGTCTCGGCGAACTCGCCATGCGCGCCCTGGCCAACGACGGCGCCACCGCCTCCCGTCAGGAGCCCGCCTGCACCACGCCGGAGGAGCTCTCCAAGGCCGTCGCCGCGATGCCCCGCATCCGGCCGCCCGAGCCCGCCTTCACGGCCCCTCCGGAGTACCAGCACACCACCTACCAGCAGGGCAGCTACGGCCGCCCGGCGCCCATCGGCGCACCCACCACCCAGGTGGCCCCGGTCCTGCCGCCGCCGCCCCCGCTGCAGAGCCGCACCGGCCGCGCCCTCAAGTGGAGCGTCGCCGCCCTCCTGATCGCCGCCCTCGGCCTGGGCAGTTGGCAGCTCGCGGACGCGCTCCTGGGCCACGGGAAGCAAGGCACCGGCGAGACCACGCACACCCAGCAGCAGAAGACGGACGACAGCCCGGAGAAGAAGGACCCCGTCCCGCTCTCGATCAAGGGAGCCGCGGAGTACTACCCGGACGGCACCCCGCAGAACGCCGACGGGGTCTCCAAGACCCTCGACGGGGACAGCTCGACCTACTGGCGCACCAAGAGCTTCCGCGACGGCCCCGAGGTCAAGATCAAATCCGGTGTCGGGATCATCTACGACCTCGGTTCCGAGCGAGAGGTCAGTGCCGCCTCGATAGGGCTGAGGTTCGTGGGGGACCACACCACGCTGGCGCTGTACGCGACCGACTCCATGCACCCGGGCAAGTCGGTCAAGGACATGAAGAAAATCGCGGGCACGACGACCAGCGACACCACCACGGTGAACCTGACCACCGAGAACCCGGTCAAGACGCGTTACGTGCTCGTGTGGATCACCGCCATGCCACAGGCGCCCTACGACGACTACAGCAGCGCCGGGTTCAAGCAGGGCATCACGGACGTGAAGTTCAAGGGCTGACGCACGCCAGGGGAGGGGGCTCACCGTTGGACGAAGCCGCGACCGGCGACCGCAGCGACCAGGAACTCCTGGCGTCGCACGTCGACGGTGACCCCCACGCCTTCGGTGAGCTCGTACGCCGCCACCGCGACCGGTTGTGGGCCGTCGCGCTGCGCACCCTCGGCGACCGGGAGGAGGCCGCCGACGCCGTCCAGGACGCGCTCGTCTCCGCCTACCGGGCCGCCCACACCTTCCGCGGCGACTCGGCCGTGACCACCTGGCTGCACCGGATCACCGTCAACGCCTGCCTCGACCGTGCGCGCAAGGCCGCCTCCCGCCGCACCTCGCCGCTCGACGACACGGACCGGCTGGAGCGCCTCCTGGAGCCCCACGAGTCCGCCGAGGCCCCCGCGGAGCGCCAGGACCTCCACCGCCAGCTCCTGGCCGCCCTCAGCACCCTCCCGGCCGATCAGCGGGCCGCGCTCGTCCTCGTCGACATGCAGGGATACCCCGTCGCGGAGGCCGCCCGGGTCCTCGGCGTGCCCTCCGGCACCGTGAAGAGCCGGTGCGCGCGGGGCCGGGCGAAACTCCTCCCGATGCTCACTCATCTGCGCACGAATGCCGGGGATAACACCGCCACCGAGCGGGGAAGGAACCGGACGCCGGGGACACCCGTCCCACCTGCGGCAGACTCCAGGGATTCCGGGCCGAGGGATCCGGACCCAGACGTTGTGAAGGGCGGAGGTGGACGACCGTGACCCCGACGACCGGCACTGCCGGCACGATCCGGCACCCGGAGGTCTCCGAGATCTCCGACCTGACCGAAGGGCTGCTCTCCCCGTCCCGGACCGCCGAAGTGCGCCGGCACCTCGATGACTGCTCCCTGTGCGCCGACGTCCGTGCCTCCCTCGACGAGATCCGGTCCCTCCTCGGCACCCTCCCGGGGCCGCCCCGGATGCCTTCCGCCGTCGCCGGACGCATCGACGCCGCGCTGGCGGCCGAGGCTCTCCTGGATGCCACGGCTTCTCGCGCCGCCACTCCCGCATCCGCCCCCGAACCCCGAGCCGATGTCGAAGACGGGGCTGAGGCCGATACGGACGCCCGTGGCGATGTTTCACGTGAAACACCGGCACCCGCGTCCGGCCGGACCGGGGCCCTGCGGCCCTCCGGTCACCCGTCCGGCCCAACCGGTCCCGGCCGGCGCCGCGCACGCCGCCGGATCGCCGTCCTCGCGGGCCTGACGGGGGCGGCCGCCTGCGTACTCGGCATCTATCTCTTCGGCGGCCTCACCGGCACCGGCTCCCACGACAACGCCACCCACGCCACGGCCAGCGCCGCCGCCCGGTCCGCGGACACCGACGGATACACCGCTCAGGGGCTCCGTGGGAACGTCCAGAGGCTCCTCGCCACGGCGGCCGAGGGGCAGTCCAACAAGACCATGGGCCTGGACACCACCTCCCCGGAACAGGCCCCCTCCGACCGGCAGGCATCACCGGGGCCCGTGTCGGTCCCGCCGTGCGTCCAGCGGTCCACCGGCCGCACCGAAGTCCCGCTCGCCTCCGAGCGCGGCAGCTACCAGGGCACGCCCGTCTACCTCCTCGTGCTTCCGCATCCGGATGACCCGTCTCTGGCGGACGCCTACCTCGTGCCCGCGGGCTGCGCCGACGATCCGGCGCAGGCCCCCGAAAAGCCCCTTCTGACCAGCACCTATCCCCGGAGCTGATGGATTCGGGAGCCGAACCGGGCACGTTCGCGGCCGGAGGCGGATCTGAGGGGAATGCTCGCGCCGTAGGATCCGTTGGGTGGGGTGAGAGTCCGCACCGGCCCCCGGTAGGCACCCAGAAGTCCGCAGAGACGAGGAAAGAACCCGTGAGCGACGTACGAAACGTGATCATCATCGGCTCCGGGCCGGCCGGTTACACGGCCGCCCTGTACACCGCACGCGCTTCGCTCAACCCGCTGGTCTTCGAAGGCGCCGTCACCGCCGGTGGCGCGCTGATGAACACCACCGAGGTCGAGAACTTCCCCGGCTTCCAGGACGGGATCATGGGCCCGGACCTCATGGACAACATGCGCGGCCAGGCGGAGCGCTTCGGTGCCGAGCTCGTTCCGGACGACATCGTCTCCGTGGACCTCACCGGTGAGATCAAGACCGTCACCGACACCGCCGGCACGGTGCACCGCGCCAAGGCCGTCATCGTCACCACCGGTTCCCAGCACCGCAAGCTCGGTCTGCCCAACGAGGACACCCTTTCGGGCCGCGGTGTCTCCTGGTGCGCCACCTGCGACGGGTTCTTCTTCAAGGACCAGGACATCGCCGTGGTCGGCGGCGGCGACACCGCGATGGAGGAGGCGACCTTCCTCTCGCGCTTCGCGAAGTCGGTCACCATCGTCCACCGCCGCGACAGCCTGCGTGCCTCCAAGGCCATGCAGGACCGCGCCTTCGCCGACCCGAAGATCTCGTTCGCCTGGGACAGCGAAGTCGCCGAGATCCACGGCGAGCAGAAGCTCTCCGGCCTGACCCTGCGGAACACCAAGACCGGTGAGACCTCCGAGCTGCCCGTGACCGGCCTCTTCATCGCCGTCGGCCACGACCCGCGCACCGAGCTCTTCACCGGCCAGCTCGACCTGGACGACGAGGGCTACCTCAAGGTGGACGCGCCCTCCACGCGTACCAACATCACCGGTGTCTTCGGCGCCGGCGACGTCGTGGACCACACCTACCGTCAGGCGATCACGGCGGCCGGCACCGGCTGCTCCGCCGCTCTCGACGCCGAGCGGTTCCTCGCCGCCCTCGCGGACGCCGAGCACGCGACCGCGACCGTCTGACCCCCGCTTCATCCCCACACCCCACACCCCGTATCAAGAGGAGGCCGTTGTGGCTCTCAAGACCGTGACCGACGCCGACTTCGACGCTGAGGTCCTGGCCAGCGGCAAGCCCGTACTCGTGGACTTCTGGGCCGAGTGGTGCGGCCCGTGCCGCCAGATCGCGCCGTCCCTGGAAGCCATCGCGGCCGAGTACGGCGACGAGATCGAGATCGTCAAGCTCAACATCGACCAGAACCCGGGGACGGCCGCCCGCTACGGCGTCATGTCCATCCCGACCCTGAACGTCTACCAGGGCGGCGAGGTCGTCAAGACCATCGTCGGCGCCAAGCCGAAGGCCGCGATCCTGCGCGACCTCTCCGACTTCGTCACGGTCAAGAGCGTCTGACCCGCGCCGTGTTTCACGTGAAACGGGGCCGCCCCTCCAGGGGCGGCCCCGTTTCACGTATCCGGAGCCGTCCCGCCCCTCCGCTCCCGCTCACAGCGGACGCAGCACCGGTTCCTTCCGCGCCCGAGCGCCGCCGAGCAGTCGGTCCAGGGCCAGTTCCACGTCTTCCTTCCACGACAGCGTCGTGCGCAGCTCCAACCGCAACCGGGGATGGGCCGGATGGGGACGGACCGTCTTGAAGCCCACCGCCAGCAGGTGATCGGCCGGCAGTAGACACGCGGGCCTCTCCCAGTGCGCGTCACCGAAAGCCTCGATGGCCTTGAACCCCCGCCTCAGCAGGTCCTTGGCGACCGTCTGGACCATCACCCGCCCCAGGCCCTGGCCCTGGTATCCGGGCATGATCCACGCCGTGATCAGCTGGACCGCGTCCGAGGACACCGGGCTGGTCGGGAACGAGGCGGCACGCGGCACATAGGCCGGCGGTGCGTAGAGCACGAAGCCCACCGGGACCTCGTCCACATAGACCACCCGGCCGCAGGACCCCCAGTCCAGCAGGACGGCGGAGATCCACCCCTCCTTCTCCAGCTCTGGGGTGCCCGCCTTCACGGCGGCTTCCCCGCTGACGGGATCCAGCTCCCAGAACACGCAGCTCCGGCAACGCCGGGGAAGGTCCTGGAGGTTGTCGAGCGTGAGCGGTACCAACCGACGACCCATGACGGCATCGTAACCACTGCACCCTGCTTCTTCGAGTGTGGACATCGCCCGAAGGAGCAGGGTGCAGAGACGGACGGACTACTCCCCGGAAAGGCCCTGCTCCAGTACCCGGCCCTCGCCCGGTGCCAGCGTGCCCAGGATCCGCTCCAGATCCTCCATCGAAGCGAACTCGACGGTGATCTTGCCCTTCTTCTGCCCCAGGTCCACCTTCACCCGGGTTTCGAACCGGTCCGAGAGGCGGGTCGCCAGCTCACTGAGGGCCGGGGCGACCCGGCCTCCTGCGCGCGGGCCCTTCGGCTTCACCGTGCTCGCCGGCTCGGAGCCCATCAGCGTCACGATCTCCTCGACCGCACGCACCGACAGGCCCTCGGCGACGATCCGGTGCGCCAGGCGGTCCTGCTGCTCGGAGTCCTCCACCGACAGCAGCGCCCGTGCGTGCCCCGCCGACAGCACCCCGGCAGCCACCCGGCGCTGAACCGGTGCGGAAAGCCTCAGCAGACGCAGGGTGTTCGAGACCTGAGGGCGCGAACGTCCGATCCGGTCCGCCAGCTGGTCGTGCGTGCACTTGAAGTCCTGGAGCAGCTGGTCGTACGCGGCCGCCTCCTCCAGGGGGTTCAGCTGTGCCCGGTGGAGGTTCTCCAGGAGCGCGTCCAGCAGCAGCTTGTCATCGTCCGTGGCCCGGATGATCGCGGGGATCCGCTCCAGTCCCGCCTCACGACAGGCACGCCAGCGCCGTTCACCCATGATCAGTTCGTACCGGCCCTGGGCCGTCTGCCGTACGACCACCGGCTGGAGCAGACCCACCTCCTGGATGGAGGTCACCAGCTCCGCCAGAGCGTCCTCGTCGAAGACCTCACGCGGCTGACGCGGGTTCGGCTTGATGGTGTCCAGCGGAAGCTCCGCGAACGTCGCACCTGCCGCCGGGGCGACCTCCGCCTTCGCCTGCTCCGGCACCCCGGCCGCCGATGTTTCACGTGAAACATCGGCGGCGACCGCTGAGGGTGCCGCCTCCTGCGCCAGCACGGCGAGCTTCGCCGCGGCGATGCCCCGCTCGGACGCCAGCGTCGGTACCGCCGACGGGGACGTCGAGCCGGCCCCGGCCATGGGCGTCGCTTCCTGGGGAGCCGCCGGAATCAGCGCGCCGAGCCCCCGTCCCAGACCCCTACGTCGCTCACTCACTGGATCCCCTCCGCCATGCTCTGCGTGCTGTTCATGCCCGCGCCCAGATGGGCGTCCTGGGCGTCGTAATGGATTCCGGCTCCCCGTAGGGCCATCTCCCGCGCCGCCTCCAGATAGGAGAGGGCACCGCTGGAGCCCGGGTCGTACGTGAGGACCGTCTGCCCGTAGCTCGGCGCCTCCGAGATGCGCACCGACCTCGGGATGCTGGTGCGCAGCACCTCCTTGCCGAAGTGGGTGCGCACCTCCTCAGCCACCTGGGAAGCGAGCCGCGTCCGGCCGTCGTACATCGTCAGCAGGATCGTCGAGACGTGCAGGTTCGGGTTGAGATGGGCCCGCACCAGGTCGACGTTGCGCAGCAGCTGTCCCAGCCCCTCCAGTGCGTAGTACTCGCACTGGATCGGGATCAGTACCTCCGCGCCCGCGACCATGGCGTTCACGGTCAGCAGGCCCAGGGAGGGCGGGCAGTCGATCAGGATGTAGTCGAGCGGCTGCTCGTAGGCCTGGATGGCCCGCTGGAGGCGGCTTTCGCGGGCCACCAGGGACACCAGCTCGATCTCCGCTCCGGCCAGGTCGATCGTGGCCGGGGCGCAGAACAGCCCTTCCACGTCCACCACGGGCTGGACGACCTCCAGGAGGGGCCGACTGTCCACGAGCACGTCGTAGATGGAGGGCACTTCCGCGTGATGGTCGATACCCAGGGCCGTCGAGGCGTTGCCCTGCGGGTCGAGGTCGATCACCAGGACCCTGGCACCGTGCAGGGCCAGCGAGGCCGCCAGGTTCACGGTCGTCGTGGTCTTGCCCACGCCGCCCTTCTGGTTGGCCACCACCATGATCCGGGTCTGCGCGGGCCGCGGCAGAGCGGCGCCGGTCCGGCCGATCGTGTCGACCGCGAGCTGGGCGGCCCGTTCGACGGGGGTGTCCTCGTGGTCGTCGTTGTCGACGAGGGGCGGAGGCAGGTGGCCCACCCCGGCAGTAGCCGGGGATGTTTCACGTGAAACATCCTCGCCCGGCGATTCAGAGCGGGGACCGGGGACCGGATCGGCCATCGGCCCCGCAAGGTTGGCGTCGGACCGCACGGTGTCACTCTCCTCGGCAGTGGGCTCGCGATGAACAGAGCCTGCCATGTCACCGGGGTCGCGAACCAGCGGGGCCCGTACTCCTGTGGATGAATCCACCGTTGTGGACAACTCCGTACCCCCCGCGCCCTTGCGGGGGCGGGGGGCCGCAGCAGCACGGCCGCGGCTGATGATTCCGTGCAGCAGAGAGCGATGTTTCACGTGAAACACGATGCCCGGACGGAGTCTTCAGGCCGCTACGACACTCCGAAATCCAGACCTATAGGGCCCAACAGCCCGAAAGGGACAAGATCAACGGCGTCGGCGTACCCGCCCCACGCGGGCGGCCTTAGCCCGCTTGGCCGCGAACCTCACCCCACCGGGGCTTTCTCCGACCTCCACCCGGACCACCGTGGACAGGGGGTCGACGACGCCCTCTCCCACCTGCAGCACCGAGGTCTTCACCACACCGAGCTTGCTGAGCGCGACCCTCGCCGCCACCAGCTCCTCCTCCGCAGTGTCGCCCTTGAGCGCCAGCATCTCCCCGTACGGACGCAGCAGGGGAACGCCCCAGCCGGCCAGCCGGTCGAGCGGGGCCACGGCACGGGCCGTGACCACGTGCACCGGCTGAACCTTGCCGAGTACCTCTTCGGCCCGGCCGCGCACCACGGTGACGTGGTCCAGACCCAGCAGCTCCACGGCTTCCTGGAGGAAGTTCGTGCGGCGCAGCAGGGGCTCCAGCAGGGTGATCTTCAGGTCCCGCCGGACCAGTGCGAGCGGGATGCCGGGCAGACCCGCCCCGGAACCCACGTCGCAAACGGTGACGCCCTGGGGCACCACCTCGGAGAGCACCGCACAGTTCAGCAGGTGCCGCTCCCACAGGCGGGGAACCTCACGCGGCCCGATCAGACCGCGCTGGACCCCCGCATCCGCCAGCAGCTCCGCATACCGCACAGCTTCCGGGAAAAACTCACCGAACACCGCGCGCGCCTCTTCGGGCGCCTGGGGAAGCTCAGCTGCCTCCGTCACGGGGACCGTCCTTCCGTACAGAACCGCTCACGCCAATACCGTGCCGTTCACATGTCAGGCTTACAAACATCGGCCCCGCCTGCGACACAGACGGGGCCGACACACAACGTTCCGGTCAGGCCGGGAGCACAACGACGAAGCGCTGCGGCTCCTCGCCCTCGGACTCGCTCTTGAGACCGGCGGCCGCCACGGCATCGTGGACGACCTTGCGCTCGAAGGGGGTCATCGGAGCCAGCTTCAGCGGCTCGCCCGAGGACTTCACGTCTTCGGCGGCCTTGGCACCCAGCGCCGCGAGCTCCTCGCGCTTCTTGGCCCGGAAACCAGCGATGTCCAGCATCAGCCGGCTACGGTCCCCGGTCTCGCGGTGCACGGCGAGGCGGGTCAGCTCCTGGAGAGCCTCCAGGACCTCAC
Organism: Streptomyces sp. NPDC031479; assembly: GCF_055581065.1. Lineage (NCBI taxonomy): Bacteria > Bacillati > Actinomycetota > Actinomycetes > Kitasatosporales > Streptomycetaceae > Streptomyces > Streptomyces sp. NPDC031479. Next base: position 170,976 of record NZ_JBVIKC010000001.1, read on the forward strand.
CGTCGCGGCCCACGAGCTTCTGCAGGTCGCGGCTGGCGGAGTCGCTCACGATCGACACCGCGGCACGGTCGGCCTCGACGTCCATGTCGATGTCGCCGTCCAGGTCCGCGATGTCCAGCAGACCCTCAAGGTAGTCGGCCGCGATCTCACCCTCCTGCTCCAGGCGGGTCAGGGTGTCGCCACTCTCAGCGGCGGCGGTGGTGGTGCCTTCCGTCACGGGAGGGACTCCTTCTTACTTCTTGGAGGGCTTGCTGGGGGGCGTCTGTCGCTTCGACTTCGTCTGCCGCTTGGGCTGCTGCCGCTTGGTCGCGACACCGCCGCTCGCAGCGTCCGCATCGGCGGTGGCTTCAGAACTCTTCATCACGGAGCCGTCCGCCTGCGCGGCCATGCCCTGCTTCGTCAGCGCGGTGATGAACTTGCGCTCGTTGTCGTTGCGGTCCGGACCCTTGGCCACGATCGCCGCGACGATCTTCTTCTTGCCCCGGCCCTTGACGTCCCCGTGGGCGGAGACGTGCTTCAGGAGACGGGTCAGGTACTCGTCCTGCGCCTTGCTGCCCGGCGTCGGGTTCTGGTTGATCACGTACATCTGCTGACCCATGGTCCACACGTTCGTGGTCAGCCAGTAGACGAGGACACCGACGGGGAAGTTGATGCCCATCACCGCGAAGATCAGCGGGAAGATGTACATCAGCATCTTCTGCTGCTGCATGAACGGCGTCTTGACCGAGAGGTCGACGTTCTTCGCCATCAGCTGGCGCTGGGTGTAGAACTGCGACAGCGACATCAGAACGATCATGACGGCGGTCACGATGCGCACGTCGGTGATCGAGGCGCCCAGCGAGGCGGCCTTCTCAGCGCTGTCCGTGAACTTCGCGGCCAGCGGGGCGCCGAAGATGTGCGCCTGGCGGGCGCTCTCCAGCAGCGACTGGTTGATCACGCCGATGGTCTGGCCGTTGGCGATGGCCGAAAGCACGTGGTACAGCGCGAAGAAGAACGGGGACTGCGCCAGGATGGGAAGGCACGAGGAGAGCGGGTTGGTACCCGTCTCCTTGTACAGCTTCATCATCTCTTCGGACTGACGCTGCTTGTCGTTCTTGTAGCGCTCCTGGATCGCCTTCATCTTCGGCTGGAGCGCCTGCATGCCCCGCGTCGCCTTGATCTGCTTCACGAAGAGCGGGATCAGGCAGATACGGATCAGTACCACCAGGGACACGATGGACAGGCCCCAGGCCCATCCGGTGTCCGGGCCGAAGATCGCCCCGTACAGCGAATGGAACTGGACGATGACCCATGACACGGGGGTGGTGATAAAGCTGAACAGACTGGCAATCGTGTCCACTAATCAGGCTCCTTGAGCATTGCGAGATCTACGCAACGCACTGCGCAGCTGCTCGTGCCAACGCGGGCGTTTCCGGGGTGGGACATGATCCACACCACCCGGGGACCACGGATTGCACCGCAGGATCCGCCAGGCGGTCAGAACCGTCCCCTTCACCGCACCATGCCGGTCGATGGCCGTGAACCCGTAGTGCGAGCACGACGGGTAATAGCGGCACACCGGCCCGAGCAGCGGACTGATCGTCCACTGGTACAGCTTGATCAAGGCGAGCAGCGGGTACTTCATCGAGCGACGCCTCCCAGTAGCCGCGCCAAGGCGGCATCCAGGTCACGAGCCAGCTCGTCGACGCCGGCATCACCCGCTCCGGGCAGGGCCCGCACCACCACCAGGCTACCTGCGGGCAACTGGGCCAGCCGGTCGCGGACGAGGTGACGCAGGCGACGCTTGACCCGGTTGCGGACGACAGCTATGCCGACGGCCTTGCTGACGACGAAACCCGCACGCGGCGAGGGATCGATCTCCCCCGGCTCGTGCGGGTCCGTTGCACCGCTGGTACGTAGGTGGACGACGAGGAGCGGGCGTCCTGCCCGCCGACCCCGTCGTACCGCGCTCGCGAAGTCTTCACGCCGCCTCAGCCGATTTTCGGGAGACAGCACAACGTCACGACCTGCGTGTTGTTACGCGGAGAGGGCGGCGCGGCCCTTGCTGCGACGGTTCGCGAGGATCGCGCGACCGGCACGGGTACGCATCCGGAGACGGAAGCCGTGGGTCTTGGCACGACGGCGGTTGTTCGGCTGGAAGGTGCGCTTGCTCACTCGGGGGCTCCAGAGAATGAATCGTGTGTGGCGTTACATCGCCTGGCTGTCACCGTGCGCCCACGAGGAACTCGCGTGTTCGCCCGAGTGGACACCGCTAAACGATCACAACCAGTGATCTTCGCCCATCGGTAGGCAGGCGGCAGCAGCCATCGACAACTCGACCTCGTTACGGTACGCGCGGCTACGCCATCCGGTCAAACCGAGCCCGCCCTGCCTCACACTGTGCACAGGCTGTGGACAACGACTTGAACCCTACCCACCGGCCTGACTACCGTTGCCTGATCCCGGATTTTTGTCCCGACCGTCCCAAAGAACCACACATTCGTGGGACCGGGACCTGTGAGAGAGCGTGCTCTGTGGCTGACGTACCTGCCGATCTTGCCGCAGTGTGGCCACGCGTGCTCGAGAAACTGCTCGGGGAGGGTCAGCAGGGCATCGAGCCCAAGGACAAGCAGTGGGTGGAACGATGCCAGCCACTGGCCCTCGTGGCCGACACCGCCCTGCTCGCCGTCCCCAACGAATGGGGCAAGCGGGTTCTCGAAGGCCGCCTGGCCCCGCTCATCAGCGATGCCCTCAGCCGTGAGTGCGGCCGGCCCATCCGGATCGCGATCACGGTGGACGACTCCGCCGGTGAGCCCGCGCCCCCTGCGCCGTCGGCCCCGGGGCAGCGCGAGGGCTACGAGCCGTACGGCGGCCAGCGCCCCGGCGGCCACACCGGCCCCGGCGGCGAGGACCAGCTCCCCACCGCCCGCCCGGCCTACCCGGAGTACCAGCAGCAGCGCCCCGAGCCCGGCGCCTGGCCGCGCGGCGGCCAGCAGGACGACTACGGCTGGCAGCAGCCGCGCCTGGGCGGCTTCCCCGAGCGCGATCCCTACGCCTCCCCGCAGCCCGGCTACCTCCAGCAGCAGGAGCCCGGGGGCTACGAGCAGAACTCCTACGACCAGGGTTCCTACGAACCGCAGCAGTACGAGCAGTCCCCGTACGAATCCCAGAAGTACGAACAGCAGAAGTACGAACAACAGAAGTACGAGCAGCAGCAGTACGAGCAGCCCGCCCCGCGCCCGGCCCCCGGCCGGCCCGCGCCCCCGCCGGCCCCGTCCGGCGGTTCCACCTCGGGCCCGCTGGAGCCGACCGCCCGGCTGAACCCCAAGTACCTCTTCGACACCTTCGTCATCGGCGCCTCCAACCGCTTCGCGCACGCGGCCGCGGTGGCCGTCGCCGAGGCGCCGGCGAAGGCGTACAACCCCCTCTTCATCTACGGGGAGTCGGGCCTCGGCAAGACGCACCTGCTGCACGCCATCGGGCACTACGCGCGCAGCCTCTACCCCGGTACGCGGGTGCGGTACGTGAGCTCGGAGGAGTTCACCAACGAGTTCATCAACTCCATCCGCGACGGCAAGGGCGACGCCTTCCGCAAGCGCTACCGCGAGATGGACATCCTGCTGGTCGACGACATCCAGTTCCTCGCGAGCAAGGAGTCGACGCAGGAGGAGTTCTTCCACACCTTCAATACGCTCCACAACGCCAACAAGCAGATCGTGCTGTCCTCCGACCGGCCGCCCAAGCAGCTCGTCACCCTGGAGGACCGGCTCCGCAACCGCTTCGAGTGGGGTCTGATCACCGACGTCCAGCCGCCCGAGCTGGAGACCCGTATCGCGATCCTGCGCAAGAAGGCCGTCCAGGAGCAGCTCAACGCCCCGCCGGAGGTACTGGAGTTCATCGCCTCCCGCATCTCGCGCAACATTCGCGAGCTGGAGGGGGCGCTGATCCGGGTGACCGCCTTCGCGAGCCTCAACCGGCAGCCGGTCGACCTGGGCCTGGCGGAGGACGTCCTCAAGAACCTGATCCCGGGTGGCGAGGACAGCGCGCCCGAGATCACCGCCTCCGACATCATGGCGGCCACCGCGGACTACTTCGGGCTCACCGTGGACGACCTGTGCGGCTCCTCGCGCAGCCGCGTCCTGGTCACCGCCCGGCAGATCGCCATGTACCTGTGCCGGGAGCTCACGGACCTGTCGCTGCCCAAGATCGGGGCCCAGTTCGGCGGCCGCGACCACACCACCGTCATGCACGCCGACCGCAAGATCCGCGCTCTCATGGCCGAACGGCGCTCCATCTACAACCAGGTCACGGAGCTCACCAACCGCATCAAGAACGGCTGACGCCGGCCCCCGGCAGCGGCGTCAGGGGACTCCGCGACCCCGGGCAAACCCCCAGACAGGGCGCTCCCGGATTGAACCGGGGGCGCCCTTCTTCGTCTGTGCGCCCCCGACTTGTTCGAATACGCCCCCCAGGGAGCAAGTCATCCACAGATTCCCCAACTTTCTTCCATCCACAGCCTGAGGACAGTTTCCGTCGCCCACAATCCGTCCACAGGAGTGCTGGTTGAGGGCTCATCAGGCCAGGTCAGGCGCCTGTGGAATTGTGAGCAAGGGCCATCCACAGCCTGTGGACAGAAAATTCGTCCACAGGCTCATCCACTCCTCTGTCCACCGGAGACCCACAGGTTCCCGCGTCCTGTGCACAGGACGCGGGGGGTTCTCCACACCGTTGTCCACTGTTCGGCAACGAGGCACCCCCGGTCACCGTCCCGAGTGAAAGCCGTCACACGGATGTCGACGTTTGGTGTGTGGACCGCTGGGGAAAAGCTGGGGACACAGCTGTGGAGTAGTACGGGTCCCCTGGGGACGGCCTGTGCAGAAGTTTTCGTTCTCCACAGAGACACCGTGTTGTCCACCGGTGCCACCCACAGGGTGTGGGGATAAAAAACGCGGGCTGACCTGGGAAAACGGGCTTATCCACCGTTTCCACAGGCCCTACTACTACCCCCATGGAGAGTTAGGCCGGTTTCGGTTTTCAAGCAGGTCCTGTGCACAACTCGTCGACCGGCCGCTCCGACACCTCGCTCCCGACTTGACCGCCAGCCGCGACGACTGTCGGCGCCGTACGTCAGACTGGTCCCCGGCAACGGTCGAGGCATCGACGAGCCGACGACGAAGGCCGGCAGACGAGCGAGCAACAGCAGGAGGCGGTTTCCGGTGAAGATCCGGGTGGAACGCGACGTACTCGCGGAGGCGGTGGCCTGGGCTGCACGCAGCCTCCCGGCCCGGCCGCCGGTGCCCGTGCTCGCGGGCCTGCTGCTGAAGGCCGAAGAGGGCACCCTGTCCCTCTCCGGCTTCGACTACGAGGTCTCGGCCCGCGTCTCCGTCGAGGCGGACGTCGAGGAGGACGGCACCGTCCTCGTCTCCGGCCGGCTCCTCGCCGACATCTGCCGCGCCCTCCCCAACCGCCCGGTGGAGATTTCCACAGACGGTGTACGGGCGACCGTGGTCTGCGGCTCCTCCCGGTTCACACTCCACACCCTGCCTGTGGAGGAATACCCGGCGCTTCCCCAGATGCCGACCGCGACCGGCACCGTGCCCGGTGAGGTCTTCGCCTCCGCCGCCGCCCAGGTCGCCATCGCCGCCGGCCGCGACGACACGCTGCCCGTCCTGACCGGTGTCCGCATCGAGATCGAGGGCGACCGCGTCACCCTGGCCTCCACCGACCGCTACCGCTTCGCGGTCCGCGAGTTCCTGTGGAAGCCGGAGAACCCGGACGCCTCGGCCGTGGCCCTGGTGCCCGCCAAGACCCTCCTGGACACCGCCAAGTCCCTGACCAGCGGCGACACCGTCACCCTGGCGCTCTCCGGCTCCGGCCAGGGCGAGGGCCTCATCGGCTTCGAGGGCGCGGGCCGCCGCACCACCACCCGCCTGCTCGAAGGCGACCTGCCGAAGTACCGCACCCTCTTCCCGACGGAGTTCAACTCCATCGCCGTGATCGAGACCGCGCCCTTCGTCGAGGCCGTCAAGCGCGTCGCCCTGGTCGCCGAGCGCAACACGCCGGTCCGGCTCAGCTTCGAGCAGGGCGTCCTCATCCTGGAGGCCGGCTCCAGCGACGATGCACAGGCTGTGGAACGCGTCGACGCGAAGCTGGAGGGCGACGACATCTCCATCGCCTTCAACCCGACCTTCCTGCTCGACGGCCTCAGCGCGATCGACTCGCCCGCGGCCCAGCTCAGCTTCACCACGTCCACCAAGCCCGCGCTGCTCAGCGGCCGTCCGGCGGTCGACGCGGAGGCCGACGAGGCCTACAAGTACCTGATCATGCCGGTGCGGCTGTCCGGCTGACACCCCCCGCACACCGACGTCGGGCCCGGTCTCGCAGCCTGCGGGACCGGGCCCGACGCCGTTCGAAGCGGGCCCCGCACCACGGCCCGGCGTAGGCTCGGATCCGGTGGGCGACCCCCGAACCCGGGGAGCCCCGGCACAGCCAAAGACGGCCACAACGCGTAAGGAAGCACCTGATGGAGCTCGGTCTCGTCGGTCTCGGCAAGATGGGCGGCAACATGCGCGAGCGCATCCGCCGCGCAGGCCACACCGTCATCGGATACGACCGCAACCCGGACCTCGCGGATGTCCACAGCCTGCGGGAACTTGTGGACAGCCTGCAGTCCCCCCGCGTGGTGTGGGTGATGGTCCCCGCCGGTGCGGCCACGCAGTCCACCGTCGACGAGCTCGCGGAGCTGCTCTCGCCCGGCGACATCGTCGTCGACGGCGGCAACTCGCGCTGGACCGACGACGAGAAGCACGCCGAGGAGCTGAAGGCCAAGGGCATCGGCTTCGTCGACTGCGGTGTCTCCGGCGGCGTCTGGGGCCTGGAGAACGGCTACGCGCTCATGTACGGCGGCGACGAGAAGCACGTCGCGACGGTCCAGCCGATCTTCGACGCCCTCAAGCCCGAGGGCGACTTCGGCGCCGTACACGCCGGCAAGGTCGGCGCGGGCCACTTCGCGAAGATGGTCCACAACGGCATCGAGTACGCCATGATGCAGGCCTACGCCGAGGGCTGGGAGCTCCTGGAGAAGGTGGACTCGGTCACCGACGTCCGCGAGGTGTTCCGCTCCTGGCAGGAGGGGACGGTCATCCGTTCCTGGCTGCTGGACCTCGCCGTGAACGCGCTGGACGAGGACGAGCACCTGGAGCAGCTGCGCGGCTTCGCGCAGGACTCCGGCGAGGGCCGCTGGACCGTCGAGGCCGCGATCGACAACGCGGTGCCGCTGCCGGCGATCACTGCCTCGCTGTTCGCCCGCTTCGCCTCGCGCCAGGACGACTCCCCGCAGATGAAGATGATCGCGGCGCTGCGCAACCAGTTCGGCGGCCACGCGGTCGAGAAGAAGTAGTTCCACGGGGCGACACCGCCCCACGGAACGACAGCACCACAGCACGACAGCACCACAGAGCAAGCAGCAGGAAGCCGGGGGAGGTCGGCGCCGTATGCACGTTTCGCATCTCTCGTTGGCCGACTTCCGCTCGTACGCCCGGGCCGAGGTTCCCCTCGCCCCGGGCGTCACCGCTTTCGTGGGCCCCAACGGCCAGGGCAAGACGAACCTCGTCGAGGCCATCGGCTACCTGGCGACCCTGGGCAGCCACCGGGTCTCCTCGGACGCCCCGCTCGTCCGGATGGGCGCGGACCGGGCCGTCGTCCGGGCCGCCGTCACCCAGGGCGAACGCCAGCAGCTCGTGGAGCTGGAACTCAACCCGGGCCGCGCCAACCGGGCCCGCATCAACCGGTCCTCGCAGGTCAGGCCGCGGGACGTCCTGGGGATCGTGCGCACCGTGCTGTTCGCCCCCGAGGACCTGGCGCTGGTCAAGGGCGACCCGGGGGAGCGGCGCCGCTTCCTGGACGAGCTCGTCACCGCCCGCTCCCCGCGCATGGCGGCCGTCCGCTCCGACTACGAACGCGTCCTCAAGCAGCGCAACACCCTGCTGAAGTCGGCGGCGATGGCCCGTCGGCACGGAGGCCGCTCCATGGACCTCTCCACCCTCGACGTGTGGGACCAGCACCTGGCCCGCGCGGGCGCCGAACTCCTCGCACAGCGCCTCGACCTGATCGCGACCCTGCTGCCGCTCGCCGACAAGGCCTACGAGCAGCTCGCACCCGGCGGCGGCCCGCTCGGGCTCGCCTACCGGTCCTCGGCCGGCGAACCGGTCGACAGCGGTGAGGCGCGCACCCGCGAGGCGCTCTACGAGGTCCTGCTGGCGGCCCTGTCCGAGGTGCGCAAGCAGGAGATCGAACGCGGCGTCACCCTCGTCGGACCGCACCGCGACGACGTCCTGCTGCGCCTGGGCGAACTGCCCGCGAAGGGGTACGCCAGCCACGGCGAATCCTGGTCGTACGCACTGGCGCTGCGCCTGGCCTCGTACGAGCTGCTGCGCTCGGAGGGGACGGAGCCGGTGCTGATCCTGGACGACGTCTTCGCGGAGCTCGACGCGCGCCGCCGGGAGCGGCTCGCGGAACTGGTGGCCCCGGGCGAGCAGGTCCTGGTGACGGCGGCGGTGGACGACGATGTTCCGGGGGTGCTGACCGGCACCCGGTTCGCGGTCTCCGGCGGCGAGGTGACCCGGCTGTGAGCGCGGGCGAGGCCGGGCAGGACAAGCCCAGGACCCCGGAACCGTCCGGGGTGGACCTGGCGCGGCAGGCGCTGGCCGCCGCGCGGGAGCAGGCCCGCGCCCGCGGGAACGCGGTGAGCGGGCGCAAACGTCACCAGCAGCCGGGCCTGCGCTCCGGCGCCCGTGCCGACGGCCGGGATCCGATGCCGCTGATGGCGGCCCTGGACCGGCTGCGGACGGAACGCGGCTGGGAGATGCCGATCGCGGTGGCCGGGGTGATGGAGCGCTGGGCGGAGATCGTCGGCCCGGAGATCGCCGCGCACTGTGAACCGGAGCGCTACGAGGACCGTGAGCTCCTCGTACGGTGCGACTCCTCGGCCTGGGCCGCACAGCTGAAGCTGCTGGCCCCGCAGCTGGTGGCGCGGCTCAACGCGGACCTGGGCCAGGGCACGGTCCGACTGATCAAGGTCCAGGGTCCCGGCGGCCGGCCCAAGCGGCACGGCCCCTGGCGCGCCCCCGGCAGCAGCGGGCCCGGGGACACCTGGGGCTGACCGCCCAGCCCCCGAGCGGGCGGGTCCGTACGACCGCTGCCCCGGCCCGGTCCCGCGGGCCCGTACCGCCTGCCCCCGGCCCCCGGCCCCGTACCCCGGGTCCGGGCGGCCCCGGCCCGGTACCGGGCCGGACGCCGCCCGCGAGGGCCGGCCCCCAGGCGGTTTCCGGCCCTTTCCGCCCCGCGCGGGCCCCCTCTTCCCGTGCCCGCGCCCCGCCCGCGCGCCCCCGGGACCGGCCCCGCCGGGTGCGGTGTCCCTCACGGTAGCCGCGGGTTGACAGGCCGAAGCGCTGGATGCCCGCGTGAGCCTCTTGGAGCCCCACCCCGAATATGGGGAGTCGGAGAGAGGAGGTTCAGGGCGGCACATGCGGACTCAGGTACCGGCAAACCCCCATTCATGTCAGTGGTACCGGTAGACTGGAGACAATCCCGCCCGTTCGCGGGGTGACAGCGACAAACGCAGACAACGCAGATCGACGCGGCCGCTCCCCCGGCGCACATGCTGGTCCGGAGTACGGGCTGCGCTGTGCCAGAAAGGGCGCTTCGTGGCCGATTCCGGCGACTCCAACGAGAAGAATTACGACGCCAGTGCGATCCAGGTCCTCGAGGGCCTGGACGCGGTCCGCAAGCGGCCGGGTATGTACATCGGCTCGACGGGTGAGCGTGGTCTGCACCACCTCGTCTACGAGGTCGTCGACAACTCGGTCGACGAAGCGCTGGCCGGGCACGCGGACACCATTGACGTCACGATCCTCGCCGACGGCGGGGTGCGCGTGGTCGACAACGGCCGCGGTATCCCGGTCGGCATCGTGCCGTCCGAGGGGAAGCCGGCCGTCGAGGTCGTGCTGACCGTCCTGCACGCGGGCGGCAAGTTCGGCGGCGGCGGCTACGCCGTCTCCGGCGGTCTGCACGGCGTCGGTGTGTCCGTCGTGAACGCCCTGTCGACCAAGGTCGCGGTCGAGGTCAAGACGGACGGCCACCGCTGGACCCAGGACTACAAGCTGGGCGTGCCGACGGCCCCGCTGGCCAAGAACGAGGAGACCGACGAGCACGGCACGTCGGTGACGTTCTGGGCCGACGGCGACATCTTCGAGACCACCGAGTACTCCTTCGAGACGCTGTCGCGGCGCTTCCAGGAGATGGCCTTCCTCAACAAGGGCCTGACCCTGACGCTGACCGACGAGCGCGAGTCGGCGAAGGCCACGGCGGGCGCGGACGACCCGGAAGCGGACGCGACCGAGCCGCAGGCGCGCACGGTCAAGTACCACTACGAGGGCGGCATCGTCGACTTCGTGAAGTACCTCAACTCGCGCAAGGGCGAGCTGATCCACCCGACCGTCATCGACGTCGAGGCCGAGGACAAGGAGCGCATGCTCTCGGTCGAGATCGCGATGCAGTGGAACTCGCAGTACACGGAGGGGGTCTACTCCTTCGCGAACACGATCCACACGCACGAGGGCGGTACGCACGAGGAGGGCTTCCGCGCGGCTCTGACGGGTCTGGTGAACCGTTACGCGCGCGACAAGAAGCTGCTCCGCGAGAAGGACGACAACCTCGCCGGCGAGGACATCCGCGAGGGTCTGACGGCGATCATCTCGGTCAAGCTGGGCGAGCCCCAGTTCGAGGGCCAGACGAAGACCAAGCTGGGCAACACGGAGGCCAAGACCTTCGTGCAGAAGGTCGTCCACGAGCACCTCAACGACTGGTTCGACCGCAACCCGGTCGAGGCCGCGGACATCATCCGCAAGTCGATCCAGGCGGCCACGGCCCGCGTCGCGGCCCGCAAGGCCCGCGACCTGACCCGCCGCAAGGGTCTGCTGGAGAGCGCCTCGCTGCCGGGCAAGCTGTCCGACTGCCAGTCGAACGACCCGATCAAGTGCGAGATCTTCATCGTCGAGGGTGACTCCGCCGGCGGCTCGGCGAAGTCCGGCCGCAACCCGATGTACCAGGCCATCCTGCCCATCCGCGGCAAGATCCTGAACGTCGAGAAGGCGCGCATCGACAAGATCCTGCAGAACACCGAGGTCCAGGCGCTGATCAGCGCCTTCGGCACCGGTGTGCACGAGGACTTCGACATCGAGAAGCTCCGCTATCACAAGATCATCCTGATGGCGGACGCCGACGTCGACGGCCAGCACATCAACACCCTGCTGCTGACCTTCCTCTTCCGCTTCATGCGGCCGCTGGTCGAGGCCGGGCACGTCTACCTGTCCCGCCCGCCGCTCTACAAGATCAAGTGGGGTCGCGACGACTTCGAGTACGCGTACTCGGACCGCGAGCGCGACGCCCTGGTCGAACTGGGCAAGCAGAACGGCAAGCGGATCAAGGAAGACTCGATCCAGCGCTTCAAGGGTCTGGGCGAGATGAACGCCGAGGAGCTGCGCGTCACCACCATGGACGTGGACCACCGCGTGCTCGGCCAGGTCACCCTGGACGACGCCGCGCAGGCCGACGACCTGTTCTCGGTGCTGATGGGTGAGGACGTCGAAGCCCGGCGCTCCTTCATCCAGCGCAACGCCAAGGACGTTCGCTTCCTCGACATCTGAGTCGGCTCAGCTGACCGCCTGAAAGGACTTCTGACCAGCAATGGCCGACGAAACCACCCCCACCGCGGAGAACCCCGCGGAGGAGCAGCCCGTCATGCGCATCGAGCCCGTCGGGCTCGAGACCGAGATGCAGCGCTCCTATCTCGACTACGCGATGTCCGTCATCGTCTCCCGCGCGCTGCCCGACGTACGGGACGGCCTCAAGCCGGTCCACCGTCGTGTGCTGTACGCGATGTACGACGGCGGCTACCGGCCCGAGAAGGGCTTCTACAAGTGCGCCCGCGTCGTCGGCGACGTGATGGGCACCTACCACCCGCACGGCGACAGCTCCATCTACGACGCGCTGGTCCGCCTGGCCCAGCCGTGGTCGATGCGCATGCCGCTGGTGGACTCCAACGGCAACTTCGGCTCCCCGGGCAATGACCCGGCGGCCGCGATGCGCTACACCGAGTGCAAGCTGATGCCGCTGGCCATGGAGATGCTCCGGGACATCGACGAGGAGACCGTCGACTTCACGGACAACTACGACGGCCGCAACCAGGAGCCCACCGTCCTGCCGGCGCGGTTCCCGAACCTGCTCATCAACGGCTCCGCCGGCATCGCCGTCGGCATGGCCACCAACATCCCGCCGCACAACCTCCGCGAGGTCGCGGCGGGCGCGCAGTGGGCGCTGGAGCACCCGGACGCCTCGCACGAGGAGCTCCTCGACGCGCTCCTGGAGCGCATCAAGGGCCCCGACTTCCCGACCGGTGCCCTGGTCGTGGGCCGCAAGGGCATCGAGGAGGCGTACCGGACCGGGCGCGGCTCCATCACGATGCGCGCGGTGGTGGAGGTCGAGGAGATCCAGAACCGCCAGTGCCTGGTGGTCACGGAGCTCCCGTACCAGACCAACCCGGACAACCTCGCCCAGAAGATCGCCGACCTGGTCAAGGACGGCAAGATCGGCGGCATCGCCGACGTCCGCGACGAGACCTCGTCCCGGACGGGCCAGCGCCTGGTGATCGTGCTCAAGCGCGACGCCGTGGCCAAGGTCGTGCTGAACAACCTCTACAAGCACACCGACCTGCAGACCAACTTCGGCGCGAACATGCTGGCGCTGGTGGACGGGGTGCCGCGCACCCTGTCGATCGACGCGTTCATCCGTCACTGGGTGCAGCACCAGATCGAGGTCATCGTCCGGCGTACGCGCTTCCGCCTGCGCAAGGCGGAGGAGCGCGCCCACATCCTGCGCGGTCTGCTCAAGGCGCTGGACGCGATCGACGAGGTCATCGCACTCATCCGGCGCAGCAACACGGTCGAGATCGCGCGCGAGGGCCTGATGGGCCTCCTGGAGATCGACGAGATCCAGGCGAACGCGATCCTGGAGATGCAGCTGCGCCGCCTGGCGGCCCTGGAGCGGCAGAAGATCGTCGCCGAGCACGACGAACTCCAGGCGAAGATCAACGAGTACAACGCGATCCTGGCCTCGCCGGCGAAGCAGCGTTCGATCGTCAGCGAGGAACTGGCGGCGATCGTCGAGAAGTTCGGCGACGACCGGCGTTCCAAGCTGGTGCCCTTCGACGGCGACATGTCCATGGAGGACCTGATCGCCGAAGAGGACATCGTCGTCACCATCACGCACGGCGGCTACGTCAAGCGCACCAAGACCGAGGACTACCGCTCGCAGAAGCGCGGCGGCAAGGGCGTGCGCGGCACCAAGCTGAAGCAGGACGACCTGGTCGACCACTTCTTCGTCTCCACCACCCACCACTGGCTGCTGTTCTTCACCAACAAGGGCCGCGTCTACCGGTCCAAGGCGTACGAGCTGCCGGACGCCGGCCGCGACGCGCGCGGGCAGCACGTGGCGAACCTGCTGGCCTTCCAGCCGGACGAGAAGATCGCCCAGATCCTCGCGATCCGCGACTACGAGGCCGCGCCCTACCTGATCCTGGCCACCAAGGGCGGCCTGGTGAAGAAGACGGCGCTGAAGGACTACGACTCGCCCCGTTCGGGTGGCGTCATCGCCATCAACCTCCGGGAGACCGAGAACGGGGGCGACGACGAGCTGATCGGCGCCGAGCTGGTGTCCGCCGAGGACGACCTGCTGCTCATCAGCAAGAAGGCGCAGTCGATCCGCTTCACGGCGACCGACGACGCGCTGCGCCCGATGGGGCGTGCCACGTCCGGCGTGAAGGGCATGAGTTTCCGCGAGGGCGACGAGCTGCTGTCGATGAGCGTCGTGCGGCCCGGTACCTTCGTCTTCACCGCGACCGACGGCGGCTACGCCAAGCGGACGGCCGTGGACGAGTACCGCGTCCAGGGCCGTGGTGGTCTGGGCATCAAGGCCGCCAAGATCGTGGAAGACCGCGGTTCGCTCGTGGGCGCGCTGGTGGTCGACGAAACGGACGAGATTCTCGCCATCACGCTCGGCGGTGGTGTGATCCGTACGCGCGTCAACGAAGTCAGGGAGACGGGCCGTGACACCATGGGCGTCCAGCTGATCAACCTGGGCAAGCGCGATGCCGTGGTCGGCATCGCTCGGAACGCCGAGGCCGGTCAGGAAGCTGACGAGGTCGACGAGATCGAGACAGAGATCGAGGCCGGGGCAGCCGACGGACAGGCCGCCGAGGCGGCCGGGGGCAGTGAGTCTCCGGCAGGGGAGCACGAGGAGTAAGCGTGAGTGGAGCCACGGGCGCCGGACCGGCCAAGACTGGAGCGAACGGTGCCCGTGGCCCCGCCGCGGACTCCCAGGGGGGACAGGGGGCAACGGTGACGGACACCCGAGGACCGGAGCCGGAGCCGGCACCGGCCGCGCAGGCGCAGGCACAGGCGCAGGCGAAGTCGAAGGCGAACGGCAAGCAGAAGGCCGCCGCGGGCCAGGAGCGGGGCGCGCAGCCGTACCAGCCCCCGCAGGCCTACGCGGCCCCCAAGGGCCCCGGCGCGCAGCGGGGACCGAGTCCGGTCGCCCGGACGACGCCGAGGACGCGCAAGGCGCGGCTGCGGGTGGCCAAGGCCGACCCGTGGTCGGTGATGAAGGTCAGCTTCCTGCTGTCGATCGCGCTGGGCGTGTGCACCGTCGTCGCGGCGGCGGTGCTGTGGATGGTCATGGACGCCATGGGCATCTTCTCGACCGTCGGCGGCACGATCAGCGAGGCGACCGGTTCCAACGAGAGCAACGGGTTCGACCTCCAGTCGTTCCTGTCGCTGCCGCGCGTGCTGATCTTCACCTCGGTGATCGCGGTGATCGACGTGGTGCTGATGACGGCCCTGGCGACGCTGGGTTCGTTCATCTACAACCTGTCGGCGGGCTTCGTGGGCGGCGTGGAGCTCACGCTCGCCGAGGACGAATGACCTGCGCGGACGCCCCGTAGAGCGCGATTTTGGCTCGACCGCGTCTGTGCGCTAATCTTCAGGAGTCAGCGCGCAGCGCGGATGGGGCTATAGCTCAGTTGGTTAGAGCGCATCCCTGATAAGGATGAGGCCACAGGTTCAAATCCTGTTAGCCCCACAGTGTCGAAGACCCCCAGGCCCATGGCCTGGGGGTCTTTGTCGTTGGGCCATGTGAGGGGTTGCCAGGTAACCGATCGGTATCGGCCGGTGTGTATTGTTGGCCGCCAGAAGTCCCCTACGTCAACGAAAGACGAGGTCGCGCGGTGAAGAAGCTGCTCCTGGTCGCACTGGCCGCCATCGGCGGGCTCCTCGTGTACCGCCAGATCCAGGCGGACCGCGCCGAGCAGGACCTGTGGACGGAGGCAACCGACTCCGTGCCCTCTGGTTCCGGCGTGTGAGACCCGCTTGATTCCATGAAGCCCCGGCTGCCGCTGCTGCCGGGGCTTCGTGCTGTTCTGTGCCGAGAAATTCCGTTCTGCAACGATTTCGCTTGCATTGGCAAAAATCGGGATGGCGTGGGGTGGACGTGAACGTGCGGGTGCGTCGCGGACGCGGGGCGGGCGCGGTCGTGCGCCTCGGGCTGGCCGCGGCCCTGGTGGCGCTCTGGCTGCCGGGGGCCGCCCGCGCGGAGACCGGGCCCTCCCCGGCCCCGCCGCCGCGCTACCGGGCGGCCGAGGGGGCCCGGAGGGTGGAGGGCAGGCCCTCCACGGCGGACGCCCCGCTGCTGGAGACCGGCGTGGTCTACGAGGACACCGTGGCCCCGGGCGAACGGGTGTACCGGCTCGGTCTCGACGGCGCCTCCACCGTGTACGTCTCCGCGGTGCTGCGCCCGCCCGCGGGGAGCAGGGTCGGGTACTCCGACGGGGTCGAGGTCGAGGTCATGACCAACGCCGGCCGCGCCTGCCCGTACAACCCGGGCCGCGCCTCCTTCGGCCTCGACCCGGTCCCGCTCGCGGCGGCGGGCCAGCGGCGGCTGGAGGAGGACTCCGAGTGCCAGGCCCCGGGGACGTACTACGCGAAGGTCACCCGGTCGGCGGCGAAGGACTCCGACCGGGCGGCCTGGCCGGTGGAGCTCCTCGTCCTGCGCGAACCGGCCCCGGCCGCGGGCGGCGCCCCGGTCTCCCCGCCCCCGGTGCTGCCCTCCCCCTCCCCTGTCCTGCCGGGCACGGACCCGGTCCCGCGGACCGGAGGGACCGGCTTCAACGACGCGCGGGCCCTGGGCTCCGGAGTGTGGCGCGACGAACTGAGGCCCGGCCAGACGCGGTTCTACCGGGTGCCGCTGGACTGGGGGCAGCGGCTGGCGGTCGGCGCCGAGATCGCGAAGGCCCGGATGACCCGGCCGTACGGCTCCGCCTCCGACGGGCTCACCGTCTCGCTGTACGCGCCCTACCGGGGGCTCGTGGACTCCGGGGACACCTCCTACGACGGGAAGCAGGCCGCCGTGACCCTGCCGGGGACGGTGCCGGTGGCGTACGCGAACCGCTTCTCCGGCAAGGCGGAGGTCCGGCCGCTGCGGGTGGCCGGCTGGTACTACGTCGCCGTCACCCTGGGCGGGAAGGTGGGGGAGTTCACCGAGGACGCCTCGCCCGTGCCGCTGACCCTACGGGTGGACGTGGGCGGCGTCCGGGCCGCGGAGCCCGCGTACCGGGAGGGGCTGGCGGCGGCGGGCTTCGGGGTCGGCGCCGCCGAGCGGGCCGCCGCGAAGGAGGGGCTCACCGTCCCCGAGGCCGCCGCGCGGGAGGAGGACCGCTCCCTGATGCGGACCGTGGCGGGCGCCGGCTTCGGGACGGGCACGCTGCTGCTGCTCGGGCTCGGCGGCTGGCTCCTGCTGTCCCGGCGCCGCTTCGACGACGGGGCCTAGAAGCGGGTCGACGCCCAGGCGCCGACCGCGAAGCACAGGAGCGCCGCCGAGAGGATCGCGGCGGTGGCCCCGGCGGGGGGCGGGGGGACCCGGCGGCGCGCGGGCGCCACGGGCGTCGGGGCCGGCGTCGGAGCCGGTGCCGGAGCCGGTGCCGGCCCCGCGGGGGAGGACGGGGGCGTCGGGGCGGACGGGGGCGCGAGGTGGAAACCGTCCGTCTCCTCGGGGCCGTAGCCGGGCGGCGGCGGCCCGAAGGCACCGGCGTCGGCACCGGCGGCGGGTGGCCCGTGCGAGGCCCTCGGGGAGGGCGGGGGAGCGGACTCCGCGGAGGGCGCGGACGCGGCCGCGGAGCGTCGCTCCGAGGGGCCTGCGGGGCCGAAACCGGCGGGGAGCGGACCGAGTTGGTCGAACACCTCCACCGGATCCTCGTCCGGGTCGGGTGACGGTAGCAGCCGGGCGGCCTCGGCAAGGGCCTTGCGCGCCCCTGTGGCGGTCCGGAACCGCCTCCGGGGGTCCGGGTGCAGGAGGTTCGCGATCACGTCCCACAGGGGCGCGGGGACGCCCTCCGGGGCTCCGGGGGCGCCCTGGGCGGCGAACTGCCCCGCCAGCGCGAGGGAATCGGGCTTGCGGCCCTGCAGCAGGTAGAGCGCGACGAGTCCCGCCGCGAAGAGGTCGACGGGGAAGTCGGGCTCGGCGCCCGTCAGTTGCTCGGGGGCGAGGTAACCCGGGGTGCCGACGACCAGATCGGTCCCGGTGAGCCGCGGCTCGCCCTTGCGCATCGAGATGCCGAAGTCGGACAGCCGCAGGTGCGGCCGCCCGGTTCCGGTGGCCTCCAGCAGGATGTTGGCCGGTTTGACGTCGCGGTGGACGACGCCCTCCGCGTGCACCGCCGCCAGCCCCGCCAGGAGCTGGTCGAGCAGCGTGCACACGAACCGGGGCGGCAGGGCCCCGTAGTCACCGATCAGGTGGGCGAGGGAGCCGCCGGCGACGAGGTCCATGGTGAACAGGACCTTGTCGTCGTCCGCCGCCCAGCTGGCCGGGGCCAGCACGTGCGGGTGGTCGATGCGCAGGGCCTGCTCGCGCACGAAGCGCAGCAGGGTGTGGGCGTCGCCGTGCAGGAGGACCTTGGCGGCCACGTACCGGCGGCGGCGGTGGTCCCAGGCCCGCCAGACGGCGCCCGCGCCGCCGCGCCCGATCGGGTCGGCCAGTTCGTACCGGCCGGCGAAGACCTCACCCATCGCTGCGCCCGTCCCCCGTCCCCCGTCACGCGTGCGCGTCAGTTCTGGTGGGCCTCGTAGTGGGCCACCGCCTCCGCGGTGCGGCCCGCGCCGTAGACCCGGAGGAACTCTGCCAGTTCCGGATGGCTGGGTGCGAGGGAATCCGCCGCGTCGATGATGTCCCCGGCGGCGGAGACCGATCGCAGCAGCGACTGGATCTCCCGGACGACCCGCTTGACCGTGGGCGCGCCCGAACCCGTCGTCGTCTGACCGCTGTTGCTGAGGACGGAGCCTCCCTGGGTGTTCTTGATCTCGTCCATCCGGTCGGTCGCCTCGGCCGCGCTGACGCTTCCGTCCGCAACCTGTCCGGCGAGGTCCTGGAGGGCCTGGACCCGCTGGACCACGGCCGGATTACCGATCTTGGCGCGCTGCCCGCTCATCAGCTGGGACAGCATCGGCGCCGACAGCCCGAGGACGGCAGCGAGGCGGGCCTGGTTCAGACCGAGGTCATCTATGAGCCGTCGGAACAGCGCGCCGAGCGGCTCCCCGTACCAACTGCGCTGCAGCTCCCTGGCTCTGGCCGTGGCCTCTTGCTGTACTGCGTCCACTCTGACTACTCCCCTTCGCTGGTGCGAACCTCGCGAGCATCTTACGGAGCGTGGTCGCGGGGCGGGAGTCCCTATCATTTTGCGGGATGCGGGGGTACACCGGGTACTCTGTGCTGCGGAACGGCCGCCGCCTCACGGGGTACGGTCGCGTCCGGTTGCTCGGGGCCTTAGCTCAGTTGGTAGAGCGCTGCCTTTGCAAGGCAGATGTCAGGAGTTCGAATCTCCTAGGCTCCACATTCAAAGACCCCCTGACCAGCGGAAACGCCGGTCAGGGGGTCTTTTGCGTTACGGGCCTCAGGGGGTGCGGGGACGGCGCAGGAGGGTGGCCGTCACCGCGCCGGCGGTCAGCAGGAGGGCGGCGCCGAGGGCGAAGGCGAGGTGGTGGCCGCCCGTGAGCGATTCGGCCGGGGTGCGGCCGGCCGCGGTCAGGGACCCGGTGCGGGAAGCGGCCAGGGTGGAGAGGACGGCGACGCCGAGGGCCATGCCGATCTGCTGGGTGGTGTTGAAGAGGCCCGACGCCAAGCCGGCGTCCCGCTCGTCGGCGCCGGACATCCCCAGGGCGGTGAGCGCGGGCAGGGCCAGGCCGAAGCCGGACGCCAGCAGCATGACGGGCAGCAGGTCGGTGACGTAGTCCGCGTGCACCGGCAGCCGGGTCAGCAGGCCGAGGCCGACGGTCAGCAGCCCGAGCCCCGCGAGGAGCACGGCGCGCTCGCCGAAGCGGGCGTTCAGGCGGGCCGAGACGCCGAGCGAGACCGCGCCGATGGAGAGGGCGGCGGGCAGCATCGCGAGACCGGTCTCCGCGGCCCCGTAGCCCTGGACGCGCTGGAGGTGCAGGGCGAGCAGGATCTGGAAGGAGAACAGCGCGGCCACCATCAGCATCTGGACCAGGTTCGCGCCGACCACGGTGCGGGAGCGCAGGATCCGCAGCGGCATCAGGGGGACGCGGGCCTTGGCCTGGCGCACGGTGAAGGCGGTGAGCAGGGCCAGGGAGAGGCCGCCGAGGCCGAGGGTGTGCGCGGAGGTCCAGCCGTACGTCTCGACGGTGACGACGGCGTAGATGCCGGTCATCAGTCCGGCGGTGACCAGGACCGCGCCGAGGGCGTCGGCTCCGGCGCGCAGGCCGAGGCCGCGGTCGGAGGGCAGCGCGGGGAGGGCGGCGAGCAGGGCGGCGATGCCGATGGGCAGGTTGATGAAGAAGATCCAGTGCCAGTCCAGGGCGTCGGTGAGGACCCCGCCCAGCACCTGGCCCAGGGAGGCGCCGGCTGCTCCGGTGAAGGAGAAGACGGCGATCGCCCGGGTGCGGTCGCGGGTTCCGGTGAAGAGGGTGACCAGGATCCCGAGGCTGACGGACGAGGCCATCGCGCTGCCCACGCCCTGGAGGAAGCGGGCGGCGATCAGCAGGGCGGGCGATCCGGCGAGGCCGGCGAGGAGCGAGGCGGCCGTGAAGACGGCGGTGCCCGCCAGGAACATCCGCTTGCGGCCGATCAGGTCGCCGAGGCGGCCGGCGAGGAGCAGCAGGCTGCCGAAGGCGATCAGGTAGGCGTTGACCACCCAGCTGAGGCCGGCGGGGGTGAAGCCGAGGTCGTTCTGGATGGCCGGCATGGCCACGGTGACGATGCTGCCGTCGAGGACGGTCATGAGCATGCCCGTGGAGAGCACGGCGAGGGCGGTCCAGCGGGAGCGGAGCCGGGGTGCCCGGGGTGCGGGGGTCGGGGTGGGCGCGGGGGCCTGGAGCGTGGCGGGCATCGGTTTCTCCGGTCGCGGTGAGGCGGCAGGTCGTCGTATCCGGCGACTGGTGAGACCGTAGCAGATGGTTTTGTTGCAGACTATATTTCTCGGATCGAATTGTTAGGCTGAGGTCATGACCGCCATGGCGCCCAACGCGCGGACCGAGCCCGACCTGTCCTTCCTCCTGGACCACACCAGCCACGTCCTGCGCACCCGCATGGCCGCGGCCCTCGGGGAGATCGGGCTGACGGCCCGTATGCACTGCGTCCTCGTGCACGCCCTGGAGGAGGAACGCACCCAGATCCAGCTCGCCGAGATCGGTGACATGGACAAGACGACGATGGTGGTGACCGTCGACGCCCTGGAGAAGGCCGGCCTGGCCGAGCGGCGGCCCTCGAGCACGGACCGCAGGGCCCGGATCATCGCCGTGACCCCGAAGGGCGCCGAGGTCGCCGCCGAGAGCACCCGGATCGTCGACCGGGTGCACGCCGAGGCCCTGGCCCCGCTCCCCCCGGCCGGGCGCGAAGTTCTCCTGCGCACGCTGAGGCTGCTCGCCGAGGACGCCCTCGCGACCCCCTCGGAGACCCCCCGCCCGGCTCGCCGGGCCCGCCAGTAAGCGCCCGGGGCATCCCGCGCGGGCGGCCCCGGGACGCCTCCGGACGTCCCCCGGACGGCCCCGTCACTGGGCCGTTCGGCCCCGGGTGGCGGACAGTGGGGAGAGGCATCGAGCCCAGGGGGCAACACCACGCCGGAGGATTGCGCACATGGGACTCTTCGACTTCCTGAAGTCCGACAAGAACAAGGAACACGAGGCCGCCGCGAAGGCGAAGGAGCAGGCGGAGCAGCAGGCCGCGGCGGGGTCCGCGTCCGGCGGCATGGGCGGCAAGTACACCGACGCCGCGGCGGCCCCGAAGGCGGCCGCCGAGCGGACGGCCGCGGCCGCGCCGCCCAAGCCCCCGACGTCCGGTTCGGCCATGCCCAGCCCCACGTCGGCCGCGCACAAGGCGGTACCGGTGGCACCGAAGCCGCCCCTGGCGGGCCCGCCCGGGCCGCCCGTGGCCGCCGCGCCCCGGACGCCCCCGGTGCCGCCGCCCCCGGCGTCCGGTCCGGCCATGCCCAGCCCCACCTCGGCCGCGCACAAGGCGGTACCCGTCTCGCCCAAGCCGTCGTCGACCGCCAAGAAGCGCATGTACACGGTCAAGCCGGGCGATTCGCTCTCGGCGATCGCCCGCCGCGAGCTCGGCAACGAGGCCCGGTGGCGGGAGCTCTACGCCATGAACAGGACCGTCGTCGGCCCGAACCCCGACATGATCCTGCCGGGCATGCTGCTCACCCTCCCCCAGTAGCCGGACGGCCGTGGCGGCAGGACGCGGAAGGGGCCCGGATCCAGGTGGTGGATCCGGGCCCCTTCCGCGTGCCGGGCCGGTGCCGTCAGTGCCGTCAGCGCCGCCGTCTGCCGTCAGCGCCGCTCGTCGCCGTCGGAGCCGGTCGAGCCGTCGGAGCCGGTCGAGCCGGTCGAGCCGTTCGAGCCCGCCTGGGCCTCGCGCTCCTTCTCCAGCAGTTCGTCGTCGAAGCTGGCGGCTTCGGTGTCGCGGGAGAGCTCGGTGGCCGCCGGGGGCTCCACGAGCCAGTCCGGGTTCGACTGCCGGTCCCACCACTTCCACACCACGAAGGCGGCGCCCGCCACGAGGCCGACGAGCGCGACCCCGCGCAGCGTCCGGTGGCAGCGCGCCCGGCGCCGGTTGCGCCGGACCAGCCGGTGCACCTCCTTGGCCGACACCTGACCCCGCAGCGCGGCCAGCGCCGCCGTCGAGCGGGCCGCGGCCTCCTCGGCGACCGGCGTGGCCGCCGCCACGGCGCTCTCGAAACGGGGCTGCGTGTAGTCGGCGGCCTGGCGCGCCGCGCGGCGCGTCTGCTCGATCGCCTGGACCGCCGCCCGGTCGACGGGGGGCGGTACGTGGGCGCGCGCCGCCACCATGCGGGGATGCAGGTGGGTGTCGTAGGCCGTGCGCGCGTGGAGCGAGGCCTGGCCGGCCGCGTACGAGACCTTCGGCGCCAGCCGCTCGTTCGCCTCGTGCGCGTAGTGCACGGCGGCGTCCCTCGCGGTCTCTGCGTACGGCGCCACCACTTCCGCTGCGTGCCTCACGGTGTCCTTGGCGCTCTCGGCGGCCAGGCGCACGCTGTCCTTGCGGGTCACGGGATCCTCCTCCTCGGTGGCGGACACGGTTCACCTTTCCACCCTTTGTCGGATCATGCCTGCCATAGCGCCGCCGGGCATGCGTGACAGGGCATACGGGTGGAGGATTTCTGTGCGCTGCCCTCCGTGGGAGGATCGGGACCGACAGTGATGACTATGGAAGGCAGACCCGTGGCCGAGAAGCTCTACGCCACCCTGAAGACCAACCACGGCGACATCGAGATCGAGCTGCTGGAGAACTTCGCGCCCAAGACCGTCCGCAACTTCGTGGAGCTGGCCACGGGCGCCCGTGAGTGGACCCGTCCCACCGACGGCCAGAAGACCACCGCTCCGCTCTACGACGGCACCGTCTTCCACCGCGTCATCAGCGGATTCATGATCCAGGGCGGCGACCCGCTCGGCAACGGAACCGGGGGGCCTGGCTACCGGTTCGCCGACGAGTTCCACCCCGACCTGGCCTTCACCAAGCCCTACCTGCTCGCGATGGCCAACGCCGGCCCGGGCACCAACGGCTCGCAGTTCTTCATCACGGTCGCGCCCACCGCCTGGCTGACCCGCAAGCACACCATCTTCGGCGAGGTGACCGACCCCGCCAGCCAGAAGGTCGTGGACAAGATCGCGGCGGGCGCCACCAACCCGCGCACCGAGCGCCCCGTGGACGACGTGATCATTCAGTCGGTCATCGTGGAGAAGCGCTGACCACGGAGAGGCGCTGACCCCTCCCGTCGGCCGGCGCGGTCCGCGCGGCCCCGGGAACCTTTGCGCCCCGCCCGTCCGTCCTGGTTGTGTACCCGGACCGGCGGGGCACCTCCCGCGCCGGCCGCGCCGCCGATCGAGGGGACCGATGGACACCGACCGTCTGCCGGGCTGCTACCGCCACCCGGACCGCGACACGGGCATCACCTGCACCCGCTGCGACCGCCCGGTCTGCCCCGAGTGCAGGGTGAGCGCCGCGGTCGGCTTCCAGTGCGTGGAGTGCGTCCGCGGGAGGTCCGGCACCGGGCACGCCCCCGCGGCGAATGCCCCGCGCACCCTCGCGGGCGGCCGGGTCGCGGCCGATCCCCAGCTCGTCACCAAGATCCTGATCGGGATCAACGTGGCCGTCCTCCTGGCCACGTACGCCGTACCGGGACTGGCGGTCCAGCTGGAGCTGCTCGGCCGCTACGTCGAGTACTACGGGGCCCCGCTGGAGGGGATCTCCACGGGCCAGTACCACCGGCTGCTGACCTCGGTGTTCCTGCACGTCGAGTGGTGGCACATCTTCAGCAACATGCTGGCCCTGTGGGTGATCGGCGGCCCGCTGGAGGCAGCCCTGGGGCGGGCCCGCTACCTCGCCCTCTACCTGCTGTCGGGGCTGGGCGGCAGCGCCCTCGTCTACCTGCTGACCGCGCCGAACACGCCGACCCTCGGCGCCTCGGGCGCCATCTGCGGGCTCCTCGGCGCCACCGTGGTCCTCGCCCGCCGAATGCGCTACGAGATGCGGCCGGTGCTGATCACGCTCGGGCTGATGCTCCTGATCACCTTCGTGCCGCTGGGCGGCAGCCTGTCGGTGTCCTGGCAGGCGCACATCGGCGGCCTGGTGACCGGCGCACTGGTGGCGCTGGGCATGCTGGCTCCCGCCACCGGCAGGAAGCGCATACTGGTACAGGCGGTCACCTGCGCGGCTGTGTTCCTGGTGGCCGTGGCGCTGGTCATGGTCCGGACGGCCGAACTCACCTGATCACACCGGCGTCAACTCTCCACAGAGTTATCCACAGATCTTCTGTCTTTTCCTCAGGTGTGGATGACGCTGTGGATAACTCCTGGGGAGAGCTTGCGCCGCGGCTCTATCCGCGCATTACTTCCACTGCGTGGAGACACCGAATCCGGCAGCGATAAATCCGAAACCGACCACGATGTTCCAATTGCCCAGGGCCTCGACGGGCAGCTGGGTGTCGGTCACGTAGAAGACGACGATCCACGCGAGACCGATGAGGAAGAACGCCAGCATGACCGGGGCGACCCAGCTGCGGTTCGTCAGCCTGATCGTCTGCGCCTGCTTCGCCGGCGGCGGCGTGTAGTCGTCCTTCTTGCGGATACGTGACTTCGGCACGAGGGGCTCTCCTGTCGATGGGCTGGGGACCTGGCCTGCCCCGGGCGTCCGTTAGCGTAGTGGACCTGTGGCGTTGAAGGAGAAGGGTACGTTGAGCGAATCCGACGACTCCTCCGCGGGTCCCCGTCGCCGGACCGGGGTGGCCCGGCTGCTGACGGCCGCCGTCTTCGCCCTGGCAGGCCTCATCTTCGTCACCAGTTTCAACACGTCCAAGGGTACGAACATCCGGACGGACGCATCACTGCTGAAGCTGTCCGACCTCATCCACGAGCGCAGCGCCAACAACGCCGAGCTGGAGAAGACCGCCGCGCTCGCGCGCGACCGGGTGGACGCCCTCGCCGAACGCGATGACGGCAGCACCAAGGCCGAGGACGCCAAGCTGGCCGCCCTGCGCACCGCCGCGGGCACCGAGGAGCTCTCCGGCAAGGGCCTGAGCGTCACCCTCAACGACGCGCCGCCGAACGCCACCGCGCGTGTCC
Source organism: Streptomyces sp. NPDC031479 (assembly GCF_055581065.1). Lineage (NCBI taxonomy): Bacteria > Bacillati > Actinomycetota > Actinomycetes > Kitasatosporales > Streptomycetaceae > Streptomyces > Streptomyces sp. NPDC031479. The sequence continues at coordinate 196,208 of NZ_JBVIKC010000001.1, forward strand.
CGGGCGTCCCCGAGCCCCAGCCCAACGACCTGGTCATCCACCAGCAGGACCTCCAGGCCGTGGTGAACGCCCTGTGGCAGGGCGGCGCCGAGGGCATCGAGGTCATGGGCCAGCGGCTGATCTCCACCAGCGCGGTGCGTTGCGTGGGCAACACCCTGATCCTCCAGGGCCGGGTCTACTCGCCCCCGTACAAGGTGTCGGCCGTCGGCGACCCGGGCGCGTTGCGCAAGGCCCTCGCGGCCTCCCCCGCCCTGCAGAACTACCAGCTGTACGTCAACGCGTACGGGCTCGGCTGGAAAGTGGACGAGGACAAGAGGCTGACACTGCCGGGGTACTCCGGCACAGTGGACCTCCACTATGCGAAGCCGCTGGAGTCCGCCGCGCCCTGACGTCGTACTGCGCCTGGTGGTACGGACGTTCAGCGAGGTGTGCCTGACGGCCGGGACGCTGATCGTGCTGTTCGTGGCCTACGTGCTGCTGTGGACCGGGGTCAAGGCCGACCGGGCCATGGAGGGCGAGCGGGACCGGCTGCGCGACCGCTGGGCGGCCGCGGCCCCCGCGGCCGCCCCGGCCCCGCGGCCCTCCGGGGCGCCCCCGCAGCAGGCCGCGAAGCCGCGGCCCCGGCCCGCCGGGCAGGCCTTCGCCGAGATGTACGTGCCCCGCTTCGGCCCGGACTGGAGCAAGCCGGTGCTGGAGGGCACGGACCCCGGCGTGCTGAAGAAGGGCCTCGGCCACTACCCGGGCACGGCCGGCCCCGGGGACGACGGCAACTTCGCCGTGGCCGGGCACCGGCGCACCTACGGAGACCCCTTCAAGGACGTCCCGGAGCTCCGTCCGGGCGACGAGGTGATCGTCCGCGACGCCACCCACCGGTACACGTACACCGTCCGCTCCGCACCGCTGCGCACCCTGCCCACCGAGGTCGCGGTCGTCGACCCGGTGCCCGCGCGGTCCCCCTTCACCGCCGCGGGCAAATACCTGACGCTGACCACCTGCGATCCCGAATGGGGCCACAGCCACCGGCTGGTCGTCTGGGCGGAACTCACCGGAACCGGGCCCGCCGCGCCCGGCGGAGCGGAGGGATTGCCCAGGTGACCCCCAACGGCGGGGTCCGGGCCTTTAGGCTGTTGCGGTACCGCCCCCGCGGTGCGTGGAACGATCGTGGACGACGAAGGAAACAGACGGAATGTACGGCTGGATCTGGCGGCACCTGCCGGGCAACGCGTGGGTTCGCGCGCTGATCTCTCTCGTACTGATCCTGGCGGTGGTTTTCGTACTGTTCCAGTACGTATTCCCGTGGGCCGAGCCGCTGCTTCCGTTCAACGACGTGACGGTGGACGAGGGATCGGGAGCGACTCCGTGAGCGCGCGCATTCTGGTTGTCGACAATTACGACAGCTTTGTCTTCAATCTGGTCCAGTACCTCTATCAGCTCGGCGCCGAATGCGAGGTGCTGCGCAACGACGAGGTCGAGCTCGCACACGCGCAGGACGGCTTCGACGGCGTGCTGCTCTCGCCGGGGCCGGGCACGCCGGAGGAGGCGGGCGTCTGCGTCGACATGGTCCGGCACTGCGCGGACACGGGCGTCCCGGTCTTCGGCGTCTGCCTCGGCATGCAGTCCATGGCCGTCGCCTACGGCGGCGTGGTGGGCCGGGCCCCCGAGCTGCTGCACGGCAAGACCTCGCCGGTGGTCCACGAGGGCCTCGGCGTCTTCGCCGGACTGCCGTCGCCCTTCACCGCCACCCGGTACCACTCGCTGGCCGCCGAACCGATGACCCTGCCGGACGCGCTGGAGGTCACCGCGCGGACCGAGGACGGGATCATCATGGGCCTGCGGCACCGGGAGCACGACGTCGAGGGCGTGCAGTTCCACCCCGAGTCGGTACTGACCGAGTGGGGCCACCGGATGCTCGCGAACTGGCTCGTACGCTGCGGGGACGCCGGAGCGGTCGAGCGGTCGGTGGGGCTGGCCCCGGTGGTGGGCAAGGCCGTCGCGTGACGACGGTCGCGCCGTCCGCGCCCGCCGAGGGCCGGGCCGCGCGGCGCAAGGCGGACCGGGAGGCCGCGAAGCGCTCGCACGCGCGGGCACGCAAACGGGGAGGGCGGGGACGGCGGCGCGCCCGCCCCCGCTCCGGCGGCCCGGTGGTGGTGCTGAGCCGGGCGGCCGGTGAGCTGTTCATCACGGTGGGCCTGGTGATGCTGCTGTTCGTGACCTACCAGCTCTGGTACACCAACCTGCTCGCCGAACGGACGGCCAACGGGGCCGCCGGCTCGCTGCGGCACACCTGGGAGCAGGCCCCGGGAGCGGGGACCCCCTCGGCGCCGCCGGTGGCGGCCTTCGAGCCCGGACAGGGCTTCGCGATCCTCCACATCCCCAAGCTGGACCTCAAGGTCCCGGTGGCGGAGGGGATCAGCAAGGCGAAGGTGCTGGACCGGGGCATGGTCGGCCACTACGGCGAGGGCGTGCTCAAGACGGCCATGCCGGCCGACAAGCAGGGCAACTTCGCCGTCGCAGGCCACCGCAACACCCACGGTGAACCGTTCCGCTACATCAACAAGCTCGTGCCGGGTGACCCGATCGTGGTGGAGACGAGGGACGCGTACTACACGTACGAGATGACCTCGGTGCTCCCGCAGACCTCCCCGGCGAACGTCTCGGTGATCAAGCCGGTCCCGGAGGGATCCGGATTCACCGCACCGGGCCGGTACATCACGCTGACCACCTGCACCCCCGAGTTCACGAGCACCTACCGGATGATCGTATGGGGCAGGATGATCGACGAACGCCCGCGCAGCCAGGGCGTTCCGCCCGCGCTGACCAGCCCGTAAGGACGAACCCGCAGTGTCTCGTGCCCGCCGCCGCTCCGCACCGCCGCCTGCCGACCGCAGTGTGACCGCAGGGTTCCTGAGCCTGCTGGGAGAGCTCCTGATCACGGTGGGCCTGGTCCTGGGCCTGTTCGTGGCCTACTCGCTGTGGTGGACCAACGTCCTCGCGGACCGGCAGGCCTCGGCCCGGGGCGACCAGGTCCGCCGGCAGTGGCAGTCGGCCCCCGCGCAGGCCCCGAACGCGCCCGCCCAGCCGGGAGCCCTCGACACCGGGGACGGCATCGGCTTCCTGCACGTGCCGTCGATGGACAACGGCGAGGTGCTGGTCAAGCCGGGCACCGCCCCCGACGTGCTCAACGACGGTGTCGCCGGCTACTACACGGATCCGGTGAAGTCGGCCCTGCCCTGGGACGACAAGGGCAACTTCGCGCTCGCCGCGCACCGTGACGGGCACGGGGCGAAGTTCCACAACATCGACAAGGTGAAGGACGGCGACGCGGTCGTCTTTGAGACCCGGGACACCTGGTACGTCTACAAGGTCTTCGCCGAGCTGCGCCAGACCTCGAAGTACAACGTGGACGTGATCAACCCGGTCCCGAAGGAATCGGGGAAGACCGCTCCGGGCCGGTACATCACGCTGACGACCTGCACCCCGGTCTACACCTCGAAGTACCGCTACATCGTCTGGGGCGAGCTGGTGCGCACGGAGAAGGTGGACGAGAAGCGCACGCCGCCGGCGGAGCTGCGCTGACCGGGGGGGATCCGCGTCCCCTGCGCGAAACGGGAACAGGCCCGGCCCCCCATCGGGGGCCGGGCCTGTTCGCGTGCGCTCCGCTAGCGGCGGCCGCCGGTGAAGCCGCCGATGAAGCCTCCGCCGTCGTTGTTGCCGTCCTGGGCCTTCGGGGCGGTGCGGACGTTGATCACGGTGCCGCCCGGCACCTGGGTGCCGACGGGCGGGTTGGAGTCGATGATCACCGCGTTGTCGTCGGTCGCGCCCGCCAGTACCGCGCCGAAGACCAGGTTGCTCGCCTGGAGCGTCAGCTTGGCCTGGGCCACCGTCTGACCCGTCAGCGCGGGCACCACCGTCGGCGTCGCGGCGGCGGCCTTGGAGATGCTGACGTTGACCGGGGTGTCCTTCGCCAGCTCCGTGCCCGGCGCGTACTGCTGCTGGACGACCGTCTTCGGCGGGGCTCCCGGGGAGTCGACCTCCGTGGTGCTGCCCAGCTTGAGCTTCACGGCCTGGAGGGCCTTGGCGGCCTCCTCCTTCGTCTTGCCGGAGAGGTCGGGCACGAGGCCCTTCGCGACCTCCTTGGCGACGGTGAGGGTGATCACCGAGCCCTGCTCGGCCTGGCTGCCGCTCTTCGGGTTCTGGTCCGTCACGGTGCCGGGGGTGGCGGCGTCGGACTCGACGAGCTTCTTCTCGACCTGGAACTTCTTGCCCTTGAGGGCCGAATCGGCGTCCTCGAACTTCAGCCGCAGGACGTCGGGGACCGCCACCTTGGGCGCGCCCGAGGAGACCTTGACCTTGACGGCCGTGCCCTTGTCGACCTTGGTGTCGGCGGCCGGGTTCTGCGAGCAGACGGTGCCCTTGGGCTGGTCCTCGCAGGGTTCCTCGGCCTCCTTCTCCACCGTGAGACCCATGCTCTTGCCGCTCTGCTGCGCCGATTCGAAGGTCTGGCCGACCAGCTTGGGCACGGCGGGGCGGTTGTCCACGCTGGAGTCGAAGAGGGTCCGGCCGATCAGGATCGCGCCGACCAGCACGAGGACGCCGGCGAGGACCAGCAGGACCGTCGAGGCCCGGCTCTTCTTCTGCTGGCGCCGGCCGTGGCCCTGGTCGTAGCCGCCGTGGCCTTGGTCCCCGTACCCGTATCCGCCGTCGCCCCCGGGGGGCATCGGCGGGAGCATCGAGGTCTGGCCCGCGTCGGGGGAGCGCAGCGCGGTGGTGGCCTGGTCCTGGCCCTGGTGTCCGTAGCCGCCCTGGTCGGGGTAGCCGTAGCCGGCCGCTCCCATGGAGGCGGTGGCGGCCACGGGCTGGCCTTCGAGGCAGGCCTCGATGTCGGCCCGCATCTCGTCGGCGGACTGGTAGCGGTAGTCGGGGTCCTTGACCAGGGCCTTGAGGACGATGGCGTCCATCACGGGCGTGATCTCGGGGTCGAAGTTCGACGGCGGCTGGGGCTCTTCGCGCACGTGCTGGTACGCGACGGCCACCGGCGAGTCGCCGACGAACGGCGGCCGGACGCAGAGCAGCTCGTAGAGCAGGCAGCCGGCGGAGTACAGGTCGGAGCGCGCGTCGACCTGCTCGCCCTTGGCCTGCTCCGGGGAGAGGTACTGGGCGGTGCCGATCACGGCGGCCGTCTGCGTCATCGTCATGCCGGAGTCGCCCATGGCGCGGGCGATGCCGAAGTCCATGACCTTGACCTGACCGGTGCGGGTCAGCATGACGTTGGCGGGCTTGATGTCGCGGTGCACGATGCCGGCGCGGTGCGAGTACTCCAGCGCCTGCAGGATGCCGATGCACATTTCGAGGGTGCGCTCGGGCAGCAGCTTGCGGCCCGAGTGCAGCAGCTCGCGCAGGGTCGAGCCGTCGACGTACTCCATCACGATGTACGGGATGGAGATGTTGTCGACGTAGTCCTCGCCGGTGTCGTACACGGCGACGATCGCCGGGTGGTTCAGCGACGCCGCCGACTGGGCCTCGCGGCGGAACCGGGCCTGGAAGGACGGGTCGCGGGCGAGGTCGGCGCGCAGGGTCTTGACGGCGACGGTACGGCCGAGCCGGGTGTCGTGACCGAGGTAGACCTCGGCCATGCCACCACGGCCGAGCACGTGGCTCAGCTCGTACCGGCCGCCGAGGCGACGCGGCTCTTCCATAACGTTTGCAGCCCTCTCCGTCAGTCCCGACCGCACCCGTGTGTGGTCCGGCGGTGTGCTGTTCGCGGCAAGGCTACCGGCCGATCGTCGGTGATCGGTTCGTGACCACAGGCTGATATCGGACCGGTACCGAGCGCTCGGATCCTGTCTCCGCTTCTCATCCCTTGTTCTTCAGTACGGCTTCCATGACCGCCTTGGCGACCGGGGCCGCCAGGCCGCCACCGGTGATGTCCTCGCGGTCGGCGGCGCTGTCCTCGATGACGACGGCCACGGCGACCGGGGAGGTTCCGTCGGGGTTCTCGGCGTAGGAGATGAACCAGGCGTAGGGGCGCTTGGCGTTCTTCTCGCCGTGCTGGGCGGTGCCGGTCTTGCCGCCGACGGTGACGCCCTTGATCTTGGCGGTGGTGCCGGTGCCGTTCTCGACGACGTTGACCATCATCTGCTGGATCTTCTGCGCGTTCGCGGCGGAGACCGGGCGGCTCATCTCCTGCGGCTCGTGCTTCTCGATCGTGTCGAGGTTCGGCGCGGTCAGCTGCTCGACCATGTACGGCTTCATCAGCTTGCCGTCGTTGGCGATGGCCGCGGTGACCATGGCCATCTGCAGCGGGGTGGCGGCGGTGTTGAACTGGCCGATGGAGCTCTGGGCGTTGCCGTCCTTGCCCATGGTCTTGTCGTAGACGCTCGCGAAGGCGCGGACCGGGATGTCGATCTTGTCGTTGTTGAAGCCGAACTTCTGGGCGGTCTCGACCATCTTGTCGCGGCCGACCTTGTCGCCCATGTTCGCGAAGACGGAGTTGCAGGAGACCTGGAGCGCGAAGTTCAGCGTCGCCTTCTCGCAGCCGCTCGCGTGGTTGACCATCGGGGTCTTGGTGCCCGGCAGGATGTACGGCTCGGGGGTGTCCGTGGGGGCGTTGATGTCGCTCACCACGCCGTTCTCCAGCGCGGCCGCGGCCGTGACCACCTTGAAGGTGGAGCCCGGCGGGTAGGTCTCGCGCAGGGCGCGGTTGACGAGGTTCTTGTCCTCGCTGTCCTTCAGCGCGACCCAGGCCTTCTCGTCGGTCTTGGAGTTGCCGGCGAAGGTGGACGGGTCGTACGAGGGGGTGCTGACCAGGGCCAGGATGGCGCCGGTGCGCGGGTCGATCGCGGCGACGGCGCCCTTCTTGGTGCCCAGCTTCTCGTAGGCGGCCTTCTGGGCCGCGGCGTTCAGGGTGGTGACGACGTTGCCGCCCTGCTTCTTCTCGCCGGTGAACATGCCGATGGTGCGGTCGAAGAAGAGCCGGTCGTCGTTGCCGGTGAGGATGCCGTCGTCGAGGGACTCCAGCTGCGTGGAGCCGTAGGCCTGCGAGGCGTAGCCGGTGACGGGCGCCCACAGGGGGCCGTCGAGGTACGTCCGCTTGTACTTGTAGTCGCTGCCGTCCGTCACGGCGGAGCCGGTGATGGGCTGGCCCTGGACGATGATGTTGCCGCGTTCGGTGGCGTACTGGGCGATCTGGACCCGGCGGTTCTCCTTGCGGGTGCTGAGGTCCTCGGCCTGGACGTACTGCAGCCAGTTGGTCCGGATCAGCAGGGCGAGGACGAGCAGCCCGCAGAACAGCGAGATGCGGCGCAGGGGCTTGTTCATGACGGGCGGACCACCTGGGTCATCTCGGAGTCGGGGGACGGGGCGGGAGCCGGGGCAGGTCGGCGTGCGGTGTCGCTGATCCGGATGAGGATGGCGATGAGCACCCAGTTCGCGAGGACGGACGAGCCGCCGGAGGCGAGGAAGGGCATGGTCATGCCGGTGAGGGGGATGAGGCCCATGACTCCGCCGGCGACGACGAAGATCTGCAGGCTGAAGGCGCCGGAGAGCCCGATGGCGAAGAGCTTGCCGAAGGGGTCGCGGGCGGCGAGGGCGGTGCGGACGCCCCGCTCGATGATCAGCCCGTAGAGCAGGAGGAAGGCCATGACGCCGGTGAGGCCGAGTTCCTCGCCGACGGTGGAGAAGATGAAGTCGGAGTTGGCGGCGAAGCCGATGAGGTCGGAGTTGCCCTGGCCCCAGCCGGTGCCGAGGACCCCGCCGGAACCGAAGCTCATGATCGACTGGCCGACCTGCTCACAGGCGCCGGAGGTGGTGTAGCAGGCGAAGGGGTCGAGCCAGGCGGTGACGCGGACCTTGACGTGGCTGGCGAAGGTGCCGACGACCACGGCGCCGCCGACCGACATCAGCAGGCCGATGACGATCCAGCTGGTGCGCTCGGTGGCCACGTACAGCATGATCACGAACATGCCGAAGAAGAGCAGCGAGGTGCCGAGGTCGTTCTCGAAGACGAGGACGAGCAGGCTCATCGCCCAGATCATCAGGATCGGGCCGAGGTCACGGCCGCGGGGCAGGTAGAGGCCCATGAAGCGGCGGCTGGCCAGGGCCAGGGCGTCGCGCTTCACCATCAGGTAGCCGGCGAAGAAGATGGCGATGACGATCTTGGCGAACTCACCGGGCTGGATGGAGAAGCCGCCGACGCTGATCCAGATCTTGGCGCCGAAGACGTCCGCGCCCAGACCCGGGACGACGGGCAGGATCAGCAGGATCAGCGCGCCCGCCATGGAGATGTACGTGAACCGCTGGAGCACGCGGTGGTCCTTGAGGACCAGCAGCACGACCGCGAACAGGGCGAGGGCCAGCCCCGTGTACATCATCTGCCGCGGCGCCGACTCCGAGAAGGTGCCGAAGCTGCGCTTGGCGAGCGTCCGCAGCCGCTCGGACTGGTCGAGCCGCCAGATCAGGACGACGCCCAGGCCGTTGAGCAGGGTGGCGATCGGCAGCAGCAGCGGGTCTGCGTACTTGGCGTAGCGCCGTACGACGAGGTGGCCGATGCCGGCGAGGACGGCGAAGCCGAGCCCGTAGAGGAACATGCCCGGGGGCAGCTCGCCGTGGATCGCCAGGCCCACGTTGGCGTAGGCGAAGATCGGGATGACCACGGCGAAGGCGAGCAGCAGGAGCTCGGTGTTCCGCCGGCTCGGCGCCTCGATGGCGCCGATGGTGGTCGTGTTGGTGACAACGCTCATGGTGTGGCAGGCCCCCTGTGCCCGCGTATGTCTACTGCTTTTCGCACTGGCCGACGAGAGCTTGCTCCGCGGGAGTCAGGCTGGGGCCGGGCGTCTGGTTGTTCTGCGCTTCCGCGGCGCGGCGGGCTTCGTCCTTCTTGCAGGCGGACACCTGGGTGGCGAGATCGTCGATCTTCTTGCGGGCCCCGTCGACGCTGCCTTCGCTGATCGTCGTCTCGACCTGCTTGCGCTTGAAGGACGGCAGGTACTTCAGTTCGATCTCGGGGTGATCCGTCTCCACCTGCGAGAGGTGGATCCAGGCCAGGTTCTGGCTGATGCCGCGGTAGAGCGCGACGTGGTCACCCTTGACGCCGACGTAGTACTGGGTCTGCGTCCAGCGGTGCGCGGCGTAGAGCCCGCCGCCGACGACACCGGCCACCAGCAGCAGGATCAGCGTGCGCGTGGTCCACTTGCGCCCTTTGCTGCGGCGCCTGCGGGGGTGGTCGTACGTGTCCTCGTACGGGGCCTCCGCCTCGTAGCCCTCGGGTTCGCCGAAGCTGCCGTATGCGCCGCCGCCCTGGCCCTGGCCCTGGTCGGGGTAGCCGTAGCCGGGGGCCTCGCCGCTGCCGGGCGGGCCGAAGGAGCCCGCCGGCGGCGGGGCCTGGCGGCCGAGGCCCGAGGCCCGGCCGGCCGGGGTCTGCATGGCGTTGCCGTCGAAGAGCTGGTGCTGGTTCTCGGCGACCGCGCCGATGACGACAGGGGTGTCGCTCAGCTGGGCGGCGAGGGTGTCGCCGCTGTCGGTGTCGAGGACGTCCGCGACGATGCAGGTGATGTTGTCCGGGCCACCGCCGCGCAGGGCGAGCTGGATCAGCGTCTGCACGGTCTCGTGCGGGCCGTGGTAGTCGGCGAGGGTCTCTTCCAGGGTCTGGTGGGAGACCACGCCGGAGAGGCCGTCGGAGCAGATCAGGTAGCGGTCGCCGGCCCGGACCTCCCGGATGGAGAGGTCGGGTTCCACGACGTCACCGCTGCCGAGCGCCCGCATCAGCAGGGAGCGCTGCGGGTGCGTGGTGGCTTCCTCTTCGGTGATCCGGCCCTCGTCGACGAGGCGCTGGACCCAGGTGTGGTCCTGCGTGATCTGGGTGAGGACGCCGTCGCGCAGGAGGTAGGCGCGGGAGTCTCCGACGTGGACGAGGCCGAGCCTGCGGCCCGTCCACAGGAGGGCGGTGAGCGTGGTGCCCATGCCTTCGAGCTGGGGGTCCTCCTCGACCATGACGCGCAGCTGGTCGTTGGCCCGCTGCACGGCGCTGCCGAGGGCGGTGAGGATGTCGGAACCCGGGACGTCGTCGTCGAGCTGCACGAGGGAGGAGATGACCTCGGAGCTGGCGACCTCGCCGGCTGCCTGGCCGCCCATGCCGTCGGCGACGGCGAGGAGCCGGGGGCCGGCGTAGCCGGAGTCCTCGTTGCCCTCGCGGATCATCCCCTTGTGCGATCCGGCGGCGAACCGCAGGGACAGACTCATGCGCACCTGCCCTGTCGACGATGCCTCGGGGTACAACCGGTCTCGACGAGCCACACTGCCCACCCTCCGGTCGGGAGCGCGCGCGGGTCCGGGTCCCCGGTGGGACGGACCGCCGCGGCTCGCTCGCTCCGCTCGCTCATTCTCGTACTACTTCCGCAGCTCGATGACGGTCTTGCCGATGCGGATCGGGGCGCCCGGCGGAATGGGCGTCGGGGTGGTCAGCCTGGTCCGGTCGAGATAGGTGCCGTTCGTGGACCCGAGGTCCTCGACGATCCACTGGCCGTCACGGTCCGGGTAGATCCTGGCATGCCTGCTGGAGGCGTAGTCGTCGTCCAGCACGATCGTCGAGTCGTGGGCGCGGCCCAGCGTGATCGTCTGGCCGGCGAGCGCCACCGTGGTTCCCGTGAGGGTGCCCTCGGAGACGACCAGCTTGGTCGGCGCACCGCGGCGCTGGCGCTGCTGCGGGGGCGCGGACTGCCGCCCCGGCTGCGGCGGAGCGGCGGTCGCGCCGCTGCGGCGCGAGCCGCGCTGCGTGACTCTCGTACCGAAGAGATCACTGCGGATGACCTGAACGGCCACGATGACGAACAGCCACAGAACGGCCAGGAAACCCAACCGCATGACCGTCAGGGTCAGCTCTGACATTGCCCCCGCTTCACCCTTCGGCTTGCCGGTAAATGATGGTGGTGCTGCCCACGACGATCCGCGAGCCGTCGCGGAGCGTAGCGCGGGTGGTGTGCTGCCCGTCCACCACGATGCCGTTGGTGGACCCGAGATCCTGGATCGTCGGGGGTGTTCCGGTCCGGATCTCACAGTGCCGGCGCGAGACGCCGGGGTCGTCGATCCGCACATCGGCCTCGGTGCTGCGGCCGAGTACGAGCGTGGGGCGCGAGATCTGGTGGCGGGTGCCGTTGATCTCGATCCAACGCCGGGTGGTGCCCGGTGCGCCGGAGGGTACGGGACCCCCGCCGGCGCGTGCGCCCGGTCCGCCCGGAGGCGGTCCGGACGGCATGGGCGGGGCGGCGACCGGCGGGTAGCCGTAACCGCCCTGCTGCTGGCCCTGGGGGGCCTGCGGCGCGTCTTGGGAGGTGCTGGAGGCGAGGGTGCGACTGCGGACACGGTACAGACCGGTGTCGAGGTCGTCCGCCTTCTCCAGGTGGACCTTGATGGGGCCCATGAAGCTGTAGCGCTGCTGCTTGGCGTAGTCGCGGACGAGGCCCGCGAGCTCGTCGCCGAGCTGGCCGGAGTACGGGCTCAGGCGCTCGTAGTCGCCCGCGCTGAGCTCAACGATGAAGTCGTTGGGCACGACGGTCCGCTCGCGGTTCCAGATGGTGGCGTTGTTGTCGCACTCCCGCTGGAGGGCTCCGGCGATCTCCACCGGCTGGACCTCGGACTTGAACACCTTGGCGAAGGTGCCGTTCACCAGACCTTCGAGTCGCTGCTCGAACCGCTTCAGAACTCCCATGGGGCACCTCCTCCGTCGCTGTCGCCCTGTACTGCTTACTGATCGTATCCACGCGTGGCGGATTCGGCTGGTTCCCCTCCGGTCCCGTGTACAGGAGTGTTGGTACTCACAAGGGATCGTAGGGGCGCTCCAGGGACAGTGTCCCGCACCCGGAGGGGACTCCGGGAGGGGCCGGTCCCGGAGGGTGCGAGGGGGGTCCGGGAAAGGGATGTGAATCCACCCCGGATGACGTGCTAATCTTTCGTTCGTCGCCAGGGGAACGGCCCGAAAGGGAAGTCCACTGGGGAGCCGCTCGGGCGAGTGGCGGAACGGCAGACGCGCTGGCTTCAGGTGCCAGTGTCCTTCGGGACGTGGGGGTTCAAATCCCCCCTCGCCCACATCGGGAGAACCCCCGCTTCGGAGAAATCCGGAGCGGGGGTTCTTCGTTGTGCCCGCGGCCGGTGCGTCGGCACCCGAGGACGTGACGGGCACCGCCGCGCACCGCGGCGGCCGACTTTCGTCGGGAACGGGGCGACGAAAGTGGACGGACGGGGGCGCGGATCGGTGTCTAGGGTCGGTCGGGTGGATGCCAAGGCGGTAATACGGGCGGGCCGGGACTGGCTGAAGGGGGCCGAGCCCTGGTCGGGTCGCGCCTTCGCGGGGGACCTGACGATCGCCGCCGTACTGTCCCTGCTCGGTCTGGGCATCGACGAACTCAGCAACAGCTCCGGCCAGAAGATGGTCCTCGGAGTGGTGGCCATCGTGGCGCTGGTGCTGCTGCGGCGCAGGCTGCCGGCGGCCACCCTGGTGCTGGGGGCGGCGGCGAGCGCCTTCCTGCCCGGTGTGCTCCTCGTGACGATCGTGCTGGGCTGGTCGGCGGGCCGGCGGATCGTCGGCGTGGGGCGGGCCCTGGCGGCCTTCGTGCTGGCCTTCCTCGCCGAGGTCGGCCTCGGCCTGTACGACCAGTGGGCCCAGACGCGGCCGCTGCTGATCGTGGTCTTCTCCACCCTGCTGTTCCTGGCGGCGACCGTCATGCCCGGTCTGGCCAGCCGGTACTGGTACCAGCGCCGGACGCTGCTCAGCGCGCTCCAGGAGCGCAACGACCAACTGCTGCGCGAGCGGACGATGGTGGCCGGGCAGGCCCGGCTGCGGGAGCGTCAGCGGATCGCCCAGGACATGCACGACAGCCTGGGTCACCAGCTGGCGCTGATCTCGGTGCACACCGGGGCGCTGGAGGTGGACCCCGCGCTGACCGACCGCCAGCGCGAGGCCGTCGGGGTGCTGCGGCAGGCCTCCGTCGCGGCGATGCACGAGCTGCGCGAGGTCGTCGGGATCCTGCGGGACGGGGTGGAGGCGCCGCCCGTGGTGGAGGAGGCCCAGCCGGCGGCGCGGGGGGTCGCCGGGATCGCGGGCATCGTGGAGGCGGCCCGGGCCGCGGGGACCGACGTACGGCTCGCCACGGCGGGCCGGCCCCGGCCGCTGGTCGCGGCCTGCGACCACGCGGCGTACCGGATCGTGCAGGAGGCGCTGACCAACGCCTACAAGCACGCGCCCGGGTCGGTGATCACCGTGGAGCTGCGCTACGAGGACGACTCGCTGGTCGTGGAGATCGCCAACGGTCCGGCGGCCGCCCCGGGGCCCGGCGAGGTGATTTCCGGCGGGCAGGGGCTGACGGGGCTGCGGGAACGGGCCAGGCTGGTCGGCGGCATGGTGCACGCGGGCGCGGCCGAGGGCGGTGGCTTTCGGGTGGCCGGTGTGCTGCCGTACGGGACGGAGCCGGCCGGGGCGGCCGAGGAGGACGTGGCCGACGACTTCGGGCAGCGCTCCCAGGCCCGTGCCTGGGTACGGCGCACCGCGCCGCCGATGGACTGGGCGGCGGTGGACCGCGAACTGGCCGTGCCGGTACGCAGCCGGACCGGGGGCGTCGCATTGGGCTGCGGGATAGCCGTCGCGGCGGTGGTGCTGCTGATCATCGTGCTGGGGGCCGGGATGACCCTGCTGCTGGGCACCGTGAACAAGGCGATGATCAGCAGGGAGGAGTACGACTCCGTCAGCGTGGGCGACGCGGAGAAGTCCGTCCGCGACCGGCTGCCGGACGGGGACAGCGTGCTGACGTCGGGCCTGGACCGCAAGGGGCCGCCCCCGCCGGAGGGCACGGTCTGTCTGGCCCTGCTGTCGACGGAGGACTCGTCGGAGTTCACCAACGACTCCGTTTTCCGGTTCTGCTTCCGGGGCGGCAAGCTCGTGGAGAAGCAGGCGTACGAGGTCAAGCAGTAGGAGCGCGGGGTGACAGCCAAGGTGATCCGAGTGGTGATCGCTGACGACGAGCCGCTGATCCGGGCCGGGATCAGGATGATCCTGACGTCGGCGCCGGACATCGAGGTCGTCGCGGAGGGGGCCAACGGCCGGGAGGCGGTGGAGCTGGCCCGCTCGCACGCCCCGGACGTGATGCTCCTGGACATCCAGATGCCCGTGATGGACGGACTGACCGCGCTGGGCGAGCTGGGGCGGGCGGCACCGGGCGTGCGGGCGCTGATCCTGACCACCTTCGGGGAGAAGGAGAACGTGCTGCGGGCCCTCGGCGAGGGCGGTGCGGGCTTCCTGCTGAAGGACTCGGCGCCGGGCGAGCTGATCGGAGCGGTCCGGGCGGCCGCGGCCGGGGACGCCTACCTCTCCCCCGGCGCGACCCGGCACGTCGTGGACCAGCTGGCCACCGGGCGGGCCGCCGGGCGCGGCGAGGCGGCCCGGCGGCGGGTGGCCGGGCTGAGCGAGCGCGAGCGCGGTGTGCTGGCGCTGCTGGGCGAGGGGCTGTCCAACGCGGACGCGGGCCGCCGGCTGCACATGAGCGAGGCGACGGTGAAGACGTACGTGAGCCGGATCCTGGCCAAGCTGGAGTGCGAGAACCGGGTTCAGGCGGCCCTGCTGGCCAGGGACGCCGGGCTCTAGGTACCGTTCGGGCCGACTTGATCGGCGACCGAGGCCGATGGGGCGCGAACAGTGCGGGGGCAGCGCGGATGGTGACGGTACCGAAGCAGCAGACGGCGGACGCGGTGAACGCGGTGAACGCGGCGTACGCGGCGGACGCGGGTGGTGCGGCCGGTGCGGCGGCGGGGCGGGGCGGCGGGCGGATACCCCGCGTCGAGGGCTTCGGGTCGAGGGCCGTGCCGGGCTCGCAGAAGGAGGCCGGGAAGGCGCTGCGGGCGCGGGTGCCGCGGGCGGCCCACGCGCACTTCGAGGCTCCCGCCGGGCGCCCCGACGCGGTGCGCGCGGTGGAGGAGTCCAACGTCGGCCGCGTCGACGAACTGACCCCGATACGCGTGGGCCGGATGGCCGCCAACCCCTTCGCCTTCCTGCGCGGAGCGGCCGGCCTGATGGCCCACGACCTGTCCGGCGGGCCGGTCACCGGGGTGGGCGCGCAGCTCTGCGGCGACGCGCACGCGGCCAACTTCGGTCTCTACGGGGACGCGCGCGGGCGCCTCGTCATGGACCTCAACGACTTCGACGAGACCGTGTTCGGCCCCTGGGAGTGGGACGTCAAGCGGCTGGCGGCCTCCCTGGTGCTCGCCGGGCGGGTGGCCGGAGCGGACGAGGACACCTGCCGGGCGGCCGCCCGGGACGCGGTGGGTGCCTACCGGCGGACCATGCGGCTGCTGGCCAAGCTGCCGGCCCTGGACGCCTGGAACGCCATCGCCGACGAGGAACTCGTCTCGCACACCGATGCCCGCGATCTGTTGGGCACGCTGGAACGGGTCTCGGAGAAGGCCCGCAACAACACCTCCGCCCGGTTCGCCGCCAAGTCGACCGAGGCCGGGGAGGACGGCGCCCGCCGCTTCGTGGACGCGCTGCCCGTGCTGCGCCGGGTCGGCGACGGTGAGGCCGCGGCCGTGGCCGCCTCCCTGGGCCCGTACCTGAAGACCCTCTCGGGGGACCGGCTGCCGCTGCTGGCCCGGTACGCGGTCCAGGACGTGGCGTTCCGGGTCGTGGGCACCGGGAGCGTGGGCACCCGGTCGTACGTGGTGCTGCTGCAGGACCACCGGGGTGAGCCGCTGGTGCTCCAGGTGAAGGAGGCGCGGCCGTCGGTGCTGCTGCCGTACCTGCCGGGGCTGGGCTTCCACGCGCCGCGGGAGGAGCACGAGGGCCGCCGGGTGGTGGCCGGGCAGAAGATGATGCAGGTGGTCTCCGACATCCTGCTGGGCTGGACCACGGTGGAGGGCCGGCCCTTCCAGGTCCGCCAGTTCCGCAACCGCAAGGGCAGCGTGGACCCGGCGGCGCTGGCCGTCGACCAGATCGACGACTACGGCCGGATGACCGGCGCCCTGCTGGCGCGGGCGCACGCCCACAGCGCGGATCCGCGGGTGCTGGCCGGGTACTGCGGCAAGAACGAGGAACTGGACGAGGCCGTCGCCACGTTCGCGGTGGCCTACGCCGATCGCAGCGAGGCCGACCACGCGGACCTGGTGGCCGCGGTGAGGGCGGGCCGGATAGCGGCGGAGTTCGGGGTCTGAGGTTCTGAAGTCCCGGCTGAGGGGCTGAGGGCCGGCTCGGGTGCGCCGTGGTTCAGGTGGGCTGTGTTCACGAGGGCCGTGTTCACCAGGCCGTGTTTGACGTGAGCCGTGTTTCACGTGAGCTGTGTTTCACGTGAAACATGGCGCCCCGCGCTGGCCGTAGGCTGGCCGGGTGAGCGAGCAGAGCGAGCAGACAGTTCCCGAAGAGCCCGGCGCCTCCGGTGACGAGCGGCCCGAGGCGCGGCTCGACCGGGCCGTGCGGGCCGCCGAGCAGGCGCTGATCGAGTTCGAGATCGCCGTGGAGACCTTCCGGGTGGAGGTCGAGAACTTCTCCCGGCTCCACCACCAGAAGCTCGGCCCGATGTACTCGCGGCTGGACGAGCTGGACGCGCTGATCGCGGAGGCGAAGGCGGCCCGCAGCGGTGACCCCGAGGACCTGCGGCTGGCGCGGGAGGCGCGGGCGCTGGTCATGCCGATGCCCGGGGTGGAGGAGCTCTTCCACGACTGGCTGGACTCGGACGGCATCTCCGACGACGCGTCCGCGATGCTGACCGACCGGTCCGTGAAGCCGCCGGAGCGGGTACGGCCCTCGGAGGAGGTGCGCCGGCTGTACCGGGAGCTGGTCCGCCGGGCGCACCCGGACCTGGCCCAGGACGAGGAGGAGCGGGCCCGCCGGGACGCCTTCATCGTGCGGGTCAACGCCGCGTACGGGCGGGGCGAGGAAGGGCTGCTGCGGGAGCTGGCCGAGGAGTGGGCGGCGGGGCCCGCGCCGCAGGCCGCGCGGCCGAGCGAGAGCGAGGAGCTCTACGCCCGGCTGGAGTGGCTGGCGCGTCGCAAGGAAATGCTGTCGATGGTGGCCGGGGAGCTGGAGGACAGCGCGATCGGGGCGATGCTGCGGATGGCGCCCGACGACCCCGACCGGCTGCTGGAGGAGATCGCGGAGCAGCTGCTCGCGCAGGTCTCCGAGCGCGAGGCGGAGCTGGCGGCCTTCGGGACCCTCTAGCGGTGTACGGGGTCCTATAGGTTGGCGGGCGAGACCCGCGAAGAGAGAAGGCGACAGTTATGAACCTCGGACCGCTTCCCTCGGTGGACGCCGCCTCGGTGCCGGCCGAAGGCTTTGTCCTGGACGTCCGTGAGGACGACGAATGGGCGGCCGGGCACGTCGAGGGTGCGCTGCACATCCCGATGAGCGACTTCGTCGCCCGCTTCGGCGAGCTGACCGAGGCCATCGAGGACGGCCGCCGGGTCCACGTGATGTGCCGGGTCGGCGGGCGCTCCGCGCAGGTGACCCAGTACCTGGTGCGCCAGGAGATCGACGCCGTGAACGTCGACGGCGGGATGCAGGCGTGGGACGGCGCGGGGCGCCCGATGGTGACGGACAGCGGGAACCCGGCCTTCGTGCTCTAGGCCGTCACGCGAGGGGGTGGGC
The DNA here is from genome assembly GCF_055581065.1 of Streptomyces sp. NPDC031479. Classification (NCBI taxonomy): domain Bacteria; kingdom Bacillati; phylum Actinomycetota; class Actinomycetes; order Kitasatosporales; family Streptomycetaceae; genus Streptomyces; species Streptomyces sp. NPDC031479. Next base: position 213,822 of record NZ_JBVIKC010000001.1, read on the forward strand.
GGCCAGCAGGTCGCCCAGTGCCTCCTCGTGCGCGGCGGCCGGACCCAGCTGGAGCTCCAGCTGCTTGGCCCAGGCGTGGTAGCGGTGCAGTGCGTAGTCGGTGTCGGCGCCGAAGCCGCCGTGGAGGTGTTGCGCGGTCTGTACGACCCGGCGCACGCCCTCCGAGGCCCAGATCTTGGCGACGGCGACATCGCCGGAGGCGGGCAACGGGCCGCCCGCACCGTCGGTCGCCGCGTCCAGCCGCCAGGCGGCCTGCCAGAGGGTGACCTCCATGGCGCGCAGGTCGATGTAGCGGTCGGCGGCCTGGACCGCGACGGCCTGGAAGGTGGCGACCGGGAAGCCGAACTGTTCGCGCTTGCTCGTGTACCGGCCGGTCATGGCGAGCACGTTCTCGCCGAGTCCCAGGGCGAGGGCGCAGGTGCCGGTGGCCAGGATCCGGTGGAGCCGGTCCCAGGCTCCCGGGGCGTCGATCAGATGGGCGGCGGGGACCCGGACCCCGTCCAGGGTGAGTTCGGCGAGGCGTTCCCCACTGGTGGAGTATTGGTCGGCGAGCGTGAGCCCCTCGGTGACGCGCGGGACGAGCGCGAGGAGGGCCTCGCCGCCCCCGCCGTGGGCGGGTACCGCGATCCAGTCGGCGCTGTGGGCCCACGGGACGGAGGTCTGGACCCCGTCCAGGATCCATGTGCCGTCCTCGCGGCGGGCGGTGACGGCCAGTTCGGCAGGATCGTGGCCGGTGCGGCCGTGGGCGGCGACGGTCAGTACGAGCGAGCCGCGCCCGGCGTCGGCCAGCAGGGCGGCGGCCAGTTCGGGGCCGCCGTGGGCCTGGACGGCCATGGCCGTGGCGCAGTGCTCCAGCAGCGGAACCCGGGCCAGCACCCTGCCCGCCTCCCGCAGGACGAGGCACAGGGCGATGACGTCCAGGCCGGCCCCCCCGTGTTCCTCGGCGAGGACGAGGCCCAGCAGGTCGGAGCCGGCCAGTTTGGCCCACAGGGGCCGGTCGAACTCCTCCGCGACGGCGCCCGGTGTGAGCGCGGGGCTGGGCACGCGGTCGGGGGCGACGTCCGCGAAGACGGCCTTCGCCGCCTCGACCGCGGCCTGCTGTTCCTCGGTGAAGGTGAAGTCCACTGCCTGTCCTCCCGCGCGCACCGGATCCCGGTCGTGTCCGTTCAGATCTGACGGTGCGTCAAGATAGAACACGGCGTGGGAAAAACACAGCCCGGTGAGGGATCCGGAGGCGGGGGCGGGAAGGGTCAGCGGTCGAAGTCGATCTCCACTTCCTCGGAGACCGCGTGGGACTGGCAGGCCAGCACGAACCCGGCCTCGGTCTCCTCCTCCTCCAGCGCGAAGTTGCGGTCCATCCGCACCTCGCCCGTGACGAGGAACGCCCGGCAGGTGCCGCAGACCCCGCCCTTGCAGGCGTACGGGGCGTCCGCGCGGCCCCGCAGCACGGCGTCCAGCAGGGACTCGCCTTCCTGGACCGGCCAGGTGCCGGAGCGGCCGTCGAGCCGGGCGGTGACCCGGCCGTGGGCGGGCGCCGCGGTCGTCCGGGCCGGGACCGCCGGTGCGGTGTCCTCGACGTGGAAGACCTCCTCGTGTACCCGCGTCCGGGCGACGCCGAGGGCGCCCAGGGCCCGCTCCGCGCCCTCCACCAGTCCGTACGGCCCGCACAGGTACCAGCCGGTGACCTCGGTGACCGGCAGCAGCGCCGGCAGCAGGGACGTCAGCCGTTCCTCGTCGAGGCGGCCGGAGGGCAGACCGGCTTCCTGCTCCTCGCGGGAGAGCGCGGTGACCAGCTGGAAGCGGTCGGGGTACCGGTCCTTGAGGTCGGCGACCTCCTCCAGGAACATCGTCGACGCGGCCGTACGGTCGCCGCGCACCAGGCAGAAGCGGGCGTCGGGCCGGGCCGCCAGCAGGGTGGCGGCGATCGACAGGACCGGGGTGATGCCGCTGCCGCCGACGATCGCCGCGTAGTGCGCGCCGGCCGGGGCGCCGGCCGGGTCCAGGATGAACCGTCCGGCCGGGACCATCACGTCCAGCACGTCCCCGGCGGCGATCTCCTTGTGCGCGAAGGTGGAGAACTCGCCGCCCTCCACCAGCCGCACGCCCACCCGCAGCACCTCCGGGCCCGGGCCGTCGGCGGCCGGGGCGGGGGAGCAGATCGAATAGGTGCGGCGGACCTCGGCGCCCTCGCCGGCGGTGCGGCGCAGCGTGAGGTGCTGGCCGGGAGCGTGCCGGTACTCGGCGCGCAGCTCCTCGGGGACGGACAGGGTCAGCGCCACCGAGTCGTCCGTCAGCCGGTCGACCGCGGCCACCGTCAGCGGGTGGAACGCGCCGTGGCGCGCGGGGCGCGCGCTGCCGGCGGACGCCGGGGGCACGGACACGGCCATCTACAGCTCCTTGAAGTGGTCGAACGGTTCGCGGCAGGCCACGCAGCGGCGCAGCGCCTTGCACGCGGTGGAGGAGAAGCGGCTGAGCAGCTCGGTGTCGGTGGATCCGCAGTTCGGGCAGCGGACCGACAGGGTGAGCGGCACCGCTCCGCCGGCCGAGTGCGGGCGGGGCGGGGCGATGCCGAACTCGGCCAGCTTGCGGCGGCCCTCGGCCGTGATGTCGTCCGTCGACCAGGCGGGGGACAGGACGGTCGTCACGCGGACGTCGGGTATGCCGTGGCCGGTCAGGGCCCGCTCGATGTCGGCGGACATGGCCTCGATGGCCGGGCAGCCGGTGTAGGTGGGCGTGAGGGTGACCTCCACGTGCCCGTCCTCGTGCATCCGGACGCCGCGCATGACGCCCAGCTCGGCGAGGGTGAGCACCGGCAGCTCCGGATCGGGCACGGAGCCCGCCAGCTCGGCCAGCTCCGCCTCCAGACGGGTCTGCGCGGCGGCGGTCACCACGACGCCCCCGGGTGGCTGCGGTGCAGGTGCTGCATCTCCGCGAGCAGCCGCCCGAACGGTTCGGTGTGCAGGCCCTGCCGGCCCGCTCCGGCGGCCCAGGCGCCCGTACGGGGCCCGTCGGGCAGGGCCAGGCCGGCCCGGTCCAGTACGGAGCCCAGGGCGTCCAGCCAGCGGGTCTCCAGGGCGGCCGGGTCGACGTCCAGGCCGTCGACCGGCTGGAACATCTCCCCGGTGAACTTCCACAGGGTGTCCAGCGCGGCCCGCATCCGCGACCGGCTCTCCTCGGTGCCGTCGCCGAGGCGCAGCGTCCACTGCTCGGCGTGGTCCCGGTGGTAGGCGGTCTCCTTCACGGCCTTGGCCGCCAGCGGGGCGAACGGGCCGTTACCGGCGGCGAGCTCCGCGTAGAGCTCGTGCTGGTAGAGGGAGAAGTAGAGCTGCCGGGCGATGGTGTGGGCGAAGTCGCCGTTGGGCTGCTCGACCAGCTGGAGGTTGCGGAAGGACCGCTCCTCGCGCAGGAAGGCCAGCTCGTCCTCGTCGCCCGCCATGGACAGCAGGACGCGGGCCTGCCCGAGCAGGTCGAGCGCGATGTTGGCGAGCGCGACCTCCTCCTCCAGGACGGGGGCGTGGCCCGCCCACTCGCCGAGGCGGTGGGAGAGGATCAGCGCGTCGTCGCCGAGGGCCAGGACGGCCGCGGTGGCGGTGCTGTTCTCGGTGCCGGTGCTGCTCACAGGTGACGCACCCCCTCGGGGATCTCGTAGAAGGTGGGGTGCCGGTAGGGCTTGTCGGCGGACGGGTCGAAGAACGGGTCCCGCTCGTCCGGGGAGGAGGCGACTATCTCGGTGGAGGGCACGACCCAGATCGAGATGCCCTCGCCGCGCCGCGTGTAGAGGTCGCGGGCGTTGCGCAGGGCCATCTCCGCGTCGGGGGCGTGCAGGCTGCCCGCGTGCGTGTGCGAGAGGCCGCGGCGCGAGCGCACGAACACCTCCCACAGGGGCCAGTTCTGCGTCATGCCTGTACCTCTCGTCCGGTGCTGGTGTGCTTCTCGGCGTACGCGGCGGCCGCGTCGCGGACCCAGGCGCCTTCCTCGTGCGCCGTGCGCCGCTGGTTGATCCGCAGTTCGTTGCAGGGGCCGTTGCCCTTGAGGACGTCCCAGAACTCGGCCCAGTCGATGGCGCCGAAGTCGTGGTGGCCGCGCTCCTCGTTCCACTTGATGTCCGGGTCGGGCAGGGTCAGGCCCAGCGACTCGGCCTGGGGGACGGCGATGTCGACGAAGCGCTGGCGCAGCTCGTCGTTGGAGTGCCGCTTGATCCGCCAGGCCATCGACTGCGCCGAGTGCGCCGACTCGTCGTCCGGCGGGCCGAACATCATGAGCGAGGGCCACCACCAGCGGTCGACGGCGTCCTGGGCCATGGCGTGCTGGGCCTCGGTGCCCCGGGAGAGGGCGAGGAGCAGCTCGTACCCCTGGCGCTGGTGGAAGGACTCCTCCTTGCAGATCCGGACCATCGCGCGGGCGTAGGGGCCGTAGGAGCAGCGGCAGATCGGCACCTGGTTGGTGATCGCCGCGCCGTCCACGAGCCAGCCGATGGCGCCGACGTCCGCCCAGGTCAGGGTGGGGTAGTTGAAGATCGAGGAGTACTTCTGCTTGCCCGAGTGCAGCTTGTCGAGGAGCTCGTCGCGGCTGGTGCCGAGGGTTTCGGCGGCGCTGTAGAGGTAGAGGCCGTGGCCGGCCTCGTCCTGCACCTTGGCCATCAGGATCGCCTTGCGGCGCAGGGAGGGCGCGCGGGTGATCCAGTTGGCCTCGGGCTGCATGCCGATGATCTCGGAGTGGGCGTGCTGGGCCATCTGGCGGACCAGCGAGGCGCGGTACTCGTCGGGCATCCAGTCGCGCGGTTCCACCCGCTCGTCCGCCGCCACGGCGGCGTCGAAGGACGCCCGCAGCTGATCCGCGAGGTCCCCGGACCGCGCGTCCGCTGTGCTTGACGTGCCCGTTTCCGGGGTCACTGCGACCATCCCGGCCCCCTGTCAGAGTGTGCCGTCCGCCCGACCGACCGATCGTTCGGTTCATCCGCTTCAATGGTGAGACGGCGGCCCGTAGGGTGTCAACCTCTGTGGGCAACCCTGTGGACGCCGGATGATCGGGGCGGGATGGATTCGAACGAGCACGAGCCCGTGGAAGAAGCCCCTCCGGAGCCGCGGAAGGCGCCGCCCCGGGCGCCCGGGATCACCGGGCTGTCCGCCCCGTACCGCGTCCTCGCGGCCTTCGCCCTCGCGGCCGTGGCCGTCGCCGCCTGCACCCATCTGGCGCTCGTTTTCCTGCACGTCGCCCCGTCCAACACGGTCAGCAAGCGGAATGCGGCGCTGATCGACGGCTGGATCTACCCCGAGTTCGAACAGAACTGGAAGCTCTTCGCGCCCAACCCCCTCCAGCAGAACATCGCCGTCGAGGTCCGCGCCCAGGTCCGCACCGGGGGCGGCGAGCTCGTCACCAGCGGCTGGCGCGACCTGTCCGCCGAGGACGGCGCCGCCATCCGGCACAATCCGCTGCCGAGCCACACCGAGCAGAACGAGCTCCGCCGGGCCTGGGACTTCTTCACCGGCTCCCACGACGACGACAACAAGCCGACCGGCGAGCGCGGCGCGCTCTCCGAGGAGTACCTGCGGCGCATCGCGCTGGAGCGGCTCGTCCCCGTCTACCGCGAGGGCCGGATCCTGCGCGTCCAGCTGCGCTCGGCGACGCGGTCCGTACCCGCGCCGAGCTGGAGCGACGAGAAGACCGACACCCAGACGTACTACCGGGAGCTGCCGTGGTGGACCGTGTGAGACGGGCGCTCGCGAAGGTCACCGGGGAGGCGCTGGGGCCCTACCAGAGCGCCGTGGTCCGCATCGGATTCGCCGGGACCTGGCTGCTCTTCCTCCTGTGCGAGTTCCCCGACCGGCACCAGCTCTACGGCCCCGACGGGCCGTGGAGCTGGCGGCTGGCGGAGCGGCTGGTGGCCTCCAACCACGCCTTCACCGTGCTGCTGTGGTCGCGCTCCACCCTCTGGTTCGAGCTCGTCTACGCCGTCGCCGTGCTCGCGAGCGCGCTGCTGCTGCTGGGCTGGCGGACCCGGGCGACGTCCGTCGTCTTCATGGTCGGCGTGCTCTCGCTGCAGAACCGCAGCGTGTTCATGGGCGACGGCGGGGACAACGTCATCCACCTCATGGCCGTCTACCTGGTCCTCACGCGCTGCGCGCGGGTGTGGTCGCTCGACGCGCGGCGGGCCCGTCTGCGGGGCTCGGCCTCGGCCGGAGCGGCGGGGCCGGTGCTCTGGGGGGTGCTGGGCGCGGTCCTCGCGTACGGGGCGGCGACCGGGCGCCTGGGCGGCGGCTGGCTCGCGGCCTTCGCGGCGCTGTGGGCGGGACCGGCACTGTGGTGGGTGGCCGACCGGCACGAGCGGTCGGGAGAACGCCCGGGAGGGGCGGGCGGTGAGGGGGCCGGGGAAGCGCCCGGCGAGGATGCCGGTGCGGCGCCCGGCCGGGGTGCCGGGGAGCGGGCCGTGCGGCGGGCCGGCGAGGGGCGGGCCTTCCTCGACGTGCTGGCGAACCTGCTGCACAACGCCGGAATGCTGGTCATCATGGCCGAGGTGTGCCTGATCTACGCGACGGCCGGCTGGTACAAGATCCAGGGCTCGCGGTGGCAGGACGGGACCGCGCTGTACTACCCCCTCCGGCTGGACTACTTCGCGCCGTGGCCGGAGCTGTCGGACGTGCTCGCGGGGAGCGGGGTGATGGTGATGCTGGTGTCGTACGGGACGGTGGCGGTGCAGGTGGCGTTTCCGTTCACGCTGTTCAACCGCCGGGTCAAGAACGTGTTGCTGGCGCTGATGATGCTGGAGCACGCGGGGATCGCGGTACTGCTGGGGCTCCCGTTCTTCTCGCTGGCGATGATCGCCGCCGACGCGGTGTTCCTGCCGACGGGGTTCCTGGTGTGGGTGGGGGCGAGGGTCGTGCGGGGCCGGTCCCCCGCCCGCCCCCGGCCCGTCCGCCGGGCCGCGCCCGGACCGCGGGGGCCCCGCCCCCTGACCCCCGCGCCCCGGACGCCGGCGGAGCCGGAACCGGTGGGGCGTGACGGCGCGGTCGGGGCGGGCGGCGCGGGCTCGTAAGGTCGGCGGTATGAGTGAGCAGCGGGAATTCGGTGAGGCCGGCCGGGAGTGGCGGGAAGCGGTCGGGCGGGACGGGGTGGTGCTGCTCGACGGGTTCCACGCCCTGAAGCACGCCCTGCGCTTCGGGGCCGAGGTGCTGGTGGCCGTCGCCGACGACCCCGCCGCGGTACGGGCGCTCGCCGACGGCCTGGCCCCCGACGTGGCCCCCGGGGTGGCCCGGCTGGTGCGGTCCGGCGCGCTCAAGGAGCTGCTCCCCCGCGTGCACCCCACCGGGGTCGCCGCCCTCGCCGTGCGCCCCGACCGGGAAGCCGGAAGGGCCGCCCTCGCCAGGACCCCCCGGCCGGCTCCGATCGTGCTGCTCGACAACCCGCGCAACCTCGGCAACGTCGGGGCGGTCGTCCGTCTCGCGGCCGGTTTCGGCGCCACCGGTGTGGTGACCCGTGGCGACCTCGACCCGTGGCACCCCAACGTGGTCCGGGCCGGGGCGGGACTGCACTACGCCACCACCGTGGACCGGATGGAGCTGGAGGAGCTGCCCTCCGGGCCGGTGTACGCGCTCGACCCGGAGGGCGAGGACATCCGTTCCCTCACGCTCCCGGACGACGCCCTGCTCGCCTTCGGGTCGGAACGCCACGGCATCTCGCCGGAGCTGCGCGCCCGCGCCGACCACCTGGTGTCCCTGCCGATGCGCCCGCAGGTCTCCAGCTACAACCTGGCCACCAGCGTGGCCATGACCCTCTTCCACTGGGGCGGGCCCCACGAGGGTGTTACGGGCCGGTAGCGCGTGGCCGGAAAAGACGCACGCGGGTGACGTCGGGCGGGTCCGGGGGGCCACCCCGGAAGCTCCGCCCGACCGCTGCGCTGCACCTACCAGGCTCAACTCAGCTCGACGTATCTAACGACAGGGCCCCGGCGAAGATTCCCTCACATTAGGGAGAGGGTGCGGTAACGGCCAGGAAATTCCCCAGAGCTGGGGCATGTACCGACGTTCGAGTACGCATTTCGACACTCCGGTGGCCGGAATCGGGTGCACGGCGCGGTGGAATTCAGGAAGTGGTACCGGCACTCGGTGACAGGCCGGCGGGCGGCCGTCCGGGCGCCCGGGAGGGTCCGAAGACCGGACAACATGTGCGCCCACCTGGGGGCAAGTCGCCCTGAAATCAAACAGGATGATCGATTCCGTGATCATAGGGAGACGTTACGTGATGACCGGTGGCGTCCGTTATTCTCCCTTCGGAGTACATGGGCCGCGCTCTCGCCAAGCGCTTCGTGCCCGCGCCTGCCAAAAAGCTGCACCTACCAATCAAATTGAATCAGCAAAGTAAAAGGGATGCTCATATGCTTCTCCTCAGCGCTGTCATGATCACCGGCCTGGTGGCTGCCGTCCTCGGGGTCGCCGTCTGGCGCCTCACCTCCACCCCGCGCTGGATCCCCGCCGTCATCGGCTCGGTCGGCGGCGTCCTGCTCGCGCTGCCCCCCGTCTTCGCCTCGCTGCAGCCGGCCGCCCTGCGCCCGGCCGCTCCGGAGGCCTACGCGACCCTCGCGCCCGCCGCCCCCCGGGTGCCCGTCGCTCCCCCGGTGTCGCCGGCGCGGCCGGGCGGTGCCGGCACGGGTACGACCGTCCTGTGACCCCCGCCCGTCGCTTCAAGCGGCACGAACTGGGCTTCGGGGACTACCCGTTCTTCCGGTCGCTGAGCACCGAGCTGTGTCAGGAGATCTTCCAGGCGTCCCGCGTCCGCCAGTACGGGCGCGGGGCGCGCATCCGGGGCATGACGGTCCGGGGCGGGGACTCGGTCCACATCGTCCTCAACGACACCGGCATCGTGTCGGAGGAGCTCGTGCACCACGAGGCGTCGACGCTGCGCTTCCGGCACCAGGGCCACGTCCTCGGCGACCTCGACGTCTTCGCCTCGTCCAGGGCGCCCCTGGCCATGGCGCTGACGACCACGGTGACGATGGCCGTGCCGATGAACGTGATGCGGTCGATGGTGGGCAAGCACCCCACCCTCATGCGGGCGGTGAGCGTGGCGATCACGGAGCGCTTGCGCACCGGCGACCGGGTCTACGGGATGTTCGCGCGGCCCGCCGAACAGCGCCTGTGCGGGCTCTTCCTGGAGCTGCTGGACAGGTCCGGCTTCATGACGGAGGACGGCTACCGGGTCGAGGGACCCTCGCAGCTGGATCTGGCCCAGGCGCTCATGCTCTCCCGCGCCACCGTCGAGAACGCGTTGCGCTCGCTGCGGGCCAAGCAGGTGGTGAGGACCTCGTACCGCTCCTACACCTTCCCCGACCTGAAGCTGCTGGAGAAGGTCGAGGCGTCCGGCGCGGCCGCCGCCTCCACCCCCGCCGCGGGCTCCGCGGAGTGCGCCTGAGGCGGTGACGGCCGGCCCCGGGGCCGCGGACCGGGCCCCGGAGCGGGGCCGCGGGGCCGGCGGCGGGCTACGCCTGGCGGCGGACCTCCACCACGCGGAAGCGGTTCGAGACGAAGGCGCCGTCACAAAGGGCCGCGTTCGCCGCGGGGTTGCCGCCCGAGCCGTGGAAGTCGGAGAAGGCCGCGGTCTGGTTGACGTAGACCCCGCCCGTGAGGTTGAGGGACAGCTGCGCCGACTCCTCCAGGCAGACCTCCTCGATGGCCCGCTCGGTGTCCGGGGAAGTGGTGTACGCGCCCACCGTCATCGCGCCCTTCTCCCGCACCGTACGGCGCAGCAGGTCGAGGGCGTCCGCCGTGGAGTCGACGGCCACGGCGAAGGAGACGGGGCCGAAGCACTCCGAGAGGTACGCGGCCTCCGGGTCGGGCTTGGAGGCGTCCAGCTTGACCATCACCGGGGTGCGGACGACCGCGTCCGGGAACTCGGGGTTGACCACCTCGCGGGAGGCGAGGGCGACCTCGCCCAGCCCGGCGGCCGCCTCCAGGCGGGACTTGACGTCCGGGTTGACCAGCGCGCCCAGCAGCGCGTTGGCGCGGGCGTCGTCGCCCAGCAGGCCGCCGACGGAGGCCGCGAGGTCGGCGACGACCTCGTCGTACGTCTTGTGCCCGGCGTCCGTCCCGATGCCGTCGCGCGGGATCAGCAGGTTCTGCGGGGTGGTGCACATCTGGCCGCTGTAGAGGGAGAGCGAAAAGGCCAGGTTCGACAGCATCCCCTTGTAGTCGGAGGTCGAGTCGATGAGGACGGTGTTGACGCCCGCCTTCTCCGTGTAGACCTGCGCCTGGCGGGCGTTGGTCTCCAGCCAGTCGCCGAACTCGGTGGACCCGGTGTAGTCGATCAGCTTGATCTCCGGGCGGACCGCGAGGGTCTTGGCGATGCCCTCGCCCGGCCGCTCGACCGCGAGGGCCACCAGGTTCGGGTCGAAGCCCGCCTCGGCGAGGACCTCGCGGGCCACCCGCACGGTCAGCGCCAGCGGGAGCACGGCGCGCGGGTGCGGCTTGACCAGGACGGCGTTGCCGGTGGCCAGGGAGGCGAACAGGCCCGGGTAGCCGTTCCAGGTGGGGAAGGTGTTGCAGCCGATCATCAGGGCGATTCCGCGCGGGACCGCCGTGAAGGTCTTGCCGAGCTCCAGCGGGTCGCGCTTGCCCTGCGGCTTCGACCAGTCGGCCTGCCCCGGGACGCGGGTCTGCTCCTCGTAGGCGTAGGCGACGGCCTCCAGGCCGCGGTCCTGGGCGTGGGGGCCGCCGGCCTGGAAGGCCATCATGAAGGCCTGGCCGCTGGTGTGCATGACCGCGTGCGCGAACTCGTGGGTGCGGGCGGAGATGCGGGCGAGGATCTCGACGGAGACCAGGGCGCGGGTCTCGGGACCGGCGTCCCGCCAGGCGGCGATGCCGGCCTTCATCGCGGGCAGCAGCACGTCGGGGTCGACGTGCGGGTACTCCACGCCCAGCTCCGGGCCGTACGGGGACACCTCGCCGCCCGTCCAGCCGTCGGTGCCGGGCTGGCCGAGGTCGAAGCGGGTCCCGCGGACGGCCTCGAAGGCGGCGAGGCCGTCGGCCGGGGCGGTCTCCCCGTAGGCCTTGGGGTGCTCGGGGTGCGGGGACCAGTAGGCCCGGCTTCGGATGGCGGCGAGCGCCTGATCCAGGGTGTTCCGGTGCTTCTCGGTCAGCTGGGTGAGGGTGAGCTCGGCGGCCATCAGGGACCAACTCCTCGTTGAGCCGGGCAGGATCAGGCTGGTTCGCAGGCTGAGATCGATGCGGGGGCGGGTGAAGAAGAGCAGACTGGAGCTAGAGTAACCGAACGATCGGTCGGGACAAGAGGGCCCGGCGGACCTGTGGACAACCCGGTGCGGGAGGATCAGGACATGACAGCAATCGAGCGGTCCGGCACTGTGGCGGTCATCGGCGCCGGAACCATGGGACAGGGCATCGCCCAGGTGGCCCTTCTCGCAGGTCACCGCGTGCTGATCCACGACATCGACCACGACCTCGCCGCCGCCGGGGCCGCCCTCGTGCGCGAGCGCGTCGAGCGGATGGCCGCGAAGGGCCGCCTTGATCGCGCCGAGGCCGAGGACGCGATCGGCCGGATCGGTGCGGCCGACGGCCTGGCCGCCCTCGCGGACGCGGCGCTCGTCATCGAGGCGGTCGTCGAGGACGTCTCCGTCAAGCGGGCGCTCTTCGCCTCGGTCGAAGGGGTGGTCGCGCAGGACGCCCTGCTGGCGACCAACACCTCCTCGCTCTCCGTCACCGAACTCGCCGCCGGCCTCGCCCACCCCGGCCGCTTCCTCGGCCTGCACTTCTTCAACCCGGCCCCGCTGCTCCCGCTCGTCGAGGTGGTCAGCGGTTTCGCGACCGATCCGGCCGCCGCCGAGCGCGCGTACGACACGGTCCTGAGCTGGGGGAAGACGCCGGTCCGCTGCGCCGACACCCCCGGCTTCATCGTCAACCGGATCGCCCGCCCCTTCTACGCCGAGGCCTTCGCGGTGTACGAGGAGCGGGGCGCCGACCCGGCCACCATCGACGCCGTCCTGCGCGAGAGCGGCGGCTTCAAGATGGGCCCCTTCCAGCTGACCGACCTGATCGGCCAGGACGTCAACGAGGCCGTCACCCGGTCCGTCTGGGAGTCGTTCTTCCGGAGCCCCAAGTTCACCCCCTCGCTCGCGCAGCGCCGGCTGGTCCAGTCGGGCCGCCTCGGCCGCAAGTCCGGGCACGGCTGGTTCCCGTACGGGGAGGGCGCCGAGGTGCCCGCGCCGCACACGGCCGGCCCCGAGGCGGCGCCGGACAAGGTCACGATCGTCGGCGACCTCGGTCCCGCGGCGCAGCTGGCGGAGCTCCTGGAGGAGGCCGGGATCGCGGTGACGGCCACCGGCCACGGGGGTCCGTACATCCAGCTGCCGGGGGAGGGCCAGCTGGTGCTCGCGGACGGCAAGACCGCGGTCGAGTTCGCCGACGTCGTCTACTTCGACCTCGCGCTCGACTACCGCGGCGCCACCCGGATCGCGCTCTCCGCCAGCGAGGACACCACCGAGCGGACCCTCGCCGAGGCGGTCGGCCTCTTCCAGCGGCTCGGCAAGCAGGTCTCCGTCATCGGCGACGTCCCGGGCATGATCGTCGCCCGGACGGTCGCGATGCTGATCGACCTCACCGCCGACGCCCTGGCGCGCGGCGTGGCCACCGCCGAGGACATCGACACCGCGATGCGGCTCGGCGTCAACTACCCGCTGGGCCCGGCCGAATGGCACGACCGGCTCGGCCGCGACTGGGCGTACGACCTGCTGCACCACCTGGACGAGCGCTGTCCGGGCGGCCGCTACGCGCCCTCGCTGGCCCTGTTCAAGCTCGGATACGCGGAAGGCGCCGACGGCGGGGACGACGAGGCGGACGAGGCGGACGAGGCGGAGGAGACCAGATGACCACCGCGAGGCGGGACACGTACACCCCGGAGACGCTGCTGACCGTCGCGGTCCAGGTCTTCAACGAGCGCGGCTACGACGGCACCTCCATGGAGCACCTCTCCAAGGCCGCGGGCATCTCCAAGTCCTCCATCTACCACCACGTCGCGGGCAAGGAGGAGCTGCTGCGCCGGGCCGTCAGCCGGGCCCTGGACGGGCTCTTCGCGGTCCTGGAGGAGCCCGGGGCGGTACGGGGGTCCGCGGTCGCGCGCGTCGAGTACGTCACGCGCCGGACGGTCGAGGTACTGGTCGCCGAGCTGCCGTACGTCACCCTCCTGCTGCGCGTGCGCGGCAACACCCGGACCGAGCGCTGGGCCCTGGAGCGGCGCCGCGAGTTCGACCACCAGGTGGCCGACCTCCTCAAGGCCGCCGCGGCCGACGGGGACCTGCGCGCGGACGTCGACATCCGGCTGGCCACCCGCCTGCTCTTCGGCATGGTGAACTCCCTGGTCGAGTGGTACCGCCCGCACCCGGGCACCACCCCCGACCAGCTGGCCGACGCCGTGGTCAGCATGGCCCTGGACGGCCTGCGCACGGTGCGGTAATCCGTATCGCTGCTGGGCGCCGGGTTCCTGGGCGTCTTCGTGTGGGCGCCGCCGCCGGGGCCTGGCGGGCCAACTTCACGGTCGACACCGACGGGGACCCGTACGACGAGGAGTACGGCACGGCCTTCGCCCCGCACTTCGTCTTCCCGCTGGACCGCACCCCGCCCGGGGCGTTCGCCGCGATGGTGGCCGCCGCGGATCCCGATCTGGCGGTGGCGGTGGTCGACGGGCGGCTGGTGGTGACGCCGACGGACGCGGAGTGGCCCGGCGGGGACCCCGTATGGCCGCCCGTCGGGCGGGGGAACGCGCTCAGTCCTCGCTCAGCGTCTGGGGCGCGGGCGGGCCCGTGACGGGGGGCTGGTTCGGGCCCTGGTCCAGGAGGTCCGTCTCCTCGAAGACCAGCAGGGTGCGGGTGGAGAGGACCTCCGGGATGGCCTGGAGGCGGGTGAGGACCAGTTCGCGCAGGGTCCGGTTGTCCGGGGTGTGGACCAGCAGGAGGACGTCGAAATCCCCGCTGACCAGGGCGATGTGGGCCGCGCCCGGAAGCTCGCGCAGCTGCTCGCGCACCGTCCGCCAGGAGTTCTGGACGATCTTCAGGGTGATATACGCGGAAGCGCCCTGACCTGCGCGTTCGTGGTTCACGCGGGCCGTGAACCCCCGGATCACCCCGTCGTCGATCAGCCGGTTGATCCGGGCGTAGGCATTGGCCCGGGAGACGTGCACCTGCTCGGCCACCGAACGTATCGACGCGCGGCCGTCCGCCTGGAGCAGCCGCATGATCGACCGGTCGATCGGATCCAGGGCGCGCGGCGGGGCAGCCGGTACCGGTGTGACCCCCGGGGCGCTCCCCGGCGGGACCGGTGCGGAGCCCGCTCCGGCCATTTGTTCATCCGGCATTGGCCACTGCCTCCCTCTCCTGGACGTCCTGCACCCATCCCAGGGGTCCGCCGCCACTTTGTCCACAGCCTGGAGCCGCCTGTAGCCAAATTGCGTCGGCGACCGAACAATCGGTAGGTGAGGCGCCTCACACCCGAGGCGTCCCTGCCCGCTTCCCACGAGGAGGTGTACGCCGCCATGACGGTCCAAGAGCTGCCCGGTGCCGGTGCGTCCCACCGTGCCACCCCGCCGCCCGCCTGGAGGCCCCGTACGGAGGCCGCCCCGCTGCTTCCGGACCCCGAGCCCTACCGGGTGCTGGGCACCGAGGCGGCCGCCGGCCTCGACCCCGAGCTGATGCGCCGGTATTACGCCGAGCTGGTGCGCGGCCGCCGCTACAACGCGCAGGCCACCGCGCTGACCCGGCAGGGCCGTCTCGCCGTGTACCCGTCCACCGTCGGGCAGGAGGCCGCCGAGATCGCGGCCGCGCTGGTCCTGGAGGAGCAGGACTGGCTCTTCCCGAGCTACCGGGACACCCTCGCGGCCGTGGCCCGCGGGCTGGACCCCGTACAGGCGCTGACGCTGCTGCGCGGCGACTGGCACACCGGGTACGACCCGCGCGAGCACCGGATCGCCCCCCTGTGCACCCCGCTCGCCACCCAGCTGCCGCACGCGGTGGGCCTGGCGCACGCCGCCCGCCTGCGCGGCGACGAGGTCGTCGCGCTGGCCATGATCGGCGACGGCGGCACCAGCGAGGGCGACTTCCACGAGGCGCTGAACTTCGCGGCCGTCTGGCAGGCCCCGGTGGTCTTCCTGGTCCAGAACAACGGCTTCGCGATATCCGTCCCCCTCGCCAAGCAGACGGCCGCCCCGACCCTGGCCCACAAGGCCGTGGGCTACGGGATGCCCGGCCGGCTGGTCGACGGGAACGACGTTGCCGCCCTCCACGAGGTCCTCACCGAGGCCGTTCAGCGGGCGCGCGCCGGCGGCGGCCCGACCCTGATCGAGGCCGTCACGTACCGGATGGAGGCCCACACGAACGCCGACGACGCGACCCGCTACCGCTCGGACGCCGAGGTGGAGGCCTGGAAGGCGCACGATCCGGTGCAGCTGCTGGAGAACGAGCTGACCGCCCGCGGGATCCTCGACGAGCAGGGCATCCAGGAGGCCCGCGACGCCGCCGAGGCGATGGCGGCCACCCTCCGCGAGGGGATGAACGCCGACCCGGTCCTCGATCCGATGGACCTCTTCGCACACGTCTACGCGGAGCAGACCGGCCGGCTGCGCGAGCAGGCGGACCAGCTGCGCGCCGAACTGGAAGCCGAGGACGACGCATGAGCACGGTGACCCGGCCCGGGGTCAAGCCCGCGACGATGGCCCAGGCGCTGACCCGGGCCATGCGCGACGCGATGGCCGAGGACCCGACCGTCCACGTCATGGGCGAGGACGTCGGCGCGCTCGGCGGGGTCTTCCGGATCACCGACGGGCTCGTGAAGGAGTTCGGCGAGGACCGCGTGACGGACACCCCGCTCGCCGAGGCCGGAATCCTCGGCGCGGCGGTGGGCATGGCCATGTACGGGCTGCGGCCGGTCGTGGAGATGCAGTTCGACGCGTTCGCGTACCCGGCCTTCGAGCAGCTCATCTCGCACGTCGCGAAGATGCGCAACCGCACCCGTGGCGCGATGCCGCTGCCGATCACCATCCGGGTGCCGTACGGCGGTGGCATCGGCGGCGTCGAGCACCACTGCGACTCCTCCGAGGCGTACTACACGGCCACCCCCGGCCTCCACGTGGTGACCCCGGCGACCGTCGAGGACGCGTACGGGCTGCTGCGCGCGTCCATCGCGAGCGACGACCCGGTGGTCTTCCTTGAGCCCAAGCGGCTCTACTGGTCGAAGGCGCAGTGGTCGCCGGAGGCCCCGGCGGCGGTCCCGGGCATCGGGAAGGCCCTGGTCCGGCGGACGGGCACGAGCGCCACTCTGATCACCTACGGTCCTTCGGTGCCGGTCTGCCTGGAGGCGGCCGAGGCGGCGCGCGAGGAGGGCTGGGACCTGGAGGTCGTCGACCTGCGCTCGCTGGTGCCCTTCGATGAGGAGACCGTCGTGGCCTCCGTGCGCCGGACGGGGCGTGCGGTCGTGGTCCACGAGGCGGCCGGCTTCGGCGGGCCCGGGGCGGAGATCGCCGCGCGGGTGGCCGAGCGGTGCTTCCACCACCTGGAGGCGCCGGTGCTGCGGGTGACGGGCTTCGACATCCCGTATCCGCCGCCGATGCTGGAGAAGCACCACCTGCCGGGAGTGGACCGGATCCTGGACGCCGTGGCCCGGCTGCAGTGGGAGAACTGATGCCGCAGGTACTGGAGTTCAAGCTGCCCGACCTCGGTGAGGGGCTGACCGAGGCGGAGATCGTGCGCTGGCTGGTGGCCGTGGGCGACGTCGTCGAGATCGACCAGCCGGTGGTCGAGGTGGAGACCGCCAAGGCGATGGTCGAGGTGCCGTGTCCCTACGGGGGCGTGGTCACCGCGCGCTTCGGCGAGGAGGGTACGGAGCTTCCGGTGGGGGCTCCGCTGATCACCGTCGCGGTGGGGTCGGTGACGGAGCCGGAGGCCGAGGCGTCGGACGCGCCGTCGGGGTCCGGGAACGTGCTCGTCGGGTACGGCACCGACCACTCGCGGCCGGCACGACGGCGCAGGATCCGGCCGGGTGCGGGTGCGGGTGCGGGTGCGGGTGCGGGTGCGGGTGCCGGTGCTGCTGTGGCGCCGGTCGCGGTGGCCGTGGCGCCGGCCGGGCCGGTGGCGGTGATCTCGCCGCTGGTGCGCAAGCTGGCCCGGGACAACGGCATCGACCTGCGGGCGCTGCGCGGGAGCGGGCCCGAGGGCCTGATCCTGCGGGCCGACGTGGAGGCGGCGCTGCGTCCGGCGGCCCCCGCGGCGGCTCCGGTTCCCGTGGCGGCGGCCGCCGCCGCACAGGGCGAGCGGATCCCCCTCAAGGGGCTGCGCGGCGCCGTGGCGGAGAAGCTGTCGCGCAGCCGGCGCGAGATCCCCGAGGCGACCTGCTGGGTCGACGCGGACGCCACCGAACTGATGGCGGCCCGGGCCGCGATGAACGCGGTGGACGGACCGAAGATCTCGGTGCTCGCCCTGCTGGCCCGGATCTGCACGGCCGCGCTGGCCAAGTACCCCGAGCTGAACTCCACCGTGGACCTCGCGGCGAACGAGATCGTCCGGCTCCCGGCCGTGCACCTCGGCTTCGCCGCCCAGACCGAGCGCGGGCTGATGGTCCCGGTCGTCCGGGACGCCCAGACGCGCAGCCCCGAGTCCCTGTCGGCGGAGTTCGCACGGCTGACGGAGCTGGCGCGGGCGGGCAAGCTGACGCCGGCGGACCTCACGGGCGGCACGTTCACCCTGAACAACTACGGGGTGTTCGGGGTCGACGGCTCCACGCCGATCATCAACCACCCCGAGGCGGCGATGCTCGGAGTGGGCCGGATCATCCCGAAGCCGTGGGTGTACCGGGGTGAGCTGGCCGTGCGTCAGGTCGTCCAGCTGTCCCTGACGTTCGACCACCGGGTGTGCGACGGCGGCGCCGCGGGCGGGTTCCTGCGGTACGTGGCCGACTGCGTGGAGAACCCGGCGGTGCTCCTGAGGGCGCTGTAGGGGCCGTTCGCTCGCAGCAGCCCGCCCGCTCCCCGGGGTTCCGTCCCGGGGAGCGGGCGGGCGCGTGTCAGGTGGCCCAGCCGGCCGGCCCAGTCGGCCGGCCCGGCGCGCCGCACGGCGTCGTAGGTCGTCAGGTCGTCAGGAGGAGTTTGCCCACGTGGGTGCTGGACTCCAGGACGCGGTGGGCCTCGGCGGCCTCCCGCATCGGGTAGGTCGCGTGGACCACCGGACGGACGCGGCCCGAGGCGATCAGGGGCCACACGTGCTCCCGTACGGCGGCCACGATGGCCGCCTTCTCCTCCAGCGGCCGGGTCCGCAGCGAGGTCGCCGTGATCGCCGCCCGCTTCGCCAGCAGCGCGCCCAGGTTCACCTCGGCCTTCACCCCGCCCTGGAGCCCGATGATCGCGAGGCGGCCGTTCACGGCCAGCGCGTCCAGGTTCCGCGCCAGGTACTTCGCGCCCATGATGTCCAGGATCACGTCCGCCCCGGCCCCGCCCGTCGCGGCCCGCACCTCCTCCACGAAGTCCTGCTCGCGGTAGTCGACCAGGACGTCCGCGCCCAGCTCCGCGCAGCGGTCCAGCTTCTCCTTGCCGCCCGCCGTGACCGCCACCCGCGCCCCGACGGCCTTGCCCAGCTGGATCGCCATGGTGCCGATCCCGCTGGACCCGCCGTGCACCAGCAGGGTCTCGCCGGGACGCAGCCCGGCGACCATGAACACGTTGGACCACACGGTGCAGACGACCTCGGGCAGCGCGGCGGCCGCCACCAGGTCGACCCCGGCGGGCACCGGCAGCAGCTGACCCACCGGGACGGACACGCGCTCCGCGTACCCGCCGCCGGACAGCAGCGCGCACACCTCGTCGCCCACCGACCAGCCGGACACCCCCGGCCCCAGGGCGGCGATCCGCCCGGAACACTCCAGGCCCGGGTGGCGCGAGGCGCCGGGCGGAGGATCGTAGAACCCCTGACGCTGAAGGACGTCGGCGCGGTTCACGGCGCTCGCCGCGACCTCGACGAGCACCTCCCCCTCGCCCGCCACCGGATCGGGTACCTCTGCCCAGACGAGGGCCTCGGGGCCGCCGGGCTGCTCGATGGTGATCGCATGCATGGCCCGGAATCTACGCGACCCGGCGCGCCCCGCCCAGTACGGTCCGGGCCGATTCCCCGGTCAGTCCGGCGGGCCGAGAGCGACGTGATGGGTCGTCGGAGGCGCTGCCCGCACGATGGTGATCAGGCGGTCCGTCAGCTGGAGGGGGCTCGCGTGCGGGTCGTCGTAGGCGAGGAGCCGGTGCCCGCGCAGCACGCTGATCACCAGGTCCTCCGTCTCCCGTACCCCGCGCCCGACTTCGGCCTTCCGGACGGGCCGTTCGATCAGGTCCAGGCCGCTGCCCTGGTGGATCAGGTCCTCCATCACGGTGCCCGCGCTCGGACTCAGCACGGACAGGCCCAGGAGCCGCCCGGCCGCGCTCGCGCTGGTGATGACCGCGTCCGCGCCGGACTGCTTCAGCAGTGGGGCGTTCTCCTCCTCGCGGACCGCCGCGACGATCTTCGCCCCGCGGTTGAGCTGGCGGGCCGTCAGCGTCACCAGCACCGCCGTGTCGTCGCGCTGCGTGGCGATGACGATCTGACGGGCCTTCTGGACCTCGGCCCGCAACAGGACGTCGGAGCGGGTGGCATCGCCGACGACCCCCGTGAACCCCTCCGCGTTGGCGCTGTCGATCACCTTGGCGCTGGGGTCGACGATGACGATCTGCTCCCTCTGGAGGCCGGTCGCCAGCAGCGTCTGCAGGGCCGAGCGGCCCTTGGTGCCGAAGCCGACGACGACCGTGTGCTCACGCAAGTTCTTCCTCCAACGGCGCAGCCGCCATTCTTCGCGGGTGCGTTCCGTCAGCACCTCCAGCGTGGTGCCGACCAGGATGATCAGGAACAGCACGCGCAACGGGGTGATCACCAGGATGTTGATCAGCCGTGCGCTGTCGCTGTACGGGACGATGTCGCCGTAGCCCGTCGTCGACAGGGTCACGGTCGCGTAGTAGAAGCAGTCGAGGAGGTCGACCTCCTCGTTGGCGTTGTCGTGGTAGCCGCCGCGGTCGAGCCAGACGATCAGGACCGTCAGGAACAGTACGCACAGCGCCATCAGCAGCCGTTTCGCCACCTGCCGCAGCGGCCTCTCGACCACACGGTTGGGGAGCTTGATCCGGCGCGAGACGAGCTTCTCGTCCGCGTCCCGGGCCATGGCGTCGTCGCCGTGCAGTTTCACGTGAAACATCCCCCCGAGGCCCAGGGCAGGTCGAGGACCTCCACGTCCTGCCCGGACCGCACGCCGTGCGGCGGTACGACGGCCAGCGCGTCGGCGCCGGCCACTCCGCGGAGCATCGCCGGGCCGTTGTAGTGCAGCGGTACGGCGTGCTCGTCGGTCAGCAGGACCGGCACCAGCCGGGTGTCGTACGGGTGGCCCTGCACGTCGCCCTCGACGGACACCGTGTACCGGGGCCGCTGGCGGCGCCCGGCGAGGGCCCGCAGCAGCGGCTCGGCGAGGGTCAGCAGCCCGGAGACAGCGGCCAGGGGGTTGCCGGGCAGCCCGACCACGTGGCGCCCGTCGGTCCGGTCGCCCAGGCGGGCCAGCAGCATCGGATGCCCCGGCCGCACGGCCACCCCGTCGACGAGCAGCTCGGCCCCGGCGCGCTCCAGGACGGGGTGCACGTGGTCGACGGGGCCCGAGGCGGTGCCGCCGGTGGTCACGACCAGGTCCGCGGTGGACCCGGTGACCGCGGCGAGCAAGGCCTCGGCCCCGTCCGGGTCGTCGCCGAGCCGGCGGGTGCCGACGACCTCGGCGCCGAGCCGGGTCAGCCACGGCCCGAGCATGGGGCTGAGGGCGTCCCGGATCAGGCCGTCGTGGGGAAGGCCCTCGGTGAGGAGCTCGTCGCCCAGCACCAGGACCTCGACCCGGGGGCGGGGCCGGGTGAGGAGTTCGTCGTACCCGGCGGCCGCGGCGAGGCCGAGGACGGCCGGGGTGACGAGGGAGCCCGCGGGCAGCAGCAGGTCGCCGGAGCGGCATTCCTGGCCGCGCGGACGGATGTCCTGTCCGGTGCTGACGGGCCGGGCCGGGTAGAGCTGGCTGCCGGACTCGCGGGCGTGCTCGCTGCGGATGACGGCGCTGGTGTCCGTGGGGATCCGGGCGCCGGTGGCGATCCGTACGGCCTCGCCGTCGGCGAGGGGGGCGGGTGGCTCGGCCCCGGCCAGGACCCCCTCGCCGGGGCGGATGTTCCAGGGACCGGGTCCGGCGACGGCCCAGCCGTCCATGGCGGAGGTGTCGAAGGACGGCAGGTCGCCGAGGGCGTCGAGGGGTGCGGCCAGCACCTCGCCGTGCGCGTCCGCGAGGGCGACCCGGTGCGTGCGGGCCCGGACGAGCGTGCCGGCGCGGGCGGCGGTCTCCCGAGCCTGCTGCCAGGGCGCGGCGCGGTGGCCGCCGCCGTCGGGGGTGCGGCTGACCAGCGCAAGGGCCTCGTCCAGGGCGTTGTCGGCGTCGGTACGGGTCATCCGGAGCCGTTCTCCTCGGGGTGTGGGGGCTGGGCCTCGGCGGCCCAGCGCAGGGCCAGTTCGGCGGCCTTGCGGGAGGCTTCGGCCACGGCCTGGGCGGGGTCGGCGCCCGCGGCCTCCGCGCGCGCGGCCGCGTAGCCGACCAGGAAGGTCGTCAGCGGGGCGGCGGGCCGGGCGACGCCGTGGGCGGCGTCACGGGCGACGTCGAGCAGGGTGGTGATGTCGACGTCGACGTCGATGCCGAGTTCGTTCTTGGCGGCGGTGATCCATTGCTCCAGCACGCTTCCATGCTCCCTGATCCGGGCACGGGCCGCCGCCAGGTCTTCCCAGGTGTCGCAGTCGAAGGAGGCGAGGGGCTCGGCCGAGGTGACCGTGGCCAGCCGCAGTTCGGCGGTGAGCGCGCGCAGCGGGAGTCCGCCGAGGTGGCCGTGCTCGGCGGCGAGCAGAGCCGCCCCGCGGCGCAGCGGTTCGGCCCGGTACGCGGCGACCAGGGGCTGGTCGCGGCCCTCGGGGTCCCTCAGCAGGGCCCCGTCGCCGGGGCCGGCGGACGCGGCGGCGAGCAGGGCCCGGACGGTGTCCCGGTCGAGGAAGGGCAGGTCGGCGGAGAGTACGAGGACCAGCTCGGCGGTGGTGGCCCGCAGCCCGGCGTCCAGCGCGGCCACGGGGCCGCCGCCGGGCGGGTCCTCCAGGGCCCAGCGGACGGGGCGGGCGGTGGGCCTGCGCGTGCCGACCACGACGGTGGCGGTGGCGTCCGCGCAGGCGGCCAGGACGCGGTCGAGGAGGGAACGGCCGCCGACGGGGAGGGCGGGCTTGTCGGCCCCGCCGAGCCGCCGGGCGGCGCCGCCGGCCAGGACGATGGCGTCGTAGGTCATGCCCCGAGTATGCGGCGGGCCGGGCGGGAGCGAAGGGGGGCCCTTACGCGCGATTTACGCGGAGCCGGGGCATGCCGGGTTCCGGGGCGTGCCGGGTTCCGGGAGCCGGGCGCCCGGTGCGGGACGCCACGGCACGGACCCGCTCCCTCGCGCCGTCCGGGCCGGGTGGCCCTCGGTGCCGGCCGGGGGCCGGACACCGCGGGGGCCGTTCCCGCACCTTCGTGCCGGCCGGGCCGGACACCGCGCGGGCCGATCCCGCACTGTGCCGCGCGGCGCCGCCCCAGTGGCCCGGCGGGTACGAAGTGGGCCGGTCCGTGGCCTTCTTGGCGTGCCGGGAGCGGCCGGGCGGCGCAGTGTGGTGAGGTCATCGGGACGGCCCGGGGGCGGGTTCGGCTGTCCGGCACGGCCCGTGGCGGGCGGCGGCGGCCGTCACCCCGCTGCGGCCCGGAGCCCTGACGGGCGGTCATCACGCTGACGACGGGCGCGCGGTGTGCCCCCGTCGTCCGGGGCGGGGCCACTGCCGGTCAGGCCCGGTACGGCTGCCGCCGCCCGGTGGCGACCCCCGGCGCCGGAAGGGGCTCCCGCGTACACGACGTACGCGGGAGCCCCTCCGGACCGCGGTGTTTCCCCCCGGCCCCGGCGACCGCACGGCACGGCTGCCCGGGGTCCGGCGGGTGCCTACAGGTACGGGCCCGAGCGGATCGCGCCGTGGGGGCCGCCGTCCTCGTCCTCGTCGTGCGAGGCACCCGCCGGCAGGGCGCGGCGCATCTGCTCCAGCTGGGCCCGCGCCGCCATCTGCTGCGCGAACAGGGCCGTCTGGATCCCGTGGAAGAGTCCTTCCAGCCAGCCCACCAACTGCGCCTGGGCGATCCGCAGTTCCGCCTCGGACGGGATCGCCTCCTCCGTGAAGGGGAGGGACAGGCGCTCCAGTTCCTCGACGAGCTCCGGGGCGAGGCCGTCCTCGAGTTCCTTCACCGAGGCGGCGTGGATGTCCTTGAGCCGGACCCGGCTCGCCTCGTCGAGGGGTGCGGCGCGCACCTCTTCCAGGAGTTGTTTGATCATGCTGCCGATCCGCATGACCTTGGCAGGCTGTTCGACCATCTCCGTCACCGGGACCTCGCGCGACTCGTCATCGGCGCCGCCGACCGCCGTCCCGTCCTGTCCCACGATCAGGACGTGCGGGGGACTGTCCTGCGACCGTTCACTCCTCGGCATCTCCATGCCGTCATTCTCTCGCACACCGTCTTACTCACACGGTGTGCCCCCGTACGGGCGTGATCCACCCTGTACGGGGGCCGCAACCTCAGCCCGCCGCCCGGCGGGCCAGCGTGCCGTTCGAACGGGTGACCAGGGCCGCCAGGAGGGCCGCGCCGAGCGGGACCAGGACCAGGAGTCCGGCGATGGTGTCCCAGGGCACCGAGATCGGCACGTAGATCTCGGCGTCGCGCGCCGTGGCGAAGCCCAGCTCCAGGCCGTGCTCGACCAGGCGCCGCTGCTCGTTCTCCTGGGTGAGCCGGAGCCCGACGGCCGGCAGGATGCCCGCCGCGGCGCCGAGCACCACGCCCATCAGGGCGACCACCCCGCACTGGAAGCCGCTGAGCGTGCGCCGTACCCGCGGGGCCGCGCCGACCGCGGCCAGCGTCTTCAGGTCGGCCTCGGAGTCCGCCTGGGCCAGGCCGGTCGCGATGCCGGCCGCGCCGATGGTGACCAGGCCCGCGAAGACGCTGAGCGCGAGGACGCCCACCGTGCTCTGCCCCTGGTAACCCGACTCGATCTTGACCCGGGCGTCGGCGCCCAGCCGGTCGATGTCCCCGTCGAGCCGTTGCCGCTGCTCGCTGCCGGCCTTCCCGTCGAGGCGGAAGTACGAGCCGACGGGGGCGGTGGCGATGCCGGCCGCCTTGGCGGCGGCGGGCGGGACCACCAGGTGCACGCCCCAGGCGTTCGTCCCGGCCGGGGCCGTGTGGACCGTGAGCCGCTTGTCCTCACCGGGAGGATCGGCGCGCTTTTCGAGGGCCGCGTCGGCCGCCGCCGGATCGGTGACGATCCGCAGGGTGACCTTGCCGTCCTTGACGATGCGCGGGTCGAAGGCCACGGCCCGGCCCTCCTTCAGGGCCGCCACGGAGCCGGGGTCGGTGACCGCCAGGACGGACATCAGCTTCTCGTCGGCGACGACGGTCTCCGAGACGGCGATGAAGTCCCGTACCGCGCAGCGCGGGTCGTCCTGCCGCAGCCGCTTGACCTCCGCCGGGGGGAAGGAGGCGGGCCCGTGTTCGGCCTCGCTGAGCGGGCAGCGCTGCTCCTTCGGGGTGATGACCTCGACCCGTCCGCAGCCCGGCTCCGAGGAGCCCTGGGAGCAGCCCGGGTTCCCGGCGACGAGCCGGTCCGCGTCGGCCCGTACGGCCAGCGGCAGGTCCTTCGCGAGGGTGTCGCGCAGGGCCGGTACGTCCTTGTGGCCGCGGTTGTCGCTGGCCATCAGGTAGCCGGAGCCGGTGGGGAGCTCGGCGGTGTACTCGTGGCGGGCCTGGACGTCCTTGCTGTGCTGGTACGTGGAGACGGCCACGGTTCCGGCGACGGCGGCCAGGACGGCGGCCACGGCGGGTGCCGTACGCCCCCGGTTGCGGACGGAGTCGCGCAGGGCGAGCCGGGGCGACAGCGGCAGCAGCCGGCCGAGCCGCCCGAAGAGCCCGACCAGCACCGGGGTGAGGGCGACGACGCCCAGTTCGGCGAGGGCGCTGCCGCCCGAGACGAAGGTGGGGCTGATCCGGTACTCGGCCCCGTAGAGGGCGATCGTGACGCCGCCGGCGATGGCGAGCAGGCCGATGACGGGCAGTACCCGGCCGGCCCGGCGGACGCCGCGGCGGCCGGTGAGGGAGGCCAGGACGGTCTGCCGGGAGGCGGTGACGGCGGGGGCGATCGCGGCGAGCAGGCCGGTCAGCACGGCGAGCCCGGCGATGCCGAGGATCTCCAGCGGGCGGACGGAGAAGCCGCCGAAGCGGCTGCCGATCTGCTCCTCCAGGACGGGCCGCAGCCCGAGGGTGAGGGCCGTTCCGATCGCGGTGCCGACGAGGGCGGCGGCGGCTCCGATCACCAGGCCGCCGGAGAGGACCACGGCGCGGATGTGCCGCCTGTCGCCGCCGTTGGCGCCGACCAGGCCGAGCTGGCGGCGCGAGCGCCGGGCGCCGACCGCGAAGGCGGGTCCGGCGAGCAGGCAGACCTCCAGCATGGTCAGACCCACGACGGTGGCCAGGACGGCCTGCTCGGTGACCTTGCCGCCGTCGTTGTTCTCGGCGTAGCGCTCCTTGGGCTCCTGCTTGAACAGGGGCACCTCGGCGTCGGCGGGCGGGCGCCGGGTCACGGCGCGGGAGTCCACCAGGGCGCCCTTGGCGTTGGCCGCCATGACGGTGTTCCACGTGAAACCTTCGCCACCCGTCGAGACCAGGTAGGAGGTGCTGGTGTGGAGCCCGCTTCCCGCGTCGGCCCGCAGGGCCCGGTCCAGCGGGGCGAACAGGGTCCCGGGGAGGGCCAGGAGCTCGGGGGTGCGCAGGCTGGACGGGAGCTCGTAGGCGCCGACGATGCGGTAGGAGGAGGGGGAGCCGCGCGGGGTGGCCGCGGAGCCGACGTGCAGCCCGGACTCCTTGAGGAAGGTGTTGGTGGCGATGACCTCGCCGGGGCCCTGCGGCAGCCGGCCGCGGTCGAGCGTGATCAGGCCGCGGGTCAGCGGGCTGTGGACGTCCAGTTCGCGCAGTTCGGTCATGAGCAGTCCGTGGGCGCTGTGCACCTTGATGTTGCTCTTGCCGTCCTCGGCGACCTGGGCGCCGGCCGGGATCGCGTCCTTCAGCGAGGACGGCTTCTTCTCCGGGGCGGGCCGGTACTTCTCGTAGCCGCCGACGGGGGCGTAGCGCCGGCCGTCGGGGTGCTGGAGGATCGGGCCGTCGAGGCCGGTCTCGGAGAACCGGGCGTCGGCGGCGCCGATCTGACGGGCCAGCTGCTGCTCGGTGGTCAGCTCGGAGCTGCGCAGGGTGAGGTCGGCGGCGCTCACTCCGACGATCGGCAGGGCGATCATCGACAGGACCAGGACGCTGCGGCCCTTGGCGCGCCAGGCGTCGCGGCGGGCGATGCGCAGGGCCGCGGCCCAGGGGTGGTACCAGGAGCCGAACAGTGAGCTCACAGGCCGGCCGCCCGCCCGGAGAGCAGCGAGTCGGCCCGGCTGCGCAGGGTTTCGTCGACGACGCTGCCGTCGCGCAGGAAGACGACCCGGTCGGCCCAGGCGGCGAAGCGGGGTTCGTGGGTGACGAGGATCCCGGCCGCGCCCGCGTCGCAGCGGGAGCGCAGCAGCGCGAGGACGGATTCGCCGGTCTCGGAGTCGAGGGCGCCGGTGGGTTCGTCGGCGAGGACCAGGCGGCGGTCGCCGACCAGGGCGCGGGCGAGGGCGACGCGCTGCTGCTGGCCGCCGGACATCTCGTCGGGGAAGCGTTCGGCGAGGGAGCGCAGGCCGATCTCGTCCAGGGCGGTGAGGGCGGCGGCGCGGGCCCGGCGGGCGGAGGTGCCGTCGAGTTCGAGGGGCAGGGCCACGTTCTCGGCTGCGGTGAGGGCCGGGATGAGGTTGTAGTCCTGGAAGACGTAGCCGATGCTGCGGCGGCGCAGGGCGGCGAGCTGCCGGCGTCCGGCGGTGGTGATGTCCACGCCTTCGACGATGACGTGGCCGCTCGTGGGGGTGTCGAGCCCGCCCGCGAGGGTGAGCAGGGTCGACTTGCCGGAGCCGGAAGGGCCCATGACGGCGACGAGTTCTCCGGCGTGGACGCTCAGGTCGATGCCGCGCAGGGCGTGCACCTCGGTGGCGCCGCTGCCGTGGGTGCGGACGAGCCGGTCGAGCTGGAGTACGGGCTGGGACGCGGACCGGGGCACGGTGTGGCCCCCGGTCTTGGGTATGGCCCGGGAACGGTGCTGGTTGGGCATGAGGGATCCCCCCTGGAAGGGTGCTTCAGCCGCGCCGCGTACGGGCGCTGCGGGGCGGGACGGCGGTGGCGTCTGCGGCGGGGCCGGTGGTCCGGGGTGCGTCCGGGGCGGCCGGCGGCGCGGGCTCGGCGGCGGCGCGGGCGGCCAGCCGGACCAGCCGGGACTCGGAGTGGTCGAGCCAGCGGGCCTCGGCCTCGGTCTGGAAGATGAGCTGTTCCAGGACCAGGAGCCAGGCCAGGTCGTCGCGTTCGTCGGAGCGGCCGCTCTCGATGGCGGTGACGGCCTGGGCCTTGAGCCGGGTGTAGTCCTGCATCGCCTTGATGGTGGCGTGCCGTTGGGACTGGATGACGGCGCGGATGTCCACGCCGGGGGCGCCCACGGCCATGGCGAGCTTGATGGAGAGCTCGTCGCGGGGCGGGTTGGTGCGGTCGACCGGGCGTTCGTACCACTCGCGGAGTTCGGCGCGGCCGGTGTCTGTGATGGCGTAGAGGGTGTGCCCGGCGGTGTCCTCGCCGCCGGGCGCGACGAGCCCGTCCCGCTCCAGGCGGCCGAGGGTCGTGTACACCTGCCCGACGTTGAGCGGCCAGGTGGAGCCGGTGCGGGATTCGAATTCGGAACGCAGCTGGGACCCGTAGCGGGGGCCCCGTTCCAGTAGGGCGAGAAGCCCGTGACGGATCGACATACTGAGTATGTATACCTTGGCATACCCAGTATGTATACCCGGTATGGCCCGCGTGGCGCGGTGCGCGGGCCCGCCGTGGCGGGGCCGGTGCTCCGGCCGTGCCCCCGGCTAGCGCCCCTGGCGCAGCCGCGCGCCCATGTACCCGAGGCCCAGTCCCATCAGGGCCAGTCCGGTGCCGAGTGGCAGCATGTGCGCGGCCAGGTCGGCGGCCCGTCCGTTGGGTTCCGCGCCGACCGCGGTGACCGCGGAGGGGTCGGGGTGGCTCGGGGCGGGGCTGCGGGCGGAGTTCCGGGAGGGGCTCCGGGCGGGGTTCGGGGTGGCGCCCGGGGGCGTGTGCGCGGACGCGGCCGGATCCGGGTTCTGGGGCCGCGGGCGGGCCGGGTGCACCGCGTGGGGGGCCGCGGCGAACTCGGCGGCGGGGGGTTCCTCGGCGGGCCTCCCGGGGTGTTCCCGGCCGACGCCGGCCGCGCTGCCGGCGAGCTCCTCGTAGGCCTCTTCCGGTACTTCGGCAACCGGGACGGCCGCCTTCGCCCCGGCCGTCGTCGCGGCGAGGGCCGCGGGGGCTCGGGCGGGGGGCGGCGCTCCCGCGGGCGCGGCGGCCAGCAGCGCGGCCCCGGCCAGCAGGGCCCCGGCGGTCCAGCGCGGCGCGCGCGGGCGTCGAGTCACGGGGAGCCCCTCCCCTTCCGTGCGGCCGGGACGCGGGGACGCCGGGGCGGCGGGACCGAGGCGTCGGAATCGAGGCGTCGGAATGACGTCCTCAGATTTGCATAATGGGGCAAAACCGGCATCCCGGGCCGTCCGTGAGGGTGGCCCGGGGCGGAGCCCAGTCCTTCGGGTGCCTCGGCGACGGCCTAGCGCAAGGGGTTGGCCGACGAGGCGGACCCGCACAGCTGCCGGTAGCCGCGGTCGTCGAAGGCCGCGGCCTCCACGCCGACGCGGGAGATGCCCCGGGCGTCGTCCAGCGAGGTGGTCCAGCTCTGGCTGCTGCCCGAACCGTTGGCGTTCAGGCGCCACTGCCGGTAGTGGGTGTGCCCGGCGGTGTCGAGCGTGTAGAGGCGTACGCCCGCGATCCGGGAGTCGTCGGCGGTGTCCACGGCCGTCAGTCGCAGATCGCGCAGGGCGCCCCGGCCGGCCCAGGTCCAGGTGGCACTGCCGTACGCCCCCGGGGAGGAGCAGTCGGTGCTGGTGGAAGCGGCGGCGGACGCGGGTGCGACGAGCAGGGCGCCGGCGGCGGCGGCCACGGCCGAGACGGTCAGCGAACGGAAGACGGTGCGCAAGGGTTCCTCCATCGTGTGGTGGAGGAACCCTCCCGTGACCGGGGTCCCGGCGCACCGAGGCGCACCGGCGCACGCCGGGGCGTACGGCCGCGTCCCGGGGCGCGTGGCCGCGCCGTCCCGGGGAACGCGGCCGCGCGGGGCCCCCGGCGTCCTACTGCGGGTCGCCGGTGGAGACGACCAGGGTGAACTCCGTCCCGTCCTTGGGGACGTCCGAGCTCGCCGCCGGCAGCTGCTCCAGGACGGTGTCCTGCCCGTAGACCGCCTCGTCGCGGTCCTGGATGGTGAACCTCCAGCCCGCGGCCTGGATGCACTCCTTCACCGAACGCAGGTTCTTGTAGCGGAAGTCCGGTGCCACGACCTTCGAGGCGTCCTTGTAGGACTTCGTGGGGCTCTTGCACTTCTCCAGGTCGATCGTGCGCGAGGTGTCCGGCCCCTTGTGGCCCGCCGCCGCGGGAGCGGACGCGGACGCCGACGTGCCCGGCGAGGCCTCGTCGCCGTCGCCCTCGTCGCCGCCCGAGTTCAGTACCGCGATCAGGCCGCCGATGGCCAGCAGGGCCACCGCGATCGCCCCGACCACCACCGGGGTGTTCCGCTTCCCGCCACCCGTCGAGGAGGCCGACGGGGCGGACGTCGGGGAGGGGGAGATGGTGAACGGCGGCGGGGTCTGCGGGGCGTACTGCTGCTGCGGCGCCGGGGTGTGCGGGTACGCGTAACCGCCCTGCGCGTGCTGCTGCGGCGGGGGCGTCGGCGCGTACGGGGACGGCGGCGGGGTCTGCGCGCCCGGGTACGGCTGCTGGAGCGACTGCGCCGACGGCGCCTGGAACCCGGAGTCCACCGGCGGGAACACCGCCGAGCCGACGCCCGCCCCGCTGCCGCCCGGACCGGCGCCCGGGACGATGGCCGGAGCCCCGGTCTGTCCGGCCGACATGACCCGCGAGATCTCGTCCCGCATGGCCGAGGCCGTCGGGAAGCGCTCGTTCGGGTTCTTCTTCAGGGCCCGCGCCACCAGGGCGTCCATGGCCGGGGTGATCGAGCGGTTGATGCTCGACGGAGCCACCGGCTCCTCCTGGACGTGCGCGTACGCGATCGCCAGCGGGGAGTCCGCCTCGAACGGGATCCGGCCCGTCAGCAGCTGGAACAGCATGATGCCGACCGAATACAGGTCGGACCGGGCGTCCACGCCCCGCCCCAGCGCCTGCTCCGGCGAGAGGTACTGCGGGGTGCCGACGACCATGCCGGTCTGCGTCATCGAGGTGACCCCCGACTGCATGGCCCGCGCGATGCCGAAGTCCATGACCTTGACCACGCCGCGCTTGGTCATCATCACGTTGCCGGGCTTGATGTCGCGGTGGACCAGGCCCATCTCGTGGCTGGTCTCCAGCGCGGCCAGCACGTCGGCCGTCACCTTCAGCGCCTTGTCGGCCGGCATCGCCCCGTACTGGTGGACGTCCGCGTCGAGGACGGAGCCGAGCGGCTGCCCCTCCACGTACTCCATGACGATGTACGGCATGACCGTGCCGTCGGCGCCGGAGGAGCCGAACGTCACCTCGCCCTCGCCGGTGTCGAAGACCGAGACGATATTGGTGTGCGACAGTTTCGCAACAGCCTGCGCTTCCCGCCGGAAGCGCTCGCGGAAGGAGGCTTCGCGCCCGAGTTCGCTGTGCAGGGTCTTGATGGCGACCTGGCGGTCGAGCGCGGAGTCGTACGCGAGGTAGACCGAGGCCATGCCCCCCTCGCCCAGCAAATCCCTTAGCTGGTAACGGCCACCGGCCAGGGAGCCGCCTGCGTACCGGCCCTGTGTGCCGTCCTGGCTCATGACTGTTGCTTCCCCTCGGGCTGTGTCCCTACGCGTCTGGCTGAGCGCATGTCGCGCCCAGTCTGCCGGAGGGCAAGCACACGTCAAGCCGGTGCCCGCTGCGTGACCATGGGGCCACAGGGTGTCTGTGTCCGAACGGTGACCGGTTCGGAGGCTGTAGCGTTCATCGGAGCACCCGATGAGGACCCACCGCTAGAGCGGACGAGAGAGACGACG
Source organism: Streptomyces sp. NPDC031479 (assembly GCF_055581065.1). Classification (NCBI taxonomy): domain Bacteria; kingdom Bacillati; phylum Actinomycetota; class Actinomycetes; order Kitasatosporales; family Streptomycetaceae; genus Streptomyces; species Streptomyces sp. NPDC031479. Next base: position 245,161 of record NZ_JBVIKC010000001.1, read on the forward strand.
GCGAGGACTGATGGCACCCGAACCCGAGGGAAACGGCGCCGGGATGGCCGACGGTCCTGAGCACTGGGGCGCCGGCGGCCTGGTGGGCGACGGACGTTACCGTCTCACCCACCGACTGGGCCGCGGCGGCATGGCGGAGGTCTTCGCCGCCGAGGACGTGCGCCTCGGCCGCACCGTGGCCGTGAAGCTGCTGCGCGCGGACCTCGCCGAGGACCCGGTCTCCAAGGCCCGCTTCACGCGTGAGGCGCAGTCGGTCGCCGGACTGAACCACCACGCGGTGGTCGCCGTGTACGACTCGGGCGAGGACCAGGTCGGCCCGAACGTCGTCCCCTACATCGTGATGGAGCTGGTCGAGGGCCGCACCATCCGCGACCTGCTGATCAGCGCCGAGGCCCCCGGGCCCGAGCAGGCGCTCATCATCGTCTCCGGCGTGCTGGAAGCGCTGGCGTACTCGCACCAGCACGGCATCGTGCACCGCGACATCAAGCCCGCCAACGTCATCATCACCAACACCGGCGCGGTGAAGGTGATGGACTTCGGCATCGCCCGCGCCCTGCACGGCGCGCAGTCGACGATGACCCAGACCGGCATGGTCATGGGCACCCCGCAGTACCTGTCGCCGGAACAGGCCCTCGGCAAGGCCGTGGACCACCGCAGCGACCTGTACGCGACCGGCTGCCTCCTCTACGAACTCCTCGCGCTGCGGCCCCCCTTCACCGGTGAGACCCCGCTGTCGGTGGTCTACCAGCACGTCCAGGACGCGCCGGTGCCGCCGTCGCAGCTGCCCGAGGGCCACTCGATCCCGCAGGAACTCGACGGCCTGGTCATGCGGTCGCTGGCCAAGGACCCGGACGACCGCTTCCAGAGCGCCGAGGAGATGCGCGGGCTCGTCCAGTACGCGCTCCAGATGCTCCAGGACCAGGGGCCGAACACCGGCACCTGGAACACCGGCCCCGTCACCATGTCGCTCCCGCACGGCCAGCCGGGCGGCGCGGCCACCACGGCCATGCCCGCGGGCGGCAACGGCGGCCCGCGTCCGCAGTACAACGCGCACGCCACGACCTCGCAGTTCCAGCAGCCGATGGTGCCCCCGCTCAACCCCGACGACGGCACCGCCTTCCCCGGCGGCGGCGGTCACGGCGGTCCGGGCAACGGCCACGGCGGGTACGGCGGGTACGACGGCGGCTACGACGGCCGTCGCGGCGGCCGGTGGAAGATGTGGGTGTTCGCGCTGCTCGCGGTCCTCGCGATCGCCGGCGGTGTCGCGTACGCGGTGAAGACCGTGGGCAACACCGGCAAGGGCGACGGCGGGAAGCCGGGCACCAGCCAGAGCTCTCCGGGCACCACGCAGAGCAGCCCGAACTCGACGCCGGACACCCCGTCGAACCCGCCGAGCACCGACTCCGGCGGTTCGCACGAGGAGACGTTCACGCCGACGCCGAGCCGCACCAAGTACACGCCGACGACCAGCCCGTCGTCGACCGCCGTCACCACCCCGCCGCCGGACACGAAGTCCCCGACGGCCCCGCAGACGACGCCGCCGACCAAGCCGCCGACGACGCCCCCGAAGACGGTGCCGCCCACCTCCGGTGGCGGCGACAACCCGGCCGGCGAACCGCAGTAACCACGCGGTCGGATGTACGGAAAAAGGCCTGGCGGAATTCATTCCGCCGGGCCTTTTAACGTGAATGCGCTGATCAGAGCATGTGCTGGTACTGCCGGTCCGGCAGAGCGCGCCGGTCCCGGCCGTCCGGACGCCCCGTCAGGGTGTGCACGGTGACGAGCTGGGGTTCGATTCGCATGTAGACGGGGTCGAACACCGTGCCGTCCGCGAAATGCGGAGTCGGACCGAATAGTTCCAGTTCAGCGGTGGTCGGTTCGACGATCCGCGCGGTCCCGGTGAACTGCACCGACCAGAGGTGGGGGTCCGGGGAATTGGAGTTGTCCGCCCCGTACGAGACCACACTGCCGTTGCACGCCTGGTGGTAGCCGAACCCGGCGTGCATTCTCAGCACGACCTCGCCGTCCACCACGATGTGGCGGGCCAGGGCGAGGAAGGGCAGCGCGCGCATGCTCGTGGCGACCCGGCCGTAGGGCACGCGGCGCAGCAGTTCGATGGCGTGGAGTTCCTCCGGTGACATGCGGACCACTCTCCGGCACCGAGGGGCCTCGGGGAAGAGGAGCCGGCCCCGATGATCGGGGACGTTGGTCCCGAATGACACGGCCCGCCCGGTGGCACCGGAGCGACCGGGCGGCGCCGGCGCCCGCCGCCGGCTCGAAGGGCGGTCGGGCCGGGCCGGAGGTCCGCCGGAGACTAGCGCTTCTCCGCCTGGAGGCGCGCCACGTAGGCGGCGGCCTGGGAACGGCGCTCCATCCCCAGCTTCGACAGCAGGCTGGAGACGTAGTTCTTGATGGTCTTCTCCGCGAGGTGCAGCCGCTCCCCGATGACGCGGTTCGTCAGGCCCTCGCCGATCAGGTCGAGGATCTTGCGCTCCTGCTCGGTGAGGTTCGAGAGGCGGTCGTCACCCTTGCCGTTCTTGCCGTCGCGCAGTCGCTCCAGCACCCGCGCGGTCGCGACCGGGTCCAGCAGCGACTTGCCGGCCGCCACGTCCCGTACGGCGCTGAGCAGCTCGTTCCCCCGGATGGCCTTCAGGACGTAGCCCGAGGCACCGGCCATGATCGCGTCGAAGAGGGCCTCGTCATCGGCGAACGAGGTCAGCATCAGGCACTTGATGTCCTCGTTCTGGGAGCGCACCTCGCGGCAGACCTCGACCCCACTGCCGTCCGGGAGCCGTACGTCGAGAACGGCCACGTCGGGGCGGGTGGCCGGGATGCGCACGAGCGCGTCCGCGGCGGTACCGGCCTCACCGACGATCTCGATGTCGTCTTCTACCGACAAGAGCTCATGAACGCCCCGACGTACCACTTCGTGGTCGTCCAGGAGGAATACCTTGATTTTTCCGTCTTCGTGCACAAAGTCATCTTCACACACTCACCCCTTCCCTGGCGGAGTTACCCGGGATAACGTGCCGTTGTTCCGGCCCCCTGCAAGGCTGTGACCAGTCGTTGTTCCCACAGCCGCCGATTTACTTGGATATCCAAGCAAAAACGCAGGTCAAGTGGGGTTTCGCAGTTATGCGACGCACTGGGTAACGTGCATTGCGCAGGGCACTCGCCGGGGCACCTGTCACGCCTGAATCCCGTACGTGCCGTGCACCCACCCCGTGCCCGGGTACGGATACAGGTGAGCCGCACTGGTCCCCGGAGAACCCGGGTGCCGGACCGACGGAGGAGCACACGTGACCGTGGAGAGCACTGCCGCGCGCAAGCCGCGACGCAGCAGCGGCACCAAGCGGGCGGCTGGCGCGGCGAGCGCCCGCAAGACCGCCGCTGCCACCGCACAGCCGCACGACGCCGAACCTCAGCTCGTACAGCTGCTGACGCCCGAAGGTGAACGGGTCGACGCCGGGGACCACCCCGACGTCGCGGAGTTCGCGCCCTTCGTCGCGGACATCACCACCGAGGACCTGCGCGGGCTCTACCGCGACATGGTCCTGACCCGCCGCTTCGACGGTGAGGCGACCGCTCTCCAGCGCCAGGGCGAGCTGGGCCTGTGGGCCTCGCTGCTCGGCCAGGAGGCCGCACAGATCGGCTCCGGCCGGGCCCTGCGCGACGACGACTACGTCTTCCCGACCTACCGCGAGCACGGTGTGGCCTGGTGCCGGGGCGTCGACCCGACGAACCTGCTCGGCATGTTCCGCGGCGTGAACCACGGCGGCTGGGACCCGAACACCAACAACTTCCACCTGTACACGATCGTCATCGGCTCGCAGACGCTGCACGCGACCGGCTACGCCATGGGCGTGGCCAAGGACGGCGCCGACTCCGCGGTCATCGCGTACTTCGGCGACGGCGCGTCCAGCCAGGGCGACGTCATGGAGGCGTTCAACTTCTCCGCCGTGTACAACTCGCCCGTCGTGTTCTTCTGCCAGAACAACCAGTGGGCGATCTCCGAGCCGACCGAGCGCCAGATGCGCGTGCCGCTCTACCAGCGCGCCCAGGGCTTCGGCTTCCCCGGCATCCGCGTGGACGGCAACGACGTCCTCGCCTGCCTCGCGGTCACCCGCTGGGCCCTGGAGCGGGCCCGCCGGGGAGAGGGCCCGACCCTGGTCGAGGCGTTCACCTACCGCATGGGCGCGCACACCACCTCCGACGACCCGACCAAGTACCGGCGGGACGAGGAGACGGCGGCCTGGGAGTCCAAGGACCCGATCCTGCGCCTGAAGGCCCACCTGCTCGCCTCCGGCGGCGCCGACGAGGCCTTCTTCGCGGAGCTGGAGGCCGAGAGCGAGACGCTCGGCAAGCACGTGCGCGAGGTCGTGCGCTCCATGCCGGACCCCGACACCATGGCGATCTTCGAGAACGTCTACGCGGACGGGCACGCGCTCGTCGACGAGGAGCGCGCGCAGTTCGCCGCCTACCTCGCGTCCTTCGAGGGTGGGGAGTGACCACCATGGCCATCGAGAAGATGTCGATCGCGAAGGCGCTCAACGAGTCGCTGCGCAAAGCCATGGAGACGGACCCCAAGGTCCTGATCATGGGCGAGGACGTCGGCAAGCTGGGCGGTGTCTTCCGCATCACCGACGGACTCCAGAAGGACTTCGGCGAGGAGCGGGTCATCGACACCCCGCTCGCCGAGTCGGGCATCGTCGGCACCGCCATCGGCCTGGCCCTGCGCGGGTACCGGCCGGTCGTGGAGATCCAGTTCGACGGTTTCGTCTTCCCCGCGTACGACCAGATCGTCACGCAGCTCGCGAAGATGCACGCCCGTTCCCTCGGCACGATCAAGCTGCCGGTCGTCATCCGCATCCCGTACGCCGGCGGCATCGGCGCGGTCGAGCACCACAGCGAGTCCCCGGAGACGCTCTTCGCGCACGTCCCGGGCCTGAAGGTGGTCTCGCCGTCCAACGCCAGCGACGCCTACTGGATGCTCCAGCAGGCGATCCTCAGCGACGACCCGGTGATCTTCTTCGAGCCGAAGCGCCGCTACTGGGACAAGGGCGAGGTCGACGTCGACGCCATTCCCGGCGAGCTGCACAAGGCGCGCGTCACCCGCTCCGGCACCGACCTGACCCTGGCGGCCTACGGCCCCATGGTGAAGGTCTGCATGGAGGCGGCGGCCGCGGCGGCCGAGGAGGGCAAGTCGGTGGAGGTCGTCGACCTGCGCTCGATGTCCCCCGTCGACTTCGACGGGCTGCAGGCCTCGGTCGAGCGCACCCGCCGGCTCGTGGTCGTCCACGAGGCGCCGGTGTTCCTGGGCGTGGGCGCGGAGATCGCCGCCCGCATCACGGAGCGGTGCTTCTACCACCTGGAGGCTCCGGTGCTGCGCGTGGGCGGGTTCCACGCCCCGTACCCGCCGGCCCGCCTGGAGGACGAGTACCTGCCGGGCCTGGACAGGGTGCTCGACGCCGTCGACCGCTCGCTGGCGTACTGAGGAGAGCCCTGCCATGACGATCCGCGAATTCAAGATGCCCGACGTGGGCGAGGGCCTGACCGAGGCCGAGATCCTCAAGTGGTACGTCCAGCCGGGTGACACCGTCACCGACGGGCAGGTCGTCTGCGAGGTCGAGACCGCGAAGGCGGCCGTGGAGCTGCCGATCCCCTTCGACGGGGTGGTGCACGCGCTGCTCTTCGAGGAGGGCGTGACGGTCGACGTCGGCCAGGTCATCATCTCCGTCGAGACGGCCGGTGGTGCGGGCGACGCGGGCGGGACCGCCGAGGCGGCCCCGGTCGAGGCGGCCCCGGTCGCCGCCGTCGCAGCCGAGGAGGAGGCGGCCCCCGAGGGGCGCCAGCCGGTCCTGGTCGGCTACGGGGTCTCCACGGCCTCCACCAAGCGCCGCCCGCGCAAGGCGGCCGCGGGTGCGCCCGCGGCCAACGGCACCGGCGCCCCGGCGCCCGCCGTGGCCGCGCGGAACGGCAGCGCGGCCCCGGTCGCCCCGGCGGCCCCGGCCGCTCCGGCCGTCGCCGTCCCGGCGCAGCCCGACGGGGAGCGCCCGCTGGCCAAGCCGCCGGTGCGCAAGCTCGCCAAGGACCTCGGCATCGACCTGGCCGCGGTGGTCCCCACCGGTGACGGCGGCGTCGTGACCCGCGAGGACGTGCACGCCGCCGCTGCCGCCGCGATCGCCCCGGCGCCCGCGGCCGTCGCTGCGGCTCCGGTCGCCGCCGCGGCTCCGGCCGCCGAAGCGCCCGTACCCGTACCGCAGGCCGTGGAGGCCTCGGCGCGGGAGACCCGGATCCCGGTCAAGGGCGTCCGCAAGGTCACGGCCCAGGCGATGGTCAACTCCGCGTTCACCGCTCCGCACGTCACCGAGTTCATCACGCTCGACGTGACCCGGACGATGAAGCTGGTCCAGGAACTCAAGGACGACCCGGACCTCCAGGGCCTGCGGATCAACCCGCTGCTCCTGATCGCGAAGGCCGTGCTCGTCGCGATCCGCCGCAACCCGGACGTCAACGCGTCCTGGGACGAGGCGGCCCAGGAGATCGTGCTCAAGCACTACGTCAACCTGGGCATCGCGGCGGCCACCCCGCGCGGGCTGATCGTCCCGAACATCAAGGACGCGCACGCCAAGACCCTCGGCGAGCTGTCGACGGCCCTGTCCGGGCTGGTCGCCACGGCCCGCGACGGCAAGACCTCACCGGCCGACATGCAGAACGGCACCATCACCATCACCAACGTCGGCGTCTTCGGCGTCGACACCGGTACGCCCATCCTGAACCCGGGCGAGTCCGCGATCCTCGCGGTCGGCGCGATCAAGCTCCAGCCGTGGGTCCACAAGGGCAAGGTGAAGGCCCGCCAGGTCACCACCCTGGCGCTGTCGTTCGACCACCGTCTGATCGACGGCGAGCTCGGATCCCGCTTCCTGGCCGACATCGCGGCCGTCCTGGAGCACCCGCGCCGGCTGATCACCTGGTCGTAACGGCTTTCGCGGCACGCCTTCCGAGGGGCCGGTACGGCGCACGCACGTGCGCGGTACCGGCCCCTCGCGTTCCGCTTCCACGCAGCCGAAATGCCTGGTCAGCGGCTTCGAGGCGTGTGATCATCGCCGGGTGATCTTTCGCGCCGCCACCACGGACCCCACCGCCCTCGACCGCGCCGTCGCCTACCGGGCCGACGGCCCCGTCGCCGCCCTGACCGCCGAGCGGATCCGCGAGGAGCTCGCCGCGGACCGGATCCGTCCCGAGTGGATCTGGTCCGCCGAGGACGAGGACGGGGAACTGCTCGCCCGCGCCCTGTGGTGGGGGCGCGCCGACAGCGAGCGGCCCGTCGTGCTCGACTGCCTCCAGGTCCGCGAGGGCGTGGCCGACCCGGCCGGCCTCGCCGCGGGCCTCCTGGAAGCCGGCCACGCCGCCTTCGGCAAGGCCCCGGGCTACAACATCTCGCTGCCCCGCGACTGGCGGTCCGACCCGGCGCTGGCCCCGGCGGTCGCCTGGCGGCGGGAAGCCGCGCGGCGGGCCGGCCTGCGGCAGGAGGTCGAGCGCCTGCGCTACGAGTGGACCCCGGCCGCAGGGACCGCCGCACCCACCGGACGCCTGGTCTTCCGCGAGGGCACCGACGAGGAGTTCCTCGACGTCTTCGCCCGGCTGTCCCGGGGCAGCCTCGACGTGAACACCCGGCAGGAACTGGCCGTGATGACGGAGGAGGAGTTCGCCAAGGACGACTTCGCCTTCTACCTCGACTGCCCCGGCGAGCGCTCCTGGTGGCGCCTGGCCCACCTGCCCGACGGCACCCTCGCCGGCATGGCCATCCCCTCCGCGACCCCCTACCACCGCAACGTCGGCTACCTCGGCGTCGTCCCGGAGCAGCGCGGCAAGGGCCTCATCGACGAGGTCCTCGGCGAGATCACCCGCTTCCACGCCGCCGACGGCGCGGGGCGGATCACCGCGACCACCGACACCGTCAACGTCCCGATGGCCGCCGCCTTCGACCGGGCCGGCTACGAGGTCACCGAGATCCGTCTCGTCCTGGAGGAGCCGGCGATGGTGTGACGCGGTAACCTCCCGCACCGGGAAGGGGGGCCGGGGTGCCCATCACCGAGTTGCAGGTGTACTCCGTCGAGGAGGCCGACGTCACGGGCGGCGTGTGCCTCGTACGGTGCCTCGGCGGCGTCGCCCGGTCCGGGCAGGTCTACGCCGCCGGGCCGTCGCGGCTCGGGCTGCGCCGCGTGGAGCGCCACGGCCGCCCGGTCGACGCCCTCGACGCCGGGCACACGGCACGGGTCCGCCTGGCGGGGGCCGGGGTGGCGCTGCTCGGCCGGGGCCAGGTGCTGACCTCCGTACCGCCCGACGGGCACGCCCTGGCGGAACTGGAGGCCTGGCTGGCCACCGGGCCCCCGCTGGGGGACGAGCCCCTTCCGCGGACCCTGCGCGCCCTCGCGGTGGGCGGGATGCGGGACGACACGCTGCCGGACGCGGTGCGGCTGCGCTGGGGCCGGCTGGCGGTGGCGGCGGTGTACCGCTGCGCGCGGGCCGAGGGCGCCCCGGACCTGCTGCGGGGGATCGACCTGGCCTTCGTACGGAGCTACCTGATCCGGGAGTTCGGGCCCGGACCGGGCGGGGACCCGGCCGTGCTGTGCCGGGAGGCGCTCGCGCTGATCGACCTCACCCCGGCGGAGGCGGCCGCACGGGCCCGGGACTGGCGCGCGCTGCCCCGGGAGCGGATCGTGCACCTGAGGCTGATCAGGAACCTCCTGCGGTGGACGGGCGCCGCCCGCCCCCACCTGGCGCCCGGGGACCCGCTGGCCGCGTCGGTGGACGCCTGGTCACAGGTCGGCGGACAGCTGCCCTGAAGCACCCGTGGCGGGCCCCCGGCGGGCCCGGTAGGCACGGAGGAAGGCCGCGACGCCGCCCCGGACGAGGCGGTCGGTCCGGGCCTCGGACAGGGGCAGGACCCCGTAGTGCGAGAGCTGTGCGACGGAGCCGGAGGTCAGCGCCGTGAGGTGGGCGCCCGCCAGCTCCGCGTCGCCGTGCACGTCGATCAGCCCCGCCTCCGCGAGGCCCGCCAGGGCGGCCGCGAGGGCGTCCCCGACCGGTCCGGGGCCCGCGGACTTCCAGGCCGCCAGCACCTCGGGCGGTACGTGGTCGGCCTCGGCGTGGATGTGGCGCACGAGCGCGAAGTGGTCGGGGTGCTTCACCATCACGTCGATCAGTGCCCGGACCAGGGCGGCCAGGTCCCGTTCCAGGTTGTCCGGGTGGGGCGGGCGCCCGGGGTCCAGCAGGGTGCGCACGGTGGCCACGTGGGCGTCCCGCACCTCGCCCGAGCTCCAGGTCACGACGGCCCGGAAGAGCTCCGACTTGCCTCCGGGGAAGTGGTTGTAGAGCGTCCGCGTCGAGACGCCGGCCGCGGCGGCGAGGGCGTCGACGGAGGCGCGCGCGTACCCCTCGCGGCCGAACACCGTGCAGGCGGCGCGCGCGATCGCGATCCGCCTGGCCAGCTTCCGGGGCGGGAGCGCGTCCGCCGTCCCCTCCGGGCCGCCGCCCGGGGCTTCCTCCTCCATCGCTCCTCCATCGCCGCTCGCGCCGTTCTCCACGAACGGTCGTTGTGCTTTTTACAACGTGCGTTGTAGCTTACTGGCAGCCCAGAGGTGCAAACCAACCGCCCGGTTCTCCAGAGGGGGACAGTCAGTCATGTCTGCTGCCGAAACCGCCACCGGGACGCCCCCGCGCGCCGCCGTCGTCCACGGCCCCGCCCGCGCGGTCCGCCCGTACGCGGTCTGAAGGCCACCGCACGATGCCGACCGCACCCACCGCCGAGGACTCGCCGGCGGCGTTAGGGGCCGCGCCCGGGCAGCTCGGGCGCATCCTCACCGTCGTGATCACCGGCGCCGTCATGTCCGTCCTCGACATGACCATCGTCAACGTGGCCCTCGACAGGCTCTCCCAGTCCTTCGGAGCCCCGCTGGAGACCGTTCAGTGGACCGCCACCGCCTACACCCTGGCCCTGGCCGCCGTCATCCCGACATCGGCCTGGGCGACGGGCCGGATCGGCGCGAAGCGCACCTACCTCACGGCCCTGTCCCTGTTCACCCTCGGCTCCCTGCTCGCCGCGTGCGCGTGGAGCGCCGGCAGCCTGATCGCCTTCCGCGCCGTCCAGGGCCTGGGCGGCGGACTGCTGATGCCGGTCGGCATGACGATGGTGATGCGGGCCGCCGACCGCGACCGGCTCGGGCGGGCGATGGCCCTCCTGGGGCTGCCCGTGCTCGTCGGCCCCGTGGCCGGACCGATGCTGGGCGGCTGGCTGATCGACGCCGCCTCCTGGCAGTGGATCTTCCTCGTCAACCTGCCCGTCGGAGCGGTCGCCCTCATTCTCGCGGCGAGGCTGCTGCGCCCGGACTCCCCCCTGGGCGCGGCGGCTCCGCCGCGGCTCGACGTCCCCGGACTGCTGAGCCTCTCCCCCGGTCTCGCACTGCTCCTGTACGGGCTGTCCCGGGGCGGCGGGAGCGGCGGTTTCGGCTCCCCCGGGGTGCTGCTGCCCCTGCTGGGCGGCGCCGTTCTCGTCGCGGCCTTCGCACGGCGCGCGCTGCGCGTGCCGGAGCCGCTGCTGGACCTGCGGCTGCTGCGCGACCGCACCTTCGCCTCCGCCATCTGCACGCTCGCCCCGTTCACCTGCGGCTACTTCGGCTCCATGCTGCTGGCCCCGGTGTACTGGCAGCAGGCGCGCGGGCTGAGCGCGAGCGCGGCGGGGCTGCTGGTGGCGCCCGTCGGCCTCGCGGTCGGGGTGACCATGCAGATCGCTTCCCGGCGCGTCGACGAGGTCGCCCCGCGGCGGCTGATCCCCGTGGGGGTGGCGGTCGCGGCCCTCGGCATGCTCCTCGCCGGCCTGCGGACCGGTGCGTCGGGGGTGCCGGGCGGGCAGGTCGTGGGCTCGCTGATGCTGATGGGCGTCGGCGCCGGGATGGTGCTCATGCCGACGATGACCACCGCCGGCCGGGACCTGCCCGCCGCGCGCATGGCGGCGGCGAGCACGGCCCTCAGCATCAACTCCCAGCTGTGCGCCTCGGTCGGGACGGCCCTCACGTCCGTGGTCCTGGGCGCGGCGGGCACCAACCCGGCCGGCTTCCGCACCGCGTACGCGGTGGCGGCGGGACTGATCGCGCTGTCCCTGTGGCCGGCGCTGCGCCTGCCGGGGCGGCGGCGGGACCAGGCCGCCTAGGCCTTCGCGGCGTTGCCGAGGACCTTGGACGGGGTGAGGCGCAGGACCACCCGTACGGCGCCGTCCCCCGTGTCCCCGTACTCCTTGCCGGCGCCCGGGCCGAGGTACTCCTCGGCGATGCGGACGGCGACCGCGCGGCCGGTGTCCTCGGTGACGGTCACGGTGCCGCGGATCTCAGCGTAGAGGTACGGGTTGGCCAGGTCGAAGACGGTCAGGCCGACCCGTCCGTCGCGGACCGCGTTGCGCTCCTTGCGCCGGCCCCGCTCGGTGGAGATCAGGACGTCGTCGCCGTCCCGGGTCACCCAGACCACCGAACTCTGCGGACTGCCGTCGGGGTCGATGGTGGAGAGCACCGCCGGGTGCGGGGAGTCGAGGAGCTGTCGAACGGTGTCGTTCAGCGCAATCGTCATGCGCGGGAGCCTAGTCGGCGCCGGAGCGGCCGGGGCCCGCCCTGGCGTGCGGCGCCGGGACTACCCGAAGTCGCTCAGTGCCAGGGGATGTTGAGCCAGGGACTGGCCGGGTCGGTGGTCAGCGTCAGGTGGGTGGCGAGCGAGGAGGTGTACCAGTCCCCGAACTCCTCCTCGTCGAAGTGCAGGCACCGGCCGAGGGAGTACCCGGCGGAGAAGTCCGCCCAGGAGCGGTAGGCCCCGCGGGCCGCCTCGCCGGCGCGGAGCACGCCCCGCTCGGCGTCCTCCAGGGTGCCGTAGCGGGTGGCGACGCCCCAGCGGGCCATCTGGGAGGCCCGCCCGTGGTCCCAGCCCTCCACGGAGCGCACCCAGCCGTCCGGCGGGAGCAGCCCGTCGGCCCGGAAGCGCTGCTCGTAGCGGGCGATCCGGCCGATGAGCCGGCGCACCCCGGCGATCTCGCCCTCGACCTCGGCGGCGGGGCGCGGCTCGACGACGGTGACCCCTTCGGGGGTGAGCTGCGGCTCGGCGGAGCGTTCGGCGCCCCGGCGCAGGCTGGTCTCGGCGGCGTGCCGCCAGTGCTCCACGTCGACGGGCCCGGCGAAGTCGGAGGCGAGGACGCGGCGCACGCGCAGCGCGTACTCCCAGACGGGGCTGACGGCGTCGGCGTTCTGCAGCTGCCGCAGGGCCTCCAGCCAGCCCGCGCCGTCGGTGACGCCCCACCACTTGCGCATCCGCTCGCGCTCGCGGGTGTAGCCGTTGCCGTGCTGGGCGAGGGCGTTCCAGAACTCCCCGTTGGCGACGGCGAGGTGCGCGCCGACGGCCAGCCCGTGCGCGACCGGGCCGTGCAGCGGCCCGCCGGTGTGCAGGGCGTGCACGGCGCCTTCGGCCAGGCCCCACGAGGAGGCGGCGTCCCAGTGCGCGCGCCAGCGGGCGCGGTCCTCGGGGCGGGTGGTGAGGTAGGCCTCGGCGGGGCAGCCGGGGTTCACGGCGAGGTAGGCGGGATCCCGGTCGTCCCAGGCATTCGCGAACCAGGCGAGGCTCTGGCGCAGGTACACGGTGTGCTCGTCGGGAGCGGGCAGCATGCCCCGGGTGTAGACGGCCAGGCTCGCCCCGCCGGGGGCGGGGTGGAAACGGGCCTGCCGCGGATCGGCATCGACGGCGGCGCGGTGCTGGGGGAGGAACAGCTCGGCGCGGGCGAGGGCGTCCAGGAAGGCCGGCCAGTCCCCGCGGGACTTCGCCTCGTACAGCTCTCTCTCGATCGCGCTCGGCGCCGTCCAGCCATCCATACCGCCCGACCCTATAGGGGAGCCCCCGGGGCTTCCCAGGGCGGTCGCGCCGGCGCTCGCCGTCCGGGGACGCCTTCTATTTCGCGGAGTGTTCGGCCTCGGCCTTGTCCAGGAGTTGCACGTACGGGGTCTGGGCCATCGAGCCGCGGACGCGTTCGAGGCCGTACCGGTCGATGACCGCCTTGTTCGCGTCGGGGTGGCGGGGGTCGAAGGCCTTCCGTACGCCCGGCGGGGCCACGTTCACGTAGATGTACGGCCAGGAGCCCCGGTACATCCACCACAGCGTCACGCGCTGACGGCCCCGGGTCACATTGAGGATCTCATTGCTGTTGGAGATCTCGGCCTGATAGCGGAAGTAGTCCCCGGGCGGGCCTTCCGGGTCTTTGTCCTTTCCTTCTTTCGCGAGTCCGCCGGCGTATTTCTTGGAGTTCTCGTAATCGGCGGTGATGGTCATCCTGTCGGCCCTGATCACGTACATCTCGGTCTGCGCGCGGATCGTCTCGAAATCGGATTTCCGGGGGTTGGTGATCTTCACCACCTCGTCGCCCGAGAATTCCTCGCCCGGGTTCAGGGCCCGGCCCGGCGGTGCGATGAACTCGCCGGGTTGGATGAGGCTGTAGTCCGGGTTGCCGACGGGTTTGCCGTGGATCCAGTAGATGCTGCCGAGGACGTAGACGGCGACGCGGCCGGCGTTCTTCACCGAGAGGTGGACCGGGAGGTACATGACCGTCCCGTCCTTGTTCAGGCTCGGTGGCCGGAACTCGGCCGCGGTCTCGACCAGCGGCGACGCCGTGTACGGCACGTAGAACTGCGAGTACGTCAGGTTGGTGACGGCCAGGACGGTGGAGACGACCGCCCCGATCGCGATGCGCTTGGGGTGCTGGAGTCCCGCCCACGCCTGGGAGCGGGCGAGCGTGTACAGAGACCAGGAGGCCCAGACGATGAGGACGATCCAGAGCCAGAGGTAGCGGGTGTACACCCGGCCGCCTATCTGCACCAGGAGGAGCGACATGTTCGCGATGAGGGAGATCGCGGCGGCGAAGAACACGACCGCTCCCGAATATCCCACCCGCCGCTTGGTCCAGTAGTCGAAAGCGGCGGCGATGCCGATCACCTCTATCGCGGCGGCGACCAGGAAGGTGGCTCCGGCGATGCGCCCGGCATAGGTCAGGGCGCTGAAGAAGTCCGCCATGCCTATTTTGGCGAGCACGATCGCGGTCGTCAGGAGGCAGAGTGCCATCGCCGCGCCGTTCAGCGCGCGCAGCCACGATCTGTTCGGCCAGACCGTGCTGTCGCCGCCGCGCCACTGGATGTCCGGGTCGAAGGGCAGACGGGCACGGCAAAGCAGTTTCCGCAGTTCTCTGGGAGACCGCGCCTTGCCCGCGGTCTTGCCGTCGACGGTGACCTTCCGCAAGCCCAGGCCGTCCGGCGGCCCCACGACGACCGTGGGGTTGTTCTCCATGGCACCAGTGTGGGGCCGGACTTGGGTGAACGCTCGCGGAGTGGGCACTCCGAAGGAGCCTGCCGTGTAATGGAAAGGGGTGCGTGTCACAGGACCGCTCCCGGAGGAGACTCGCCATGCCCATGCCCATGTCCATGCCCATGCCTGTGCGTATGCAAAAGCTCGGGTTCCCCGTCGCCGCTGCCGCCGCCGTGGCCGTGCTCGGCCTCATGGGCCCCGCCGCCCAGGCCGCCGTGCCCGCCGTCGACGCTCAGACGTGCGTGTCCGCCGGCGGCAGCGTGGAGTACGACTCCGCCACCGGTCAGTGGGTCTGCATCGGCGGCACGTACAACAAGGAGCCCGTCGCCTGAACGCGGTCGTCCCCTTCGGGCCGGTCAATCCCTCTGTGCCGCACGGGAGTCGGGCTGTGCGCCGCGGCGGGGTCGGGCGGGGCACCGATCGGTGGCCCTCGTCCCTGACACGGCCGTTCCGGCTCCGCGCGGCGGGTCCGCTCAGTAGGGTGACGGGCCCGGAAGGCCTACGGCGGGAGACGGACATGCGGGGCGGAACGGTAGCGGTCGTCGGCGGGAGCATCGCGGGGTGCGCGTTCGCCGCCGCGGCGGTGCGGGCGGGGGCGGACGAGGTCGTCGTACTGGAGCGCACGCGCGGCCGGCTCGCGGACCGGGGCCTGGGGCTCTGCGTCCACGACGACCGGGCCGCCGAACTGGCCGCGGCCGGGGCGCTGCCCGCGGGGATCCCCGCGCACCGGCTGGAGCGGCGCCGGTGGGTGGTGCGGGAGCCCGGCGCGCAGGGCGGCCGGCTGATCTGGGAGCAGCCCTTCCCCTTCCACTCGTACCACTGGGGGCTGCTGTGGCGCGGGCTGCGCGCGGCCACTCCCGACCGGGTGCGCTACCGGCAGGGCGTGACGGTGGCGGGCGTGGCCGCGGACGCGGGCGGCGCCGCCGAGGTGCGGACCGCCGACGGCTCCGCCGAGCGCTACGACCTGGCCGTCGGGGCGGACGGCTACCGCTCCGTGGTCCGCGAGGCGGTCTGCCCGGGGTCCCGGCCGCACTACGCCGGGTACGTGTGCTGGCGCGGCAACTTCGACGCGGCCCGGCTGCCGGAGCCCGACGGCGGGGGCACCGACCCGCACCCCGAGGCCGTCACCACCGTCTGCTTCGCGGGCGGGAGCTGCGTGATCTACCGGATCCCCGGTCCGGACGGACCCCGGGTGAACTGGGTGCTCTACGCCCCGCCGCCGCAGGACGGCGCCCTGCGCTACGACGACCCGACCAGCTTCCCGCCGGGCGCGCTGACCCCGGAGCTGTCGGGACACCTGCGGGAGCTCCTGGAGCGGGAGTTCCCGCCGTACTGGGGCCGGGCGCTCGCGCTGACCGACCCGGCGGACACCTTCGTGCAGCCGATCTACGACCTGGAGACCGCGCGCACCACCGCCGGGCGGCTCCTGCTCGCCGGTGACGCGGCCACCGTGGTGCGCCCCCACAACACCAGCGGCGCCGCCAAGGCGCTCCAGGACGCGACCGCGTTCGCCGCCGCGTGGCGCCGGGCGGACTCCTGGGAGGAGCTGCTGGGCGCCTACCAGGCCGCCCGGGGCCCGGCCGGCCGCGACCTCGTCGCCCTCGCCCGCCGGCTGGGCCGGGCACAGGTGGAGCGGACGCCGCCGTGGGCGGAGATGAGCCGCGACGAGGTGGCGGCGTGGTGGCAGGCACAGCTGGCGGGGGCCGCGGGGATCGGGGGCCAGGCGCTGACCCCGTAGCCGCACCCGTCGCCGGGCCTCCCCGCACCGGTACGGCCCCCCGCACCCGTACGCCCCCGCACCCGTACGACCCCCGTGCCTCCGCGCGACCGCGCGGACCCCCTTGACGCGGTCCGGCGACGGGGAGACGCTCCCCGGGCTCACGAACGGGGCGGTTGCAGCTGGGGGCGGTATGCCGGGGGAGTCTGTCCAGACGGCCGGGGAGCTGCGGGCGCAGCTCGTGGCGCGGGGGGCGCGGTGGTCGGTGAGCGAGCACCTGGCCGACGGGGATCCGGTGCCGCGCCCGGCGCTCGGTCTGGAACCGGGGGTGAACCTGACCCCGGCCGCGGAGGCCGGGACCGTGGACCTGAGGGAGCTGATCGGCCACCCCAGCGGCAATCCGCACCTGACCCGGCGCCGGGCCGCGCACGGCCTGCTCCCGGACGGCGGCGCGGACGGCGGCGCGGGCACCGCCGCCGGAACGGACGCGGACACGGCGGCGGACACGGCGGCGGGCGCGACGGCGGGCGTGACGGCCGGCGTGACGGCCGGCCGGCCCGTCGCCGTGGACTGGCGGTCCCGCTGGGGCTGGCCCTGGCTGACGAAGGTGAAGGACCAGAACCCCTGCGGGTCCTGCTGGGCCTTCGGCGCGGCGGGTCTCGTCGAGTCGATGGCCCGGATCGAGCACGACGTGTGGGCGGAGCGGTCCGAGGGGGACGTCCACGACGGGCTCAAGTCCACCTGCGGGCAGGGCGGCAACCCGGAGACCGCCCTCGACTGGATCCGCGCCAACGGCGGCCTCGCCGACCCGGACTGCTGGCCCTACAGCCCCCCGCCCCCCGGACTGCCCGCCGAGCGGCGCGACGCCTGGCGGGCCGAGTACACGCCCAGCTGGGACCGCTCGGGCCGGACCGTGCGGATCACCGACTACGTCCGTCTGGGGGACGTGGAGCAGCAGAAGGCGTGGCTGGACACGGTCGGCCCGCTCACCGCCTGCTTCGACGTCTACGACGACTTCTTCGGGCTCGGCTCCGGCGTCTACCACCGCACCAGCGACCGGCTCGCGGGCGGCCACTGCGTGCTGGTCGTCGGCTACGACGACGCGGCCGGCTGCTGGCTGTTCAAGAACTCCTGGGGGACCGGCTACCACGTCGGCGGGTACGGCCGGATCGCCTACGGCGAGGTCAACATCGACTACTGGGCCAAGTGCGGACTGCGCGGCACCAACATCGACCCCTGGAGCAAGCGCCGCCTGCACGCGGGCAGCGTCTACGAGAGCGGCAACGGCCGGGCCCACCGCAACTTCGAGATGGCCGCGGCGGCGGGCGGCGGCCGGCTCCAGCACTGGTGGCGCGAGGGCGACGCCCCCTTCGCCTGGTCCCGGGGGGCGGCCTTCGCGGGCGACGCCGGCGGCCAGCCCGCCTTCACCGGCTCCACCTACAACCGGAACATGGAGTCCCTGCACGTCACCACGGGCGGCCGGCTGCGCCACTGGTACTACGAGCAGTCCGTCGGCGTCTGGCGCGACGGCGGCGCCTTCGGCCCCGGGGACGCGGCGCTCGGCTCGACGCCCGGGTTCATCCAGAGCGACTACGGCGCGCCGGGCAACTTCGAGGTGGTCGTGCGCACCGCCGACGGCCGCCTGAACCACTGGTGGCGGATCAACGGCGCCCCCTGGACCTGGAACGACGGCGGCCGCTTCGCCTCCGGGATCGCCCACTACGGCCCCGCCCTGGTACAGACCCGCAGCCGCCACCTGGACCTGGTGGCGGCCCGTACGGACGGCACGATGCAACTGTGGTGGCGCGACGACCCCAACGGCTTCGTCTGGCGCCCCGGCGAGGTCTTCGGCGGCGGGATCACCTCGGCGCCCTGCATGGTCGAGGCCCAGTACGGGGCCGCGGACGAGGACACCGCCGGGAACTACGAACTGTGCGCGGCCCGCGCGGACGGCCGCGTCGAGCACTGGTGGCGCGGGAACGCCTCGGGCGCCGCCTGGGCCCGCGGTGGCGTCTTCGGGCACGACGTGCTCACCGTCACCGGGATGCTCCAGGGCAGTTTCGGGTTCAACCTGGAAGTCGTCGTCCTGCGCACCGACCGCCTGCTCCAGCACTACTGGCGCGACGGTGCCGGCTGGCACGAGGGGCCGGTCATCGGCCCGGCATGAGAGGGGCTGCGGGTGGAGGTGCGCCGGATCGGGCTGGGGCCGGGCGAGACGTACACCCTGCGGCTGCCGGGCCGGGGGGCGCGGGGCTACGTGTGGACCTGGCAGGTGACGGGGGACGAGGACGCCGTCACGGTCGCGGTGGCGGACGCCGGGCCCGGCGCGGAGCGCGGTCCCCTGCCCGGGGAGGCCGTCGAGCGGGCGTACACGCTCCGGGGCCGCCGGCCCGGGGCGCGGGCCCGTATCCGGTTCGCACAGATCAGGCCGCCGTACCCGCAGGAGGCCCCGTACGACGAACTCCTGCTGGAGGTCGAGGTCCACGCTGAGCGCTGAGCGCTGAGCGGTGGGCGGTGGGCGGTCCGGATGATGGACGTACGGCCGCACGCATCCATGATGTATCTATCCTGTGCGCATGCCTGGCTCCCCGGTTTCGCCCGCCTCCCCGCCCGCCGCCGACCGCGTCTACCGCCACGTCAAACAAGGCGTACTGGACCGCCGCTACGAGGGCGGGGTGCTGCTCACGGAGGGGGAGCTCGCCGAGGCCGTCGGCGTCTCCCGCACGCCCGTCCGCGAGGCGCTGCTGCGGCTGGAGACCGAGGGCCTGCTGAAGCTGTACCCGAAGAAGGGCGCCCTGGTGCTGCCGGTCTCCGCACAGGAGATCGCCGACGTCATCGAAACCCGGCTGCTGGTCGAGGAGTTCACCGTCCGCAGGGCCGTGCCCGCACCCCCCGCCCTGCTGGAGCGGCTCGCGGAACTGGTCGAGGAACAGCGCCGGCACGCCGCCGCGGGGGACCTGCCCGCGCTGATGGCCGCCGACCGGGGCTTCCACGCCGAGATCGTCCGCCACGCCGGCAACCAGATCCTGTCCCGGCTCTACGACCAGCTCCGCGACCGCCAGCTGCGGATGGGCGTGGCCCTGCTGCACGCGCACCCCGACCGGGTGGAGCTGACCCTCACCGAGCACACCGAGATCCTGGACGCCCTGCGCGCCGGCGACGCCGACACCGCCGCGGCCGCCGTACGCGGGCACGTCGGACGGGTCGAGGCGCTGGTGCGGGGGGCGGGACGGTGAGCGGGCTGCCCCAGGACCCGCCGGGTGGGCGCAAGGCCGTGGCCGTCTGGTCGATCGGCGTCTCCGTCTACTTCGTCGCCGTCATCTTCCGCACCAGCCTCGGCGTCGCCGGACTCGACGCCGCCGACCGCTTCCACGTCAACGCCTCCGCGCTGGCCGCCTTCTCCCTCCTCCAACTGCTGGTCTACGCCGGCATGCAGATACCCGTCGGCCTGATGGTGGACCGGCTCGGCACCAAGAAGGTCCTCACCCTCGGCGCCGTCCTCTTCACCGCCGGGCAGGTCGGCTTCGCGCTGTCCCCGTCCTACGGGATGGCCCTGGCCGCGCGCGCCCTGCTCGGCTGTGGCGACGCCATGACCTTCATCTCCGTCCTGCGCCTGGGCACCCGCTGGTTCCCCGCCCGGCGCGGGCCGCTGATGGCGCAACTGGCCGGGCTGGTGGGGATGGCGGGCAACCTCGTCTCCACCCTCGTGCTGGCACCCGTCCTGCACGGCCTCGGCTGGGTGCCCGCCTTCGCGGGCAGCGCGGTCGCCGGGCTCGTGGTGCTGGTGCCGCTGGTGCTCTTCCTGCGGGACCACCCCGAGGGGCACGGGCCGGCGGCCGCCCCGGCCCGGGGCACGGGCGGCTCCGGCGGCTTCGTGCGCCGCCAGATCGCCGACTCCTGGCGGGAGCCCGGCACGAAGCTCGGTTTGTGGGTGCACTTCACCACCCAGTTCCCGGCGATGGTGTTCCTGCTGCTGTGGGGGATGCCGTTCCTCGTCGAGGCACAGGGGCTTTCCCGGACCACCGCGGGCGGGCTGCTCACCCTGGTGGTCGCCTCCAACATGGGGTTCGGACTGCTCTACGGCCAGATCGTCGGCCGCCGCCAGTCCTCCCGGATCCCGCTGGCCCTGGCCACCGTGGGGACCACCGCCACGCTGTGGGGTGCCGTCCTCGTCCAGCCGGGGGACCGGGCCCCGATGTGGCTGCTCGTCGCCCTGTGCGTGGTGCTCGGCACCTGCGGACCCGCCTCGATGATCGGCTTCGACTTCGCCCGGCCCGCCAACCCGCCCGAGCGCCAGGGCACCGCGTCCGGGATCACCAACATGGGCGGCTTCCTCGCCTCGATGACCACCCTGCTGGCGGTCGGCGTCCTGCTCGACGCCACCGGCGACGACTACCGGATCGCCTTCTCCTCGGTGTTCGTCCTCCAGGCCCTCGGCGTGTCCCGGATCCTGAGCCTGCGCGGCCGGGCCCTGGCCCGCGAACGGGAACGCCGGGCCCCCGCCCCGGTGGCCTCCCACGGAGATCCGGCTCAGGCTCCGGCCACGGCCTGAAGGCCGCCGGGAGACGCGGCGGAGTGCGCCGCGGAGCGCGCTGCGGATTTCGCCGCGCATGTCGCCGCGGATTTCCCTGTGGATTCCGCTACGGAGTCACCGCGAAGGCCGCCAGGATCGCGTCGCCCAGCTCCGCGTCGCCGTCCACCTTCACCCGGTCGGCGACCGCGCGCGGCCGCACCCGGCCCGCGGCGAGCCGTACGTAGGTCTCCCAGTCCATGGCCAGCGTCACGGCCGGGCCCAGCGAGGGCGTCTCCTCCACGGTGGCCCGGCCCGTCGCGTCCACCCGTACGGTCCGCATGAACTCCAGCGCCCCGTGCACGTCCAGCACCACGGCCGAGTTGGGGGGCGCGCCCGCCCCCTTCGCGACCACCTTCGCCAGCCCGGCGAGGAGGATGTCCCGCGCCACGTACGCACCCGGCGAGTCCCAGTTGCCGGGCACGCCCAGCGCGGCCCGCAGGTCCTGCTCGTGGATCCACACGTCGAACGCCCGCAGCCGCAGCGCGAACTCCAGCGTCACCTGGTCGCCGAGCGGACCCCGCACCATCGTGGCCGGATCCCGCTTCTCGTTGCGCAGCTGGCGCTGACGCCGGATGACCGTGTACTCCAGCTCCGAGGTCATCTCCGGCGCGGTGTGGTGGCGCCGGACGTCAACCTGGACCTCCATGTACCGGGTGAACTCGTCCACCACGTGCCGCAGGTCGCGCGGCAGGGTGTGGATCGGCCGGGGGTCCCCGAGCTGCTCGCACTCGATGCCGATGACGTGGGACACGACGTCGCGGACGGACCAGCCGGGGCAGGGGGTCGCCCGGTTCCAGTCGGACTCGGCCAGCGGGCGCACCAGCTCGGATATCGCCTCGATGGAATGCGTCCACGCGTCGGCATAGGGCTCAAGGCTGGGATGGACGGTCAACGGGACCCCTCGCGTGCAGTTTCAGTGGCGCGTTGTGGACTATGCCCAAAACTACGCTGCCGATGAGCACCCCGGCAGTGCTTTCGTGTGACGATCGTAGGCCCGAGTTGACGGCCAATAGGCCAGGACGGTGGTAATGTGCGCGCCTCGCTGATCCAAATCGCGGTGAACGAGGGGGAGTCGGTGGCTTCCCGGCGGTCGAGGGCCGCCGAACTGGTCCGGGAGCAGAGCGGCTCCGATCTCGTGGTGCTGCCCGAACTGTGGACGGTCGGGGCCTTCGCCTACGAGCAGTTCGAGACCGAGGCGGAGCCGCTGGACGGCCCGACGTACGAGGCGATGTCCAAGGCGGCACGGGACGCCGGGGTCTGGCTGCACGCGGGCTCGGTCGTCGAGCGCGCGGGCGACGGCTCGCTCTACAACACCGCGCTCGTGCTGTCCCCGGCGGGCGAACTCGCCGCGACCTACCGCAAGATCCACCGCTTCGGCTTCGACCAGGGCGAGGCGGTGCTGATGTCGCCCGGGGACTCGCTGACCACGGTGACCCTGCCGGAACAGACCCTGGGCCTGGCCACCTGCTACGACCTGCGCTTCCCCGAGCTGTTCCGGGGCCTGGTCGACGCGGGCGCCACGACCATGGTGGTCTCGGCGGGCTGGCCGGCCCGGCGCCGCGCCCACTGGACGCTGCTGAACCGCGCACGGGCCGTCGAGGACCAGTCGTACGTACTCGCCTGCGCGCTGGCCGGCACCCACGCGGGCGTCGAGCAGTCGGGGCACAGCCTGGTGGTGGACCCGTGGGGCGAGGTCCTGGCCGAGGCGGGACCGGGCGAGGACGTGCTCACCGTCGACCTCGACCCGGAGAAGGTGGCCGCGACCCGGGAGCAGTTCCCGGCGCTGAAGGACCGGGTGCTGGGCCTGCACGCCCCCCGCGGGGCTTCCGACCGCAGCTCATGATCCGCCGCGGACGGGGCAGGAGAACGGTATGACCCACCCCGACGAATCCGCCGGCGAATCCGACGTCGAAACCGCCGTCGAGGCCGTGGCCGAGCCGCACGAGCCCGGCCCCGGCGAGCGGGCGGCGCGCGACCGGATCCGTGCCGAGGCCACGGGCATGGCCCACGCCGAGGCGCGGGACGCGCTGGAGGCCGCCCGCGCGGCCGGGGCGGACCCGGCCGTGGTGGCGGAGTGGCAGCGCATCGAGGAGCACCTCGTGGCCCACGGAGGCCCCTACTCCCCGGCCTCCGACCCCTACGTCCAGGGCCAGCTCGCCGCCCGCTCCCACCACGACGGGCCCGGGACGGCCTAGCGCTCCGACCGCACTAGCCCACCCGCACCGGAAGGGCCGCCGGGCCGCGCAGGGCCAGGCCCTGGAGCCACTCCAGCTCCGGGGCCGGCACCGCCAGGCGCAGGCCCGGCAGCCGCGTCACCAGCTGCTCCAGACACACCCCCGCCTCCATCCGGGCCAGCGCCGCGCCCAGGCACACGTGCAGCCCGTGCCCGAAGGTGAGGTGGCGCCGGGTCGCGGCCACCGGCCGGCCGATGTCGAAGCGGTCGGGGTGCTCGTAGGCCCGCTCGTCCCGGTTCGCGGAGCCGGTCAGCCCGAAGACCAGGCTGCCCGCCGGGATCAGCCGGCCCCGCACCGCCACGTCGGCGGTGGTGGTCCGGCCCATCCACCCCGACAGGCTGTTCCACCGCAGCGACTCCTCGAAGGCCGGCCCCACCCACCGCGCCGGGTCCGCGCGCAGCGCCGCCAGCTGGTCGGGGTGCTCCAGCAGCGCGAGGACCGCGTTGGCGATGGCACAGGCCGTGGTCTCGTGCCCGGCGATCACGATCAGCGCGCAGCAGGCCACGAGTTCTTCGTCGGTCAGCGACTGCCCGTCGACCTCGGCGGCGACCAGGTGCCCCAGCAGGTCGGCGACCGGCCGGCCCCGCCGCCGCGCGATCAGCTCCCCGCACAACTGCTCCAGGGAGTGGACGGCGGCGACCGCCCGCGCGTACCGCTGCCGCGGCTCCCCGCTCATCATCGGCACGGCCACCAGGTCCGCCGACCACCGCCGGAAGTCCTCCAGGTCCTGCGGCCGGATGCCCAGGACGTGCCCGATGACCCGCAGCGGCAGCGCCATCGCCACCTCCGCGATCAGATCGAACTCCCCCTTGGCGGCGGCCGCGTCCAGCAGCCCGGCGCAGGTGCGGGCGGTGAAGTCGCGCAGCCCCGCGATGCCGCGCGCCGAGAACGTGCGGGTCATCAGCGCCCGCAGCCGGGTGTGTTCCGGCGCGTCGGCGAAGATCATCCAGTCCCCCAGGAACCGGCCCAGCAGCGCCGCCTCCGCGCGTAATTCCCCCGGGGCCTCGGCGAGCAGCGGGCCGACCCGGTCGGCGGAGGTGCGCCGGTCGCGCAGCAGGAAGTCGACGTCCTCGTAGCGGCTCAGCAGCCAGGCGTTCAGCGGGGCGTGGAAGTGGACGGGGTCCGCTTCCCGCATCCGCGCGTAGACGGGATACGGGTCGCGGAAGAAGTCGGGGGTCAGCAGCTCGTACGCGCGGTCGTCGCCGCGCTCCGGCAGGGTCGCCATGGTCGCCTCCTGGTGACGAGTGGTCCCCCGTGGCCGGAGCGTCCCCCCGGAACGGCCGCCTCACCCTTCGGGGTCCGGGCCCTCCCGCTCCTTTTCGGCCATCCGGATCACGCACACGGCGACCGCGATGAGCAGCGCCGGATCCGCGTCCTCCCGGACCACGTCCACGGCGTAGGTCTCCCGGATCCGGTACCACTGGCGGGAGACCAGGGCGAGCAGCTCGCCGTCGTACTCGACCTTGAACTCGCGGTCCAGGATCCGCCCGCTGACGTCGAGTTCCGTGCCGTCGGTCAGGGTCACCAGGAAGTGGTTGCGCAGCAGGGAGAGCCGCTTGCGGCGGATCACCGCGAGCCGCAGCTCGTCCCGTTCCAGGGTCATCGCGTCGCGCAGCGAGAACAGCTTCGCCCGCAGGGTGATCAGGATCCGGCCGTCGCGGTCCTTCAGCTCCAGGGTGTCGCGGAAGCGCAGCGCCTTCCCGTCGACGAGGAAGGCGTGCCGGCCGTCCTCGTCCTCGATCCAGTAGTCGTCCCCGATGGCCAGCAGTTTGTCCCGTACGAGGTATTTCATGCGCTGATCGTTGCCCGCGATAGGTTGCCGCCATGCCTCTTCTCTACGTGACCGACCTGGCGTACCCGGCCCGCGGCCGCCGCTACGGCGACGAGGACATATTCCTCACCGCCCGCCTGCGCGAGCACTTCCCGCTGGCCCTGTGCCACCCGCTGGACGCCGCGGCCCTGATGCCCGGCTTCGACGCCGTGATCGTCCGCAACAGCGGCCCCGTCCTGCACTACCAGGAGGCCTACGACGCCTTCCGCGCCACCGCGCTCGCCACCGGAACCCGCGTCTACAACCCGCTCACCGGCCGCGGCGACATGGCCGGGAAGCAGTACCTCCTCGACCTGACCGCCGCCGGGTACCCGGTGATCCCCACCATCGACGACCCGGCCGACCTGCACCTGCTGCCGCGCGTCCCCTCGTACGCCGTCAAGCCCAAGCAGGGCGCCGACTCCATCGGCCTCACCTTCACCGCCGAGCCGTCCGGACCGGCGGGGGAGATCCTGATCCAGCCGCGCGTCGACTTCGCCTACGAGGTGTCGTTCTACTTCGTCGACGACGCCTTCCAGTACGCCCTGTACGCCCCGGACCCCGAGCGCCGCTGGGAGCTCACGGTCTACGAGCCCACCCCCGCCGACCTGGAGTTCGCCCGCCGCTTCATCGACTGGAACACCCTCGCGCACGGCATCCAGCGCGTGGACGCCTGCCGCGCCCCCTCCGGCGAACTGCTCCTCGTCGAGCTGGAGGACCTCAACCCCTACCTGTCGCTGGAGCTGCTCCCGGAACCGGTCCGGGAGGCCTTCGTCACGGCGCTGGCCGGCTCGCTGCGCTCGTTCCTCGCCACCGCCTGAGCAGGAGCCGCCGTCCGGGGACCTCCACCCAGGTGTGCAGGGCCCAGGCGAGGGCCAGGGACACCGAGAAGGCGATGGCGAGCACCAGCAGGCCGCCGTCCCACAGGGGCAGCTTCGGGTGGCCGCCGAAGAGGTGCTCGCCGGTCCGGATCACCAGGATGTGGACCATGTAGAAGGCGAAGGAGACCTCGCCCAGCTTCACGCTGATCCGGCCCCGCCAGGGCGAGGGCTCGCCCTTCAGGTCGGCCTGCGCGGCGGCGGCGATCAGGCAGGTGAAGCCGACGACGGTGCAGGCGACGGAGCGGAAGGCGTAGTCGGCCTGGTAGTTCAGGAAGTAGCCGCCCATGGCCAGGGCGAGGGAGGCCGCCAGCCCCGGGCCGCGCCAGCGGCCGGAGCGCACGAGTTCGGCCACGGCGATGCCGAGGACGAACTCGGGGAGCCGCACGAGCGGGAAGAAGTCCCGGGCCCAGACCGTGCCGTCGGGCACGCCGCCCAGGTCCCAGACGGTCGGGATCGCGATCACGGTGGCGAGCGCGAGCCCGGCGACCACCCGGGCGGAGCGCGGGCCGAGGCGGCGCAGCGGCCACAGCAGCAGCGGGAAGCAGAGGTAGAAGAACGCCTCGCAGGCGAGGGACCAGCTGACCGGGTTCAGGCCCTGGAAGTAGGGGATCTCCAGCACCCAGGACTGCACGAGCGCCAGGTTCGCGGCGAGCGGCCGCAGCCCCTGCTTCGTGTCCGGCGCGAAGACCACGGCCATGACCAGCGCGAACGCGAGGGTGACCAGGTGCAGCGGGTAGACGCGGGCGAACCGGCGCCGGTAGAACGTCAGGATCCGCCGGCCGGTGGGGGCCGTGGCGGAGGACCAGGCGAGGACGAAGCCGGAGAGGACGAAGAAGAACGACACCCCGCTGTTGCCGGCGCCGAAGGCGAAGGTGATCGCGTCCTGGGCGCGTCCGCCGAAGTACTCCACGATGTGCACGTGGTAGAGGAACACCATCAGCGCGGCGGTCCACCGCAGCCCGGTGAGCGAGGGGAGGGACACGGGCGTGGCCCGCTCCCTTTCGGCCACTTGCCCGTCGGGGCCGGTTCCGGATATCAGCTCTGTCGTCGCCACGGCCCGAAAAACTAGCACGCGCCGCCGTTCCGGTTAGATGCGCGAGCAGGGTGTTACCGTGGGTAGCGACAGAGGCCCGCCGCACGGCGAACTCCCATGCCCGCTCGGGGTCCTACCGGTGGGAGCAGGCGTCACGCCGTGACGGGGCGGAGGCCGGTCGCGGGGGTCCGTCGGCGGCGGTGGTAGGCCACCGTGACCACCGCCAGCAGCGGACCCCAGGCCACCAGGGGCAGGTAGCAGGCGGTCATCACCCAGTAGGCCACACCGGTCGGAGAACCGGGGGCACCCATGTTCCCCGGGTCGTTCCAGCCGATGGCCCCCATGACCCCCAGCAGGGTCAGCACGGCGGCCCCCAGACCGGCGGGGATCACGGCGGCGAGCGGCGGGACGCGCCTGCCGCCGATCAGCGGCAGCCGGCCCGGGGCGACTTCGCCCCACCGCTGGACGAGGCCCAGGGTGAGGAAGCCCAGCAACTCGGCGAACACGCTCAGGCCGATCATGTAGAGCGAGAAACCGCTGCCGAACCTGACGTCCGCCAGCGCGTCTCCCCCGGAGAAGCCGAGCGGCACTCCGAACGCCCCGGCGATCCGCCACAGCCCCGTGGGCAGCGGGGCGAGCGCGGCGAGGCGGGCGAGCCGCACCACCCGTCGGCTCGGTTCGCGTTCCATGGCCGCTCTCATTCCTTGATCCCCGCGTTCCCCGTCTTCTCCGAGTTCCCCGACGGGTTGGGCGGCAGCACGTGCTCGACCTTGAAGTCGCCGCTCTCGACGGTCTCGTACGGTGCGGCGCTCAGGCACTTCGGCACCTCCATCGTGGGGATGCTGCCCACGGCCCAGCTGTAGCCGACCCGGTCCTTCTTCCCGTCGCCCTTCCCGTCGTAGACGGTGAAGCCGACGCGCTTGCCGATCGCGCCGGGCAGATCGGAGCGGGTGATGACGCCGGTGGCGGTCGCGACCGGACCGCCGGTCAGCAGGCAGTCGATACGGCCTTCGGCGTACGCGCCCTGCGTGCCGTCGGCGGTGTAGTGGCTGAGCCGGAAGGTGCCGCGCGAGGTGCCGGCCGGGGCGCCCGGCTCGTCGGGCTCGGCCGGTGCGAAGCCGTGTGCGTCGAAGGCGAAGCGGACCTGCTGGCCGTCCGCGCGGAACATCTTGGCGGAGCCGGTGAGGCTCGATTCCTTCGGCGCCTTCCGCGCCTCGTCCGAGACCGGAGCGGAAGGCGCCGAAGCGGAAGCGGAAGCGGCGAGGCCGCCGATGACGGCCAGTGCGGCGATGCCGACGACGGACGTACGGAGGGTGGTGCTGCGCAGCATGACGAACTCCTCTGCTCGGGCGGCCGGTCGGGCCGCTCTTCGGTGTGGCACCAGCCTCCGCCGCCGGCCCGGTCCGCGGCCATCGGCCGATGGGGAGATCCGCTCCGGGGCCCGGCAGCCCCTCTATGCCGTTCGGCAGAGGCCCCGGACCCCGGAAGCCCCTAAGGTCGTGGGTGTGAAGACCAGGGACCGTGCCGTCGTCGGTGCCGTGACCGTCGCCTGCTGCGTCGCCGCGGTCTTCCTGGGCGTACGGCCGGTGCCGTCGCTCGCGGCCGTCGCGGTCGCCCTCGCCGCCTTCGGCTGCCGGCCGCGGTCGCACGAGTGGACCGGGGCCGCCACCGGCGCCGCCGGCCTCCTGCTCCTGGTGGCCACGTTCGCCTGGCCCGGACGCGGAACGACCGAAGGATCGGTGTGGCACCTGGTGGCCGTGGGGGCGGTACTGCTGCTGCTCACGGCGGCGGTGCGCCGGTCGTCCCGGCGGCAGCTCCTGGCGGGCGGCGGACTCGGCGCCGCGGCCGTCGCCGTATGGGCCGTCCCGCTCGTACCGGACTCCTCCTTCTTCGAGTACCTGGGCGTGATCGCCTTCTGGTCGGTGCCGATCGTCGGCGCGGTCGTCGTCGGCGGCTATCCCCGTCTGATGGAGGACCGCCGCAGACAGGCGGTCCTTGCCGCGCGCCGCGCCCAGCAGCTCGAACTCGCCCACGATCTGCACGATTTCGTCGCCCACGACGTGAGCGGCATCGTCGTGCAGGCCCAGGCCGCCCGGTTCGTGGCCCGGCACGATCCGGCGGCGGCGATCCAGGCGCTGGAGCGGATCGAGCGGGCCGGACTCGCGGCACTGGCCTCGATCGACCGTACGGTCCGGATGCTGCGCACGTCCGACCGGAACACCGACGGCACCGACGGCACCGACGGCACCGACGGCGACCCGACCGGGGCCCGTACGGTCCTCCCCGGCACCGGCGAACTCGCCGAAGCAGTCGAGCGGTTCGGCGAAACCGGAGGCGTCCGGGCCCGACTCGACCTGGCCCCGGGCGTCACCGAAGCCCTCTCCCGCGAAGGGGCCGCCACGGTCCACCGGGTGGTGGTGGAGGCGCTCACCAACGTCCGCCGGCACGCGCCGGGAGCGGCCGGTGTACGGGTCGTGCTCAGCACGGACGGTACGACCGTCGAGGTCAGCGTCACCGACGACGGTGGCCGCGGCCGCTCCGCACACCTGCCCGGGCTCCCCCGCCTCGAACGGGGAACCGGGGGCGGCGGCGGACTTCTCGCGCTGGCCGAACGCGTCCGCGCCTTCGGCGGCACCTTCGCCTCGGGACCGTACCGGGACGGCTGGCGCGTGACCGCGGTCCTCCCCGCCACCGGCCCGCACACCACGGCATCATGACCCCGTGACCACCCGCATCCTGATAGCCGACGACCAGGAAGACGTACGCAACGGCTTCCGGCTCATCCTCGACTCGCAGCCCGACATGACCGTGGTCGGGGAGGCCGCCGACGGTGCGGAGGCGGTCGAGCTCGCCCGTACGCTGCGGCCCGACGTCGTCATCGCCGACATCCGGATGCCGCGCCTGGACGGCCTGGAGGTGACCCGGCTGCTGGCGGGCCCGACCGCCGAGCACCCCGTCCGCGTCCTCGTCGTCACGACCTTCGACCTCGACGACTACGTGCACACCGCACTGCGCAACGGGGCCTGCGGCTTCCTGCTGAAGCGGTCGGGTCCCAACCTGCTGATCGAGGGCGTACGGGCGGCGATGGCCGGGGACACCCTGATCGGTCCGCAGCTCACGGTCCGGCTGCTGCGCAGCCTCTCCGCGCCGCAGCCCCGACCGGTTCCGGAGCCGCGGGCCGCCGCCGCCGACCCCCTGACCGTGCGGGAGCGGGAGATCGCCCTGCTCGTCGCACGCGGGCTGACCAACGCCGAGGTCGGTGCCGAGCTGTTCATCTCGCCGGGCACCGCCAAGACCCACGTCGCCAACATCCAGGCGAAGCTGGCGGTGCGCAACCGGGTGGGCATCGCCGCATGGGCCTGGGAGACCGGCCTGGCGGGCAAGGCCTGAGCAGGCGCTTCGTAGCGACGTGATCCCGTGTTCACGGGCGGATGGCAAGCTTGAAGGATGAACGATGCTGCTCCGGCGCCCACCTCCGCGCCCGCACCCCGCAAGCGTGCCCGTGTCCGTGCCCCCGAGCTGATCGGCAAGGGTGGTTGGATCAACACCGGTGGGAAGGACCTGAAGCTCGCCGACTTCCGAGGTCGCACATTGATCCTCGATTTTTGGACCTTCTGCTGCATCAACTGCCTGCACGTCCTCGACGAGCTGCGCGAGCTGGAGGAGAAGCACCGCGACACCGTCGTGATCATCGGGGTGCACTCGCCGAAGTTCGTGCACGAGGCCGACCACGAGGCCGTCGTCGACGCCGTCGAGCGGTACCAGGTGCACCACCCCGTGCTCGACGACCCCGAGCTCGCCACCTGGAAGCAGTACGCCGTGCGGGCCTGGCCGACGCTGGTGGTGATCGACCCCGAGGGGTACGTCGTCGCGCAGCACGCCGGTGAGGGGCACGCGCACGCCATCGAGCGGCTCGTCGAGGAGCTGGAGGCCGAGCACGAGGCCAAGGGGACCCTGCGGCGCGGTGACGGGCCCTACGTGGCGCCCGAGCCCGTCGCGACCGACCTGCGGTTCCCCGGGAAGGCGCTGCTGCTGGCCGACGGCAACCTGCTGGTGTCGGACTCGACGCGGCACCAGCTGGTGGAGCTGGCCCCGGACGGGGAGAGCGTCGTGCGCCGGATCGGCAGTGGGGAGCGGGGCTTCGGGCCCGACGCCTTCAGCGAGCCGCAGGGGCTCGCGCTGCTGCCCGACGGCCGGGTCGTGGTCGCCGACACCGTCAACCACGCGCTGCGGGTGTTCGACCCCGCCACGGGCGCCGTCGAGACCGTCGCCGGGACCGGGCGGCAGTGGTGGCAGGGGTCCCCGACCTCCGGGCCGGCCCTGGAAGTGGACCTCTCCTCCCCCTGGGACGTGGCCTGGTGGCAGGGCCGGGTGTGGATCGCCATGGCCGGGGTGCACCAGCTGTGGACCTGGGACCCCGAGGCGGGCACGGTCCGGGTGGCCGCCGGGACCACCAACGAGGGGCTCGTCGACGGCCCCGCCGCCGAGGCCTGGTTCGCACAGCCATCAGGGCTGTCGGCCGCCGGGGACCGGCTGTGGATCGCCGACTCCGAGACCAGCGCCCTGCGGTACGTGGAGCCCGACGGCGAGGGCGGGTACGCGATCCGGTCCGCCGTCGGCACCGGGCTCTTCGACTTCGGCCACCGCGACGGTGACGCCGCCCAGGCCCTGCTCCAGCACCCCCTCGGGGTGACCGCCCTGCCGGACGGCTCGGTCGCGGTCTGCGACACGTACAACCACGCGCTGAGGCGGTTCGACCCGGCCACCGGGCAGGTGACCACCCTCGCCACCGACCTGCGCGAGCCCAGCGACGCCGTCCTCGTCGGCGAGGACATCGTGGTCGTGGAGTCCGCCCGGCACCGGCTGACCCGGCTGCGGTTGCCCGAGGAGGCCGTACGGGTCGACGCGGTCGCCCACCGGACGCAGCGCGCCGCCACCGAGGTCGCCCCGGGCACGCTCCGCCTCGACGTGGTCTTCCAGGCCCCGGCCGGGCAGAAGCTGGACACCCGTTACGGCCCCTCCACCCGGCTGTTGGTCTCCTCGACCCCGCCGGAACTCCTCGCGGAGGGAGAGGGCCCCGGCACGGACCTGTTCCGTGAGCTCGTGCTGGACCCGGAGGTCACCGAGGGCGTCCTGCACGTGTCGGCGATGGCCGCCTCCTGCGACGACGACCCGGCCAACGAGTACCCGGCCTGCCACGTCCACCAGCAGGACTGGGGCGTCCCCGTCCGGGTGGTCGCGGACGGCGCCGTGCGTCTCCCGCTCGTCCTCGCCGGCCTGGACGCCTGAGCGCGGACCGGTGGGCGGTGACCGGCGCGCCGTGTGCGCGCCGGCCACCGCAAGGCCGGTCGGCCGGTCGGCCGAACGGTCAGCCCTCCAGGAAGGCCAGCAGGGCGTTGGCGAGGAGGAACGGGTCGTCCGCGCCGCACAGTTCGCGGGCGGAGTGCATCGAGAGGATCGCGACGCCGATGTCGACCGTCTGGATGCCGTGGCGGGCGGCGGTGATCGGGCCGATGGTGGTGCCGCACGGCATGGAGTTGTTGGAGACGAACGTCTGCCACGGGACGCCGGCCCGCTCGCAGGCAGCCGCGAACACGGCCCGGCCGCTGCCGTCCGTCGCGTACCGCTGGTTGACGTTGACCTTCAGGATCGGGCCGCCGTTGGCGCGCGGGTGGTGCGAAGGGTCGTGGCGCTCCGAGTAGTTGGGGTGCACGGCGTGCCCGGTGTCGGAGGAGAGGCAGACGGTGCCGGCGAAGGCGCGGGCCCGGTCCTCGTAGGAGCCGCCGCGGGCGAAGACAGAACGTTCCAGCACGTTGCCCAGCAGGGGGCCGTCGGCGCCGGTGTCGGACTGGGAGCCGTTCTCCTCGTGGTCGAACGCCGCCAGGACCGGGATGTGGTCCAGCGCGGCGCCCGCCGAGACGGCGGCCAGCGCGGCGACGCCCGCGTGCACCGACAGCAGGTTGTCCATGCGGGGCCCGGCGAGCAGTTCGCGGTCGCGGCCCAGGTAGGCGGGCGGCTCGATGGAGTGGACCATCAGGTCCCAGCCGGCCACGGAGCCCTGCGGCAGGCCCTCTTCCTCTTCCAGGAAGGCGATCAGGTCGCCCTCGCGGGCGTCGCCGAGGCCCCAGATCGGCTGCATGTGCCGCTGCTTGTCGAGCTTGAGGCCGTCGGTGTTCACCGACCGGTCCAGGTGCACGGCGAGTTGGGGGACGCGCAGCAGCGCGCGGTCCACGTTGACGAGCCGCTCGGTGCCGTCCCGCAGGGAGAGGCGCCCGGCCAGGCCCAGGTCCCGGTCCAGCCAGGTGTTGAGCAGGGTGCCCCCGTAGATCTCCACGGCGACCTGCCGCCAGCCCTGCGAGCCGGTGTCCGGTACCGGCTTGACCCGCAGGTTGGGGGAGTCGGTGTGCGCGCCGATGATCCGGAAGGGGGTGTGCGCGGCCGCGCCCTCGGGCACGTACCAGGCGATGAGCGCGCCGCCGCGGAGGACGAACCGGCCTCCCGTGCCCGAGTCCCAGGCGTCCTGCTCCGACAACTGCCTGAAACCTGCCTTTTCCAGCCGCTCTGCCGCGTTGGCGACAGCGTGGTACGGCGACGGACTGGCCGTCAGAAAGGTCATCAGGTCGTCGGTGTGGCCGCGGTCGAAGCGGGCGGGAGAGCTCATGTGGTTCACCTTAACGACGGTCGTGTTCGCCATGGCCGGACTGCGGCGGATAGCCGGAGGGTCAGGGGGCGGGGGTCGGTCGCCCCGCTGTCCCGTCGCTCTCAGCCCGGTGGGCGCTCGAATCTGCGCTGCAACTGCCGACGCTCGCCCCGGCGGATGCGCGGGAGCATCTCGGGGGTCTGCGGCGGGCGCTGCGCGCGTCTCTTGCGCCCGGCGCAGAAGATACAGGCCTCACCGGGAGGAGCATCGGGGTCGATCGGCGCGCCGGGGTGTTCGGAGCATCCGGAGGCGTTGCGCGGCCGGGACAGTTCGCGGGCGACGATGAAGGCGCGGTGCAGGTCGTCGGCGATCCGGACGAAGTCCTGGTCGGGGGAGCCGAGGGTGAGGTGGAAGCGCTGCTCGTCGATGGTGCGCAGGTACCGGCGGAGCACGTCGAGGGTGTACGGGGGCTCGGGCACGGGGTAGCCGAGGCGGCGCTGCTCGCCCGCGGGGGCGGGACCGGCCTGGCGGCCGCCCTGGAGGCGCCGGCCGAGGCGGCGGCGGTCGTTGCAGATCAGGCAGCGGCCCCAGCCCTCGGGGGCCTCGGGGTCGAGGGCGCCGTTGGGGTGCTCGGGACAGCCGGTGTAGCTCTTGGCGGGGGCGAGTCCGGCGGCCGTCTGGAAGGCGACGTAGAGGGCGTCGGCGACGGGGTCGTACTCGGCGGGGTGCGCGCCGTCGTAGAGCTCGGTGATCCGGTCGCCGAGGGCGCCCACGTTGGCCTGGAGCTCCTTGAGGGCGTACGGCCGCCCGGTGGGGACGGAATACCCCCTGCTGCTGTGCTGCTCCTGCGGACTCATGTCTACGAGCGTCCCATGAACGACCGACAACGGGGAAAGCCGCCGGTGGGGGCGGTGGCGGCGGTGGGCGGATACGGGGGCGGGGCACCGGGCCGGTACCGAGCGCGGGGGCCGGGCACGCCAGCGGCCGGGCCCCCGTGCGGGAGGGCCCGGCCGCTGTGCGTCCACCGTGTGCGCCGACCGCCGGGGCGGCGCCGGTCGTGGTCTAGAAGGCGGCCTCGTCGAGCTCCATGAGGGAGTTGTCGACGGTCTCGGCCAGGGCGCGCTGGACGGAGACGCCCGGCAGGATCTGGGCGGCGAAGAACTTCGCTGCGGCGATCTTGCCGGTGTAGAACGCCACGTCCTTGGCGGAAGCGCCGGCCAGCTTCTCGGCGGCCACGGCCGCGCCCTTGAGGAGCAGGTAGCCGACGACCACGTCACCGGAGGCCATCAGCAGGCGGGTGGTGTTCTGGCCGACCTTGTAGATGTTCTTGACGTCCTCGCCGGTGGCGGTGAGGTCGACGATCATCTGGCCGACGATGGCCTCCAGGTCCACGGCGGCCTTGGCGAGGGCGTCGCGGGCGGGGGCCAGGTCGTCGCCGCCGGGGCCCTCGGCGAGGAACTTCTTGATCGTCTCGGAGAGGATGTTCAGCGAGGCGCCCTGGTCGCGGACGATCTTCCGGAAGAAGAAGTCCTGGCCCTGGATCGCCGTGGTGCCCTCGTACAGGGTGTCGATCTTGGCGTCGCGGATGTACTGCTCGATCGGGTATTCCTGGAGGTAACCGGAACCGCCGAAGGTCTGCAGCGACTGGGCGAGCTGCTCGTACGAGCGCTCCGAGCCGTAGCCCTTGACGATCGGCAGGAGCAGGTCGTTCAGGCCGATCTCGGCGGAGGCGTCCTCGCCCGCGGCCTGCTTGAGCTGGATCGCGTCCTGGACGGAGGCGGTGTACAGCACGAGGGCGCGCATGCCCTCGGCGTAGGCCTTCTGCGTCATGAGCGAGCGGCGCACGTCGGGGTGGTGCGTGATGGTGACCTTGGGCGCGGTCTTGTCCATGAAGTTGGCCAGGTCCGGGCCCTGCACGCGCTCCTTGGCGTACTCCAGCGCGTTGAGGTAGCCGGTGGAGAGGGTGGCGATGGCCTTCGTGCCGACCATCATCCGGGCGAACTCGATGATCATGAACATCTGGCGGATGCCGTCGTGCTTGTCGCCGATCAGCCAGCCCTTGGCGGGGTGCTGGTCGCCGAAGGTCATCTCGCACGTGTTGGAGGCCTTGAGGCCCATCTTGTGCTCGACGTTCGTGGCGTAGACGCCGTTGCGCTCGCCCAGCTCGCCGGTCTCCCAGTCGAAGTGGAACTTCGGGACGAGGAAGAGGGACAGGCCCTTGGTACCCGGGCCGTGGCCCTCGGGGCGCGCGAGGACGTAGTGGAGGATGTTCTCCTCCATGTCGTGCTCACCGGACGTGATGAAGCGCTTCACGCCCTCGATGTGCCACGAGCCGTCCGCCTGCTGGACGGCCTTGGTGCGGCCGGCGCCGACGTCCGAGCCGGCGTCCGGCTCGGTCAGCACCATGGTGGAGCCCCAGCGCTTCTCGACGGCGATCTCGGCGACCTTCTTCTGCGCCTCGTTGCCCTCTTCGAAGAGGATGCCGGCGAACGCCGGGCCGGAGGAGTACATCCACACGGCCGGGTTCGCGCCCAGGATCGTCTCGGCGAACGCCCAGATGAGGGAGCGGGGCGAGGTGGTGCCGCCGATCTCCTCGGGCAGGCCCAGGCGCCAGTACTCGGAGTCCATGAAGGCCTTGTAGCTCTTCTTGAACGACGCCGGGACGGGCGCGGTGTTGGTGGCCGGGTCGAAGACCGGCGGGGTGCGGTCGGCGTCCTCGAAGGAGGCGGCCAGCTCGTTCTCGGAGAGCTTGGTCATCTCGCTGAGGATGGTCCTGGCGGTCTCGGTGTCCATCTCACCGAACGGGCCGGTGCCGTACACGTTGTCGCGGCCGAGCACCTCGAAGAGGTTGAACTCGATGTCGCGGAGATTCGACTTGTAGTGCCCCATGGCGACGGCT
The DNA here is from genome assembly GCF_055581065.1 of Streptomyces sp. NPDC031479. Classification (NCBI taxonomy): domain Bacteria; kingdom Bacillati; phylum Actinomycetota; class Actinomycetes; order Kitasatosporales; family Streptomycetaceae; genus Streptomyces; species Streptomyces sp. NPDC031479. Next base: position 281,333 of record NZ_JBVIKC010000001.1, read on the forward strand.
CCGTTAAGGCTCGGGGAGACAGGTTCCTCGTACATACCAATCGGTAACGTCATGATGCTACCCGTCGGTAATAAGAAGCAACCCTTCACCGGAGACTGTGACCAGCGTCAAGCCAGGGACGCTGGAGCGGGGCCGGGGCGCCGCCCCGGCCCCGGAGCGTCAGGCCGCGGCCCCCGGGACCTCCGGGAAGGCCAGGCGCGGCGAGCCGCCCGCCCACCAGACCCCGATCACGAAGGCGGCCGTGGCCTCCACGTACGCCGCCCGGTCCAGCCCGCCCGCGGCCATCGGGCTCCACCCCATCCCCGTGATCAGCTCCTCGACCCGCCCCGCCGCCACCGGGTCGTCCGCGCAGAACGGCACCGCCGGCCGCTCCCCGCCGAAGGCGCCCGGAGGCTGCTCCCACGCACTGGAGTGGGCCAGGTTGAAGGCCTTCACCACGTGCGCGCCGGGTGCCGCGGCCCCGATCAGCGCGGCCACGCTCACGCCGGGGGCCGTCGCCAGCATCACCCCGCCCGGACCCGGCTCCAGCGGGTTCGTGCAGTCCACGACCGTCCGTCCCGCCAGTGCCGCGGCGTGCTCCCGGGCCAGCTCCGGGGCCCGCCCGGCCGGTACGGCGAGCAGCGCCACCTCCCCGTACGCCGCCGCCGCGGCCACCGGCCCGTGCCCGGCCGCCCCGATCCGGCCGGCGAGGGCCGCGGCGGCCGCCGTGTCCCGGCCGCCCACGAACACCTCGTGCCCGGCCCGCGCCCAGGCGCCGCCCAGGGCCTCCGCCATCGCTCCCGTACCCATGACGCCGATCCGCATGGTCCACCTCTTCCGTCCTCTGGCCTGCTCGGTCGGGCCGACGCTACGGAGGCCGACGCACACCGTCCGGTGTCCATCGGCGGGGGCAGGATGGCGGGCATGGAGACGCCGACCGAACCCACCGACCCGGCCGCGGGCCTGCCCGACCTCGCCTACACGGCGGACTGCCGGGCGCGGGTCGCGTTCGAGGTGCTGGCCAAGCGCTGGGACAGCGTCGTGGTCTTCACGCTCGGCGCGCACGGCCCGATGCGGCCGCGCGCGCTGGTGGCGCGGATCGGCGGGATCAGCCCGAAGGTGCTGAACGAGGCGCTGCGGAGGCTGGAGTACAACGGCCTGGTCGAGCGCCGCGCGTACGCCGAGGCCCCGCCGCGCGTGGACTACGCCCTGACCGAGGCCGGTACGGCCCTGCTGGTCCCGATGCGGGGGATGGGCGCCTGGGCCGCGGAGTACGCGGACGCCGTGCTCGACGCCCAGGACCGGTACGAGGCCCGCTAGGGGCGGGGGAGTTCGGCCCAGACGGTCTTCCCGGCCGCCTCCCGGCGCACCCCCCATCGCAGCGACACGGCGGCCAGCAGGGCCAGGCCCCGCCCGGACTCGTCGGTCTGCGCGGCGTGCCGTTGCGCGGGCTGCCCGTACGGATCGGGATCGGTGAGCTCGACCCGCGTACGGGCTGCCCTTCCGGTGACCCGCAGGGTGACGGGGGTGCCCGCGCCGAGATGGGTGATGACGTTGGCCAGCAGCTCGCTGACGCAGAGCTCGGCGTCGGCCGACTCCGCCCCGAGGTGCTCGCGCACGGCGTGACGCAGCAGCGGGGCCGCCTCGGGGACGGCGAGCAGCCGGATCGTGAGGCTCACCGGCCGGCCAGCGCGTCGGCGATCCGCTGCGCGGTGGCGGGGTTGCAGTTCCCGAGGCTGATCAGCGGCGGGGTCCGGTGGCTCGCGGCGTACGAGGGCAGGTGCAGGTCCAGCGAGGGCAGGGTGATCCCGTGTGCCGCGAGGGCGGCGCGGAGTTCGGTGAGGGCGGTGATCGCGACGCGGTCGCCGTCGGGGTCGCTCATGGGGGCTTTCCGTTCCTGTGCAGAGTGTGACGAAGTCCTCACAGGCTGATGTCTCGCCGCGTACCGTGGAAAGGGTTTCGAGTTCCGCTGGGCAAGTGGTAAATGGCGGTGGTGGGTTGTGCCTGCTCGTAAGGACACGGACGCGTCGGCGAGTGTTCCGTCCTTCTACGGCGCGGAGCTGCGCTTCAAACGGGAGGCCGCCGGGCTCACGCTCGATCAGCTCGCGGACGGCAGCTTCCGAGGAGTTCCGTTCCTCAGCCAAATCGAGCACGGCGAGCGGCGGATGCCGCTGGATCTGGCCCGGCACGTAGACCGGAAGCTGGGGACGGACGGCTTTTTCGAGCGCCGCTGTGAAGATGCCCGCAAGGCGAAGCAGTCGGGGCACGCGGAGTACTTCGCGGACGTTGCGGAGATGGAGCCGGATGCGCAGACCATCGAGGACTGGGCGCCGATGCTGGTGCCGGGGCTGTTGCAGACGGCCGCGTACGCGCGAGCCCTCACCCGGGCCGCGATGCCCCGGGCCATGGACAGCGAGGTCGAGCAGAAGGTGACCGCGCGCATGGCGCGGGCCCGGCTCTTCAGGCGGGAGAACCCCCCGGAGTACTGGGGAATCCTGGACGAGTCGCTGCTTCGGAGGCCGGTGCTGCCAGCAGAGGGGATGGCGGAGTTGCTGGAGCACATCGCGGGCGTGGTCAGAACAACCCGCTCCATTTTGCAGATCGTTCCGGAAACCGAGGCCGCTCACCCGTTCATGATGGGCATGGCTCGGTTGATGACCTTCGGGGACGCGCCCCCGGTTGTGTACACCGAGAACCTGCACAGCGGCCAACTCATCGAATATCCGTCCCTCGTGAGGGACTACCGCAGGTCGTACGATCTGCTGAGGGCTGCCGCGCTGTCACCTGAGGCGTCCCTTGCGAGGATCGACGCGGCTGCAGAGGACTTCCGACATGGCAAACACCGAGAATGACCTGGCGTCCGCCTCCTGGCGTAAGAGCAGCTACAGCAACGGCACCGGCGGCGAGTGCGTCGAGGTGGCCGACGGAGTCACCGGACTGGTCCCCGTGCGCGACTCCAAGGTGAGGGGTGGCCCCATCCTCATGTTGTCGGCGGCGGCCTGGGGGCCCTTCGTCTCCGCCCTGAAGGGCGGTCCCGCCCCGGAAGGCCCGCGGCCTCGATAGGCTTCGGCCCATGTACGGCTACGACCAGAACCCGGGTGCCCAGCAGGGCTACGCGCAGCAGCCCCCGCAGGGGTACGCGCAGCAGGCGCCGCCGCTGTACCCCGAGCCGTCCCCGCCCTCGCTCGCGGACGCCGTACGGGCCTTCACGACCGGTTCGCTGTCCGCCGAGGACTTCCAGCAGATCTTCGCCACCTCGAAGGTCTACTGCCCGCGCGGTGACACCCCGGGGTTCCTGGCGCTGCACAACACGCAGCAGCCCGTCATCCCGATGTTCACCACGCTCAAGGAGCTCCGCCGGTACGCCGGCAAGGAGTCCAAGTACTTCGTGATCACCGGCGCCGAGGTGATCGACCTGCTCCCCACCGGCTACGGCTTCGTCCTCGACATGGAGGGCGACCACCGGATGGTGTTCGACGCGAAGGCCGTCGAGCAGATGGTCGACTTCGCCATGCGCCGCATGTATGGCTAGACGCCATTGCTGCGCAGACGGCTAGACGCCATTGCTGCGCAGGCGGCTAGGCGCCGGTCCGCCGCAGCCTGCGCCGCCACAGGGCCGTGCCCGCCGTGCCCACCGCCAGGGCCGCCGCCCCGTACGCGTACAGCAGGGCCGGGTCCGGGTGGTGGGCCAGGGTGATGCGGATCCCGGCGTAGACCGGGAGGACGATGAGCTGCCAGCGGCCGTCGTACTCGACCCTCGCGGTGGCCCACTGGAGCAGCAGGCCGGCCAGGAACGTCAGGACCGCCCAGGCGGTGAGGTACGGCCACGGGGACCCGGGCAGCGGTGACAGCGGCATGCCGCTCGACGCCCAGTGGTGGGTGGCGTAGCCGATGGCCGTGACCAGGGCGGCGATGCCGGCGGCCCGGCCGAGGGCGGCCAGGGGGGCGGGCAGGCGTCGGCGGGGGTCGGCCGCCCCTTCGGGGGTGGGCTCGGGCTCGGTCGGACGGGTCTCCATGTCCGGGAAGACCCGATAGCGGGCCCCCGGGTTGTCATGTGTAGGACATTTGGCGAGATTTCCCCGGTCCGGGGTCCGTCGCCCCGTCGCGCGCCCGTCCGGGAATGACCCGGGCGGGCGCGCTGTTCTGTGCGGGTGTGGCAGAAAGTTCGACTTTCAACTAAAGTTGAAGCAGAAGGAGGTCCTGACCATGCCCGCAGTGACTGTTGAGAACCCGTTGACCCTCCCGCGCGTGGCCGCGCCGCAGACGGCCGCGCCGCGCAAGGTGCTGGCCGTGTCCACGGCCCCGGGCGGTTTCGAGGGCGAGGGATTCCCGGTGCGCCGCGCGTTCGCCGGGATCGACTACCGCCACCTCGACCCGTTCATCATGATGGACCAGATGGGCGAGGTGGAGTATCAGCCTGGAGAGCCGAAAGGGACCCCCTGGCACCCCCACCGCGGCTTCGAGACCGTCACCTACCTGATCGACGGAACCTTCGTCCACCAGGACAGCAACGGTGGCGGCGGCGTCATCAACGGCGGCGACACCCAGTGGATGACCGCCGGTTCGGGCCTCCTGCACATCGAGGCCCCGCCGGAGTCCCTGGTCGTCAGCGGCGGCCTCTTCCACGGCCTCCAGCTGTGGGTGAACCTCCCGGCCTCCGACAAGATGATGCCCCCGCGCTACCAGGACATCGGCGGCGGCCAGGTGCAGCTGCTGACCACCCCGGACGGCGGCGCGCTGCTCCGCGTGATCGCCGGTGAGCTGGACGGGCACGAGGGGCCGGGCATCACCCACACCCCGATCACGATGATCCACGCGACCGTCACCCCGGGCGCGGAGATCACCCTGCCGTGGCGCGAGGACTTCAACGCCCTCGCCTACGTCCTGGCCGGGCGCGGGTCCGTCGGCGAGGAGCGCAGGCCCCTCCACACCGGGCAGACGGCGGTCTTCGGCGAGGGCGGCTCGCTCACCCTGCGGGCGGACGAGTCCCAGGACTCCAACGCCCCGGCCCTGGAGGTCGTCCTGCTCGGCGGGAGGCCCATCCGGGAGCCGATGGCGCACTACGGGCCGTTCGTGATGAACAGCCGGCACGAGCTCCAGCAGGCCTTCGACGACTTCCAGGCGGGCCGGCTCGGCCGGATCCCGACCACGGAGCGCACGAAGTAGCCCACGGAGATCAGGGGAGCGGGACCTCGGGGTCCCGCTCCGCGAAGCGGCCGCGCAGTTCCGAGACCACGCCGAACGCGGCCGCCGTCAGCGGTACGGCGAGCAGCATGCCGAGGATGCCGGCGACGCTCGCCCCGGCCGTGATCGCGAGCATCACCAGCGCCGGGTGCATCTGCACGGTCCGGCTCTGGACCAGGGGCTGGAGCACGTACCCCTCGATCATCTGGACCGCCAGCACGACGCCCAGGACCCACAGGGCGATGACCCAGCCCCGGTCGGCGAGGGCCACGAGGACCGCCACGGCGCCGGAGAGGAAGGCGCCGAGGTAGGGGACGTAGGCGGTGACGAACACCAGCGCCGCCAGCCCCACCGCGCCCGGCACCCCGAACACCAGCAGTCCCGCGCCGATCAGCACGGCGTCGACGAGGGCCACCAGGGTGGTCCCCCGCATGAAGCCCTCGACGGCCTCGAAGGCGCGCCGTCCCATCGCCTCCACCAGGTCGCCCGACCGGCTCGGGACCAGGGAGCGCAGCGTGTGCGCGGCCCGGTCGGAGTCGCGCAGGAAGAAGAAGATCAGCACCAGCGCCAGGACCCCCATCGCGATCGTCGTGCCGACCGCGCTGAGCCCGGCGAGCAGCCCGGACGCGGCGGTCCCGCCGAACTTCGCGAGCAGGTCCTCGGAGTTCCTGGCGAGGTCCTCCACCGAGGTGCCGACCGCCCCGAAGTGCTCGGCGAGGGCCTGCCCGGCCCGCCGGAGCGCGTCGACGATCTGGTCGCCGGTCTCGACGAGCGCGAGGACGACGACGTACGCGGCCCCGCCGACGACCGCGACGACGGCGAGGCAGGTGAGGGCCGCGGCGAGCGAGCGGTGCACCCCCGTCCGGACCAGCCGCCGCTGCAGCGGCCCGAGCAGGGCGGTCCCGAGCACGGCCAGCAGTACGGGCGTGACGACGGTCTTGAGGACGACGCACAGCCAGATGGCGACGGCGAGGACGCCGACGGCGAGCAGGACCACGGCGCACCAGGCGGCGAACCGCCGCACCGGGCCGGGGAGCAGGGGGGTCGCCATTGCCGCGTCCGCCTTTCGGGTGGACCTCCGGGGGAGTTACCGGTCCGGTACGGGGTCCCGTTCCGGGCCTGGGACCTGCTCCTCGTCCGGCTTGGAGCGTTCGTGCAGCTCGAACCAGATCGACTTGCCCGCGCCGCGCGGGTCGACGCCCCAGGTGTCGGCGAGCATCTCCATCAGCAGCACGCCGCGCCCGCTGGACGCCATCTCCCCGGGGTGGCGCATGTGCGGCAGCTCGTCGCTCCCGTCCGCCACCTCCACGCGCAGCCGGCGCGCGCCCAGCTCGCCCACCGCCTCCGCGACCAGCAGCGCGTCGCCGTCGGTGTGCACGAGCACGTTGGTCACCATCTCGGAGACCATCAGCTCGGCCGCGTCGACCTGCTCGGGGTCCGTCCAGTCGTGCAGCAGCTCCCGGACCTGGCGCCGGGCCCCCGCGATCCGCTCCGGCTCCGCCTGCGCCACGGTCAGCACCGTGCGCCGGGCGGGCCGCGACGGGCGTGACGGCGGGGTCCCGCAGCCGCAGTCCGCGCTCTCGCGGCACAGCAGCACCACGGCTATGTCGTCCTCGCGGCGGTCGGCCAGCGGCCCGGTGGTGTGGTGCGAGGAAGGCCCGTGCACGGCCTGCACCAGCAGGTCGGCCAGTGTTTCGAGGTGCCGGGGCTCCAGGCCCTCCGTGTCGTGCGTCCCGGACTCCAGGATGGCCCGCAGCCGCGCCCAGCCGGTGTCCAGGTCGTGCCCGCCGGTCTCGATGAGCCCGTCGGTGCAGAGCATCATCGTCTCGCCGGGTTCCAGGGTGAACCGGGTGGTGGGGTAGTCGGTGTCCGGGATGATCCCGAGCGGCAGGCCGCCCGCGGTGGGCCGCATCAGGACGGTGCCGTCCGCCATCCGGATCGCCGGGTCGGGGTGTCCGGCGCGGGCCACCTCCAGCAGGCCCGTCTCCGGGTCGCACTCCACGTAGAGGCAGGTCGCGAAGCGCGGGCTCTGGTAGTCGGGCCCCTCGGCCGGGTCCGACTCCTGGGAGGAGCAGAGCCCGGACAGGAAGCGGGAGGCCCGCGAGAGCACGGCGTCGGGGCGGTGGCCCTCGGAGGCGTAGGCCCGTACGGCGATCCGCAGCTGGCCCATCAGGCCGGCCGCGCGTACGTCGTGCCCCTGGACGTCGCCGATGACCAGCGCGAACCGGCCCGAGGGCAGCGGGATCACGTCGTACCAGTCGCCGCCGACCTGGAGGCCGCCGCCGGTGGGGACGTAGCGGGCCGCGAGGGTCATGCCGGGGATCTCCGGCCCCAGCTGCGGCATCATCGACCGCTGGAGCCCGGTGGTGAGTTCCCGCTCGGACTCGGCCACTCCGGCCCGCTGGAGGGCCTGGGCCAGCATCCGGGCCACCGTCGTCAGCACGGACCGCTCGTCGGGCGAGAAGGACACCGGGTGCTTGAAGGCGGCCATCCAGGCCCCCATGGTCCGCCCGGCCACGATCAGCGGCAGGAAGGCCCAGGAGGCGCGCCCGAAGCGCTGGGCGAGCGGCCAGGTGACCGGGAAGCGCCGCAGGTAGTCCTCGGGGCTGGGCAGGTAGATCGCCCGGCCGCCCCGGACGACCTCCGCGGCCGGGTAGTCGGTGTCCAGCGGCATGTCGGTGAAGGGGCTCTCGTCCCCGGGGCCGTGCCCGTGGTGTCCGATGACCGACAGCCGGTCGCCCGCCACTCCGAAGACGGCCAGCCCGTCCGGGTTGAAGCCCGGCATGGACAGCGAGGCCGCCACGCGCAGCACCTCCGCGGTGGAGCGGGCCTCGGCCAGCGCCCGGCCCGCGTCCAGCAGGAAGGCCTCGCGGGAGCGCCGCCAGTCGCCGGTGATCGGGGTGTGCGCCGCGGTGGTGCCGGGCTGCGGTTCGGCGATCTCCTGGATGGTGCCGATCAGCTCGTAGTCGACGCGGCCCTCGGCCGTCAGGTTCTGCACGGGCTTGGAGCGGCTGCGCACGGTGCGCAGCACGCGCCCGTCCTCGTCCATGATCCGCAGCCGGGCCTCGGCGAGGGTGCCCTCGGCGACGGCGAGGTTCACGATGCCGTTGATCTCGTTCCAGTCCACCGGGTGGAAGCGGGAGCGGGCGGCGGCCTCCGGCAGGACGACGGGCTCCGCGGGCAGCCCGAGCAGCCGGGCGGCCTCGCCGTCGAGGGTGACCGTCCCGGAGGCGTTGTCCCATCGCCACAGACCGGTCGCGATGGCGGCCAGGACGTCCTCGGTGCGCACCCGGCCATCTTTACAGGTCATCCGGTCGGGCTGCCTGTTCATCCCCCTGTACGGGCGCGCCCGCGCGGCGGCCCGCCCGGACGGTAACCTTGGGACGGTTGAATCCACCCTGGTATCGCGTAGAACTGGATGACTGATGCATCGGTACAGGTCCCACACGTGCGGCGAGCTCCGTGCCTCCGACGTCGCCTCCGACGTCCGGCTGAGCGGCTGGCTGCACAATCGTCGAGACCTGGGCGGCATCCTCTTCATCGATCTGCGTGACCACTACGGCATCACGCAGCTCGTGGCCCGCCCCGGCACCGCGGCCGCCGCCGTCCTGGACAAGCTGTCCAAGGAGACGGTCGTGCGGGTCGACGGCAAGGTCGTCTCCCGTGGCGCCGACAACGTCAACCCCGAGCTGCCGACGGGCGAGATCGAGATCGAGGCCGTCGAGGTCGAGGTGCTCGGCGCCGCCGCCCCGCTGCCCTTCACGATCAACACCGACGACGGGGTGAACGAGGAGCGGCGCCTGGAGTACCGCTTCCTCGACCTGCGCCGCGAGCGCATGCACCGCAACATCATGCTGCGCTCGGCCGTCATCGCGTCGATCCGCTCGAAGATGGTGGCCCTCGGCTTCAACGAGATGGCGACCCCGATCCTCACCGCGACCTCTCCCGAGGGCGCCCGTGACTTCGTCGTCCCGTCCCGTCTGAACCCGGGCAAGTTCTACGCGCTGCCGCAGGCGCCGCAGCAGTTCAAGCAGCTGCTGATGATCTCCGGCTTCGACCGGTACTTCCAGATCGCCCCCTGCTTCCGCGACGAGGACGCCCGCGCCGACCGTTCGCCGGGCGAGTTCTACCAGCTCGACGTCGAGATGTCGTTCGTCGAGCAGGAGGACGTCTTCCAGCCGATCGAGCGCCTGATGACGGAGATCTTCACGGAGTTCGGCAAGGGCCGCGAGGTCACCTCGCCGTTCCCGCGGATCCCGTTCCGCGAGTCGATGCTGAAGTACGGCAACGACAAGCCCGACCTGCGCGCCAAGCTGGAGCTCGTCGACATCACCGACGTCTTCGAGGGCTCGGAGTTCAAGGCGTTCGCCGGCAAGCACGTGCGCGCGCTCGCCGTCCCGGACACCGCCGCGCAGCCGCGCAAGTTCTTCGACGGCCTCGGCGAGTACGCGATCTCGCTGGGCGCCAAGGGCCTGGCCTGGGTCCGCGTGGGCGAGGACGGCGCGCTGACCGGCCCGATCGCCAAGTTCCTCACCGAGGAGAACGTCAAGGTCCTCACCGAGCGTCTGGGCCTGGCGGCCGGGCACGCGGTGTTCTTCGGCGCGGGCGAGTTCGACGAGGTCTCCAAGATCATGTCCGGCGTCCGCGTCGAGGCGGCCAAGCGCGCGGGCCAGTTCGAGGAGAACGTCTTCCGCTTCTGCTGGATCGTCGACTTCCCGATGTACGAGAAGGACGAGGAGACCGGCAAGATCGACTTCTCCCACAACCCGTTCTCCATGCCGCAGGGCGGCATGAAGGACCTGGAGGAGAAGGACCCGCTCGACATCCTGGCCTGGCAGTACGACATCGTCTGCAACGGCATCGAGCTGTCCTCGGGCGCCATCCGCAACCACGAGCCCGAGGTCATGCTGAAGGCCTTCGAGATCGCCGGTTACGAGGCCGAGACCGTCGAGCGCGAGTTCGCCGGCATGCTGCGCGCGTTCCGCCTCGGCGCCCCGCCGCACGGTGGCATCGCCCCGGGCGTGGACCGCATCGTGATGCTGCTGGCCGACGAGCCGAACATCCGCGAGACCATCGCCTTCCCGCTGAACGGCAACGCCCAGGACCTGATGATGGGCGCGCCGACGGTGCTGGAGGAGGCCCGCCTGCGCGAGCTGAACATCGCGCTGCGCAAGCCGGTCGAGACCAAGGCCGCGGCCTCGGAGCGGCCCGTCTCCGACGCGGTCGCCCCGGACGCCGGTTCGCCGCGCGGCTGAGGCCCGTAGGCCCGTAAGGCCCTTGGGCCCTGGGGCCCGCTCGTACGAAGGCGGCGCCCCCTCCCGGACCGGGAGGGGGCGCCGCCTTTTCGTCGCCGGGGGTCGTTCAGAACCGGTCGAGCAGGCCCTTGAGGAGGGCGGCCGGGGCGAGCTCGGCGGGGGCCGGGCCGGCGTGGAAGAAGCCGGCGTTGTCGGCGTCCAGCTTGCGCAGGAAGTCGAAGGCCTTGTTGTCGTGGTCGCCGAACGCGACGAACTGCCAGTGGACCTCGGGGGCGGTGGCGGCGGCGTCGACGATCGCCTGCCGGGCGGGCTGACGGCTGTCGGGCGCGCCGTCCGTCTGGAAGACGACCAGGGCCGGGCCGGTGCCGCCGTCCTTCCGGTAGCGCTCCAGGACGGCCTCCACGGCCACGTGGTAGCTGGTGCGGCCCATCCGGCCGAGTTCGGCGTGGCGGGCCTCGACCCAGGCCGCGTCGTGGGCGTCGAGGGTCAGCTCGGCGGTGCCGTCCAGCTCGGTGGAGAAGAACACCGTGTGGACGGTGGCCTCCTCGTCGAGGTGCGCGGCCAGCGCCAGGGCGTGGTCGGCGAGGTGCTGGGCGCTGCCGTCCTTGTAGAAGCCGCGCATGGAACCGGAGCGGTCGAGGACCAGGTACACCTTGGCGCGGGCCCCGGCCCTGCCCTTGGTGCGCAGCACCTGGCCGGCGGCCTTGTACGCGGCCGCCACCTCGGGCGCCCGCCGCCGTACCGCTGCCGCGGCGATGGCGGGCCCCTGCGGTTCCGCCTCCGGCTCCGGTTCGGCGGCCTCGGGCTCGGGCTCGGCCTCCGCTTGCGCGGCGACGGGCTCCGGCTGGGCCTCGGGCTCCGCGACGGCGGGCTCCTCGGGCTCCGCCTCCGGCTCCGGCTCGGCAGCCACGGCCACGGCCTCCGCCTCGGGCTCCGGGGCGGAGGTCTCGGCGGCGACGGCCTCCGGCTCGGCCTGCGCGGCCACCGCTTCGGTCTCGGCCTCCGGCAGCGCCGGGGCGGTCTCGGGCTCCGGCAGCGCCGGGGCGGCCTCGGGCTCCGGGGCCTCGGCGGTGACCGCCTCCGGCTCGGGCGCTTCGGCTTCGGCCTCGGGCAGCGCCTCGGCGGCGGCGGCCTCGACCGTGGCGGCTTCCGCCTCGGTGGCTCCGGCCTCGCTGGTGACGGCCTCGGGCTCGGCCTGCGCCTCCACCGCTTCCGCCGCGGGCTCCGTGACCCCGGCGGCGGCGGGCTCGGGCTCGGCCGTGGCGGCTTCCGCCTCGGTGGCTTCGGTCTCCGGCTGCGCCGGGGTGGCGGTCGCCTCCGGCTCGGCCTCGGTGGTGACGGCTTCCGGCTCGGCCTGGACGGCCACCGCTTCGGCCTCGGGCTCCGTGGCCTCGGCAGTGGCGGGCTCGGCCTGCGGGGCCACCGCTTCGGTCTCGGGCTCCGGCTGCGCCGGGGCGGTCTCGGGCTCCGTGGCCTCGGCGGTGACCGCCTCCGGCTCGGCAGGGGCGGCCTCCGGTGCGGGGGTGTCCGTACCGGCGGTGGCCTCGGCCGGGTCCGGCTGCGCCGGAGTGGCGGGGGCCGGGGAGGGGGTTTCCGGCAGCGCCGGGGGCGAGGGGCGCCGGGCCTCCGGGACCGTGGGGTCCGTCGTCTGCGCCGGGGCGGTCAGCAACGTGCCCGGCTCGCGGTCGCGCGGTGCGGACTGCGGCGGGACGGTGGGGTTGTCGAAGGAGGCCGCCACCAGTTCGGCGGCCGCGTCCAGGGGGTTGCGTTCCGCCTGGCTGGGTACCGCTGCCGAAGCAGAGGGATCCGACGTCTCCGGAACCGGCTCGGCCGACCGTCCGAACACCTTGCGCAACAAGCTCCGAATACCCATGGGCCAGGCCTTTCGCATGAGTGCGTGCGTCATTTGTCCGTGCTGCGCGGTTGATCCCTGCCCAGAGTGGACACGTAAGGTTATCGGCCCCTTGGCTGGAACTTCGGCAGGGGCGCCTTTCGTGGCGCCCAGCCAACCAGGGAACAGCGGCCTCCACCCGAACTGCCCCTCCGCCGTGCCGGGTTCATCCAGCGTTCACCCCCGCGCCGCCGCATCGGCGCAACCCGCGCCTAGCGTCGCCGCTGATTCGTCCCGACGCGACGTCGGCGCCGTGCACCCACCGGAGGACACCTCGTGCGCAAGCTCCTGCCGCTCATCGGCAACCCGCATGGGAGCGGTCGTTCCGCTCTCACCTGCCGCTACCGCTGTGGCGACGCCTGCTTCCACGAGGTGCCCAACACCAGTGACAACGAGTACGTCGGCGACGTCATCGCCCGTGCCTACTCCCGCCGCTCGATGCTGCGCTCCGCGGCGGTCGTCACCGTCGCCACCGCCGCCGGCACCGCCGTCACCCTCGGGGCGGGCGGAGGCCAGTCCGCCGAGGCGGCTCCCTCCGCCGACCCCAAGGCCGGTTCGGGCGAGGCCGCACGCGGCCTGCGCTTCAAGGCCGTCGCGCCGAACACCGACGACCGGGTGACCGTCCCCGAGGGCCACGACCAGAACGTGGTCATCCGCTGGGGCGACCCGATCGTCAAGGGCGCCCCGGGGTTCAATCCGGACAAGCAGACCGCAGCCGCCCAGGCCGGTCAATTCGGTTACAACAACGACTTCCTGAGCCTGCTCCCGCTCGGCGGCGGCTACGAGCGCCAGCAGCTGCTCGTGGCCAACCACGAGTACACGGACGAGAACCTCATGTTCAAGGGCTACGACCCGGCCAACCCGACCCGCGAGCAGGTCGAGGTCGCGTGGGCCGCGCACGGCCTCGGCGTCGTCGTGGTCCAGGAGGACCACCGCTCCGGCAAGCTGACCGCCGTCAACCGCCACCAGCTCAACCGCCGCCTCACCGCCACCAGCGAGTTCCGCCTCACCGGCCCGGCCGCGGGCAGCGCGCTGCTGAAGACCTCCGTCGACCCGACCGGCACCAAGGTCCTCGGCACGCTCAACAACTGCTCCGGCGGCACCACCCCGTGGGGCACCACCCTCCACGGCGAGGAGAACTTCAACCAGTACTTCGCCAACGCCGGCCAGGTCACCGACCCGGCCGAGGCGGCCCGCCTCAAGCGGTACGGCGTGAGCACCGGCGCCACCGAGCGCAAGTGGGAGCGGTTCGACAAGCGCTTCGACTGCCTCCAGGAGCCCAACGAGTCCCACCGCTTCGGCTGGGTCGTCGAGCTCGACCCGTACGACCCGAACTCCGTCCCGCGCAAGCGCACCGCGCTGGGCCGCTTCAAGCACGAGGGCGCCCAGCCCCGGCTGACCGAGGACGGCCGTCCGGTCGTCTACATGGGCGACGACGAGCGCTTCGACTACTTCTACAAGTTCGTGTCGAGCAAGCAGATGAAGAAGGGCGACAGCCGCGCGGCGAAGGAGCACAACCTCACGCTGCTCGACGAGGGCACGCTCTACGTCGCCAAGCTGACCGGCGACTCCCCGGCCGCCGAGATCGACGGCTCCGGCAAGCTGCCCGCCGACGGCCGGTTCGACGGCTCCGGCGTCTGGATCAAGCTGGCCACCGCCTCCGCCTCCGGCAGCGTCTCGCACGTCGAGGGCATGACCGCCGAGGAGGTGTTCGTCTTCACCCGCCAGGCCGGTGACAAGGTCGGCGCCACCAAGATGGACCGCCCCGAGGACATCGAGCCGAGCCCGCGCACCGGCCGCGTCTACGTGGTGCTGACCAACAACACCGACCGCGGCAAGGCCGGCAAGGCCGGCGCGGACGAGGCCAACCCGCGCAACCTGAACAAGCACGGCCAGATCCTGGAGCTCGCCGAGAACTTCGACGACCCGGCTGGCGACGGCTTCGCCTGGCGCCTGTTCCTGGTCGCCGGCGACCCGAACGACGCGTCGACCTACTTCGCGGGCTTCCCGAAGGACAAGGTCAGCCCGATCTCCTGCCCGGACAACGTGACCTTCGACCCGCACGGCAACCTGTGGATCTCCACGGACGGCAACCAGCTCGGCTCGCACGACGGCCTGTTCGGCGTCGCCACCGCCGGTGAGCGCCGCGGCGAGCTCAAGCAGTTCCTGACCGTGCCGCGGGGCGCCGAGACCTGCGGTCCGCTGGTCCAGGACAGGCGCGTCCTGGTCGCGGTGCAGCACCCGGGCGAGATCGACGGCGCGGCCGTCGAGAAGCCGCAGTCGGTGTGGCCCGACGGGCCCGGCAAGATCGTCCGCCCGGCGGTCGTGTCGGTCTGGCGCAAGGACGGCAAGAACATCGGCGTCTGATCCGCCCGGTGGACGGGGCCGGTTGACCGCGGCGCGGTCAACCGGCGTCCGGCATCCGCCCCACCGGCAGGCGCAGGGTCGTCAGCGCACCCCCGTCCGGGGCGTTGGCGAACCCCAGGACGATCTCCAGGACCGCGGCCTGGCCCACCACGATGGTCAGGCCCAGCCCGTGGCCCCGGCCGCGCCCGGGATCCCCGGTGCGGAAGCGCTTCGGGCCCTGCTCGATCAGTTCGGCCGGGTAGCCCGGACCGTGGTCGCGGATCGCCACGACCGGTCCCTCCACCGTCACCTCGACCGGCGGCCGGCCGTGCCGGTGGGCGTTGACCAGCAGGTTGGCCAGGATCCGGTCCAGGCGCCGCCGGTCGGTGAGCACCACCGCGTCGCGGACCACCCGGACCTCGGCGGGCAGCCGGGTCCCGGCGACGGCCCGCTCCACGGCCCGGCCCAGCTCCACCAGGGACAGGTCGGCGCGCTCCACGCCCGAATCGAGCCGGGAGATCTCCAGCAGGTCCTCGGTGAGCAGGTGCAGGGCCTTGAGCCGGTCGTTGATCATCTCCTTCGGGCGGCCCTCGGGCAGCAGCGAGGCCGCCGCCAGTGATCCCGTCAGCGGGGTGCGCAGCTCGTGCGCCACGTCCGCCGTGAACCGCTTCTCCGCCTCCAGCCGTTCCTGCAGCGAGGCCGCCATGGTGTCCAGGGCGTGCGCGACGTCCCGTACCTCGTCGCGGTAGCGGCGCGGCCGGCGTCCGTCCGGGTCCGCGTCCGAGTCCGCCTCCTGGACCGCGTCCGGGGCGGCGTCCGCGCCGGTGTCCGGGCCCGCGTCGGCGGGGAAGTCCACCCGGGCGTCCAGGTCCCCGGAGCTGATCCGGCGGGCCACGGCGGCCGTGGTGGCGAGCCGTCTGCTGATCCGGTCGGCGAGGAAGAGACCGGCCAGTGCCACGACCCCGGCCGCGAGCACCGCGGAGGCCAGGATCGCGGTGTCGATGTCCCGCAGCCGCCCGCGCGTGTTCCCGTACGGGATCCAGACCGCGAGGGCCGCGCGGTCGGCGGGTCCGGCCGCCCACATGACGGGTTCGCCCCCGTGGGTGCCGACCATGCTGCCGGTCCGGCCGCGCGCGACGAGCGCCCGCAGCGGGGCGGGCAGGCCGGGCGGGTCCAGGGCGGCGTTCACGTCGCCGTGCGCCGTGCCGTACTCGTAGTGGCCGAGGGCGTGGTCGAGGTCCCGGGCCGCCTCCTTGCGGACCTCGCCGACGACCTGTCGGGCGACCACGTTGTGCACGAGGATCCCCAGCGCGGCGGCGACCAGGCAGCACACCGTCGTGGTGGTGAGGGCGATCTTCCAGCGCAGGCTGCTCAGCGCGCGCATCGCGACCGGGCCCCGGGCAGCGGGACGTCCGTGAGGGCCGCGCACTCGTCGAGGGTGAGCTGCGACAGGCTCATGCTGCGCGTCCTGTCGTCCCAGACGTAGTCGGAGACCGAGCTGTACTGCGGGTTCGAGGTCGGCTCGCGGACGGCCAGGTGCCCGGCGGCCACCTCGACGCCCTCCAGTACCCCGCGCCGGGCCAGGATCCGGGCGATCCGGCCGTCGTCCCGGACGGTGTAGACGCGCAGTTCGCTGAGCCGGCCGTCCACGTCCAGGGCCGTGATCAGCTCCTCGCGGCCGTCACCCGTCAGGTCGTGCAGGACGCCGGGGCGCACCGGGCAGTCGGGCCCGCCGTCCGCGGTCCGGGTGCAGAGCGCGAGCCGCCGTACCGCGCGCGGGTCGACGAGGCGGCCCGTCCCGCCGTCCTCGGCGGTGGCGGAGGTGATGTCGGCCCGTACGACGGCCGGCGCGTCGACCCCGCGCATCGTCAGCGCCGGCGCCCTGGGGAGTCCCGGCACCGTGGCGGCCGCGCCCGGCTGCTGTCCCTCGGGAGCCGGGTCGGGGTGGATGTCCTTCCACAGGGTCTGGGGGGCGTGCACGGTGCCGAGGTCGCCCTCGCTCTTGAGCCCCTCCACGTCGGCGCACCCCGCCCCGCCCGCCAGAACGGCGGCGAGGACCATCACGGCCGGAACCCGGTGCATGCTCCGATGCTGCCCCGCCGCGGTCGGCCCGGCCCGGCCCGTGCGCCGTTCGGGGGACCGCGGCACCCGGCGGGCGGCGTCCGGCCGCCGCGGGCGCCGGCGGCCGGGTCAACGGTCCGGCTGGGCGATCGCGCGGGCCGCCGCGACCTCCTGGTGGACCGGGGCGAGGACGGAGTCCAGGGCCTCCGGCGGGAGGGGCCGGACGCGGACCTCCTTCAGGGTCGCGCTGCTGCGCACCCCCCGCGCCAGGCCGTGCAGCTCGTCCGTGAGGGCAGCCACCTCCTCGGCGCCGGGGGGAGCGGCTCCGTGGTTGACCCGGACCCGGGCCGCCGTCGTCGCGTCCACGATCCGTTCCACCGCCACCACCAGCGGCCACCACGCGGCGGCACGCGGGCCGGTGGGCGGGGGTTCGGTCAGGGCCCGCTGGAACTCGTTGCGCACGTCGGAGAGGTCCCGGTAGATACGGCGGCGGGCCTTCTGCCGGGTCAGCCGGGCGGCCCGGAGCGCGGCGTCGTCCGCGAAGGGGGCGAAGGCCCGCTCCACGTAGCCGGCCGCGTCGTCCACGGCGGCGGCGAGCCGGTCCCCGATCCGGGTGTGCCAGCTCTCGGGCCACAGGAGGTAGCCGGCGATGAGGGCGATGGCGCAGCCGATGAGGCTGTCGATCAGGCGCGGCCGGATCAGGTCGAAGCCCTGGTGGTTGAGGAGGTCCGAGAGCAGCAGGATCACGGGGGTGATGGCCGCGGTCTGGAAGGCGTACCCCTTGGTGGAGAACACCGGGATCAGCATGGCCAGCAGCGCCATGACCGGTACGTCCCACCAGCCGCGCGGTACCTCGGCGAGGACGGCGGCCGACAGGACCAGCCCGCCGGCGGTGCCCAGGGCGCGCAGGACGGCGCGGGAGAAGACGGAGCCGAAGTCCGGTTTGAGGACGAAGGTGACGGTCAGGGCGACCCAGTAGGACCGTTCCACCTCGATCAGGGAGACGAGGGACTGCGCGAGCCCGATGCACAGGGCGAGGCGCAGCCCGTACCGCCAGGAGGCCCCGGACAGCATCGTGTCGCGCACCGCCCGCCGGGCCCTGATCCGCAGGGCCGCGGGCCGGCCGAGCCGGTCGTCGATGTCGTACGGGTCCGGTCCCGGGGAGCGCACGGTGGCCGCGGCGTACGTCAGCGCGGAGTCGAGGGCCCGCTCGGAGGGGCTCCGCGGTGCGGGCAGGTCCGGTACGGGGGCGCCGGGGCGGCCCTCCTCGACGGCCCGCGCCAGTTCCCGTACGGCCGCCGGGAGCGCGGGCGGCAGGGGCCGGCCGCGCAGGTGGGCGGCGGGCGCGGCCTCGACCAGCGGGATCAGCGCGTTCAGCTGGGCGAGCAGCCGCGCCAGCGAGGGGCTGCGGCCGTGCACCCGGGCCCGGCGGCCCAGGACGAGGTCGTAGGCGTGGTTCAGGGCCTGGGTGAGCTGGTGGCGGCGTTCCTCGTACGCGGGTCCGCCCGCGGCCTCCAGGCTGTCGGCGAGGGCCCGGTAGGCGGACGCGACGGCGGTCCGTTCGGGCAGCCGGCCGCGCAGTGGCCAGCCCAGCAGGCTCAGGGCGAGCACGAACAGGCCGCCGGCGCTGAGCAGCAGCGGGGCGGTCCACCAGGGTTCGGGCATCGGCAGGCCGGCCCCGACGACCGCGTTGAGCAGGAGCAGCAGTCCGGACACGGAGGCGACGGTGCCGATCGAGGAGATCATCCCGGAAACGAGGGCGATCAGGGTGAGGACGCCGACGGCGAGCCAGCCGTGCCCGTAGACGAGGGTGCCGGCGGCGACGCCGACGGCTCCGAAGAACTGCGGGACGGCGATGTTCAGGATCCGCATCCGGTACGCGTCGGCGGTGTCGCCGATGACCCCGGAGAGGGCGCCCATGGAGACGAGGGCGCCGTACTCGGGCTCGTCCAGGGCGAAGCCGACGGCGAGCGGGGTGGCCAGCGCGATCCCGGCGCGGACGGCCGCCGCCCAGGGGACGGGCGCGCGGCTCGGCCGCAGTCCGGCGAGCAGCCAGGCGGGGGGTGCCAGCGGATTCGGCCGCAGCCGCCCGGACGGTATGTGCTCGGTGCGTCGTTCGGTGGTCATTCCGCTTCCGTGTCGCCACTCGCGAATCGGTTCTTCTGGGGAGTTCTGCGGAGTATGGGTGTGTACGTACCGAGCTTATGGGGTGCGGCGCAGCCGTCCGGCCAGCCAGGCGGCCAGGGCGGCCGCCAGCCCGATGGTGAGGACCACCCAGGAGGTGGTCCGCAGGAACGCGGTGAGCGCGTCGTACACCGCTCCGGCGGCGGCCCGGTCGACGTCGGCGGGCAGGTCGTCGAGGGTGAGGCGGCGGCACAGGACCACCGCGGTCCACAGCAGCACGGCCCCCGCGGCCAGCCCGAGACCGGTGGCGAGGACGGCGCGCCGGCGGTGGACGGCGACCGCGACGGCCAGCACGGCCAGGCACAGGGTCAGCAGGGGGAGCCAGACACCCGCGATCTGGAGCATGCGGAACCCCTTCCGGAGCGCGCCGAGGTTGTCGTACTCCATGACCTTCACGGTCAGGTGGGTTTCCGGGATGCGGTCGGCGAAGGGCACGCCGTCGGCGATCAGTTCCCCTCTGACCTGGGCGATCACCGGCGCGAGGTCGATGGTGACCGCGTCCCCGTGGCCGGAGTCGAGGGCGGCGAGGAAGGCGGCGTGCGCGGCGCGGTTGGCGGCGTCCCAGGCCGTGCGGTACGCCGGGGTCCCGGCGAAGGAGCGCAGGGCCTCGCCGATCAGGGCGTCGACGCCGCCCTGGAACGGGCCCGCGTCGATCTGTCCGGAGAGGGCGCGGGTGGCCTGGGTGACGACCACGCCCCGGACTGCCGGGTCGTCGGCGAGCGGGGCCATGGCGGCGGTGTAGCGGTCGGCGTTCCCCAGCTCCCGGTCGGCCCAGTAGGCGACCGCGCTCGCGGGCACGAGGAGGGCCACGAGCACGACGAGGGCCGCCGACAGGTAGGTGCGCACGTCACCAGGGAATGCCCCGGGCGGCGGGCGGCGCCACCCCTGTTGCTGCGTCCGGGTGGGCCCGGCGGTGCCGGTGGCGGCCGGGGCCGCGGCGGTCCCCGTGCGGTGCGGGCGTCCGGGCGGTGCGACGGGCGTCCGGCGGGGCGGGACCGGGCCACCCGGACGAGTGATCCACTTGCCGCCCCGGGACGCCGGGTGTGCCCTGGATGATGGAAGAGAGGAGCCCCGCCATGGCACATGCGGCACCCACCGTGTCCCGGAGGCAGCGCCCCACGACATCGGTGAACGTGGACCACAGCAGCAGGAACGCCCTGATCCGTGCGCTGCTGCTCGGCCTCGTGTACGGGGTCTGGGCGGCCCAGATCGAGCGCGACACGGGCCCGGTGACCGTGGGCAACGTCTTCTACGGGATCCTGTGCGGCGTGCTGTTCGCCGGCGTCATGTTCGCCCTCCACGAGTTCGGTCCGCGCCTGATGCGGGAGCTGCACGCCACCGCCTACGGCGCCTTCGCGGGCGTGGCCGTCGGCTACCTGCACAGCCTCACCGGCGCCTCCGTGCTCCGCTCCACCACCGTCGGTCTCGCCGCCGGCGCGGGCGTCGGACTCGCCGCCTTCTACCGCTACTACACGCGGGAGGACTGAGCCCCGTCCGGCGCCCGGCGCCGCCCCGTGCCGGTGGCCGGCACGGGGCGGTGGCCGTGTCCGGTGGCCGGTTCGAGGCGGCCAACGGCACGGAGCGCCCGGCGGGTGGCTAGGCGGCGGGAGAGGCCGGGCCCGGCCGTGCTCCCGCCTCCGGCTCCTTCTCCCGGCCCGCGGGCGTGGCTGCGGTCGTGCCCGCGGTCGCGGTCACGGTTGCGGTCGCGACCACCGCCTCGGGGTCGGCCTGCCGCGGCGCGGGCGCGGGCCGGTCCGGGGCCGGGCGGACCGGCGGGGCGTGGCGGGCGACCTCGGCGCGGAGCATGGCGTTCAGGGCGGCGTACGGGTCGATGGGCATGGCGGAACCTCACGGTGGTTCGGGAGTGTGGGGGGACACGCTGCTGCTCGGCCCGCTCAGCAGCGCAGGACCACGCTCCGTACCGTCCGCAGGGATCCTGCCGGTGCGGCCTCCCCGCCCCGGGCGGCGTGCGGCGGCCGAGCCGCATCGCACACGTGTTTCACGTGAAACATCCCCGGCAGCCGCCGGACGGTGGGCGCCGTGCGCACCGCCGTCCGTACGGCCGCGCGGGCGTCGGAGTCCGCCGCCGCCCCGTCCGACTGCCCTTCGGTGGGCTCGGCGGGGGCGGAGGAGGCCGAACGGGAGTCCGCGGCCAGGGCGGAGGCCGTACTCGCCGCCGGACCGGCGCCGAACAGGCACAGCAGCGCGACGCAGGCCACCGTCAGGGCCCGCGCCAGCACCGTCCGCGCGTACCGCGCACCGCTCATGCCGCCCTCCATGCCCCGGTGCACCGGGCGGCTCCCCCGCCGGGCCCGAGAAGCCCCCGACCGGGGGACGAAGACACCCCCCTCGGCTGACAGCCGCCACCGCCCCACCGGGACCCCCGCGCTCAGTGGGTGCGCAGCGGCCCGGTCAGCCGCGCCAGGACCGTGGTCTCCCCGCTGATCAGCCGCAGCCGGGCCCGCCCGGGCCGGTCGGCGGAGCCGCCGACCCTGCCGGGCGAGATCCGTTCGACGGTGAACACGGCCGTACGGTGGTCCGCGCGCGGGATCTCGATGGTGCGCCCCCGCCGCAGTCCGGCGAGCGGCAGCCCGTCCCCGCTGACCACGGCGGTGCCCGCGCTGCCGGGTACCGGGCCTTCGGGGTCCCAGCCGGCCATGCCCTCGGCGTTCTGCGGACCCCGCGCCAGCGGGAGGTCCACCCCCAGGCTGGGGATGCGCAGCCGCAGCGGGCGCGAGGCGCGCAGCGGTGCGGCGGACACGCCCCGGGTCACGGTGCCCGGACCGTGCGTCCCGGAGTGTTCGAGCCCGCGCACGAGCCGCCGGTGTCCGGACAGGCCCAGCGCCCGGGAGGGCAGCGCGTCGGCGGTGCCGGTGGTGGCGGGCTCCGCGCCCTGGCTGCCGCGCAGCAGGCCCACTCCGGTGCAGATCAGAGTGACCGTCAGCGCGGCGACGATCCACTGGGCGCGGGCCATGGCGTTCCTCCCGGGCCGGCTCGGGCGGCCGGTTCCTGTGAGCAGTGGACCGCTCCCGGGCGCCCGGCACCGCACGGGCACGCCGGGAAGTGACGGTTCGTCATCGGTGTGTCGTGGCTGTGTTCCGGTGTCTTCGCAGCTCGGGGGCGGTGCGCCGGGCGCGCTCCCGGTGGGTCGACGCCGTGCGCCCGAACGGGTGAGGGCGGATCCGGCGTGCGACGGCCCCCGCCCCGCGCGCCCTGCCGGGCGGCACGTTCAGCCCCCTGACGCGGCGTCCGGGTCCGCGACGGCGGTCGACGGCAGGGGCTGCGCGGGCCAGTCCAGCAGCCGGGCCCCGATCGCCGCCGTCTGCAGGGTGTACCGCTGCACGGGATCTCCGGGGTCGTGGCCGGTCATCCGGTGGATCCGCTCCAGCCGGTAGGTCAGTGCCCGCACGCTCAGGCGCAGCCGCCGGGCCGACTCCGCGGCCACGCACCCGGAGTCGAAGTACGCCGTCAGGGTCTCCAGCAGCGGCCCGGCCCCGCCCCGGCCGGCCCGCAGCGGCCCGAGCACGCTCAGCACCAGGTCGGCCAGGGCGGCCCGGTCCCGGGTCAGCAGCGGGAACACCAGCAGGTCGGCGGCGCGCAGTACGGGTCCCTCGAAGCCGAGGCGGTCCGCGAGGCCGAGGGCGTCGCGGGCCTCCTCGTACGAGGCCGCGATCCCGCCCGTGCCCGGACGCGTGCGCCCGACCGCGACGAGCCCCGCGCCCGGGAACGCCGCGCACGCCTGCCGCGCGAAGTGGACCGGCACCTCGTCCCGGTCGCCCGGGGCCACGCAGACCAGCAGGCCGTCCTTGGTGGCGAGGAGGGCGGCGCCGTCCCCGAACCGCCCGGTCAGGGCCGCCTCCACGCGGCGGGCGGCCGGGCCCGCGTCCTCGCAGGGCTGCGGGCCGCGCGCCACGGCCACCGTGTACGCGGGCGCCTGGGCCGGTCCGAAGCGCGACGCCCGTTCGGCGAGGCGGCAGGGGTCTCCCCGGCCGAGCAGCAGGTCGTCGACGTACTCCCGGCGGGCGGCTTCCTCGCGGCGCACCACCAGGTGCCGGGCCCGCTCGTAGCCCTCGGCGAAGGCGTCCACGGCCTGCTCCGCCGCCGCCAGCACGGGGTCCGGGGCGCCGTGCCCTTCGAGTGCGGCCCGGGTGGCGGCGAGATGGGCGCCGACGAGGTTCCGCAGCCCGTACCCGGCGGCGGCGGCCCGCGCGCCGAGGGCCCGCCGGGTGGCGAGTGCCTCGGGGCCGGGGCGGCGTCCGGTGGTCCGGACGTCCGCGAGGATCCCCGCGTACCCGGTCAGATATTCCTCGGGTACGTCCCGCCCTGACGCCACACCAGCTCCCCGCTCCGTTCGAACTCCCATTGTCGCCAGGGGGTTCGCGGGGCCCAGGGCCGGGGCGGGCAAGACGCTCAGATCACCACGAACGCGACCGCCGCCGCCCCCATGAGGGCGGCGGCGAGGTGGATCGCGGGGTGGCCGTAGTCGCCGAACCAGAGTTGGCGGGCCAGTCCGCCCAGGGCGGCCAGGGCGGTGATGACCCCGATCTGCGCGAGCAGGGTCGCGGCCGTGAACGGGGCCAGGAGCAGGAGTAAGGAGTTCAGCCAGAAGGGTGCGGCGCCGGTCCAGCCCCGCCAATGCCAGATCGCGGACGGCATGTCCCGGCTCCCACCTTCCACACCCGCAACAGGCGTGTCGTGCTCAACTCATCGGCTGTACAGCCTCCTGGGGTGCGGCGGCCGGGGCAATAGCGCGTTCGGCTAGAAATCCGAAGGCCAGGCCGAAAGTCGTCCACAGGGCCGCCTGGATGCCCAGCGAGGCGAGGCGGAACTGCCAGATCAGCGCGGCCGGGAAGTCGGCCGGCACCTCGTTGATGCCGGGGAGCAGGGCGTAGGCGATGCCCACCGCCACGACGAAGGACAGCGAGGCGACGGTCGAGGCGTTCCAGTTGCCCAGGGAGGGGGCCAGGCGCCGCCCCAGGATCAGGGCACCCGCCGCGAGCAGCAGGCTCAGGGCGATCATCAGGACGAACAGGGTGGTCCGCCGGACGACGGTGTCGGGGTCGCCCACGGCCGGCGGGTTGGCCGGGTACTTGAGGAACGGGACCAGGTTCACGGTGAGGAACAGGCCCCCGGAGACCAGCGCGGCGGTGGCCCGCGGGCCGAAGCGGCCGAGCCGGCCCAGTGCGTAGCAGAAGACGAGCGCGGCGATGCCGCCGAGCGCGACGCCGTAGAGGAGGGTGCCGGTGCCGAGGCCGGCCGTGGCCTGCAGGGCCCGGCTGACCGGGGCGTCCTCGGCGTGGTCGTGCCCGGCGGAGGCGGCTTCCTCGATGGCGATGGCCGCGTCCACCTTGGACTCGCCGAGGACGTACGCGACGAGGAAGGCGGCCACACCGGCGAGCAGGCCGGCCAGCATGCCCCGGATCAGCAGGACACGTGGGGAGATGCGGTTCATGCGTCGGTTTCCCTTGCTGCAGCGGAGAGGGGGGGAGCGGGGATCTCCGGGGTCCACAGGGCAGGCGGAAGCGGCACGCGGGCCGTACGGCGCTCCGCGGGTGCGTGCCCCGCGGAGTCACGCAGGGGAGCCGCCCGGTTGACGGGCCCTGCGCAGAGCCGTACCGGCGCCGCGCGCGGGGGAGTTCCCGGCGGCGCGTGGACCGGGGATCAGCCGGTCAGTGGCAGGGGAAACCGAGCAGGTGACGGCCGTCGTGCATCCACTCGTGGACGGTGTCGCCCTGGAAGACCGCGGTGGCACCCTGTTCGGCGCCGACGAGGTACAGCAGGACCAGCATGAGGACGCCGACGAACAGCGCCCAGGGGGCCAGTTCCTTCAGGGACAGGGGGGTGACGGCTACGGGCGCCGACGTGGGCACGGCGGAGTGGGCCATGGCAGGACCTCCAGAGGGAACACGCGTCCCGGTCAGTGGTGCTCTTGACGAAGGTGGCGGGTCTGACTTCCCTGCCCACACTGCTGCGGGAGGATTCACAGTGGCGCGACCGTGCCGGAATCTCACCGGTACTTCCGTCATACCTTCGTCATGTCGTCCGAGACCGTACCGCGCCCGTGGCCTGAACACCACGGCGCATGTCCGCCGTCTCACGCCCTGGGCGCGCGCTCTACGCTCCCTCCCATGCCCGAGACGACAGCCCAGGCCCCGCCGAGTCCACCCGTACGGCTGCACCTGACCACGCCCCCGCTCGACTCCGCCGCCCGTCAGGGCCGGTTCGGGTACGGGGACCCGTGCCCCGGCCACGCCGGTCTGGCCGGCCCGGCGACCGGGGACTGGGCGGGCCGGACCCTGGAGGAGGTCGCGGCCGAGGACCCGGGCGGGATCCGCGCCTGGCTCACCGATCCGCAGTACGCGCCCCCGGGCGGCGGGGAGTCCGTGGCCGCGCTGATCGCCCGGACCGGCGCGCACCTGGCCGCGCTGCCGCCCGGTCCGCACCACGCGGTGGTCGCGCAGGCCGTCGTACGGGCCGCGGTGGTGTGGGCCCTGGAGCTGCCGGCGCCGGCCTTCTGGCGGCTCGACGTGCGGCCGGAGACCGTGACCACCCTCAGCGGCCGGGCAGGACGCTGGAACCTCCTGGTGGGCCGCCCGGCCGGGGAGTGAACGGCACGACGGCCCGGACCCCGCGACGCGGTCCGGGCCGAACGGCGCTGCGGGGCAGCGGTGTTACGCGACGATCCAGTCGGAGGTGGCGATCACCGGCTGCACGCCGTCGCGGTGGATGGTGCCCTCGATCAGGCCGTACGGCCGGTCCGCCGCGAAGTACACCTCGTTGTCGTTCTTCAGCCCGAAGGGCTCCAGGTCGACGAGGAAGTGGTGCTTGTTGGGAAGGTTGAGGCGCACCTCGTTGACCTTGGGGCAGTTGTCGAGGACGCGCTCGGCCATCTGGTTCAGGGTCTGCTGGAGCGAGTAGGAGTAGGTCTCCGCGAAGGCTTCGAGCATGTGCTTGCGGACCTTCTTGTACGACTGGTCCCAGTCGAAGTCCGCGTCGTCGGCGGCCAGCGCCGAGTGCGCCCAGCGGGAGGTGACCTTGGTCGCCAGGATGCGGTCGTACGCCTCCTGGAGGGTCGTGTACCTGTCCTTGATGTAGCCGTGGAACTCGGAGTTGGTCGAGTTCATCACCGTCAGGTCCTTCAGGCCGGAGATGACCTGGAGACCGGTGGTCTCGCTGTAGGTGATCTGCGCGGTGCGCACCTCCTGGCCCTTGCGGACGAAGGAGTGCTGCTCCTTGCGCGTCGGGACCGGGATCCGGTCCCAGGCGTACTCCTCGATGCGGATCTGCGCCTCGCGGATCGGCTGCTGGGAGGAGACGAAGTGCTTGGCGAGGAGGATGCCGAAGGCCTCGGGCGAGTCGATGCCGTGTTCCTTGCCGAAGGCGTACACCGTGTTCTTGGTGGTGTCCGTCGGCAGGCAGTTGGCGTTGTCGCCGGTCAGGTGGACGTCGCGGAACTCACCGCGGAGCGCGACCGAGACGTTGAGGTCGCGGATCTCGCTCCAGGAACCGTCGCTGCCCTTGCGGGTCACCTTCACGATGCGGTTCTCGGCCTTGCCGTACTGGTTCTGGCCCAGGACGTGCTTGCTCATGCTGTCTTCCTTCGGGTACTCGGGAACACGGAGTCCGATTGGTCTGGATCCCGTACGCCCGGCGTCCAGCGCGCGTCCCGACTGAAGACGTGCCGCTCCCCGCCGTTCGGCCGCTGGGGGCCGCCCCGGGACTGACGTGCATCCCGGTCCGTAGGTGCTGAGTAGTACTGCACGGATTGCAGCATGTGTACGGCGGGTTGACCACCGCACGGATCCTCCGAACACCAGCGCCCACGGATTGGGCGACCGTACAGACCCGCAGGTCAGGCCATGTGCGCGTCGGCGACCGAGAGGGCCTCGTCGAGGACGGCCAAGCCCTTGGCCACGTCCTCGGCGGAGACGTTGCAGGGCGGGGCGACGTGCATCCGGTTCCCGGCGAGGAGCGGCCACAGGCCGCCCTTCTTCAGGGCCGCCCCGAAGGCCGCCATGGGCGCGTTGTCGGCGCCGGAGGCGTTGTACGGGACGAGCGGCTCGCGGGTGTCCGGGTCCCGTACGAGTTCCAGCGCCCAGAAGGTGCCCAGTCCGCGGACCTCCCCGACCGAGGGGTGGCGCGCGGCGATCTCGCGCAGGCCCGGTCCCAGCAGTTCGGCGCCGGTGCGGGCGGACCGGCCGACGATGTCCTCCTCCTCCATCGTGTTGACCGTCGCGACGGCGGCGGCGCAGGCCAGCACGTGCCCGGA
The DNA here is from genome assembly GCF_055581065.1 of Streptomyces sp. NPDC031479. Lineage (NCBI taxonomy): Bacteria > Bacillati > Actinomycetota > Actinomycetes > Kitasatosporales > Streptomycetaceae > Streptomyces > Streptomyces sp. NPDC031479. The sequence continues at coordinate 308,502 of NZ_JBVIKC010000001.1, forward strand.
GTAGGTCAGCCCGCCCGGGTAGGGGCGGCGGGCGAAGGTCTCGGCGATCGCGGCGGAGATGGCGACCCCGCCGAGCGGTACGTAGCCGCTGGTGATGCCCTTGGCGAAGCAGATCAGGTCGGGGGTGACGTCCCAGTGGTCGGCGGCGAACCAGGTGCCGGTGCGCCCGAAGCCGACCATGACCTCGTCGAGGATGAAGACGATGCCGTAGCGGTCGCAGAGCGCGCGCACGCCCGCCAGGTAGCCGGCCGGGGGCACGAGCACGCCCGGGGCGCCGCCGACGGTCTCCAGGATGATCGCGGCGATGGACTGCGGGCCCTCGAAGACGATCGTGTCCTCCAGGTGGCGCAGGGCGCGCTCGCACTCCTCGGCCTCGGTCGTCGCGTGGAAGGGCGAGCGGTAGAGGAACGGGCCCCAGAAGTGCACGACGCCGGCGGTGGCGGTGTCGTTGCCGAAGCGGCGGGCGTCACCGGTGAGGTTGATCGCGGTGGAGGTCGCGCCGTGGTACGAGCGGTACGCGGACATCACCTTGGGCCGGCCGGTGTGCAGCCGGGCCATCCGGACGGCGTTCTCGACCGCCTCGGCGCCCGCGTTCGTGAAGAAGATCTTGTCCAGGTCGCCGGGGGTGCGCTCGGCGATCAGCCGGGCGGCCTCGGAGCGGACGTCGACGGCGAAACCGGGCGCGACCGTGCACAGCCGGGCGGCCTGCTCGGCGATCGCGGCCGCGACCTTGGGGTGCTGGTACCCGATGTTCGTGTAGACGAGCGCACTCGAAAAATCGAGGAAACGGTTGCCCTCGTAGTCCCAGAAGTACGAGCCCTCGGCGCCGGCGACGGCCAGCGGGTCGATGAGCTCCTGCGCCGACCAGGAATGGAAAACGTGCTTCCGGTCGGCGTCTTTCACGGCGGCGAGGGCGTCGGCGGCTTCTGAGTTCATATATCGAGGGTAGTTGTCCAGGATGTGGACCCGGGGGTGCCTCCGCGGCGGCGTGGCCGAGGGGTGACTTGACGTACGGGGGCTGCGCCGCTCGACGGGTTCCGGCCGTCGTCATAGCGTCGCCGTCACCGGCCGCTCCACGGGGGAGAACGGCGGAAAACTCATGGTGGGGCCCTGTTCGGTGGCCCCCGCGACAGCGGGGGCCACCGAACAGGGCCCCGTCGTGCATGGAGATCCGGCCACGGCATGGTGGGATTTGGCCGTCGCCCTCGGGGGTAGGTGCGGCGCCGGGGGACGGGCGGCGGAGACGGGAGAGCCTGTGGCCGAGCAGACGCGGAAGCTGGTCCTGGGCGGTGGCACGACGGGTGTCGTGACCCGCTGCCGGGACTTCACCCGGCGTGCCCTCGCCGACTGGCACTGGCCCGCCGGAGCCGAGGCCGAGGAGGACGTGCTCCTGCTGGTCTCCGAGGTGGTGACCAACGCCTGCCTGCACGCGGGCGGCCCGCGCGAGCTGGTCCTGCGGCACGCCCCCGGCCTGCTGCGCGTGGAGGTCACCGACGACAGCCCCGAACCGCCGGCCCCGCGGCCGCCGGACCGGGCCCGGCCGGGCGGGCACGGCCTGATCCTGCTGCAGCGGCTCGCCCGGGGGTGGGGCTGCGTACCGGCCCCGCCGGGCAAGACGGTGTGGCTGGAGGTTACGGGCCCCGCGGCCCCGGCCGCGCCCCCGGCCCCACCCCCGTCGGGGCCGGAGGCGTAGGCGCGGGGCGGCCCGGGTCAGGCGGCGCCGGGAGCCCGCGGGCGGCCCGGGTCAGGTGGCGCCGGGAGCCTCGGACGCGGCCCGGGGTGTCCCGGACGCGGCCTCGGGTGCCGCGTCGGCGAGGAGACCGCCGCGCAGCCGCGTCAGGGTGCGGTGCAGCAGCCGGGACACGTGCATCTGGGACAGCCCCAGCCGCTCCCCGATCTCGGACTGGGTCAGCTCCTGCCCGAACCGCAGCGCCAGCAGTGTCCGCTCCCGCTCCGGCAGCCCGGCCAGCATCGGCTTGAGGGACTCCAGGCACTCGATCAGTTCGTACGCCGACTCCTCCGCGCCCAGCGAGGACCGGTCGGTCTGCGGGTCGCGCTCCGGGTCGTCCTGGGCCGGGGCGTCCAGCGAGCGCGCGGAGTAGGCGCAGGCGGCCTTGCGGCCCTCGCCGAACTCCTCCGGCGTGACGTTCAGCTTCCGTGCCAGCTCGGCGTCGGTGGGCTCGCGGCCGAGGCCCTGTTCGAGGGCGTCGTGGGCCTTCGCCGTGTCGATCCGCAGCTCCTGGAGCCTGCGGGGGACCTTCACCGCCCAGCTGGTGTCGCGGAAGAACCGCTTGATCTCTCCGCTGATCGTGGGCATGGCGAAGGTGGTGAACTCCACCCCGCGCTCCGGGTCGAACCGGTTGATGGCCTTGATCAGTCCGATCGTGCCGACCTGGACGATGTCGTCCATCGGCTCGCTGCGCCCGCGGAACCGGCGGGCGGCGAACTTCACCAGGCTCAGGTTCAGCTCGACCAGGGTGTTGCGGACGTACGAGTACTCCGCCGTGCCCTCTTCGAGCTCGGCCAGCCTGTGGAAGAGGGAGACCGAGAGCGCCTTCGCCTCGCCGGTGGCGACATCGGTGTGGTCCCCGTGGCCGGTGAGGCGGAGGTCGGTGAGGTCGGTGTCGGTGGGGTTCATCGGTCTGCGCTCCTCTCACGAAGGGCTCCCCCCGGGGGAGGCCGTCGTCCTGCGCGGTCGCGACCGTCCTCATGGATATACCCTCTCCAAACGGGTGATACCCCTGCGGATCTTCCACGGTCCGGCCGGTGCCGCCCGCGCCCGCAGCCGTTCCCACGCGCCGGCCGGCCGAAGAGGGCGTACGGGAAGGGCGCGGGCCGCGTGCGGGGGGCTCCCCTGTTGCCCCCCGTACGCGGCTCGCGCCGGTCTCGTGCGTCCCCTCGGCGGCACCCTCCCCGCGGAAGGCGGAGGGCACGGGAGGAGCCTGCGTCCCCGCGTCCGCCCGGCCCACTGATTAAGCTCAGACCGAATCCAACGGAGCTGCGGGGGCGGGGACATGGCGACGGGACTGACCTTTTCGGCGGCGGACCTGGCCCGGACGCGCTTCGCGGTCTCCCCGATGTGGGAGGTCGTCACCAGCTTCCGGCTGCTGAAGCATCCGGCCGGGGGTTCCCTGCACCGGCGCTGGGCCGCGCAGGTGCGGCCCCGGATGCGGTGCGCGGGGCTGCGGGGCGGCTGGCTGGACGAGCTGATCCCGGCGCGCGGCTACCTGGCGGACTTCCTCAACCCGACCCCGCAAGGCCCCTTCCCCACCCTCGGCGCCGAGCTGGCTGCCATCCGCGCGAGCCGCCCCGAGCAGGTCCGGGCCGACGTCGACGACCTGCTGCGCACCCGCCCGGGCGGGTACGGTCCCGACCCCTCGCCCCGGCTGCGGCTGCTCCGGGAGGAGCCGCGGGCGGCGCTGGAGAAGGTCACGGCGGAGATCGAGACGTACTGGGAGCTCGCACTGGCGCCCTACTGGGCGCGGATCCGCCAGCTGCTGGAGGCGGACGTCTTCCACCGGGCCCGCCAGGTCGCCGAGCACGGATCCGCCGCCGTCCTCAACGAGCTGCACGACTCGGTCCACTGGGACGAGGGCACCCTGCACCTGCCGCGCTGCGAGTGCGGGCTGACCCGGGAGCAGGCGGGACCGGGGCTGCTGCTGGTGCCGGCGGCCTTCGCCTGGCCCCGCGTCCTGACCCGGTCGGTGGCCCCGGACCCGCCCCAGCTGGCCTATCCGGCCCGGGGCGTCGGCACCCTGTGGGAGCCCCGCGCCGCCGCCTCCGCCGATGCGGTGGCCGGCGTACTGGGCCGCTCCCGCGCGCTGCTGCTGGCGGAGCTGGACAGCCCGGCGTCGACCACCCAGCTGGCCCGCCACTGCGGCCTGTCCGCCGCGGGGGTCTCCCAGCACCTGACGGCACTGCGCAACGCGGGCCTGGTCACGGCGCACCGCGCGGGCCGCTCGGTGCTCTACGCCCGCACCGCCATCGCCGACGCCCTGCTCACGGCCTGAGGACACGGACCGAGGGCACGGGACCGAGGGCACCCGACCGAGGGCACGGGACCGAGGGCACGGGACTGACTTAGGCTGCCCGCATGGAGTCCTACACCATCGGCCAGGCAGCGCGGCTGCTCGGCGTCAGCAGTGACACCGCCCGCCGCTGGGCGGACGCCGACCGGTTCCCCACCCGGCGCGAGGGGAACCGCAGGATCGTCGACGGGCCCGACCTCGCGGCGTTCTGCGTCGAGGTCGCCCAGGAGGCCGGGGAGGACGAGGACACCCCGTACACCTCGGCGCGCAACGCCTTCCCCGGCATCGTGACCGCCATCAAGCTGGGCTCGGTCGGGGCGCAGGTGGAGGTCCAGGCGGGCCCGCACCGGGTGGTGTCCCTGCTGACCCGGGAGGCGGTGGAGGAGCTGGGCCTGGAGGTCGGCATGCGGGCCACCGCCCGGGTGAAGTCCACCAGCGTGTTCATCGACCGCACCTGAGGCACCTGAGGCACCTGAGGCCCCGGGGCTCCGGGCCGCCCCCGCCGGTCCGGGCGGGGCCCCGGGCACGGGTCAGCCGTGCTCCGGTTCCCGTACGAAGGCCCCCGCGCGGGCCGCGGCGACGGCGGCCCGCGCCGCGCGCGCGGCCGCGGCCCCGTCCAGCGGCTCCCCGGTGGTGAGGAAGCGGTAGTACAGCGGTGCGGACACGGCGCGGACCACCTCGGCGGAGTCGGTCCCCTCCGGGAGCTCCCCCCGCTCGACGGCCTGCCGCACGCAGGGCGCCCATTCCGCGACCCGGACCTCGTAGAAGCGGTACAGGGCCTCGGCGGTGCGTGCGTCGCCGGTGGCGGCGGCGATCACGGCCTTGAACAGGGCCCCCTGACGCGGGTCGGTCAGGGTGCGCCGGACGAGCTCCGCGTTGGCGAGCAGGTCCTCGGTCAGCGATCCCGTCTCGGTGCGCGGCGCCGACTGCTCGGCCATGTCCGTCAGCAGGTCCGCGACCAGCCCGGCCACCGTGCCCCAGCGCCGGTACACGGTGGTCTTCCCCACGTCGGCGCGACGGGCGATCTCGGCCAGGTCCAGCCGGTGGAAGCCCTGCTCGGCGAGGGTGTCGCCGGCCGCCCGGAGCACCGCCGCGCGCACCCGCGCCGTACGCCCGCCGGGACGGACGGTCCCCGGCTCCGCAGGGTCCCCCGCCGTGGGGGCGGCCTCATCAGAAAACTCCATAACGGGGCTCCCGTTCCATTAGTGGCGATCTCCTGTTACGTTGGGACCACCTTAAAGGGTCTGCGGTGCCATTACCGCTTTCGAGTCGGGGGATGCGTCATGGAATACAGGCAGCTGGGCACGTCCGGTCTCAAGGTCCCCGCCCTGAGCTTCGGAGCGGGAACCTTCGGGGGCCGGGGGCCGCTCTTCGGCGCGTGGGGCACGACGGACGCGCGGGAGGCCCGCCGCCTCGTGGACATCTGCCTGGAGGCGGGCATCACCCTGTTCGACACGGCCGACGTCTACTCCGCGGGCGCCTCCGAGGAGGTGCTCGGCCGGGCGGTCAAGGGCCGCCGGGACCGGGTGCTGCTGTCCACCAAGGCCGGACTGCCCATGGGCGACGGCCCCGGGGACGCCGGCACCTCCGGCCCCCGCCTGGTCCGCGCGACCGAGGACGCCCTGCGCCGCCTCGACACCGACCACATCGACCTCTTCCAGCTGCACGCCTTCGACGCCGCCACCCCCGTCGAGGAGGTGCTCTCCGCCCTGGACGGGCTCGTGCGGGCCGGGAAGATCCGCCACGTCGGCGTCTCCAACTTCGCGGGCTGGCAGCTGATGAAGTCCCTCGCGGCCGCCGAGCGGCACGGATTCCCCCGCTACGCCGCCCACCAGGTCTACTACTCCCTCGTCGGCCGCGACTACGAGTGGGAGCTGATGCCCCTCGGCCACGACCAGGGCGTCGGCGCGATGGTGTGGAGCCCCCTCGGCTGGGGCCGGCTCACCGGCAGGCTGCGCCGCGGCCTCCCGCTGCCGGAAGGCAGCCGCCTCCACCGGACCGCCGACTACGGCCCGCCGGTCGAGGACGAGCACCTCTACGACGTGGTCGACGCCCTCGACGGCATCGCGGAGGAGACCGGCCGGACGATCCCGCAGGTGGCCATCAACTGGCTGCTGCGCCGGCCCACCGTCTCCTCCGTCATCGTGGGCGCCCGCAACGAGGAGCAGCTCCGCCAGAACATCGGCGCCGTCGGCTGGGAGCTGACGCCGGACCAGGTGGCCCGGCTCGACGCCGCGAGCCACCGTCCGGCCCCGTACCCGTACTACCCCTACGAGCGCCAGGAGGGCTTCGCCCGCCTCAACCCGTCGCTGGTCAAGGGGAACTGACCCGCCCGGCTCCGACCCGGCCCGGTTTCGGCCCCGGGTGGCCGGCTCAGCCGCCCAGGACCGGCCCCAGGTCGATCCGCGCGAGGCGCTCGGGGTCGGTGAGGATGTCCAGCGCGGTGATCACGCCGCCCCGGACGGTGAACGACATGACCGAGAGCGGGGTGCCGTCCGCGGCCACCGCCACCACGCCCGGTGTTCCGTTGACCAGTGCGGGGTGCGCGGCTTCGGCGAACCGGGCGAACAGGATGGCCTGCGAGGCCACGTTCACCGCACCCCGGCGCAGCACTCCCGGCCGCAGCGTGCCGCCGTCGGACCGGGCCACGACGTCCGGGTCGAGCAGGGCCACCAGGGCGTCGAGGTCCCCGCCGCGCGCGGCGGCGAGGAAGGCGTCGACGACCTCCCGGCGGCGGGCGAGGTCCGTGTCGGGGGCCGGGGCCGCGCCCTGGACGCGGCGCCGGGCCCGGCTGGCGAGCTGGCGCGTGCCGGCCGCGGTCCGGCCGAGGACGGGCGCGATCTCCTCGAAGGGCACCCCGAACAGGTCGTGCAGGACGAAGGCCAGCCGTTCGGCGGGCGCGAGGGTCTCCAGTACGACCATCAGGGCGAGGCCGACCGAGTCCGCGAGGAGCACCTCCTGCTCGGGATCGACCCGGTCGGGACCGCTGACCACCGGGTCGGGCAGCCGGACGGGGCCGTTCCCGTCTTCCAGCGGCTGCTCGCGGCGGGTGGCGCGGGCCCGCAGCATGTCCAGGCAGACCCGCCCGGTCACCGTGGTGAGCCAGCCGCCCAGGTTGGCCACGGCGCCGACGTCGGAGCGGTTCAGCTTGAGCCAGGTCTCCTGCACGGCGTCCTCGGCGTCGCCCAGCGAGCCCAGCATCCGGTAGGCCACCGCCCGCAGGTGCGCCCGGTGCGCGTCGAACCGCTCGGCCAGAAGGTCGTTCCCGTTCATCTGCCCCATCCCCGTGCCGCGTTCCTCCACTGCCTGGAGGACCGTAACCGCCACGGCGGGCGGGCGGCGTAAAAGGGCTCCGCGGGTGGACGCGGACCGTGACGGTGCGGATGCAGAAGGTGGTGGATGCGTTTATTTTGACACCTGTGGTCATAGGTCGTGACTGCGTTGATCTGCCCCCTTTGAGGAAGGCCTCACCCATGAAGCGTTTCCCCGTGATCGGCGCGCTCTGCGTTACCGCGGCGTTCGGCCTCGCGGCCTGTTCCGACAACAGCAGCTCGCCGGCCGAGGAGGCCAGCCAGGCCTCCGCGGACCTCTGCACCGACCTGAACGCCCTCAAGGCCGACAACGCCAAGCTGAAGGCCCTGAACCCCGCCGTGTCGACCAAGGACCAGGTCCAGAGCGCCATCGACGCGGTGCAGAAGGACTGGGAAAACGTCAAGAGCAACACGCAGAAGATGAAGCAGTCGGAGCAGGAGGCCGTGAAGTCGGCCGCCGAGGGCCTCAAGAAGGGCTACCAGGACCTGCCCGGGGACACCACCGGCAAGGACGCGCTCACTCAGCTCCAGCCGCAGATCCAGAACCTCGACCAGGCGGTGGCCGCCGCCTCGACCCGGCTCAAGTGCTGACCCGGTGACACCCGCCCGCCCGGTGGGGCCCCCGTTTCCGGGGAGGCCCCACCGGGCGGTGGCGCGTCGGCGAAATGCGTGACATCTCCGATTTCGCCGCGGTTCTCGGGCATGGTGGTGCTCCCGTGCCCCATGAGGAGTCCTCCGTGCCCGAACCGGAAGCCGGGCCCCGGCTGTTCGCCATCCCCGGCTGGATGCGCAAGCACACCCCGGTGCTGACCCGGCTGATCGAGCAGCTCGCCGCCGTCAGGGTGCTGGACTGCGCCACCCGGCTGGCCGCACAGGCCTTCCTCGGCGGGCTGCCCGCCCTCTTCGTCATCGGCACCGTCGGTCCGGACTGGATGCAGGACCAGCTGACCCACTCCCTCCGCGCGGCCATGGGCCTCCAGGACGCCGCCCTGGACCAGGTCCTCTCGGTCTACTCCGCCAAGGACCCCACCACCGCCACGACCACCGGCGCCGTGGGCATCATCGTGACGCTGGCATCGGCCACCGCCTGCAGCCGCGCCCTCCAGCGGACCTGCGAGCGCTCCTGGCACCTGCCCAAGGCCAAGGCCGCCGTGGCGGCCTGGCGCTGGATCGCCTGGCTCACCGTCTGGCTCGCCGCGCTGCTGTTCCAGGGGCCGTTGCAGAACGCCTTCGGCACCGGCGCGGTCACCGGTTTCGCCTTGGCGGTGGTGAGCGGCACGCTGCTGTGGTGGTGGACCCAGCACCTGCTGCTCGGAGCCCGGATCGCGTGGCTGCCGCTGCTACCCGGGGCCCTGCTGGCGGGGGTGGGGGAACAGGTGCTGACCCTGGCGTCGCGGGTCTACATGCCCCGCACCCTGAACCGCAGCATGCAGGAGTTCGGCGCCCTGGGGTCGGTCTTCGTCGTGCTGTCCTGGCTGATCACGCTGTTCGTCGTGATCACCCTCGCCATCGCCGTCGGCTACGTGGCCGCGCACGAGCCCCCGCTCGCCCGCTGGCTGCGCACCCCGCCGCGGCCGGCCCCGACGAAGGCGTCGGGGCCGGCCGCGGCGTGACGGCGTACGGCTACCGGTCCCCGTGCCCGGGGCTCCCGGTACCGGGTTCCCGGCCGCCGGCCCCCGCCCCGTTCCCGGCGCGGCCGCCCGCCGCGAGCAGCGCGAGGACGGCGAGGGCGACCAGCAGGATGAGCACCAGCAGCAGGACCGTGAGCACCGTCGGGTGGTTCCACAGCGCGAACACCAGCGCCAGCACGATCAGCACGCCCACCGTGAGCGGGCGCCGCCGGGCCTCCACCCAGCCGCCCGCGCCGCCCGCCGTCACCCCGTGGGCGGCGCCCCAGCGCACGGTGGAGTCGGCCCGGCGCTCGGCGCCGCCGCGGACGGCCCGCGGCAGCCGGCCGGCGCCGGACAGGTAGGCGCCGAGCGCGATGACGATCCCGAGGACGAGCGCGGTCCGCAGGCTGACCCGCAGGAACCGCACCAGCGTGTCGAAGATCGCCGCGGCGGCGTCCCGGGACTGGACCTGCTCCGGGAGGTGGTCGAGGTAGTAGCGGCGGGCGATGACCAGCCCGATGGCGACGAGCAGGCAGGCGCCCGCCCCGCACAGCGCCATGACCACCAGGGCCCGGCGGCGGCGCCGGGCGAGCAGCACCCCGGCCGCCGCGAGGACCACGGTGATCACGGGAAGCCAGTTGCCGGCGATGTCGAGGAGCCGGACACCGCCCCGGATCTTCTGCAGCTCGTCCGAGTGGAAGAGCACCATCTGCTTTTTGACGTCGGGGATCTTCTCGGCCGGGGAGAGCCCCGCCTTGACGAGGTCCTGCTTGACCGTCTCGACGGCCTCGCCGACGTCGAGGGTGACGGTGCCGCCCTCGACGCCGATCGCGCCGCGGCCCTTGCCCGTCAGCGCGTGCACGACGGACTGGTGGGCGACCCGGTTGGCCTGGGTCCAGACCTTGTCGAACGCCCGGCTCGACACGAAGCGGCTCGCCACCTTGGAGACGGCCTGGTCGGCGGCCGAGTCCAGCTGGGGGCCCAGCGACTTGACCGCCGTACCGACGCGCGGCGGCAGGCCCTGGGACTCCAGCCACTTGGCCAGGTCCGCGGTGACCTGCGAGCCGTCGATCCGTACGTCGGCCGCCTCCGTGATGCGGTGGACGGCGGCGGCCTCGACCGCCGGGTTCGAGGCCAGCGGGGCGACCGTGGACACGTAGCGGTTGGTGTCCAGCACGATGTCGTGCACCCAGACGGTCAGGAGGGACACCGGTACGAGGAGGCAGGCGAGCGTGATCAGCACGGCCGACGCGGTGCTCGCGGCGATCCTGCGCCCCCGCGACGGCGGGGGAGGAGGGGGAGCCGCGGCCGGGGCCCGGGGTGAGGGCGGGGGCGGCTCGGACGGCTGACTCATGGCCCTCCCGGGGACGGGGGAGGCACGGCGCCTCTCGCGTCCATTGACGGCCCTGCGGACCGTGGTCGCACCCCGGGTTGCGCCCACCGGGTGGTGGCTCCGTCCGGATTCGGCAGCGTACGGCGCGGGGTCGGTGAATAGAATCGGCTTCCATGTCGAAGCCCGACCAGCTGCTCGTGGACATCGCCGCCCTGGTGGAGTCCGCGCAGAGCAATCAGATGTCCCTGACCGTGGTCACCGGGGGTGGCGTCATCACCGGCCGGCTGGCCCCCGAAGCCGTCTGGAGGCAGCGCGTGGCGGAGGTCCTGACGGACTCGGCCCGGCTGACCGAGTTCTCCGCCGCCTTCACGGGTCCCGCGGGTCCCACGGCCACGGACGGCCCACCCACCCATCTGCACTTCCACGTCGCCCGGATCCTCCAGGGCACCGTGGGCATCCCCGAGACGGGCGGCATGTACCGCGTCGCGATCGAGGACGTAGGCGCCTGGACCGTCGGCGACTTCAGCTACTCCGACAGCTGAGCCGCTCCCGCACAGCACACGGACGGGGCCCCGCCGGCACGCTGCGGTGGGGCCCCGTCCGTGCGTCAGGACGTGGCGGGAGGGGGCTGCGCGGGCGGGGCGGTGGGGAGGGAGAGGCCGGCGTAGACCTGGTCGAGGACGGTCGGCACCAGGGCGTTGGCGGTGGTGCGGCCGTCGGGCGACAGGGTCAGGTTCGTCCAGATCACGAGGGTGACGTCGTTGTCCGGATCGTGGCCCATGAAGGAGTTGAAGCCGGGGAGTTCACCGCCGTGGTAGTACATCCCCGCCTTCGGGCCGAACCTCTGGTGCGCGATGCCGTACCCGTACTCCTGCCCTCCGGGCGCGGCCGGGTCCTCCGCCCGCAGGCTGTCGCGCCACTGCCGCTGCGACGCGGCGTCCAGGACCCCGCCCCGCACGAGGGCCCGGATCCAGGTGGCCAGGTCGTCGGCGGTGGAGACGGCACCTCCGGCGGCGTTGGCGTACGAGGGGTTCTGGTGGGTGTAGTCCGTCGGCCGGAGCTTCCCGGACCGGGCCGCCGCCCGCAGGTCGGCGGGATACGGCTGGTCGACCAGGGCGTACTCCGTCCCGCCGTACATGTAGCCGTGCGCGGAGGGGGCGGGCAGGGACACGTCGCCGGCGGCGGGCAGTGAGGTGGCCCGGAGACCGAACGGGACGAACAGCCGGTCGTGGAACTGCCGTTGCAGGGGCCGGCCGCCCGCCTTCTCGGCGACCAGGCCCAGGAGCGCGTAGTTGGTGTTGCTGTACTCGTACGAGGTGCCGGGCGCGAAGTCCGGCGGGTGGCGGAAGGCGATGTCCAGCATCTGGCGCGGGGTCCGGGCCTTCGCGGGCTCGGCGTTCAGGGAGGCCGAAAGCTCCGGCGCGTCGGTGTAGTTGTAGAGCCCGCTGCGCATCGTCAGCAGTTGGGCGAGGGTGATGTGGTCACCGTTCGGGACGCCGTCGACCCAGGCGGACACCGGGTCGTCCAGCCGGAGCTTCCCGTCCTGGGCGAGGAGGGCGATCAGCGCCGCGGTCATGGTCTTGGTGTTGGAGGCGATCCGGAAGCGGTCGCCCGTGGTGGGCGGCCGGTCCTTGCCCAGTTCGGTCGTACCGACGAGCGCCCGGAAGGTGCCCTGCGGGGTCCGGAGCAGGACCACCGCGCCGGGGACCATGAGCTGCTTCGCCGCACGCTCCACGGCGGAGCGGAACGCGGCCGGATCGATGGTCTTGAGGGCCGGTGCCGGTGCCGGCGTCGGCGTCGGTGTCGGTGCCGGCGGCAGCGGGGCGGCGGTGCGGGCCGGGGCCGTGCGGGCCGGGGCGGCGGGGCCGTACGCCGCGGAGGCGGGAGCCGCGACGGCCTCCGGCGGCAGGGCGCACCCCAGGACCAGCAGCCCGGCGGCGCACGGCGCCAGCAGGGCCGCGCGGCGGGCCCGGGTGGTCCGCGAGGCGAGGGTCCTCATACCGAAATCCCATCCCAAAAGGGAGAAACCACCCTATTTTACCAACACCTATTGATCGCCATCGTCAGGGCGCCGTCGATACCGGTGGGCGACGATCTCCTCGACCCGGCCGTACACCGGGGAGCCATCGACGCGCAGGGCGCAGGAGCCATCAACTCCCCGCCACTCTCAACGTATAGCGCACCGGGGGGCTTGCGGCAAGGCCCCGGTCGTCGGTCAGAATCGCCGACCGAGGCCACGACCGGCCGGGAACAGCGGAAACAGGAGAGCATGCACCCCCTGACCCTCAGTGCGACCACCAGCGCGACCACCAGTGCGTTCGACCTTCCCGAGCACCTCGCCGCCAAGGCCGACCCGGCGTTGACCGCCGGCGACGAGCAGCACTTCGCGGCCGTCACGGAGACGCTCGACGAGGCGATCGCCGAACTCACCGACCGCCTCGCCGCCCTGCGCAAGGCACCCGGAGGCGCCGGCCGGGAGGCGATGGAGCGGGACACGGAGATCCACCGCCTCACGGGCCGCCTGCGCACCCTGCGTCGCTTCGGTCGGGACCTGTGCCTGGGACACGTCGTCGGCGCGGACGGCTCCGAACCCGTCTACATCGGGCGGCTCGGCCTCACCGACAGCACCGGCCGCCGGCTGCTCCTCGACTGGCGCTCGCCCGCCGCCGAGCCGTTCTTCGCCGCGACCCACGCCAACCCGATGGGCCTCGCCAGCCGGCGCAGGTACCGCTGGACCCGCGGCCGGATCAGCGACTACTGGGACGAGGTCTTCACCGCCGACGGGCTCGAAGGGCGCGCCGCGCTCGACGACCAGTCGGCCTTCATCGCCGGCCTCGGCGCCAACCGGTCCGCCCGGATGCGGGACGTCCTCACCACCATCCAGGCCGACCAGGACGCCATCATCCGGGCCGGCTCCCGCGGCGCCCTCGTCGTCGACGGCGGTCCGGGCACGGGCAAGACCGTCGTCGCCCTGCACCGGACCGCCCACCTCCTCTACTCCGACCCGCGGCTCGGCCACCGGCGCGGCGGCGTGCTGTTCGTCGGCCCGCACCGTCCCTACCTGGCCTACGTGGAAGACGTCCTGCCCAGCCTCGGCGAGGAGGGCGTGCGGACCTGCACCCTGCGCGACCTCGTCGAGGAGGGGGCCGGCGCCGGGGCCGAGACCGACCCGGACGCGGCCCGCCTGAAGGCGTCCGCGGACATGGTGAAGGCGATCGAGAGGGCCGTCGCGTTCTACGAGGAGCCGCCCACCGAGGGGATGACGGTCACCACCGACTGGGCCGACCTCCGGCTGAGCGCCGACGACTGGGCCGACGCGTTCGACGCCGGACGCGGCACCCCGCACAACGAGGCCCGCGAGCTGATCCTGGAGGAACTCGTCACGATCCTGGGCGAGCGGCTCGGCGGCGAGGTCCCGCACGAAACGCTGCGCGGGTCGCTCCTGCGGGACGAGGAACTGGTCGAGGCCCTCGACCGCGCGTGGCCGATGCTCGACGCGGCCGACCTCGTCGGGGACCTCTGGTCGGTCCCCGCCTACCTGCGCCTGTGCGCCCCCTGGCTCGGCCCGGACGACGTCCGCACGCTGCGTCGCGCCGACGCCCGTGCCTGGACGGTGTCCGACCTGCCGCTCCTGGACGCGGCGCGCCGACGCCTCGGCGACCCGGGGGCGTCCCTGCGCAAGCGCCGGCACGACGCCTCCGTCGCCGCCCAACGCGAACGCCTGGCCGGGGTCATCGACAACGTCCTCGCCGCCGACGACGACGGCGAGGGCGCGGTGACGATGCTGCGCGGCCGGGACCTCCAGGACAGCCTCATCGACGAGAGCGCCCTGCCCGCCGCCGACCCCGAACCCCTCGCCGGTCCGTTCGCGCACATCGTCGTGGACGAGGCCCAGGAGCTGACCGACGCCGAGTGGCAGATGCTGCTGCTCCGCTGCCCGTCCCGGAGCTTCACGATCGTCGGGGACCGGGCCCAGGACCGGCGCGGGTTCACGGAGTCGTGGCGGGAACGCCTGGAGCGGGTCGGCCTCGACCGGATCGAGCTGGCCTCCCTGAGCGTCAACTACCGCACCCCGGAGGAGATCATGGCCGAAGCCGAGCCGGTCATCCGCGCCGCGCTCCCGGACGCCAACGTGCCGTCCTCGATCCGCGGCAGCGGCATCCCCGTCGTCCACGGCCCGGTCACCGACCTGCGCGAGGTCCTCGACGCGTGGCTCGCCGAACACGCCGAAGGGGTCGCCTGCGTCATCACCGCCGAGGACCTCGCCGAGGGAGCCCTCCCGGCGAGCTCCCGCGTCCGCTCCCTGACCCCGGAACTCTCGAAGGGACTCGAATTCGACCTGGTCGTCCTCATCGACCCGGCCGCCTTCGGCGAGGGCGTCGAAGGCGCCGTGAACCGCTACGTGGCCATGACCCGCGCCACCCAGCGCCTGGTCGTCCTCACCTCTTCCTGATCGCGACCCCGCCGCCGGGGCCCGGGGCCGCCGACGGGTGCCGGCGGCCCTCCGGGAAGGCCGTCACGGGGAGTCCGCCTCAGCGGCGTCGGCCAGGATCGGCTTGCCCATCTCCTCCGCGACCCTGGCCAGCAGCGCCGCCTTGCGCGCGTCGAAGAAGGCGCCGAAGTCATCGGCCCGCATCAGGTCCGGCCGTACGAGGTGCGTCACGACGTGCGCCTCCACGTCCGGCCGGGTGCTCTCGGCGCTCTTGGCCAGCCGGTCCAGGTACGAGGAGGGGGCCTGGCTCCCGATGATTCGGTTGGTCCGGGCGGCCAACGGGGTCTTGTTGATCACCGAGTTGTAGACCTCCGGCCGGTGCCCCTCCTTCTCGCACCACGCCTTCGGGAAGATGTGGTGGATGTCGACGGCCTCGTCGAAGTAGTCGGTCACCTTCACCGGCTCGCCCGTCCGCCAGTCGGCGGCCCCGGCCTTGAGCAGCAGGGCGTAGATGCCCTTGTACGCCGCGCTCTGGCGGGTGCGCAGCGTCAGCAGCCGGCCCGGTGCGAACTGGGCGGCCGTGATGGTCCTCGGCTCCTGCTCCGCGCCGCGGATCCAGTCCACGACGTCCTGGAGGTCCTGGCTGAAGCGGGTCTCGGTGGCGCCCCCGTACAGCTCTCCGAACACCCCGCACCAGTACCAGCGGGCCAGCTTGCGCCGGGCCCCGGCGGGTTCGGCCGCCTCACCGGTCGCGGCCAGGATGGCGGCGAGCGGGATCAGCTGGGTGCCGTACGGCAGGAACCTGGTGTCGAAGAAGTACTGCTGGTGCAGGAACCTCGCCGCCTTCCTGAACCCCTCGACGACCGCCGGCGCGTACTCCTCGTAGTCCTTCAACGAGAGCGCGAGCATGTCCTTGCGCTTGCAGCCGACCCGGGGGAGACGGTCCTCCTCCGTGCCGCGGGCCGCCTCGGCGACGCGCCGCTGGTAGGTGGCCAGCAGGGTGACGGCCTGAAGGAAGTCGGTGTTGGAGACCTCGCGCAGGATGCGGTACTCGGGGGCCTGCCAGGAGGCGCGGCACACCCGCTCCCAGTGGTGGCGCAGGTCGAACTCGTCCGCCGCGTAGGTCGCGGTCAGCAGCTCGAACACGGTGAGGGTGACGCCGCCCGTGTTGACCTTCTCGAAGACCTGGCAGACCGCCTGGCGTTCGGTCGCCTTGCCGAGCTCGATGACGGGCACGTG
Organism: Streptomyces sp. NPDC031479; assembly: GCF_055581065.1. Taxonomy (NCBI): domain Bacteria; kingdom Bacillati; phylum Actinomycetota; class Actinomycetes; order Kitasatosporales; family Streptomycetaceae; genus Streptomyces; species Streptomyces sp. NPDC031479. The sequence goes on from NZ_JBVIKC010000001.1 coordinate 324,455, forward strand.
GTAGAGGACGAAGGGCCTGATGAACGCCTTGTCGAAGTCCTTCCACAGCTGCCGCTTGGTCTTGTCGTACTCCCAGTGCTCCTCGAAGCCGTCCTCCCAGGCGTCGGGGTCGAGGACCGAGTTGAGGGGGAAGAGGTGGGCCTCGTACTCCTTGGCACGGGTCGAGAGGTCTTCGAGGACCTCGCCGCGGAAGTTGGTCACCTTGCGGGAGGCGGGCAGGAAGCGGATCGCGTCCTCGCGGTCGGTGTACGCGTCGAGGACCTTGCGCATGTCGACGTAGAACCAGCCGGACACCGGCTGCTTGCGGGTGTCCTGGGTGGCGACCGCGCGGTCGAGCTTGAGCGACTGGAAGAGCGACGTGAGCCGCTGCTGGCCGTCGAGGACCAGGGTCTCCGGCTCCTTCCCGGCCGGCGGCGCGGCACCTTCGATCGGGCGGTACTTGAAGCGGACGTCGCCGCCCGCGCGCAGGGTCATGAGGGTGCCGAGCGGGTAGCCGAGGGATATGGACGCCAGCAGACTCGCGATGTTGGGGTGCGGCCACACCCAGCCGCGCTGGAACTCGGGCAGCTGTGCCCGCCCGTCCTCGACCTGCTGCAACAGGTCGCGCAGCGGTCGCTTGTCGATGCTGAACGCTTCGTCGGCCACATCGGCTCCTCGGGACACGGATCTCACGGCATGACGCGCTGAGATTAAACCGCTCCGGGCGTCCGGTCCGCCGCCTCGGGCCGACCGTCGCCCGGACGCGTGACGTGTGGTCCGGGGCGGTCGTCGGGGTCCGTGCGCGGTGCGTCCGGGATGTCACGGGCCGAGGGAGTCGACGTCTTCCATGAAGCCCAGCATCCGGGCGTTGACGAGGTCGGGGTGGTCGATCTGCGGCCCGTGGCCGGTCGCGGCGACGATCTCGGCGCGGGCGCCGGGTATCAGGCGTGGTACGCGCTCCATCTGCCGCTTCGGGTGCACGAGCAGGCTTCGCTTGCCCATGATCAGGTAGAACGGCGTCCGGATGGAACCCAGTTCGGCATCGGACAGGGGCAGCGGCGCGGGGCGGCGGATCCGGAAGGCCCGCACGCTGGCCTGGATCATGGCGCGGAGTTCGGGAACGATGATCACCGGCTGTTCCAGCCAGGCGGCGAGGCGCGGGCGCAGTGCCTTGGGCGCGTAGGTGGCGAAGAGGCTGGCGAAGATCCAGACGAAGAAGCGCAGGCCGACCTTTTCCAGGCCGCCGGGGTCGAGGGCGGTGACGGAGGCGAGCCGGCCGGGCTTCAGGTGGGCCTGGTTGATGACGAGCCAGCCGCCGTAGGAGGAGCCGACGAGGTGGACGCGGTCGAGGCCGAGGGCGTCGAGGGCCTCGTCCATCCACTGGGCTGCGCGCTCGGGCTGCCACATGGGTTCGCGCTGGACGCTGCGGCCGGGGTCCCCGGGGGTGTCGAGTGCGTAGACGGGGCGTTCGGCGCTGAGCGCGTGGGTGTTGGGGTACCACTGGGCGGAGCAGCCGCCGGAGCCGTGGATCAGGACGACGGGCGTGCGTGACTCGGCTGCCGGGTCCGTGGGGCCGTACCGGTAGACGTGGGTGGTGCCGAAGCTGGTCTCGACGTCCGTCTCGGATCGAGGCGGCGCGCCCTTCGCGTAGAGCACGTCGCAGGCGGCGAAGTAGCGGTCGCGCAGATCGTCGTTGACGTAATGGCCGATGTCGCGTCGAACTCGGGTCGTGCTCTCGGGCACGGGGCACCTCCGGGAGATCCGTTCTTCGTGATACGACAGTATCATGATGTTGATACAGCGGTACCATAAAGGTCCGGGCAGTCCCGGACGGCGGGCCAATGCCGCCACCACACCAACTACGGCCGGAGACAGCACGGATGCCAAAGCTCGTGGACCACGAGGAACGCCGCACCCAGATCGCCGAAGCGCTCATCCAGGTCGCCGGACGGCGCGGCCTGCACGCCGTCGGCATGCGCGACGTGGCAGCCGAGGCGGGTGTGTCCCTGCGCCTCGTCCAGTACTACTTCCAGACCAAGGAGAAGCTGCTCTTCTACGGCCTCCAGCACCTGACCAACCGCTTCACCGCCCGGGTGGGCGCCCGCCTGGCCGCGGCCGGCCCGGACCCGGGCCCGCGCGCGACGATCGAGGCGCTGCTGCTGGGCTCCCTCCCCACCGACGAGGAGAGCCGCACCTTCCACCTCCTCTACACCTCCTACTCGATCCTGTCCGTGACCGACGAGGCGCTCGCCGCCCAGCCCTTCATCGACAACCCCGACGCGGCCGAGAACGCCCTGGCGGGTCTGCTGGAAGGGGCCCAGGGCTCGGGCCTGGCCGATCCCGGTGTCGCGGCGCGGACGGAGGCGGTCAGCCTGCTCGCGATGGCGGCGGCCATGGGCACCAGCATCCTCGTGGGCCAGCGGACCCCGGAGTCGGCCGTCGCGGTCCTCCGCCACCACCTGGACCGCGTCTTCCGGACCGCCGAAGCGCCGGGGCCGGCCGGGGTCGAGCGCGCCCTGGGGGAGACGGCGTAGCGGAACGTGCGCGACCGGCCTGCCTGAGCTGGGGTTCCCCAGAAACGCACGAACTCCCGATCTCGTGGTGATCAAGGTTTCATGTGTTCAACGCCTGCCTCGGGCAGGTCTGTTGGCGATCTACTCCTCGGGCAAGCCGCAACGACACACGGGGGAACGCCTTGTCCGAGAAGTTAACTGTCCGTCAGATCGAGATCTCCTGGGCCGACCTCGGCATCACGGTCACCGCCGATCTCGACGACCGCAACCCGGCACTCGCCGACGTCCTGTGGGAGTCCCTGCCCTACCGGAGCCTCCAGGGGCACGCCCTCATCGCGGGAGAGCACCTCTACCACGTGGCGCCCGTACCGGCCCTGCTGCACACGCCCCACGCCACCCGGATCCCCGACCGGCGCGAGGCCCCCGACGGCACCGTGTTCTGCTCCGGTCTGCAGCACCTGGGCATCAAGTACGGCACCCTGACCGAGCCGATGCCCGCCACTCCCGTCGGCCGGATCCGCGAGGCGGACATGCCCGCCCTGCTGGAAGCGGGGGCCGCGATCTGGGACGCCGTCTACTCCACGAAGAAGCAGATCCTCGCCGAGGTCCGCCGCGCGGGCGAGCCGGGCGGCCACAGCATCCCGGCGCTCCACGCCGCCGACGCGGACGCCGCCCGTCTGATCGCCGACATCCACGCCGAGACCGAGAGGATCTGGCTCGCGCCGCCGGTCGAGCTGGAGGACCTCCACCAGGGCGTCATCCCCTCCCGGGCGGGCAACTTCGGCACCGTCCTTCCCACCCTCCTGTTCGTCAACGGGGAGACCCGGCCCCTGGGTTACGCGGCCTACGGCGGACTCGTCCGCGCCGCCGTCCAGGACATGCGCATGGACTCCCTCGTCCACATGACCCGCCTCCTGGTCGGCGTCCCCGCCGAGTTCCTGGGCTACTGCGGCCTGGAGAAGCTGTGGGCGTTCACCCAGCGGTTCCTGGAGGTCCTCGACCGCCTCGACCGTGACGACTTCTACGCCGTCACCAGCCAGATGGCCCTCTACGTCAACTGCCTCGGCGGCTGGAACCTCCAGCTGTACCCGTGGGAGACCGGAGACCACCTGCGCCAGCAGGGCGCCCGATGAGGCACGAGGCCGTGTCCGGAGCGGAATCCGCCGGGGGGACGGCGCCCGTGCCGGCCGTCCCCCGCCAGGACCCCACACCACAGGAGGGGGAAGACCTTGAGCGCCTTACCCGAACGCGCTGACGCCGTCGTCATCGGCGGGGGAGTGATCGGCACCTCCGCCGCCTGCCACCTCGCCGAAGCCGGCGTGAACACCGTCCTGCTGGAACGCGGAAGCCTCGGCGGCGGGGCGTCCGCGCACACCGCGGGCATGGTCCGCACCTACTTCCCCGGCGCCCCCCGCACCGGCGAACGGGCCGTGCGCAGCCTGAGCGCCTATCACGACTTCGCCCGCCGCACCGAAGCCTCCCTCGGCCTGAAGCGGCTCGGGTTCATGGTGCTGTTCACCGAAGAACGGCAGATCGCCGACTTCGAGGCGGACCTCCAGGCCCAGCGGGCCGCCGGGGTCGACGTCGGACTGATCGGCGCGCGCGAGGCGTCCGCACTCAATCCGCTGATCGACGAGCGCGCCGTCCTGGCCGCCGCCTGGTCCCCCGAGGCCTACCACGTGGACGGCCTCGACATCGTCCGCGGCTACGCCGCCGCGGCCCGCAATCACGGCGCCCGCCTGTTCACCCACACGCCCGTCACGCGCATCGACGACGACAACACCGTCCACACCCCTCGGGGCAGCATCAAGGCGGACAGCATCGTGTGCACGGCCGGGCCCTGGTCCGGCGAGGTGGCGTCCATGGCATCGGTCGACCTGCCGATGACGCCCCACCCCATCGAGATGCTGTTCACCGACGCCCCGGACTCCCCGCACCATGAGATGCCCATGACGATGCACGCCACGTCCGGCCTGCGGATCCGATCGTGGAAGGACCGCGTCCTCCTGGCCATGGGCATGCCCGGGGCCGACGAGACCCGCGAGGCCTGGCTCGGCCGCATCGCCGGCCATCTCGGCACCCTGTTCCCCGCCCTGGGCGGCACCGGCCTGCACCGCGCCTGGTCCGGCGACTTCGACGCCGGCCCCGGCAACAACGCCCTCATCGGCGAACACCCCGCCCGCCGCTTCCTGTACGCGGCCGGATTCACCGGCGCGGGCCTCTGCCAGGCGCCCGCTGCCGGGGAGATGCTCCGCGACCTGTTGATCGTCAAGTAGCCCCCACACAGGAAGGAACGACGTGATCGTTCTGGGATGCAACGGTTTCAGCCGGGTGTCGGAGTTCTTCTCCGAACGCCTCGGCGCGACCGGCGTCAACAAGCACTACCTCTTGGGCCACGACGCCGCCGCAGCGGTCCTGGTGGACGGCCGGCTGGTCGCCGCGGTGGAGGAAGAGCGCCTCAACCGGGAGAAGAAGACCACCGACTTCCCCGTGAACGCGATCGACTGGTGCCTGGGGGAGGCCGGGATCACGTTCGACGACGTCGACCTGTTCGCCTTCCCCTGGAACTGGTCCGCACGGGTCCGGGACGAGATCCTGGACGGCATCTGCGGCTCGTCGGCACCCGAGGACGCGAAGGCGCGACTGCTCGCCGACATGTCGGACCTGTTCGACGAGGTCGTCGGTCACGACGCGATCCTCGCGGACTTCGAGGCCCGCACCGGACACCGCCCCGACCCCGCCAAGGTCCGCTTCGTCCCCCACCACCTGGCCCACGCCACGACCGGCTACTACCTCGCCGGCATGAAGGACTCCGCGTTCCTCGTCAGCGACGGCCGCGCCGAACGCTTCTCGACCCTGACGGGCGAGATCCGCGACGGCCGGATCACCGTCTTCGACGACACCGCCACCGGCGCGCGGTACTCCCTCGGCACCCTGTTCTCCTGCATCACCCGTTTCCTCGGCTTCGTCCCCAACAACGACGAGTACAAGGTGATGGGCCTGGCCGGATACGCCGAGCCCCCTTCTCCGAACCCGTTCGTCGACGACCTCCTGAGGCTGCACGACGACGGCCGCTACACCTTCACCGAGCCCCTGCGGACCGACGACCTCCACAGCCACGACGCGCTGTTCGAGAAGTACTTCGGACCCTTCGAGGACACCCTCGAATACACCTCCCGCGTCGCCGCAGCCGCGCAGCAGATGCTGAACGTCGCCACCGCCCACCAGGTCCGCCACCTGGAGCGGAGGACGGATCTCGACCGGCTGCTGTTCGAAGGCGGCGTCGCCCTGAACTGCCTGAACAACACCCCGATGTTCGAGGGCTCGCGCTTCGGGGACATGGAGGTCAGCTTCGGCGCCTCCGACACCGGCATCACCATCGGGGCCGCGGCCCACGCCTGGCTCGGCCATCCCGACACCGGCCCCGCGGACGTCCTCGCCGCCTCGGCACCCGTCAGCCCCTACCTGGGTCCCTCCTACGACGAGGGCGCGATCGAGGAGGCCCTCGCCGGCTTCGCCGGCCGCGTCGTCGCCACGCGCCTCGACGACGACGAGGTCGTCGAGCACGTGGCGAAGCTGCTGACGGAGAAGGTCGTCATCGGCTGGTTCGACGGGCGCGTCGAACACGGGCCGCGCGCGCTGGGGCACCGCAGCATCCTCGCCAACCCCGGCTTCGACGACATCAAGGACATCATCAACACCCGGGTCAAGCACCGCGAACCCTTCCGCCCGTTCGCTCCCCTCGTCCTGGAGGAGCGGGCGCCGGAGATCTTCGAGATGGGGCGCAAGACCCGGTCCCCGTACATGACGTTCGTCTTCCCCGTCCGCGACGCGTACAAGGACCGCATCCCCGGTGCCGTGCACGTGGACGGCACCTCCCGCATCCAGACCCTGACCGACGAGGGAACCCCGCGGCTCACGGCCCTGCTGCGGAGGTTCACCGAACTCACCGGCACCCCGTGCCTGATCAACACCTCGTTCAACGTCGCCGGCGAACCCATCGTCTGCACCCCCGCCGACGCCCTGAACTGCTTCATGGGCACCGAGATCGACTACCTGATCCTCGGCAACCACCTGGTCGCCAAGACCGACGACGCCAACTGACCAAGGAGCACTCCGTGCCGATCCAGATCCAGCGCAAGCACACCATGTACCACTCCACCGTCCTGGAGTCCGACCCGGACACCGTGTGGGCCACCGTCCGCGACGCCATGCAGATCCTGGCGATCGTGTCCCCGGGCGACCTGGACATCCACACCGACGTCACCTGGACGGAGGGCGGCTCGGTCGAGACGGTCCCGGCCCGTTACGACTTCAAGCTCACGCTCAACGGCGGCCTCGTCCAGCAGGAGATCGCCGCCCGCGACGAGATCAACAAGACCCAGTCCTACCGGGCCATCGCCCCCACCAGCGGGGTCCAGAGCTACGAGGCCACCATCCGGGTGCGCCCCATCACCAACGACCCGGCCCGCAGCTTCTTCGAGTGGTCGCGGATCCTGGAGATCGCCGAGGACGCCGACCTGAAGGTGGTCGAGGCCATCATCGACGTCATGGAGAAGCAGACCGACGCCGTCCGGGACCACTTCGCGGCGCAGACCGCGAAGTGAGCGACGTGACGACGCTCGTACTGCTGCGGCACGGCGAGACCCTGCTCACCCCGCAACGGCGGATCTCCGGCAGCGGAGGGTCGAATCCGGGACTCTCACCGGCCGGACGCCGCCAGGCCCGGGCGACAGCGGACGCCCTCGCCCGCCGCGGCGGCATCGAGGCGGTCGTCACGTCACCGATGCGGCGCTGCCAGGAGACGGCCCGGGCCGCGGCCGCGCGCCTCGGCCTGGGCGTCCAGGTCGACCGGGACCTGCGGGAAGCGGACTTCGGCGCCTGGGAGGGCCTGACCTTCGCCGAGGTGCGCGAACGCCACCCGGACGACCTGAGCGCGTGGTTCGCCTCGCCCGACAGCCCGCCCTCGGGCGCGGGCGAGACCGTGCAGCAGGTCAGCCGCCGGGTCGCCGCCGTACGGGACGGCCTCCTGGCCCGGTACTCCGGCGCGACGGTTCTGGTCGTCTCCCACGTCGTGCCGGTGAGGACCCTGCTCCGCCTCGCCCTCCAGGCACCGCCGCACAGCCTGTTCCGCATGGAGGTCGAGGCGGCCTCGCTGTCGACGGTGACGTACGAGGAGGACGGCACCGCCACGGTGCGGGCCCTCAACGACACCCACCACCTGGACTGAACGTCATGCGGCGTAATCGCGGAGCCTGATGGGTTCGGTGCGGGTCTTCTCGGGGGCGTCGGCGGCCAGCATGTCCAGGATCTCCTGGGTCGGGGCGGGCATGAAGAACCGCTCCGCACCCTCGCGGCCCAGTGCCTGGTGTTCGGCGACGTAGGGGCGCATCAGGTGTTCGTACGCGGCGAAGGCCGTGGCGTGGTCGCCCGCCGCCACCGCCAGTTCACCGGCGAGGACGTACGCGCCCATCAGGGCCTGCGAGGTGCCGCGGCCCGACGTCGGGCCCGCACAGTAGCCCGCGTCGCCGAGCAGCACGACCCGGCCGTTGGCCCAGGTCTCCATCTCGACCTGGGCGTTGGCGTCGAAGTAGAAGTCCGCCGACGCGGCCATCTCGGTCAGCAGGCGGGGCACCTCCCAGCCGTCGTCGGCGAAGCGCCCCGCGACGATCCGCTGCTGCTCCCGCGGGTCGCGGCGGTCGTAGGGCAGCCCCTCGGGCGCGGCGAAGTGGAACGCGGCGCGGGCCTCGGTGTTGCCGCGTGCCGTGAAGATGTTCGCCGCCTTGCCCGCGGCGGCGTAGAGCCGGCCGGTGTTCTTCATGCCGAGGTAGTTGTCGAGGCTGAAGACCGCCGTGTAGACGCCGAGGTGGCGCACGAACCGCTCCTCGGGTCCGAAGGCCAGTCCGCGGGTATTGGAGTGCAGCCCGTCCGCGCCGACGACCAGGTCGAAGCGCCGGGGCGCGCCGTGCTCGAAGGTGACGTCCACGCCGTCCGCGTCCTGATGGAGAGCCGTGACGGAGTCCCCGAAGACGTAGGCGACGTCATCGCGTGTGGCGTCGTACAGCAGCCGGGCCAGGTCGCCCTTGAGGACCTCCAGGTCACCCGCGAAGACCGCGGCGGGGAGGGTGGCGTACTGCCTGCCGTCGGCGTCCACCATGGCCGCGTCGCCCATCTCGGTGTCGAGGGCCCGGATGGTGTCGAGGAGGCCCATCCGGTCGAGGACGTCGAGCGCTTCACCGCGGAAGTCGACGGCGTAACCGCCCGTGCGCAGGGAGGGGGCCCGCTCGACGACGGTGGGGGTGAAGCCGTGGCGGCACAGCCAGTAGGCGAGGGCGGGGCCGGCCACGCCGGCGCCGGAGATCAGTACGGTTCCGGTCATTTCGTGTTCCTCTCTCGGGGTGATGTGTACAACGTACAGACACCACAAGCCCGTTTGAACAGTCAGAAGAGGCAAAGCTGCCTAGTGCAGTAACATGGGTGTGTACTAGTGCACCAGGGGGCGTGGAGATGACGGAACGGGCGCCGTACGCGCGGATCGCGGCGGAACTGCGGGGGCGGATCGAGAGCGGCGAGCTCCGCCCGGGGGACCGGGTGCCGTCGACCCGCGCGATCACCCGACGGTGGGGCGTGGCCATGGCCACGGCGAGCAAGGCACTGGCCGCCCTGGGACAGGAGGGCCTGGTCCGCGCCGTACCGGGAGTCGGGACGGTGGTCGCGGCGGCTCCCGCCCGGCCCGCCGCCCCGGCCGACGACTCGGCCGTCCGGGCCCGCATCGTGCGCACGGCGATCGGTCTCGCGGACGCGGAGGGCCTGGCCGCCCTCACCATGCGGCGACTCGGAGCGGAGCTCGGGGTCTCGGCGATGTCCCTGTACCGGCACGTACGGAACAAGGAGGAACTGGTCGTCCTGATGGCCGACGCGGCCTTCGCCGAGTTCCCGCTGCCGCGGGCGGAGCCGGGGGACGGCTGGCGGGCTCGGCTGGAGGCGTCGGCGCAGGCGCAGTGGCGGCTGTACGGGGCCCACCCCTGGCTGGCCGCGGCCATGAACCTGAACCGGCCGCTGCTCGTCCCGAATGGAATGCGCCACATCGAATGGGCACTGACCGCGCTGGAGGACCTGTATCCGGACGCGGACGCACGCATGCACGCGGCGATCTCGCTCTTCGCCTACGTAAGGGGCCAGGCCATCGACCGGGAACCGGAGGCGGTCGCGGAGCGATCCAGCGGAGTGTCGGGCGAACAGTGGATGGAAGCCCAGCAGGCACGCATGGCGGCCCTCTTGGGCAACGGCACCTTCCCGGCCTTCACCGCGGCCCGCGCGGACGCCGACCTCTCCCCTGAGTCCCTCTTCCGCTTCGGCCTCACGACCCTGCTCGACGGCCTGGCCACCCGGGCGACGTGAAGGCCGGCGCGGCGGGGGGAAAGCCCGCCTCCGCCACGCCCGGCCGGCACCGGGGAGGCGAAAGACCTGGTGCGCGGGGCCGACGGGACCGGGTAACGTCATTGTCATGTTCTTCCAGACCCCGATTTACGAGTGAGGGCGTGACGGGCCCCTGCTGACGCCCTCCGACGTCACCGCGCCCGTCCCCCCACCGATGCATCCGTAGATCAGCCACACCGTTACCGGGAGAACCCATGACCGTGAGCAAGAACATCAACAACCCCGTGGGCCAGGGCGGCGGCCAGCGCAAGAGGCTGTCCCGCGCGGAACGGCAGAACAACGGTCCGCACCGCAACCGCGACCGCCAGGGTGCCGCCGACCAGAAGGCGGAGCTGCTGCGCAAGATGCGCGAGAAGGCGGGCACGGCCGAGGGCGCCGGGCAGCCGGGCGACGACACCGCACAGAGCTGACGCGCCGCCGCCGCGGGGCGGCAGCGCACACGGGGCCCGGACCGCGACGCGCGGTCCGGGCCTTGCGCGTCCACCGACAAAGGACCAGGCGTTTGGCGTTTGTCCGTACGCGTCGTTACGCGGTGGGGTACGTGACGGTTGCCGAGCGGGAGCTCGATCCCGCCGAATATCCGGGCGCCGGTCCGGCAGGGCTCGTGCCCGGTGCGCTGGTGTTCCGGATGACGCGTGGTCCGGTGGACCGGGACGACTGGCGGCAGTGGTGGAGCTACGTGCCGGGTGCCTGCCGGCGTCGGCCGCAGGGGGCGGGCAGCACTCTGAACGGGCGGGAGCTGCATCCCGTGATCCAGGTGTCCTACGAGGACGCGGTGGCCTACGCGTCTGCCCGTCTCGAAGGCGCACCCCGATCCTGCCCCGAAGGCCTGCTGCGCCCCGCGCAACCCCCGCGTGGACCTCCCGGCCGGCACCCAGGGGGGCGGCGAGCGCTTCATGCACAGGGTCACGAAGGGCGGCTCCCACCTGTGCGCCTCGAACTACTGCCCGGCGGGTTCACCCTCGCCGGCGAGGGCCTCAACGTGGGCAAGGACGGCGGCGACGCCGGCACCGCCGACTACCCCGGTACCGCACCCTTCACGTTCACCGGCGGCACCCTCCACCGCGTCGCCGTCGACGTCAGCGGCGATCCGTACGTCGACCTCGAACGCGAGGCCGACGCCATGCTCGCCCGCGAACAGGGACGGACGCAGAAGTGCCGACCGACCCCGACCGGAGCGACGGTTCGCCCCCGGCGGAGCCGGGGAGCTGGACCGGCCCCTGCAGCGTGCAGGGCTGCCGGTCCGGACTGCGGCCGCTTTTCGGACCGGGTGCAACGGGTCCTTCACCCCGTGTCCGGCAGCCAGGCGTTGTTGTTCTCGTTGTACCAATAGCTGTGGCCGGCGTTCAGGGCGACCGTGCGGAACGGGCGGCCGTGGTCGTCGATGCGGGTGGTGCCCTTGCGCTCGCCACTGCTCCAGGCCAGCTCCAGGTACCAGCTGACGTCCTGACCGAGTGTGGCGGCGTCGATGTTCAGCACCTGGGGGTCGGTGGCGGAGACCTTGTACGGGAAGTCGGTCGAGGCCGTCTGCCGCTCGCCCTCCTTGCCGGGTACGGGCCTGGCCCTCGGGGAGGCGTCGTCCAGGTCCACGGCAAAGGACGCCGGCACCAGCGCGCCGCCGCAACCGGCGCCCATGGTGTACGCGTTCCAGCCGGGAGCCTTGCCACCGCTCACGACATGGACGTACAGCGCGTGCAGGACCGCGGTCCTGCCCTCGGCGCCCTGGACGGTCAGCTGCATGCGCAGGTGCCCCGCCGGGACGGCATGCAGGGCCCGGGCCCACCCTTCGGTCGCCTGCGCGGCGGGGGGCGGGGGGACCGTGCCGGGGGCCTTGTCCAGGGCGAACCACTGGCCGCAGGGGCTGTCCCAGTTGTCGGGCAGGACGTTGACCGTGAACGGGGCGGCGGGGGAGGCCCCCTCCTTGGCGGTGGCCGACGAGGTGGACGTGGACGTTGCCGGGGGGGACGACGGTCCGGGGCCGGACGGGGGTGCGGAATCGGCTGTGGGCGTGGGTGATGACGACCCGCCGGACGGCACGGCCGGGCCCGCCGCCGCCCGCTCGCGCGAGGACGGCTGGGCGGCGCCGTGGCGCGTGTCCCCGGGACCCGTATCTCCCATGGCGGAGACGGCGGCGGCGGTCCCCGCCACCGCGGCGGTGGCCACGGCGGCCGCAAGGGCGAGCAGCAGCCGAGGACGCCGGGCCCCCGGTACGGAGGTCCGGGCGGGGCCCGGCTGGATGAGGGCGGCGGGGCCGTGTGCGGGTGTCTCCGTCGCCGGTGCAGGAGCGGGTGCCTCCGCCGGTGCCGGCGCGGGAGCGGGGGTAGGCGCCGGGGCGGGTGCCTCGGCAGCGGCAGGGCCGGGCACCGGGGCGGACCCGGACGCGGACGCCGGGGCCGGTGCGGGGCCGGTCTCCGTCTGCGGCCGGACCTCCGGAGCCTCCCCAGCCACCACCACCGCCGATGCAGGCGGCACCTCCGGCGTGGCGTCACCGCCCCGCGGCGCCCCGGAGTTCGCCGGCCCCGACCCCGAGGCCTGCCCCTCCGTCACCCCCCGCCGCCGCTCCACCAGCGCCAGCAGCCACTGCTGGTGCAGCGCGACCAGTTCGTCGGCCGAGGCACCGCAGACTCGCGCGAACCGCTCCACCGGGGCGTAATCCGTGGGCACCGCCGCGCCGCTGCAATAGCGGTGCAGCGTCGAGTTGCTGGAGTGCAGGCGCTTCGCGAGCATGCCGTAGCTGCGCCCCGAGCGCTCTTTGAATTCGCGCATCAGCTCCGCGAACCGCTCCGTCTCCGTGGCCATTCCACCCTCCCCCTCATCCCGGAAGCACGTTCCAGGCTCGCCCGATCGCCCAGGTGAGAGGGGTCGGGAGCGTTCCAGGGTTCCTACTATCCCGGTCCAGACGCCACTGGGACGAAACCGGCCCCACAGTTGCGTCATCAGCCCGTCGGTCCGCCGGTCGGATCGGCGGTCGGATCGGCGGTCGGATTCGGCGGTCGCAACGGGAGGGCCCCCACCCGCCCCACCGGCCGCCCTCGGCCGCCTGCGGCAGCAGCCGACCGGAACAGCAGCCCCACCCAAAGTCTCGTCAGGCGGGAAGCGGAAGCCTCCGTCTGACCCCCGCACCGAAACGGAGAGTTCCCCATGCGCACCTACCGACTCCGCACCACCGCCCTGGCCGCCGCCACCGCCGGCCTCGCTCTGGCACTGACCGCCTGCGGCGGCTCGGACAGCGCCGGCGGGACGACCGCGAACCCCGCCGCGTCCAAGAGCGCGGACAAGCAGGTCTCGACCGGGACCGTGACGCCGTCCGGGGAGGACGCCTCCGCCGCCCCGTCCGCCGGCAAGGTCACCGGAACCGGTACGGCCACCGCCACCCCGGCGAAGGCCGGTTCGGGCGGTAAGGGCACGGGGGGCACCACCGGTGACTCCTACGCCTACGCCCACCCCTGCTCGGCCCGCGACCTGACCGTCAGGGTCACTTCCCCGACGGGCGCTCCGGCCACCGTCCGCGTCATCGCCGTGACCAACAACGGTTCCAGCTCCTGCGGTCTCGACTACTTCCCCACCGTCGGCTTCAGCGCCAAGGGCGGCGCGCTCGGTCTCCAGGCCGCTGCCCCCGGTGGTCTGGGCGGCGCCCCGGCGTACCCGGTGCACCCCGGCGCCACCGCGTACGCGGCCGTGGACCTCAACCCGTCGGGTGGCAACGGCCCCGTGGCCGACGAGGTCAACGTCCTGGCCGACAAGGAGCACATGCCGAACGCGGACGGCGTCAGCCTCCAGCTGGCCAAGCCGGGCAGCGTCGCCAACCCGAAGGTCGGCCTGTACCGCACCAACACCCGCGACGCGCTGAGCGCCTTCTGAACGGAGTTCCGGGGCCGCGGCCCCGGCCGTCCCACGGGGTGTGTCGCCTGGCGGGTCAACTGCCCCGGGCGAGGAAACGCTGGACAACCGCCTCGCCGAACGCAGGGCAGTCCGAGACGAGCTCAAGCCCCTGGAGCGTGAGTTGGCTCAGCTCCGGGGCTTGATCGACGTGGCGGTCGGCGCGGTCAAGGCCGTGGTCCTCTCTCCTCGGCGTACCCGGGGACACGCCAGGTCTGGGTCGCCGGTTGCATGCGGAACCGACGAGCGCCCCGTGGCCATCGTCGAGCAGGTCCCCGCCCCGGCCGAAGGACCTCAGGGTCCGCGCCGGCCAGTCGTCCGGCTCCAGCGGGTGCCAGGCGACAGCGGGCGGCCCAGCCCGGCTGGGACCGGGCGTATGTTCGTGCCCTCGCCCTCGCCCCTGGCATCCGGCCGGGCCGCCCGGGCGAGGTGATCTTCACAAGGGGCACGGCGCAACAACCTGACGCCCTGTCGGGGAATCGAACCCGCGCTATAAGCTTGGGAATCTGTGGCGCGCAGACGATCTGCAAGGTGTCTGACCTGCGGAAATAACCCAATGGGCGAGCTGTCGCGGGGCGAGCGTTCCATGGGCCGATCGTCGGGCCTCCCTCCCGTCCGAGCCGGGGGAGGGCGTTCTGGGTTGTGGTCTGCAGTTCCGAACGGCTGCCTCAGAGTGCTTGGCCGCCCTGGCTGTCTAGCGGGCGAGGAACCTCTCGACCGCCGTCGCCAGGGCCTGCGGACTTTCGTCGGGGGCGAAGTGACCGGCGTCGTCGAAGACCTCGAGCTCGGCGTTCGGATACCACTGCAGCCACGTGGATCGCATGGTGTCGGGGCTCATCGCCGGGTCGCTCGCACCGGCCACTACAAGCACTGGCGTCGCGTTTCCCTTGACCAGCTCGTGGATATCAGGGCCGCGTGTCCAGGATTCGAGGTACGAGCGCAGGGCCGTCTGCGAGGACCGTTCCGAGCCGTTCACCCTGGCGTCCAGCCACGCGTCGTCGTGCCGGCTGCCGGTGAGGGCGTCGAAGATCGTCCTGCGGTTGCCGGAATCCTCCACGGCCCCGACGAACAGCTCCCACATCTCCCCTTCGAGCGGGAACCCGGACGCGGGCACGGGCGAGATGCCGATGATCGAGCGGATCCGTGAGGGGGCGTCCAGCAACAGCTGCTGGGCCGCCTTGCCGCCCATGGAGTGACCGATAACAGAGAAGGTGTCCCAGCCGAGGCCGTCGGCCACGGCGAGGGCGTCCGCCGCGATTTCCTCCATCGTGTACGTGCCGGGGGTGTCCATCGCCTCGCCGTACCCACGGCAGTCCACGAACGCGTAGCTGAACGCGCCTCCGTCCAGGTGCTGCCGCAGATGGTCGAAACTCGACCTGTCGCTGAGCCAGTGGTGGAGTGCGATGACCTGCTCCGGACCGCTGCCCTGGACCTCGTACGGAATGACGTTTCCTGCTCCACGGTTTGCCACGATGGTGGATCTCCCCTGTCGGGCCGGGCCCGGAATCCCGCCGGCCGGAGGCTTCGCCCCAAAGGCGTACAGGGAAACCGGGCAGGATCAGCCCGCCAAGCTCCACGTCGTACGGATCCGAACTCCGATCCAGCCGCGCTTCTCCTCCTCGGCCTCCAGGAGCCGGATCTCGTCGGTGTGGGTGCCGATGCGACCGCGATGGTCTCCATGTCGCTCCCCTCCAGGTGTCACCAGGCACGGGGAAGGAGCGGACGGCGGGAGTCCAACCCGCGCTATTGACCTGGGAATCACCCGGCGACCGTTGTTCACCGTCCCTACTGGCACGCTGGGTCACGGCGTTCCGTCATCCGCGCCACTCGAACAGGACGAGCGTCGCGTCGTCCGAGGTGGTTTCGCCGCGTGCCCGCTTGAGGGTGTGGGAGAGCTCCCGGGCCACCCTGCGGATCCCGTGGTCGGCCTGCTCCAGCTGGTTCACCCAGTCGATCAGCTGCTCCTCGCCGAACTGTTCCTGTCCGCTCTCGTGCTCCTCGATCAGGCCGTCGGTGAAGCACAGGACGCGGTCGCCCGGCTCCAGGGCCACCGTGCTGACCTGCGGCTGGGCCCCTCCGAATCCGACGGGGAGGGTCGTGGGGCTGTCCAGACGGCCTACGACGCGGTGCGCGCGGATCAGCATCGGCGCGGGATGTCCCGCGTTGACCCATTGGAGCCGCCCCGTGTCCGTGTCCAGGCGCATCATCTGGGCGGTCACGAAGTGGTCGGGGTCGAACTGCTCGGCGACGGCCCGGTCCATGAAGAGGTAGATCTCGGACAGCTCGATGCTGATCCGGCGGGCGTGCCGGTACGCGCCGATGGCCACCGTGGCCATCGTGGCCGCGTCCAGGCCGTGCCCCATGGCGTCGACCATGGCCAGGTGCAGGACGTCGCCGTTCAGGGCGTAGTCGAAGCTGTCCCCCGCCACGGCGTAGGCGGGCTCCAGGACCCCGGCGACCGCGACGCGCGGCATCACCATCGACAGCGGGGGCAGCAGGGACCACTGGATCTCCGCAGGGACGCTCATCGGTTCGCTGCGGCGGGTCCGGAAGAAGAGGTCGGTGTAGCCGTTCTTGGTCTGCAGCAGGTCGGCCGCCAGGCCCGCGATCCTGCGCAGGAGGCGGCGGTCGTCGTCGTCGATCCCGTCCAGGGTGACCGAGAGGACCCCCACCTGGTCGCCGCCGTCCAGCAGGGGCAGGTGCACCCGTACGCCGTCGGCCGTCGGGACCTCGACCGGGCGTGACTCCAGGAAGCACCGCCCGGCGTCGGAGCGGTCGATGGGCTGCGCGCCCCCGGCGGCCACGCCGCCGGCGGCGTCCAGGGGGACCAGCTGCTGCAGTCCGTAGTCCTGGAGCAGGATCTGCGGTTCGCGGCCCCCCAACCGGGCCACCGTCGTGGCGACGAGCGGGCCGACCATGTGCGGCGGCAGCTCGTGCGCCCGGTCCAGGAGCAGCCCGAGCAGTTCCTCCCCGAAGCTCTCCGAGCGGTCCGGGTCCCCGCGCCCTCCGACGGTCATCCTGTTGCCTCCAACCGGCCGGCGGGCCGGCGTCCGGGCTGCACGGGCGGCATGGCCTCCAGGATGCTCCCCGGCGACCGGGCACGCCACACGGTCCGCCCGGCGTGCGCATCGCGCGCACATCGGCCGATGATGGGAGTACGGCCGAGCACACGGAGCTGACCATGACGGGTTGGCATGTCAGGGACTACACCCCGGACGATCTGGAAGCGGTGATCCGGGTCGACGCGGAGAGCAGTACGGCCGAAGAGCCACCCCTCTTCCCGCTGTCGGACGCGGTGGCGGCCCTCCAGGCCCTCCATCCGGCGGTCGTGGCCACCGCGGACGAGGTGGTGGTCGGCGCCGCGGTGAGCAGGGTGGAGGGCGACCGGTCGTGGATCCTGCGCATCTGCATGGCGCCCGACTGGCGGCACCGGGGGCTGGGCAGCGACCTGATCACGGCCCTGGAGCACCGGCTGTTCGCCGACGGCGTCCGAACGGTGCACGCGGCCCTGCCCGACGGCGAGACCGGTGCCACCGCCCTGCACAACTGCGGCTTCGACGCCCGTCCCGGTCTGGTCCTCTTCGAGAAGCGCGGGCGGGTGACCCCGCAGGCGGTCAGCATGCTCGCGTCGCTGGGAGCGGAGCTGCCGCCCGGGGGGCTCTGGCAGAAGGTCGCGGGCATGCAGAGGGAGAAGGAGCTCATCGAGCGGCGTCTGGTCCTGCCACTGGCCCATCCCGAAATGGCCGCCCGGCACGGAGTGGAGCCGCCGCGGGCGGTGATGCTGTTCGGGCCGCCCGGGACGGGGAAGAGCACGTTCGCGCACGCGATCGCCAGCCGTCTGGGATGGCCGTTCCTCGAACTGTTCCCCGCCCGGCTGGCCGCCGAGTACGGGCTGGCCAGCGGGCTGAACCGGCGCTTCGACGAGATCGCCCGGCTCGACCACGTCCTGGTCTTCATCGACGAGGTCGAGGAGATCGCGGGGACCCGGAGCGGTGCGGACGCGACCGCGGTCGGCGTCGTCAACGAACTGCTCAAGGCGATCGTCCGGTTCCGGGGCCAGGACGGGCGGCTGCTCGTCTGCGCCACGAACGACGTGACCACCCTCGACTCCGCGTTCCTGCGGCACGGCCGGTTCGACTACGTGCTGCCGATCGGCCCGCCCGACGACCGCGCGAGGACCGCCCTGTGGGAGAGCTATCTGGCCCGGGCGGGCGCGCAGGCCGACAGCACGGCGCTGGCGTCCGCCAGCGAGGGGTTCACCCCCGCCGACATCGCCCATGTGGCGCGCACGGTCTCACAGGTCCAGTTCGAGCGCACCTTCGACACCGGGGCCCGGGCCCGCCCCACCACCGAGGACTACCTGCGCACGATCCGCGGGACCAGGCCGACGGTCAGCGCCGCCATGGCCCAGGAGTTCGCCCACCAGACCGAGGAGTTCGCCCGCGTCTAGACCGCCCCTCCGCTAGACCGCCCCTTCCTCCTCGGCTTCCATGTGCCGGATTCCCACGTGGGTGAGGGTGACCATCGCGGGGGTGTTGCCCGGTTCCCAGTCGACGGTGATCAGACCTTCGCCCGCCAGGTAGGTGCAGGCCGCCGCCAGGTCCTGTTCCGGTATGCGGAGGTCGCTCCGCAGCTGCGCTCCGGTGATGCCGAGGAGGCGGTTGCCCTCGACGGCTTCGTACAGGACCCGGAGCACTTGTTCGCGGTAGGTCTTGCGTTCGCGCAGTGTGGCCATGACCGCGTCCTTTCGCGTGCGCCGGCGGTTGCCTGTGCCGTGGGGCCCCGCCCGTCAACCCCGCCCGGAGGAAGGTCCGGAGGAAGGTCGTGCGAGGAGGGCGATGGTCTCCACGGAGCTCACCTCCAGCCGTTCGCGGACAGCGGGAGGGAGCTTCGTCCCATCGCGTCCCCGAACGGGGACATGCAGGCCCCGCCCTCGCCCTCCCAGGTGGCCTCCCGGCGGCCCGCGTCGCGGATGCCGCGTCCGATGACGGTTTCGTTGGCCATCAGCATGCCCGGGGTGAGGACGCTGCCCGGTATCGCCGCGGCGGCCATGAGACGGGCCGCGGCCGCGGGTGCGGTTTCGGGCGGGATGACGAGGAGGTCCCAGCGCCCGACGGTGTAGGAGAGCAGGATCAGCTTGTCGGGGTCCTGTTCGGTGAACCAGCCCACGTGCAGCACTCGCCCGTCCATGGGCACCGTGTGCGGTACGACGGGCCAGCGGGTGGGATTCACGGTGACGCGGGTGACGCGACCCCAGGATTCCTCCAGGGCGGCGGCAAGCGGGGGGAGCTCGGCTTCGAGGTCGCGGGAGTAGGGCCACCAGGCCCCGTCCAGCTGGCCGGCGAGCGTGGTCTTCGGGGTGAGGGACAAGCGGGCCGGGACTGCGGCGAGGTCGCGGGGCGCGGTCCGGTCGAGGGTCGTGGTCATGATGCGGACCTGCCCCCGGACTGCCCGTCGGCAGCCCGGTCTTTAGGCGATCGCCGGAAACGACACCCGCATGAAAGCCGGTGTGCGAGGTACTCCCGGTGTTTTCACCATACGCCCGTTCGGCGGGTTTTGGCCGTTCTGAACAGGTATTTTCCGGTAGGCGGTGGAGTGGGCGGTGGGCGTAGTGTGAAAGGACCACAGGTCCCCGTAGACGGGTGAACCCACATGGCTGACTCAGACGGCCCCCCCACACCCCCGCTGCTCCTGCCGGATGCGATCCACCATGCGATCCGGCCCGGCGCGGCCGTGCTCCGGCTGGAGACCACGCGGTCCCGGGAGGGGCTCCTCGACGGCGCCTGGTGGCCGCGCACCCGCGACATCGGAACCGAGCTGCCGGCGCTGATCAGAGTGCTGACCGGGCATCTCGGCCCGATCACCCGCGTGGGCGTGGACGCCTCCGCCTGGAACGGAGTCCCCACCCGCCTGGTCGTCGACGACCAGGTCGTGCACCTCGACTCCGACCCGGTCGGCGACGACACCGTCCTCGTCACCCGCGGCCACAACGACCACTTCGCCCTGCTGGTGGTTCCCCCGGACACCACCGCCGACGCCGCCCGGGAAGCGATGGCCCGCGCCGTCCGCGCCGACAACATCACGCAGGCCGCCCAGCTCCTCGTCGCCACCACCGAGCCCGGGGACGGCGCCGCCGATACGGCAGGCTGACCCGGAGCCCACGGCGGCCGAGCCGAGGGCGCGGCGCCGCCGTGGGGTCGGGCGGGATGCGACGGGGCCCGGCCGGAGTGGTGCGTACCGGCCGGGCCCCGGGCCTGCGGTGCGCCGGTCAGAGCCCCTCGTCGTGCAGGTCCTCTTCGCGCAGCAGGTCGTCCTCGCGGCGGCGCGAGCCCTTCTTCTGACCGGGCGTCCCTTCCTGTTCACGGGACTGCCTGCCCGGCCGGGGCTGCGCGGGGTCTCCGGGGCGATGGTGCTCCTGAGCCTCGCGGCCCGTGCTCTTGCCCGGCTCCTGACGCTTGTCCTGCGTACCGTCCATGACGGCGCTCCTCTAGATGCGTGGGGGTACGGACTCCTCTCGGATCACGCTGCCACGCACGCCGAAGGTCCGCATGACGGCGACCGCGGAGCGAGGCACTTCACGGCTGCCTCCGGAGCCTGGCATATTGCGCAGAAATCCGTACCGGCTTGTGATTCGGGCGGGAATTCTCTGCGCAATCCGTAATTCACGCGGATGGGGCGCCGATGTGAGGATATTTCGATTCTTGTTATGTGAACCGGAAAATGTGGACGGTTCGGTTGTCGCCGTTCACGACACGGCACAAAAGCGGATCGAGCCGACCGTGCCGTGGCAATCTGCTCGCCTGTGCAAGGTTTTCCGAGCGGAGGTGCGCGTCCTGTGAGTGGCGCTGTCAATCCCACCGTCAGCAGGCGCCGACTGGGGTCGGAGCTACGTCGGCTCCGGGAGATCAGCGGTATGACGACACAGCAGGTGGCGGAACACCTGCTGATCTCCCAGCCCAAGATCAGCCTGCTGGAGAACGGCCGCCGCCTCGCCAAGCCGCGCGATGTGCGCGATCTCTGCGGGTTGTACGGAGTTCAGGATCAGCGGCGCGTCGACCACCTGATGCAGCTGTCCCGGGAGTCGGGTCAGCAGGGCTGGTGGAACTCCTACGGCGACATCCCGTACGGCCCCTACATCGGCCTGGAGGCCGAGGCGGCCTCGATCCGGCTCTACGAGCCGTTGGTGATCCCCGGCCTGCTGCAGACTCCCGCCTATGCCCGGGCGGTCATCGCAGGAACGATCCCTCATGTCACGGCCGAACAGGCCGGCGCACGCCTCCAGGTGCGGCTGCGGCGCCAGGACCGGCTGGGGGCCCCGCGCGACCCGCTGCGTCTATGGGTCGTGCTGGACGAATCGGCGCTGCGGCGCGTCGTGGGCAGCCGCGAGGTCATGCGCAAGCAGCTGGACCGTCTGACCCGTCTCGGTGCCCAGCCGCACATCACCGTGCAGGTTCTCCCCCATGGTGCGGGCGCGCACCCGGGTGTCTCGGGACAGTTCTCGCTGCTGGAGTTCGCCGACGCCGCCGATATGAGCGTGGTGTATCTGGAAAGGTTCACCAGCGACGTTTATCTGGAGAAACGTTCCGATGTTCGGCTCTACCGCGATATGTATGCGCACTTGCAGGCCCGGGCGCTGAGCCCGGACAGCACCCGGCATCTCATCGACGAAGCCATCAAGTCCTACACCGGCGCGGAATGACCCGCCCTTCGCCGACCGGGACCATGACATCGCCGGCCGGCGCGTCCGTGAATCCGAATCGATCACTCGCGAGCACCACTGAGCCCCTGGACGATGTGCCCAGGGGCTCAGCCGCCGAACGGCGGACGTGACGTCCTACGCGCTTGATCGAGCTCCAGCCCCTGCCGCCGATGCGTACGCAGCCATCGGCGACGGGAGGGCGAAGCGTTCGAGGATCGGGCCGAGTGCCCGACACCGATGGGTCAGGGGCGTGAGGCGGTCACGCCTGCGATGGGCTACTCCTGTCGCGTTGTCGTACCTCGCCGCATCCTCCTCCTGGTGAAGACGACCGAGCCTCCGACGAATGCCAGCGCTGCCGCGGAGGCGGCCGTGATGCCGGTCCCGCTGCTTGATCCGGCCCCCGCCGGCTGCTGGCTGGTGGCGGCGCTCACGTGGGCGAAGTTGACGCTCTTGGCCGCGTGGCCGGGACCAGCGTGGCCGGGAGCCTCGGCTTGGCCGTTCGGAAGGAAGTTGGCCCACGGCGGCTTGCCCTCGTCGTGGTCACCCTGACCGTTGTCGCCCTCGCCCTCGTCCTGGTCGTGGTCGTGGTCGCCGTGCTCGTCCTTGCCGTGCTCGTCCTTGCCGTGCTCGTCCTTGTCGTGGTCGTGGTTGCCGTGTTCGTCCTTGTCGTGGCCATGGTGCCCCTTCTCGCCCTTGTCTCCGCGAGGCCC
Source organism: Streptomyces sp. NPDC031479 (assembly GCF_055581065.1). Lineage (NCBI taxonomy): Bacteria > Bacillati > Actinomycetota > Actinomycetes > Kitasatosporales > Streptomycetaceae > Streptomyces > Streptomyces sp. NPDC031479. The sequence goes on from NZ_JBVIKC010000001.1 coordinate 346,675, forward strand.
CTTGGGTCCTGCGGGTCCGGTGGGTCCGACAGGTCCTGTGGGTCCTGCGGGTCCGGTCGGGCCGGGGGCACCGGGGGCGCCGGGGCTGCCGGTCGGGCCGGGGGCGCCGGGGCTGCCGGGGGCACCAGGTGCGCCGGGGGCACCGGGGGCGCCGGGGCTGCCGGTCGGGCCGGGGGCGCCGGGGCTGCCGGGGGCACCAGGTGCGCCAGGGGCACCAGGGGCGCCGGGGCTGCCGGTCGGGCCAGGAGCGCCGGTCGGGCCGGGAGCGCCGGGAGCGCCAGGGGCTCCGGGGGCACCAGGGGCGCCGTCGGGACCAGGGGCACCAGGGGCGCCGGGTGCCCCGGGGTTACCAGGTGCGCCGGGTGCGCCAGGGGCGCCGGGGTTACCGGGAGCGCCGGGTGCGCCAGGTGCGCCGGGTGCGCCGGGTGCGCCGGGGGCGCCGGGGCTGCCGGTCGGGCCCGGGGCACCGGTCGGGCCGGGGGCACCGGTCGGGCCGGGGCTGCCGGTCGGGCCGGGGGCACCGGTCGGGCCGGGGCTGCCGGTCGGGCCGGGGCTGCCGGTCGGTCCGGGAGGTCCACTGGGTCCGGGAGGTCCGCTCGGTCCGGGCGGACCAACGGCGCAGTCCGGCCTCGTAATGGTGTTGTTGTCCATCGTGACCGCGCCATTGCGCGCCAGGGCACGGCCCTGGATCACGGCGCTGTTGTTCAGCGTGATGGACTGCAGGGCCAGGATGTTGCCCTTGAACTGGGTGGTCGTGTCGATGGTGGCGGAGCTGCCCACCTGCCAGAACACGTTGCAGGCACTTGCTCCGTTGATGAAGGCCACGACGCTCGCCGGAGCCGTGGTCAGGGTCGAGGGGATCCGGAAGATGAAGACGGAGTTGGGATCGTTCTGGCCGTCGAGTGTGACCGTCCCGGTGAGTTGCACGAACGACGGGGCGGTGTAGACGCCGGGCGCCAGCGTCAGTCCGCCGATCTCGGCCGCAGCGAGCACGGTCCCGGGTCCCCGTCCTGCCGCGTCGTCGTAGGCGACGACGAGGTCGGACTTCGCCTGACCGGCAGCGGCGTTGGGGAACACGCGCTGCACCCCGTTGACGATGCCGGGCGGGAAGCCGGTCACCGATGTGCCCGGATAGAGCCCCAGGTCGCCGTTGATGATGGTGGGGTTCGTGTTGGTGATCGTCGAACCGGCCAGAACCGCGTAACTGGTGGCGGTCCCCAGCCCCACGGTGGATTCCGCGGCGTGAGCGAGGTTCGGGACCAGGGCGGCCGACGCCAGGAGCGCTGCGGGGAGCAGGGCGAAGGCTCCCCGTTTGAGCAGACTGCGTTGAGGGCTTGCGTCGGGTGGAGCCGACCGGATGACATCCAATGCCATAGCAGGACCTTTCTTGTTGCTTCGATCCTCAGTACTCCCCGAGGAGGATTCCGAGCGCCCGCGACGGTGACTGCTCAGGGCCGCAAGCTCCCTGCCTGCGTCGGCGCGCAGGCTCACCCCGAGCGGGGGACGGCAGAGCGACTCCCTGTCAGAGGCAGTGATGCGCCGTCACCCGGCAGTATTGACGCATATTTCACAGCAATAGACGCCAAATCGTAAAAAAGGGTCTGCAAGAGTGACGGAACGTCAGGAAGGCGAAGGTGTCGCACGTCCGTGCGGATCTGTTGCGTGGTCTTGGCCCGTGCTGGCGCCAGATGTGGCCGCAGGCCGACTCGTGAGGGGTGGAGAGGTCCAGGCAACACAAAAGCCCCGGGTCGTTGACCTGGGGCTTTGCAGTGGAGCGGATGACGGGAATCGAACCCGCGCCATAAGCTTGGGAATCTATGGCGCGGAACCTGTTCGTATGGCTCCTGACCTGCGGGAATCGACCCTTCGAAGCGCATTCTGGGGCCTCTTTGCGCTCCGGTTCTGACCGCTGTTGACCGTCCCTCAGGGCACGGTTGGGGCACGTCCCTCATGGCGGTGCCTCACGGAGGCGCAAGGGCGCGGATCGACTGCGGGTTTCCGCCGCCGGCAGGGCCGCTGGCGCCTGGAATTGCTCCCGCAATCGGTTTCAGAGAGAGGGTGATGAGCAGAGCGAACGCAATGAGGGCGGTGAGCGTGCGCAGGTCGTTGAAGAGTTCCCAGCGCCGCAGGATCTCCGCGTGATCGACCGGTGCCGAGGTGAGCGCCCATTCCTTGATCCGGCCGTTGATCGGCACATTGCCGAGCCGGGTTATCAGGAACGAAGCGAGGGTCAGCAGACCTGCCGTACCCGAGATCAGCCGGGCGCGGCCGCGTGTCAGGGTCGCGAGAGCGAGGGAGCTCAGTGTCGACGCGGCCATCGCGGCCTGCATGGTGATGCCGTTCATCTTCATCAGCTCGGCGTGGAACGACAGCCGCATGTCGAGCGGTACTGCGTTGAAGGTGGGGACGAGGTTGGCCGCGCCGTAGCCGAATGCGCCGGCGAGCAGCCCGGTGGCGAGCACGGCGAGCCCCTGGAGGAGTCGGATGCGCATGTCCGTCACGCCACCCGCGCGGCGACGAAGCGGTCACGCGGTTCGCCGCGGAGGTGCCCCGGCGGGAGCCGTCGGCCGTAGGCGAGCAGGAGGAGATCCTGTGCGGCACCGGAAAGTGGCGTTCCAGTACCGAAGGACCAGTCGAGGTCGTCGGCGCGGAGTTCGATGCCGCCCAGGTCGGCTCCGAAGAACGTGAGGGTCCTGGCGTCGACGCACTCCAGGAGGATGCGTACGCGGTCCTCGGGAACCCGGCGGTCGAGGCCCAGCGCGACCGTAATGTCCAGGCCGTGGACCACGTCATGGCCCAAGGCCGCCTCGATCCCGCCGACCGGCGGCTTCCAGGGGTGATCCGCGTTGTCGCCGAGGAATGCGGCGAGCTCGCGTGTCGAATGGGCGGCCGCGTCCTTGTGGGCACAGAGGTCGGTCATCCGGTGGAGGCTGCCTCGCGCCCTGATCAGTTCCCGCGCCATCTTGGGGAGCGAGTACCGGAACCCCATCGTCATGTGGGCCGCGACCTCCCGTACCCGCCAACCCCCGCACAGGCTCGGAGCGTCCCACTCCTCGGCCGACAAGCCGTCGAGCACGGCCGCCAGCTCTCGGCGTTCGGCTGCGATCGCGGCTTTGATGTCTGCCGCTGGTCTCCGGTGCGTCTTGTTCCCCATGACCTCAAGGCTCTCGGCAGCCCCGCCATAAGTCCAAGAGTTTGCATGTCTCACAACTAGAATGATGAGTTATGGACATCCGGCAGCTGCGGTACTTCGTCACGGTCGCGGAGGAAGCCAACTTCACCCGCGCCGCCGCCCGTCTGCACCTGGCGCAGCCGGGTGTGAGCGCCCAAGTCCGCCAGCTCGAAAAGGAACTCGGGCACCCGCTGCTCGACCGCTCCGGCCGGTCGGTGACCCTGACGGAGGTGGGCGAGGCTGTACTGCCGTACGCGCGGGCCGCGCTCTCCGCCGTCGAAGCGGTACGGCAGACCGCTGACGAGTTCACCGGATTGCTACGCGGTCACGTCACCCTCGGCCTCGTCTCGGGCGCAGCCGCGGCAGCCCATGAGTTCGACCTGGCCGCCGTACTGGCAGGCTTCCACGAGGACCACCCCCAGGTCGAGATCGCCCTGACGGAGGACGCCTCGGAGCGGATGCTCACTGCACTGAATCGTGGGGAGCTCGACATCGCCGTGATCGGACTCGCGCACGAGGAACCGCCACCGGGCATCTCCGTCCAGGTCCTGGTCGACGAACCTCTGGTCGCAGCCGTCGCCCCGGACGACCCCGCCCTCACGCCCCCGGACCGCACGAGCATTCCGTTGGCCGAACTCCGCGATCGCCCGCTGATCAGCCTGCCGCGTGGCACGGGTATCCGTGGAGTACTCGACCGTGCGTCGGCGCAGGCCGGGTTCCGGCCCCGTATCGCCTTCGAGGCAGCCGCTCTGCCGTTCCTCGCACAGCTCGCCGCCCGCGGCCTCGGCGTGGCGGTGGTTCCCGCTCTCCCTGTCGGCGCGGCGGCAGCCCTCGGGCTGCGGACGCTGCAGATCACCGAGCCGCCGCTACGCGCCCGGGTCGCTCTGGCCTGGCGGACGGACGGCCCCTCCAGCCCCGCGGCCACCGTCTTCCTGGACCTGCTGCGCACAACCCTCACAGCGCCGGGTGCGGCGTCTCGGAGCCCAACCTGACGCCCCGGTAAGGCACTTATGGCACGTGCGGCACGCGGGCCCAGATAGGTCTAGACAGCAAACAAGCCCCAGGCCGGTGACCTGGGGCTTTGTCATGGAGCGGATGACGGGAATCGAACCCGCGCTATAGGCTTGGGAATCACCCGGTACTTGGGTGTGCATATGCCCGCTGACCTGCGGGGATATTCGCCGGCGGATCCGTCCGGGCTGCTTCCGGCGACCCCGTGTTGACCGCTGTTTACCGCCCCTACTGGCACGTTGTGGCACGGAGTGGGCGCCGCCTACGGCCGCTTCTCCCTGCCGTAGCCCTATGCCTCGACCGCAGCAGGGTCGAGGGAATCGGCGTCCTCCATGAAGGACAGCATCCGGGCGTTGACCACGTCCGGGTGGTCGATCTGCGGTCCGTGGCCGGTCGCGGTGATGATCTCGGCGCGGGCTCCGGGGACGAGGCGCGGTACGCGCTCCAGCTGCCGCTTGGGGTGTACGAGCAGGCTGTGCTTGCCCATGATGACGTAGAGCGGGGTCCGGATGGACCGCAGCGCGTCCTCGGCCAGCGGCAGGGGTGCGGGGCGGCGGATCCGGTACGCGCGGGCGCCGAGGTGGATCCACTTGCGCATCTCGGGGACGGCTATGACCGGCTGGTCCAGCCACTTGGCGAGCCGGGGGCGCAGCGCCTTGGGGGCGAAGGTGGCGAACAGGCTCACGAAGACCCAGGCGAAGAAGCGCAGGCCGACCTTCTCCAGCCCGCCGGGGTCGAGGGCGGTGACGGAGGCGAGCCGTCCGGGTCGGCGGTGGGCCTGGTTGAGCACCAGCCAGCCGCCGTAAGAGGAGCCGACCAGGTGGACCCGGTCGAGGCCGAGGGCGTCGAGGGCCTCGTCCATCCACTGGGCGGCGCGCTCGGGCTGCCACATGGGCTCGCGGTGGACGCTGCGGTTCGCGTCGCCCGGCGTGTCGAGCGCGTAGACGGGGCGGTCGAGGCTGAGACCGGGGGTGTTGGGGTACCACATGGCCGAGCTGTAGCCCGCGCCATGGATCAGGACGATCGGGGTCCGGGACTCGGCGGCGGGGTCCGAAGGCCCGTACCGGTAGACGTGGGTGGTGCCGAAGCTGGTCTCCACATCCGTCTCGGAGCGGACGGGTGCCCCCATCGCGTAGAGCACGTCCGCGGCGGCGAAGTAGCGGTCGCGCAGAGTGTCGTTGATGTAGCGGCCGACATCGCGGCGTACGCGGGCGGTGTTCTCGGGCACGGCGGCACCTCCTGGGAAGATCCGTTCGTCGTGGTACGACTGTACCACCAATGTGGTACGGCGGTATCATGAAGGGGTTCGGGTAGCGGACCGCGAACCCACTATCGACAGGCGGAGACACAGGAACATGCCGAAGCGTGTGGATCACGAGGAGCGGCGCGCCCAGATCGCCGAGGCGCTCATCCAGGTCGCGGGGCGGCGCGGGCTGCATGCGGTCGGCATGCGGGACGTGGCCGCGGAGGCCGGTGTGTCGCTCCGGCTCGTGCAGTACTACTTCGAGACCAAGGAAAAGCTGCTCTTCTACGGCCTCCGACACCTGACCGACCGCTTCACCGCGAGGGTGGGCGCCCGACTGGCCGCTGTCGGCCCGGACCCGGGCCCGCGCGCCACGGTGGAGGCGCTGCTGCTGGCCTCGCTGCCGACCGATGAGGAGAGCCGCACGTTCCACCTGCTGTACAGCTCGTACGCCATTCTGTCTGTGACCGACGAGGCGCTGGCCGCCCAGCCCTTCATCGACAACCCCGACGCCGCGGAGAACGCTCTGACCGGACTTCTCGAACAGGCCCAGGAGGCCGGCCTGGCCGACCCGGACGCCGACGCGCGCACGGAGGCGATCAGTCTGCTCGCGATGGCGGCGACCATGGGTACCAGCATCCTCGTGGGTCAGCGGAGCCCGGAGTCGGCGATCGCGGTGCTCCATCACCACCTGGATCGGATTTTCTCGACCGCCGGGACGTTGGCGAACGGGGGCCCAATCTGACGCGCTGCTGCGGCACTTGTGGCATACGAACGGCGCGTGGGCTCTGAAAGGTCTAGACAACGAAGAAGGCCCAGGTCGCTGACCTGGGCCTTCTTGCAAGAGCGGATGACGGGAATCGAACCCGCGCTATAAGCTTGGGAAGCTCATGTTCTACCATTAAACTACATCCGCACGGCGGTCCAGTTGCCTGGAGCCTTACCGTTGCACACTGTACCCCATGATCGACCTGCGGTGAATTCCCCCGTGGTGCGGCGGTCCCGGAAGTGGTGCAGCAGGGTTCGTGCGTGCGGGAGTTGGGGCGTAGCGTGAGGGGGCGGAGCGGCGGCTGGAGTGGGTCCCGATCATCCCCTAATGTGGCGATTCATCGCAGTACGGCTCGTTGGGGAAAGGGACTCGATGGAGCACACAGTCGTCCGTTGTGCCGAAGGGCATGTTTTCAGTACCGCCTCGTTCCCGTTGCAGCACCTCGGTGCCGGCCGGATCGGTCCCGGGCGGCTGCTGCGCTGTCCGCGGTGCGCGCGGCTGAGGCACGCGGTGCCCGTGGGCGGCGTCAAGCGCTAGGCGGGCGGTCCGGCAGGCCGGGGAAGGCGGGCGCGCGGGCGTCGCTCCGATTGGGGGTGGCCCGCGCGCTCTGCGTATCCTCGGGACGTGCTTCTCTCCGACAAAGACATCCGGGCCGAGATCGACAGCGGACGGGTTCGCATTGACCCGTTCGACGAGTCGATGGTGCAGCCCTCCAGCATCGACGTGCGTCTCGACCGGTTCTTCCGGGTGTTCGAGAACCACCGCTACGCGCACATCGACCCCGCGATCGAGCAGACGGATCTGACCCGGCTGGTCGAGCCCGAAGGGGACGAGGCCTTCATCCTGCATCCGGGCGAGTTCGTGCTCGCCTCGACGTACGAGGTCATCTCGCTGCCCGACGACATCGCCTCCAGACTGGAGGGGAAGTCCAGCCTCGGCCGGCTGGGACTGGTGACGCATTCGACCGCGGGCTTCATCGACCCGGGCTTCTCCGGGCACGTGACGCTGGAGCTGTCGAACCTCGCCACGCTCCCGATCAAGCTCTGGCCGGGCATGAAGATCGGGCAGCTGTGCATGTTCCGTCTCAGCTCGCCCGCGGAGTTCCCGTACGGCAGTGACCGCTACGGGTCCAGGTACCAGGGCCAGCGCGGGCCGACCGCCTCGCGGTCCTTCCAGAACTTCCACCGCACCCAGGTGAGGCACGAGGCATGAGCGCAGTACGGGAGAACCTGACCTACGAGGGGTTCGGCAACGCCGTCCGCGAGCTGGCGCAGACCATCGCCGACGATGGCTACGAGCCGGACATCATCCTCAGCATCGCCCGCGGCGGGGTGTTCGTGGCCGGCGGTCTGGCGTACGCGCTCGACTGCAAGAACATCCACCTCGTGAACGTGGAGTTCTACACGGGCGTGGGTACGACCCTCGAAATGCCGGTCATGCTGGCGCCGGTGCCCGAGGCGATCGACTTCACCGACAAGAAGGTGCTGATCGCCGACGACGTCGCCGACACCGGCAAGACGCTCAAGCTGGTCCACGACTTCTGCCTCGGCCACGTCGCCGAGGTGCGGTCCGCGGTCGTCTACGAGAAGTCGCACTCCCTCGTGAAGTGCGAGTACGTGTGGAAGAAGACCGACGAGTGGATCAACTTCCCGTGGTCGGTCGAGCCGCCCGTGGTCAAGCGCGAGGGCCAGGTCCTCGACGCGTGAACGACGAGAGGGGCCCGGCGCGCAGTGCGCGCCGGGCCCCTCTCGCGTACCCGGGGCTAGAGGGTCCCGAGCTTGATGATCGACAGCAGGGCGACCAGCTGGATGGCGGAGGCGCCGAGCGCCTTCTGCCACGGCAGGTCGTGCGACTTGCTGATCAGTGAGGTGAAGAGGGCGCCGGCGGCCACCCAGGTGGCCCAGCCGAGGATCTGGACGAGCATGTTGTCGCCGCCCAGGAAGATCGCGAACAGCAGGCGCGGCGCGTCCGTGAGGGACATGACCAGCATCGACAGGCCGACCGTCGGCTGCCACGCGCCGTCGCCGCCCAGCTGGCGGGCCAGGGTGTGGGTGACCCCGCCCAGGATCAGCCCGCAGATGACGAAGGCCACGCCGGTGCTGAGGGCGATCGGGACCGCCTGGGTGAGGGTCGCCTTGATCGCGTCCTCACGGGCCTTGTCGAAGCCGAAGACCGCGAGCAGGCCGTAGAGGAAGGTGACGGTCAGCGCCGGGCCCCAGACGGCGTAGTCACGCATCTGGAAGAAGGTCGGCCCCGGGCGCAGGACGATGCCGCGCAGCAGTTCCTTCCACGGCAGCCGCGGTCCGGCGGGCGCGGCCGGGGCGACGCCCGCCTGGTACGTCGCGCCGTTGCCGTACGGGTCCTCGCCGACGGAGAAGGCCTGGGTGTGACCCGGGTCGTTCGCGTACGAGGGCTCGTGCGGGGCCGCGTACTGGCCCTGCGGCGGCTGCTGCGCGTGCTGCGGGCGGCCGTACGGGTCGAAGTACTCGGGCTCGTCGTGGCCCCCTGAGCCGCCGTGCTGCGGCCAGTGCTGCTGCGGGGGCGGGCCGGCGTTCGGGTACGGCTGGTGGCCGTACGGCGGCTGCGGCGCCTGTGGCGCCTGCTGCTGACCGTACGGCTGCTGCCGAGGGGCGTGCGGGGGTTGTTGCGGGGGGCGGTTGTTGTCCCGGCCCCGTCCGATCCTGAATCCAGCCACGTGATCGAAAGTACCTGCTCCGCGCGGCGGCCGTGGCCCGGCCGTCGGAACACGTGGCCTTTGCGGCTGACCTGTGACATCCCCTAGGGGTACCCGGGGTCGGGTGGTTTACATGGCTGCGTCGAGGTCTGCGGGGGTTCGTTACATTGCCTATGGAATGCGTAGATATTGTGCCCGTAGGTTGTGACCGTCGCCGCCACGGAGTCGTGAACGAGCACAGAAAGAGCCCTTGTCATGAGCAGCACCCGCCGCACCGCCCTCCGTACCGCCGCCGCCCTCACCGGGGCCGCCGCCGTCCTGGCGCTGCCCGTGGGATCCGCCTTCGCGGACTCGCCGAGGGTTCCGCCGGTGACGCCACCGGTCGAGGGGGGCGGGCAGCCGGTCGAGATGCCGGTCGCCCCGAAGTCGCCGGTCGTCGCCACGGAGACACAGGTCCGGGTCGTCCCGGGCGGCGTGAAGGCCGGTGCGGCGGCGGTCGACGCGGCTCCGAAGTCCCACACCCCGGTGCTGCTGGCCGCGGGCGGAGGCATGGCCGCGGTGGGCGCGGCCGGGCTGGGCTTCGCGATGCGCGGGCGCGGGCGCGGCTAGTGCGTACACGGCGACGGCCGGTCCCCCTGGTGGGGGACCGGCCGTTCGCGTGCGGTGCCGGGGCCTACTTGGCGCCCGCGGCCCCGTCCTTGACCTCGTCGTCCTTGGCCTCGTCCTTGGCCTCGTCCTTGGCCTCGTCCTTGGCCTCGTCCTTGGCCTCGTCCTCGGGCTTGGACTCGGGCTGGGACTCGTCCTTGGCTGGAGCATCGGCTTCGGTTTCGGCCTGAGCCTCCGCCTTGTCGGCGTCCGCGTCCGCGTCGGCTTCGGCTTCGGCTTCGGCCTTCGTCTCGGGCTCCGCGTCGACGTCAGCTGCCGTCTTCGCCGCGGCGGCCTCGGCCTCCGCTTCGGCCTTCGCCTTGGCGGCGGCTTCCGCGTCGGCCTTGGCCTTCGCTTCCGCTTCGGCCTTCGCCTTGGCGGCGGCTTCCGCGTCGGCCTTGGCCTTCGCTTCCGCCTCGGCCTTCGCCTTGGCGGCGGCGGCCTCCTCCTCGGCCTGCGCGGCGGCGGCGGCCAGTTCGGCCTCCGTCGGCTCCGGGGCCTTGACCGACTCCAGCAGGAGCTGGGCGACGTCGACGACCTGGACGGATTCCTTGGCCTGGCCGTCGTTCTTCTTGCCGTTGACCGAGTCCGTCAGCATGACCAGGCAGAACGGGCACGCGGTGGAGACGATGTCCGGGTTCAGGGACAGGGCCTCGTCGACGCGCTCGTTGTTGATGCGCTTGCCGATGCGCTCTTCCATCCACATCCGCGCGCCGCCCGCGCCGCAGCAGAAGCCCCGCTCCTTGTGGCGGTGCATCTCCTGCTGGCGCAGGCCCGGCACGGCGGACATGATCTCGCGCGGCGGCGTGTAGACCTTGTTGTGCCGGCCCAGGTAGCAGGGGTCGTGGTAGGTGATCAGGCCGTCGACCGGGGTGACCGGCGTGAGGCGGCCCTCGTCGATCAGGTGCTGCAGCAGCTGCGTGTGGTGGATGACCTCGTACTCGCCGCCCAGCTGCGGGTACTCGTTCGCGATGGTGTTGAAGCAGTGCGGGCAGGTCGAGACGATCCGCTTCGCCGACTTCGGCTTACGGGTCGAAGGATCTTCATCGTCTTCACCGAACGCCATGTTCAGCATGGCCACGTTCTCCTGGCCCAGCTGCTGGAACAGCGGCTCGTTGCCCAGGCGGCGCGGCGAGTCACCGGTGCACTTCTCATCGCCGCCCATGATCGCGAACTTGACGCCCGCGATGTTCAGGAGCTCCGCGAAGGCCTTCGTGGTCTTCTTGGCCCGGTCCTCCAGCGCGCCCGCGCAGCCGACCCAGTAGAGGTAGTCGAACTCGGAGAGGTCCTCCGCGTCCTTCCCGATGATCGGGACCTCGAAGTCGACCTCCTTCGTCCACTCCACGCGCTGCTTCTTGGCCAGACCCCAGGGGTTGCCCTTCTTCTCCAGGTTCTTGAGCATCGTGCCCGCCTCCGACGGGAACGCGCTCTCGATCATCACCTGGTAGCGGCGCATGTCGACGATGTGGTCGATGTGCTCGATGTCGACGGGGCACTGTTCCACGCACGCACCGCAGGTGGTGCAGGACCACAGCACGTCCGGGTCGATGACGCCGTTCTCCTCGGCGGTGCCGATGAGGGGGCGCTCGGCCTCGGCCAGGGCGGCGGCGGGGACGTCCTTGAGCTGCTCGGGCGTGGCCTTCTCGTTGCCCTCCATGTCCTTGCCGCCGCCGGCCAGCAGGTACGGGGCCTTGGCGTGCGCGTGGTCGCGCAGGGACATGATCAGGAGCTTCGGGGACAGGGGCTTGCCCGTGTTCCAGGCCGGGCACTGCGACTGGCAGCGGCCGCACTCGGTGCAGGTGGAGAAGTCGAGGATGCCCTTCCAGGAGAACTGCTCGACCTGGGAGACGCCGAAGACGTCGTCCTCGCCCGGCTCCTCGAAGTCGATCTCCTTGCCGCCGCTCGTCATCGGCTGGAGCGCGCCGAGCGCGGTGGCGCCGTCGGCGTTGCGCTTGAACCAGATGTTCGGGAAGGCGAGGAAGCGGTGCCAGGCGACACCCATGTTGGTGTTGAGGCCGACCGTGATCGCCCAGCCCATGGTGGTGCCGAGCTTGATCATGGCGGTCAGGTAGATCAGGTTCTGCAGGGCGGCGTAGCTGAGCCCGTTGAACGCGGCGACCAGCGGGTACGAGGCCCAGTACGCGGCTTCGTAGTGGTCGACGCCGTGGATGGCGCCTTCCAGGCCGCGCAGGGTCATGATCGCCAGGCCGATGGTGAGGATGACGTACTCGACGAAGTACGCCTGCCCGGCCTTGGAGCCCGCGAAGCGCGACTTGCGGCCCGCCCGGGAGGGCAGGTTCGCGAGCCGGATCCCGATCAGGGTCACGATGCCGAGGGTCGTGAACAGCGCGATGAACTCGGTGTAGAGCTCGTACGGGAGCCAGCCACCGATGATCGGCAGCACCCAGTCGGCCTTGAAGAGCTGGCCGTACGCCGTCACGATCGTCAGGCCGAGGGTCAGGAAGCCCACGGCGACGAACCAGTGCGCGACGCCGATGACGCCCCAGCGGTTCATCCTGGTGTGGCCGACGAACTCCTTGGCGAGCGTGATGCTCCGGGCCGTCGGGTCGTCGGTGCGGCTGCCCGAGGGCACCGGCTGGCCGAGCTTGACGAAGCGGTAGATCTGCGCGACGGCTCGGGAGATGAGCGCAACGCCGACCACGGTCAGTACCAGCGACACGATGATCGCGGCGAGTTGCATGGGAGGGCTCCTCGGGCGGGACTTACTAAGCGGTAACTTATTGAGTCAAGGCTTGAGGTTACCCAGTTCCCGCGCCGCAATGTAGGTGGGCGAGCGGTGATCTGTGTCGCTCAGGCATGCCTCTGTCGGTAGGCCGCCCGAGGGGTCTGCGCGAGGATCGCGAGATCCATCCCCAGCCAATGGCTCTCCACATAGTGCCGGTCGAGCAGGGCCATCTCCTCCCAGGGGAGGTCGGAACGCGCGCTGACCTGCCACAATCCGGTCATTCCGGGCCGTACGAAGAGCCGGTCGGGCCGGTTCGCGCCCGCCTCGGGCCGCGGCCCCACCAGCGACATCTCCCCGCGCAGCACGTTGAGCAGCTGCGGCAGCGCGTCCAGGGCGCAGCGGTCCACCAGTTCTCCGGCCCGTCCCGAGTCCTCGGTACGCAGCCGCCAGGTGCGGAACGGCCGCCCGCCGAGGCCGAGGGCCGGGTCCCGTACGAGGACGCCCGCGCGCCGGGTCGCGTAGAGCAGCGCGGCGGCCAGCAGGACCGGGACGGCGCACACCGGCAGCAGGACCAGTGCGCCGACGAGGTCGAACACCCGCTTGGCCGGGGGCCTGGCCGGCCACGGCCGGCGCGGCCGGAGCGGCAGCCGGGGGCGGGGCCGGGGCCCCGGCCGGGCGGGGAGCGAGAGCAGCGAAGGCATGCCAGCACCGTGCCGGACGGCCGCCGCGGCCCCGGCGCGCCGCGCGGCCGCGCGGGGCGGCTCGAACCCGTTCGGGCGTGGCTCCGGCCTGGACCCCGCCTCAAGGCCGGGTGAGGCCGGAATCGCCCGGGGGTGGCCGGAGTTGTCCTGGATCGCGGCGGCTCCGGCGGGGGCTTTGCGCGATCCCCAGCGACTCATTGAGCGTAAGGGGCACCTAAAGGTTGAGTGTCCTCGACTCACCTCTGTTGACGCCCGCGCGGCGATACGGCATTCTTGAGTCCGTTGCACTCAAGTCAGCTGGAGGAATTGAAATGGCACGTGCGGTCGGCATCGACCTGGGCACCACTAACTCCGTCGTCAGCGTTCTCGAAGGCGGCGAGCCCACCGTCATCACCAACGCCGAGGGCGCCAGGACCACGCCGTCCGTCGTCGCCTTCGCCAAGAACGGCGAGGTCCTCGTCGGCGAGGTGGCCAAGCGCCAGGCGGTCACGAACGTGGACCGGACCATCCGCTCCGTCAAGCGCCACATGGGCACTGACTGGAAGATCAACCTGGATGGCAAGGACTTCAACCCGCAGCAGATGAGCGCCTTCATCCTGCAGAAGCTGAAGCGCGACGCCGAGGCGTACCTGGGTGAGAAGGTCACGGACGCGGTCATCACCGTTCCGGCGTACTTCAACGACTCCGAGCGTCAGGCGACGAAGGAGGCCGGCGAGATCGCGGGCCTGAACGTCCTGCGCATCGTCAACGAGCCGACGGCCGCCGCCCTGGCCTACGGCCTCGACAAGGACGACCAGACCATTCTCGTCTTCGACCTCGGTGGCGGCACCTTCGACGTGTCGCTCCTGGAGATCGGCGACGGCGTCGTCGAGGTCAAGGCCACCAACGGTGACAACCACCTCGGTGGTGACGACTGGGACCAGCGCGTCGTCGACTACCTGGTGAAGCAGTTCGCCAACGGCCACGGCGTCGACCTGTCCAAGGACAAGATGGCGCTCCAGCGTCTGCGCGAGGCCGCCGAGAAGGCGAAGATCGAGCTGTCCTCCTCCACGGAGACCACGATCAACCTGCCGTACATCACGGCCTCCGCCGAGGGCCCGCTGCACCTGGACGAGAAGCTCACGCGCTCGCAGTTCCAGCAGCTCACCGCGGACCTGCTCGACCGCTGCAAGACCCCGTTCCACAACGTCATCAAGGACGCGGGCATCAACCTGTCCGAGATCGACCACGTGGTCCTGGTCGGCGGCTCCACCCGCATGCCGGCCGTCGCCGAGCTCGTCAAGGAGCTCACCGGCGGTCAGGACGCCAACAAGGGCGTCAACCCGGACGAGGTCGTCGCCATCGGCGCCACCCTCCAGGCCGGTGTGCTCAAGGGTGAGGTCAAGGACGTCCTGCTCCTCGACGTGACCCCGCTGTCCCTCGGTATCGAGACCAAGGGCGGCATCATGACCAAGCTCATCGAGCGCAACACCACGATCCCGACCAAGCGGTCCGAGATCTTCACGACGGCCGAGGACAACCAGCCGTCGGTGCAGATCCAGGTCTACCAGGGCGAGCGCGAGATCGCGGCGTACAACAAGAAGCTCGGCATGTTCGAGCTGACCGGCCTGCCGCCGGCCCCGCGTGGCGTCCCGCAGATCGAGGTCTCCTTCGACATCGACGCGAACGGCATCATGCACGTCACGGCCAAGGACCTCGGCACGGGCAAGGAGCAGAAGATGACCGTCACCGGCGGCTCTTCGCTCGGCAAGGACGAGGTCGACCGCATGCGCCAGGAGGCGGAGCAGTACGCGGACGAGGACCTGCGCCGCAAGGAGGCCGCCGAGTCCCGCAACCAGGGTGAGCAGCTCGTCTACCAGACGGAGAAGTTCCTCTCGGAGAACGCGGACAAGGTCCCCGGTGACGTCAAGACCGAGGTCGAGACGGCCATCACCGAGCTGAAGGAGAAGCTGAAGGGCGACGACGCGGCCGAGATCCGCACGTCGACCGAGAAGCTCGCCGCGATCAGCCAGAAGCTGGGCCAGGCCATCTACGCCGACGCCCAGGCCGCCCAGGCCGGCGCCCCCGCCGGTGACGCGGGCCAGGCCAAGGCCGACGACGACGTCGTCGACGCCGAGATCGTCGACGACGAGAAGCCGAAGGGTGGCGCTGCCTGATGTCGGAGGAGACCCCGGGCTTCGACGAGAAGCCCGAAGTCCCCGCCGACGGCACGTCCGACGACGCCGCCGAGCCGAAGGCCGCCGCTTCCTCCGACAAGGAGGAGGCCGCGGCCCCGGCCGGGGACTCCGCAGCAGCAGACGTGGCTCTGCTGGCGCAGCTGGACCAGGCCCGTACCGCTCTGGGTGAGCGCACCGCGGACCTCCAGCGGCTCCAGGCGGAGTACCAGAACTACCGCCGCCGCGTGGAGCGGGACCGGATCGCCGTCAAGGAGATCGCGGTCGCGTCCCTGCTGACGGAGCTCCTGCCGACGCTCGACGACATCGGCCGGGCGCGCGAGCACGGCGAACTGGTCGGCGGCTTCAAGTCGGTGGCCGAGTCGCTGGAGACCGCGGCGGCCAAGATGGGCCTGCAGCAGTTCGGCAAGGAGGGCGAGCCCTTCGACCCGACGATCCACGAGGCCCTGATGCACTCGTACGCGCCGGACGTCACGGAGGACACCTGCGTGGCGATCCTCCAGCCCGGGTACCGGATCGGCGAGCGTACGATCCGTCCCGCGCGGGTCGCGGTGGCCGAGCCCCAGCCGGGGGCGGCACCCGCCGCCAAGTCCGAGTCCGCGGAGGGCGACGAGCCGTCCGACAAGGACACGGATGCCCCCGAAAAGGGCTGACGCACCACATGTAGGGATCCGAGAGGAGGGCCACCGGGGATGAGCACGAAGGACTTCGTCGAGAAGGACTACTACAAGGTCCTCGGTGTCCCGAAGGACGCCACCGAGGCCGAGATCAAGAAGGCGTACCGGAAGCTCGCGCGCGAGTTCCACCCGGACGCCAACAAGGGCGACGCCTCGGCCGAGGAGCGCTTCAAGGAGATCTCCGAGGCGAACGACATCCTCGGTGACGCCAAGAAGCGCAAGGAGTACGACGAGGCCCGCGCGCTGTTCGGCAACGGTGGCTTCCGCCCCGGTCCGGGCGGCGGCGGTGGCTCCTTCAACTTCGACCTGGGCGACCTCTTCGGGGGCGCCCAGGGCGGCGGAGCGGGAGGGGCAGGCGGCTTCGGCGGCGGCCTCGGCGACGTCTTCGGCGGCCTGTTCAACCGCGGCTCCGGCCCGGGTGCGGGGACCCGCACCCAGCCGCGCCGCGGCCAGGACATCGAGTCCGAGGTGACGCTCTCCTTCACGGAGGCGGTGGACGGCGCGACCGTCCCGCTGCGGATGTCCTCGCAGGCCCCCTGCAAGGCCTGCTCCGGCACCGGCGACAAGAACGGCACCCCCCGGGTGTGCCCGACCTGCGTCGGCACCGGTCAGGTGTCGCGGGGCAGCGGCGGCGGCTTCTCGCTGACCGATCCCTGCGCGGACTGCAAGGGCCGCGGCCTGATCGCGGAGACCCCCTGCGACGTCTGCAAGGGCAGCGGGCGTGCCCGCAGCTCGCGGACCATGCAGGTCCGGATCCCGGCGGGCGTCTCCGACGGCCAGCGGATCCGGCTGCGCGGCAAGGGCGCTCCGGGCGAGCGCGGCGGCCCCGCGGGCGACCTCTACGTGGTGGTGCACGTGGACGGCCATCCAGTGTTCGGCCGCAAGGGCGACAACCTCACGGTGACGGTCCCGGTGACCTTCACGGAGGCCGCCCTGGGCGCCGACATCAAGGTGCCCACGCTGAACGGGCCGGCGGTCACGCTGAAACTCCCCCCGGGCACCCCCGGCGGACGTACGATGCGGGCCCGCGGCAAGGGCGCGGTCCGCAAGGACGGCACCCGCGGCGACCTGCTCGTCACGGTGGAGGTGGCGGTTCCGACGGAGCTGTCCGACAAGGCCCGCGAGGCCCTGGAGATGTACCGCGACGCGACGGGTTCCGAGGACCCGCGCGCCCTGCTGTTCGAGTCCGCGAAGGGAGCATGACATGGACGGCCACCGACGACAGCCCCGTTTCGGCAACGGTGCGTACCAGCTCACCGATGAGACCCCGGTCTACGTGATCTCGGTGGCCGCCCAGCTCTCGGGCCTGCATCCGCAGACCCTGCGGCAGTACGACCGGCTCGGTCTGGTCTCCCCGGACCGGACGGCCGGCCGCGGCCGGCGCTACTCCGCCCGGGACATCGAACTGCTCCGCACGGTGCAGCAGCTGTCCCAGGACGAGGGCATCAACCTCGCGGGCATCAAGCGGATCATCGAACTGGAGAACCAGGTGGCCGCGCTCCAGCAGCGCGTCGCCGAGCTGTCCACCGCCGTGGACGGGGCGGCCGCCGCCCTCCAGGCCCGTGAGGCCCAGGTGCACGCCTCGTACCGGCGCGACCTGGTCCCGTACCAGCCGCCGCAGCCGGGCAGCGCCCTGGTCGTCTGGCGCCCCAAGCGCCCGATGGACTGACCTCCCGCCGTACGCGTACGCAGGCCCCGCCCGGGATTCCCGGGCGGGGCCCGCGCGTACCGGCGGCCGTGCGCGGGCCCCGCGGACCCTGTGCGCCCGCGTGCGCCTGCCGACGCCGTGCGCCCCTGCCGGCCCCGTGCGCCCCCGCTGGCCCCGTGCGGCCGTGCGCGCCCCTGTGCGGCCCTCTCAGGCCTCCGGAAGGTCCGGGGGGCCCTCGGTGTGCAGGATCCCCGACTGGGCGATCAGGAAGCCGAGCTGGGCCCTGCTGCCGCTGCCCAGGGCGGTGGCCAGCCGGGCGATGTGCGCCCGGCAGGTCCGGACGTTCATTCCGAGCCGGCGCGCGATGGCCTCGTCCACGTGTCCCTCGACCAGCAGCTGGGCGATGGACCGCTGGACGCCCGAGATCCCGTCGGGCGTGTGCGTGTAGGTGATCTCGTCGTTGAGCGGGACGGCGCGCCGCCACAGCTGCTCGAAGACCTTGATCAGGTACTCGACGAGCCCGGGGTGGCGCAGCTCCAGCGCCACCCGGCGGTCATCGCTGACCGGGATGAAGGCCACGGTCCGGTCGAAGATGATCAGCCGTTCGATCAGCTCCTCCAGCGTGCGGATCTCCACCTTGCCCGCGGAGATCCGGTCCACGTAGGCGAGCGTGCCCTGGCTGTGCCGCGCGGTGTGCTGGTACAGCGTCCTTATGCTGATGCCGCGGTCGATCAGCGGAGCGTCCCGTTCCAGGGCCTGGGTGAGGGCCAGGGAGGGCCGGGCGCCGCCCGGCTGGACGGTGAGCACCTCCGTATGACATTCGGCCGTCGCCAGGTCCAGCGCCGCGTTGATCCGTTCGAATCCTTCCAGCACGGTGATGGCGTGCGTGTCCGCGGGGCTCTGCGCGCTGATGGCGAGGAACGGCTCGAAAGCATCGGTGAGATCTACAGCGGTGCGACGGCGGTCCTGGATCTCGCGTTCAATCGGATGCAGCCGTTGCGCCAGTGCAACGGATGGGGGAACCGGACGGAGCTGGTTGGCGTCATCGGGGTCGGGCTGCAGGAGGGCGAATTCAAGCAGGCAGGGAGCCTGTTTGACCTCGCTCCGCGCGATCCGGCCGGTGCTGAGCGCCGCCGCGTACAGCCGCGTTCCCTCGGGGCACAGGGCCGTGACGGAGTGGGGATGTGTCGGGTTTGTCGCACTATTGGGCAAATCTCCACCCCCCAGGGTCCTGAACATGCAAGAACATGATGCATCGTCCCTGTGGCATTGACGTGCCTGAATGAGCCATCGTCTGTCAGGCGGGGGAGAGGATTCCATCAAGTGAGGACGAAGCCGACCATGTATAAGAGAATGCTTCGCTCGGCGCTTGCCGTTGGTTTCTCCGCTGTTGCGGTGTTTGGGACAGTCAGTGCTGTCGGGAGTGGCGTGGGGAGCGCTCTGGCCGGCGACACGGGCTGGACCACCAGCGGCGCGATAGCCAAGTCGGACACGGGGTGGACCGCCACCCCCGCCGGCTTCGACACGGGTTGGACCGCCGGGCCCGCCGACATCGACACGGGCTGGACCGCGACCCCCGCCAGCATCGACACCGGCTGGACCGCGACCCCCGCGGGCGCCGAGGACAACGGCAAGTTCGACACCGGCTGGACCGCTCTTCCTGCGATGGACGTCTGATGACCCCCGACGACCGCGACTTCCGACGTGAGATGGCTTCCGCCTACCGGTCCGGCTGGCAGTTCATAGACCTCGCGACCGCCATCCCCTACGCGGGCGACTCGCTGATGGTCACCCTCTTCGGCCAGCCCATCGTCGTCGTGCGCGAGGAGGACGAGGACGTCCGCGCCTACCGCTGTCTGCGCCGCCCCCGGGGCGCACCGCAGCCCGTCCGCTGCGAGGTCCGGTACGGCATGGTCTTCGTCAATCTCGATCAGCGGGACCACCAGCTCTTCGAACCCGATATCACCACCGCCACCCCCCGCAGTGCCTGAGGCGATTCCCCCGTCGTTGCAGATCGCCCCAGGTGCTACCCCCACACAACGGCGCCATCGTGGACCTGACCACGATGGCGCCGTTGTGATGTCCGCGTCCAGTGGTTGAACCGGACAATCACATGAGGATCCGCTGAGAACGCCCGCCGGACCGGTGGACCCGGCGACCCCGGTGTGCCCGGCGGCCCCGGCCTGCCGCGTCAGGCCCGGCCCATCGCCCGGTCCAGGGTGATCTCCAGGACGACCCGGTCGGGATTGGGCGAGGGCGTCCGCCCGTACCGCTCCGCGTAGCGCGCCACCGCGTCGGCGACCGACGCCTCGTCCGTACGGACCACCGCGCGCCCCTCCAGGGTGGCCCAGCGGCGGCCCTCCATCTGGCACACCGCCACCCGCGCCGCGCCGTCCGGCGCGGTCAGGACGTTGCGCACCTTCTTGCTGTGCTTGTTGCTGATCACCCGGGCCAGCCCCGCCTCGGGGTCGTACGTCACGCCCACCGGCACCACGTGCGGCGTGCCGTCGGGCCGCGGGGTGGTCAGGGTGCAGACGTGCCGCTCCCGCCAGAAGGCGAGGTATTCGGGCGTCGGATCGAATACGTCATGGGACATGCGCCGAAGCGTACGTAACTCGCCTTGAGTGGAATAGACTCAACTTTGCAGACGCTGAACGTGTCAGAGTTACGCAGTGCGGTGCACCGTGCACGGCACCCCCGCCGGAGAGGAGAGCCACCGAGTGGAAGCCGAGCTGACGAACAAGAGCCGCGACGCCCTGAACGCGGCCACCAGCAGGGCCGTCAAGGACGGCCACGCCGACCTGACCCCCGCACACCTGCTGCTGGCGCTCCTCGCGGGCGAGGACAACGAGAACGTCACCGACCTGCTCGCCGCGACCGAGGCCGACCAGGCCGCCGTCCGCTCCGGCGCGGAGCGGCTGCTCGCCGCCCTGCCCAGCGTCACGGGCTCCACCGTCGCGCCGCCGCAGCCCACCCGCGAGCTGCTCGCCGTACTCGCCGAGGCCGACGCCGAGGCGGGCAAGCTCGGCGACGACTACCTCTCCACCGAACACCTCCTCATCGCGATCGCCGCCAAGGGCGGGGCCGCCGGTGAGGTCCTTTCCGCACAGGGCGCGACGGCGAAGAAGCTGCTGGCCGCCTTCGAGAACGCACGAGGAGGGCGGCGGGTGACCACCCCCGATCCCGAAGGCCAGTACAAGGCCCTGGAGAAGTTCGGCACGGACTTCACGGCGGCCGCCCGCGAGGGCAAGCTCGACCCCGTCATCGGCCGCGATCACGAGATCCGCCGCGTTGTCCAGGTCCTTTCGCGCCGAACCAAGAACAACCCGGTGCTGATCGGTGAGCCCGGCGTCGGCAAGACCGCCGTCGTCGAGGGCCTCGCCCAGCGGATCGTGAAGGGCGACGTCCCCGAGTCGCTGAAGAACAAGCGGCTGGTCTCCCTCGACCTCGGGGCGATGGTCGCCGGCGCGAAGTACCGCGGCGAGTTCGAGGAGCGCCTCAAGACCGTCCTGGCGGAGATCAAGTCGAGCGACGGCCAGATCATCACCTTCATCGACGAGCTGCACACCGTCGTCGGCGCGGGCGCCGGCGGGGACTCCGCCATGGACGCGGGCAACATGCTCAAGCCCATGCTGGCCCGCGGCGAGCTGCGGATGGTCGGCGCGACCACCCTGGACGAGTACCGCGAGCGCATCGAGAAGGACCCGGCGCTGGAGCGCCGGTTCCAGCAGGTGCTGGTCGCCGAGCCGTCCGTCGAGGACACCATCGCGATCCTGCGCGGTCTCAAGGGCCGCTACGAGGCCCACCACAAGGTGGTCATCAACGACAGCGCCCTCGTGGCCGCCGCCACCCTCTCCGACCGCTACATCACCTCCCGTTTCCTGCCCGACAAGGCCATCGACCTCGTCGACGAGGCCGCGTCCCGGCTGCGCATGGAGATCGACTCCTCGCCGCTGGAGATCGACGAGCTGCAGCGCTCCGTCGACCGGCTGCGGATGGAGGAGCTGGCACTGCGGGGCGAGGCCGACCCGGCCTCCATCGAGCGCCTGGAGAAGATCCGCAAGGACCTGGCGGACAAGGAGGAGGAGCTGCGCGGCCTGACCGCCCGCTGGGAGAAGGAGAAGCAGTCCCTCAACCGGGTGGGCGAGCTCAAGGAGCGCCTGGACGACCTGCGCGGCCAGGCCGAGCGCGCCCAGCGCGACGGAGACTTCGACACCGCCTCCAAGCTGCTCTACGGAGAGATCCCGGCACTGGAGCACGAGCTGGCCGAGGCCACCGAGGCCGAGGCGGAGGCCTCCAAGGGCACCATGGTCAAGGACGAGGTCGGCCCCGACGACATCGCGGACGTGGTCGGCGCCTGGACCGGCATCCCGGCCGGCCGCCTGCTGGAGGGCGAGACCCAGAAGCTGCTCCGCATGGAGGAGGAGCTGGGCCGCCGCCTGATCGGCCAGGGCGAGGCCGTGCGCGCCGTCTCGGACGCGGTGCGCCGCACCCGCGCCGGCATCGCCGACCCGGACCGCCCCACCGGCTCGTTCCTCTTCCTGGGCCCCACGGGCGTGGGCAAGACCGAGCTGGCCAAGGCCCTCGCGGACTTCCTCTTCGACGACGAGCGGGCCATGGTCCGCATCGACATGTCCGAGTACTCCGAGAAGCACAGCGTGGCCCGCCTCGTCGGCGCCCCGCCCGGCTACGTCGGATACGAGGAGGGCGGCCAGCTCACCGAGGCCGTCCGCCGCCGCCCCTACAGCGTGGTCCTGCTCGACGAGGTGGAAAAGGCCCACCCGGAGGTCTTCGACATCCTGCTCCAGGTCCTCGACGACGGCCGCCTCACCGACGGCCAGGGCCGCACGGTGGACTTCCGCAACACCATCCTGATCCTGACCTCCAACCTCGGCAGCCAGTTCCTGGTGGACCCGGCGACCTCCGCCGAGGACAAGAAGGCCCGGGTCCTGGACGTGGTGCGGGCGAGCTTCAAGCCCGAGTTCCTCAACCGGCTCGACGACCTGGTGGTCTTCTCCGCCCTCACCCGCGACGAGCTGGCCCACATCGCCGAGCTCCAGATCGGACGTCTCGCGCAGCGGCTGGCGGCGCGCCGGCTCACCCTGGACGTCACGCCCGGGGCCCTGGCCTGGCTGGCGGACGAGGGCAACGACCCGGCGTACGGCGCCCGACCCCTGCGCCGCCTGATCCAGACGGCGGTCGGCGACCGCCTCGCCAAGGAGATCCTCTCCGGCGAGGTCAGGGACGGCGACACCGTCCGCGTGGACGTGGCCGGCGACGGCCTGCTGGTCGGCAAGGCCCTGTAGCCCGTCGGGCACGCCCGGTTTCCGCCCCCGTTTCCGCCCTGGTTTCCGCCCCGCTCTCCGCCCCGGTTCCGGCTCCGGTGTCCGCCCGGAGCGGATCGGGCGTGCGGGGGTGGACACGGGGTGGGACGGATGGGGGAGGATGGCTGTATCCGCACGAAGGGAAGTACACGGTGAGCATCGACCCGGCCTCGATTCCGAACTTCGGGGGTCAGCCCGAACCGCAGGCCACAGGACCGGCGGGCCCCGTCGTCCCCGACCAGGATCTGGTCAAGCAGCTCCTGGAGCAGATGGAGCTCAAGTACGTCGTCGACGACGAGGGTGACCTCGCGGCGCCGTGGGAGGACTTCCGGACGTACTTCATGTTCCGCGGCGAAGGCGAGCAGCAGGTCTTCTCCGTCCGGACCTTCTACGACCGCCCGCACGCGATCGACGACAAGCCGCAGCTGCTCGAATCGATCGACGACTGGAACCGTCGCACCCTGTGGCCCAAGGTCTACAGCCACACGCACGACGACGGCTCGGTCCGTCTGATCGGTGAGGCGCAGATGCTGATCGGCACCGGCGTCAGCCTGGAGCACTTCGTGTCCTCCACGGTCAGCTGGGTCCGCGCGTCGATCGAGTTCGACAAGTGGCTCATCGAGCAGCTCGGCCTCGAAAAGGAGGTCGACTCCGCGGAGGGCGACGACAAGACCGAGGGCGACGAGGACAACTAGTCGCCGGCGGCCCTCACGGAGGTATCCGCGCCACCAGGAGCAGGTACACCCCGTAGCCGTACGAGAGCCCGGCCAGGCAGGCGGTCACCCCGACCGCCGTGCGCGGCCGGGCTCTCGCCATGACGGCGGCCAGCGGCAGCAGCAGCGGGAACGCGGGCAGCAGGAACCGCGGCTTCGACTCGAAGAAGCCGGCCCCGCCGAAGGTGATCAGCAGCAGGGCCCCGGTGTACGCGAGCAGCGGCAGCGGAGCCCGTTCCAGGAGCAGGGCCGCCGCGAGCAGGCCCGCCGCGGCCAGGACGGCCACCGTCACCGTGGTGGCGAGCGGGGTGTGCCCGCCGGTCAGCACCTTCTCCACCGAGCCCATCGCCCCCGCGCCGAAGTCGAAGCGGGAGCCCCATTGCCGCTGGACGGCGAAGTAGCCGAACGGGTCGTGACGGCGCGCCCCGACCGCCAGGACGTACGCCGCCCAGCCCGCCGGCGCCAGCAGCCCGGCCGCCCACACCGCGGGCGCGCGCCGGTCCCGCAGCGCCAGCTCCCGTACGGCCGCCGCCGTCACGGCGGCGGCCACGGCGATCCCGGTGGGCCGGGTCAGTCCGGCCAGCACCGCCAGGGCCGCCGCCCACGCCCAGCGCCCGCGCAGCACGCAGTCCAGGGCCCAGGCGGCGAGGGCGGCCAGCAGTGCCTCGGTGTAGCCCAGGGTCAGCACCACGGAATGCGGCAGCACCGCCCACAGGCCGACGAGCAGCAGCCCGCCCCTGGGTGTTCCGAGGAGCCGCTCCCCGACCCGGAACACGCCCACGGCGGCCGCGGCGGCGGCCGTCCAGGACACGGCGAGCCCGGCGAGCGCGGTGCCGCCGGCGAGGCGCACCAGGGCGGGGTAGAGCGGGAAGAAGGCGTAGTCGCTCTGGATGGAGCCGGAGGCCCACATCTGGGTGCGGCCGTAGCCGTGGGCGGCGATCCCGAGGTACCAGACGGAGTCCCAGGAGGCGCCGAGCACCCGTACCGGGTCCCGGCCGGCCCACCAGGATCCGGCGGCCACCACCAGCAGCCCGGCTCCGCGTACGGCGGCGAACACGCCGAGCGCGACGAGGGCCGTCGGGGCCGTGCTCTCCCGTACCCGCGGCCGCAGGGCCACCAGCGTCATGTTCCGCCCGGCTTTCCCGTGCCCACGGCAGTACGCTCGTCCGATGATGCGAACTGCGGGCACTTTCAAGGTCGTCAGTTTCACTCCGGCGTCGCTCGTACCGGAACCGGCGGTGGAGACCGCGCTTCCGGTCGGCGTCGCCACGCTGGAGAAACACTACGAGGGCGAGGGCCTCGAAGGCCGTTCGGCCACGCTCTTCACCGCGGCCTTCGACCAGGCTTCGGGCATCGGCACGTACGTCGCGATGGAGTCCTTCGAGGGCTCCCTCGAAGGCCGGGAGGGTGCCTTCAACTTCGTCCACTCGGCGACCACGGACGGCGGCCCGCACCGGGGCACCGACCACTTCCTGATCGTCCCGGGCAGCGGCACGGCCGCCCTCGCCGGTATCACCGGTTCGGGCGGCCTGCTCGTCGAGGAGGACGGCACCCACCGCGTCTGGTTCGAGTACCGGCTCCCGGGACTGCCCGGCGAGGCCCAGGCGCGGGGGCGCGGCTAGGGGGTGTCTGACGGATCTCCGCGGCGTCGCGACGCCCGGCACGCACTCTCGCCGCACCGACCGAAAGCCCAAGTACGTCCAGTACGCGGGCTTCCGGTCGGCACGCCGAGAGCACGCACCGGACGCCGCTCCTTCCCCACGGACATCCGTCAGACACCCCTAGAGCTGTCGCAGGCGGTTGACGGCCTCCTGGAGGACATCGGTCCGCTTGCAGAAGGCCCAGCGGACCTGGGTGGCGCCGGCGGACTTGTCGTCGTAGAAGACCTGGTTCGGGATGGCGACCACGCCGCAGCGGGCGGGGAGGGCGCGGCAGAAGGCGAGCCCGTCCTTCTCTCCGAGCGGTGAGACGTCGGTGGTGATGAAGTACGTGCCCTGCGGGCGGAAGACCTCGAACCCGGCGTCGGCGAGGCCGTCGGCGAGGAGGTCGCGCTTGGCGGCGAGGTCGGCGCGGAAGTCGTCGTAGTAGGAGTCGGGGAGGGCGAGGGCCTCGGCGACGGCGTACTGGAAGGGCCCCGAGGAGACGTACGTCAGGAACTGCTTCGCGGAGCGGACGGCCGAGACGAGGGCGGGCGGGGCGGTGATCCAGCCGACCTTCCAGCCCGTGAAGGAGAAGGTCTTGCCGGCCGAGGAAATGGTGACGGTGCGCTCGCGCATGCCGGGGAGCGAGGCCAGCGGGGTGTGGCCGCCCTCGAAGACCAGGTGCTCGTAGACCTCGTCCGTGACGACGAGGAGGTCCCGCTCGACGGCGAGTTCGGCGATCGCGGCCAGTTCGGCGGGGGTGAGGACGGTGCCCGTCGGGTTGTGCGGGGTGTTCAGCAGGAGCAGCCGGGTGCGCGGGGTGACGGCGTCGCGCAGGGCGTCCAGGTCGGGGCGGAAGTCCGGGGCGCGCAGGGTGAGCGGGACGCGGACGGCCCCGGCCATGGCGATGCAGGCGGCGTAGGAGTCGTAGAACGGTTCGAGGGCGATGACCTCGTCGCCGGGTTCCAGGAGGGCGAGGAGGGCGGCGGCGATGGCCTCGGTGGCTCCGGCGGTGACGAGCACCTCGGTGTCCGGGTCGTAGGCGAGTCCGTAGAAGCGCTGCTGGTGGGCGGTGATCGCCGCGCGGAGTTCGGGGACGCCCGGACCCGGCGGGTACTGGTTGCCGCGGCCGTCGCGGATCGCGCGGACGGCGGCCTCGGCGATCTCGGCGGGGCCGTCGGTGTCGGGGAACCCCTGGCCCAGGTTGATCGATCCCGTGGCGGCGGCCAGAGCCGACATCTCCGCGAAGATCGTCGTGCCGAAGGCGGCCAGCCGGCGGTTGAGGAACGGGCGGTTGCTGCTGCTCGCGGGTGCGCTCATGGCCGCCATCCTGGGGGCAACCTCTGGAGTTGCTCAAGTGTGCTTTGGCCGGGTTGGCCTGCGGGCATCCCCCCTGCACACCGGGACGAGGGGATCCCGGGCCCCGGGGGACCGGGTGTCAGAGAGGGGGCGAGGACATGATCCTTTTCGCGCTGATCGTCGCGGCCGTGGTGGGCGGCGTCATCCTGATCAAGAAGTTCTTCGGGGGCGGCGGTTCCGGTGGTTCCGGCGGCTCCGGCAGCTGGTGGGCGGGCAGCGGCGGAGGCTCCTCCTGCGGTTCCTCCTCGTCGTGCGGCTCCTCGTCCTCCTGCGGTTCGTCGTCCTCGTGCGGATCGTCCTGCGGTGGCGGGGGGTGCGGGTCGAGCTGACACTGGGAGAGGCCTGCCGGGGCCGCGTGAACGGGCGCTCCTGCGGGGACAACTTCCCTGGTACGTCTTCTTGTTCGGGCCCGCGCTACGGCGTACGGGCGGCATGTTGTTGAACACGTGAACCGAGTAGCCCCCGGGGGGATGTAAACCCCGTCAAGTTGGGTAAAAACGCTGTGAGTGCCGTGCCTTTCATGATTCCCTCGGTTGAGTAGACCAGTCCTCGGACCTCCCTGGACTTCCTGTGGACCCGTGCCGGTGTTCCCCCACCCGTTGACTACCGCTGGCGGGCCCCGGCCCATCTCCCTCGCGCGTTTGCGGAGCCGACTCATGCTCACGACCCTCCAGACCACGTATACCGACACGCGTGCCGCCGATCTCGCCTGGGCCCTGGGACGGGAGCGGCTGCCCGCCCTGGCCGTACTGAACCTCCGGCTCGCGGACGCGAAAGTGGAGTTGCGCCTGCTCGGGGCCTCACACCAGGTGCTCCTGGAGGAGGGTGAGGTGCTCTGTTCGGAGACGGTCGCCTGCATGCCCGGCAGCAGTACGCCGCTGCCGCTCGGCGTGGCCAAGCGGGTGGGTGACTGGGAGTACGAGTTCGCCGCGCGCGTGGAGACCCTCTCGCGCGGCTCCTTCGCGGGGCGGGCCCAGGAGCTGCTCGCGCTGGTCGCGGACCACCCGAACGGCCTAGCGGGCACCTTCCCGGGCGATCCGCACGCGTTCACCGCCCTGCTGGCCCAGCGCCACGAGGGCCAGGTGCGCTGGCGGACCTGGCACGCGTACCCGCAGGAGGGCCAGCTGGTGGCCACCCGGACCCGGGTCGGCATGCGCACGGGAGTGACCGTCTAGGGCGCGGGGGTTGCGCGCCGATTGCCCGCCGATTGCCCGCCGATTACGCCAACTGGCCTTATCCGTACGACAGTTGCACCCATGTGGGTGACAGGGTGCGGCTGGGTGGTGACGTACGGTTCGCTGCATGATCGACCGTTCCGCCCCGCGCGGGGTGCTCCCGGCGCCGGAGCCGCGGGGCGTGCAGCCCGTCCCGGCCGCCCTGCCCGTACGCCCCCGGACCGGCCGACTCCTCGTCCTGGCCACCGTGTTCGTGTGCGCCGCCTGCGGGCTCGTGTACGAACTGGAGCTGCTCGCCCTCGGCTCGTACCTCATCGGGGATTCCGTCACCCAGGCGTCGGTGGTGCTGTCCGTCATGGTCTTCGCCATGGGTGTCGGCTCGCTGCTCGCCAAACGGCTCCGCGGCCGGCCCGCCTTCGGCTTCGGCGCCATCGAGGCCGCGCTCGCCCTGCTCGGCGGCTTCTCCGCGATGGCGCTGTACGCGAGCTTCGCCTGGCTGGGGGAGCCGCGGCCGGCCCTCGTCGCCTTCTCCTTCGCCATCGGGGTGCTCATCGGCGCGGAGATCCCGCTGCTGATGGTCCTCATCCAGCGCGTCCGCAGACAGGACGCCGGCGGGGCCGTCGCCGACCTCTTCGCCGCCGACTACGTGGGCGCCCTCGTCGGCGGGCTCGCCTTCCCCTTCCTGCTGCTCCCGATGGTCGGGCAGCTCACCGGTGCCCTGCTCACCGGCACCGTCAACGCGGTCGCCGGCGGCGGGCTCGTCCTGTGGCTGTTCCGCCGCGACCTCAGCCGCCGCTGCCGCTGGCTGCTGATCGCCGCCAACGCGACCGTCCTGGCCGTCCTCGCCTCCGCGACCCTGCTCGCCGACGACTTCGAACGGGTCGCCCGCACCGCCGTCTACGGCGGGGAGGTCCGCGTCGCCGTGCAGACCGGAGTGCAGGAACTGGTGCTGACCGGCCCGGCCACCGGCTCACCGCGCTCCCTCGACCTCTACCTCGACGGCCGGCTCCGGGTCTCCGGCTACGACGAGTACCGCTACCACGAGGCCCTCGTCCACCCCGCCATGACCGGTCCGCACGCCCGCGTGCTGGTCCTCGGCGGGGGCGACGGGCTCGCCGCCCGCGAGGTGCTGCGCTACCGCGACGTCGCCTCCGTCACCGTCGTCGAGCTCGACCCCGGCGTGGTCCGGCTCGCCCGCACCGACCCCATGCTCTCCGCGCTCAACGCCAAGGCCTACGAGGACCCCCGGCTCGGCGTCGTCACGCAGGACGCCTTCCGCTGGCTGCGGGGGCCGGCCGCCCGCGACCGCTTCGACGTCATCGTCTCCGACCTCCCCGACCCGGGCATCACCCCGAGCACGAAGCTGTACTCGCAGGAGTTCTACGGGCTGGCCGCGCGCGCCCTGAACCCCGGCGGGCGGCTCGCCGTCCACGCCGGGCCCCTGACCACCCGGCCGCGCACCTACTGGACCGTCGACTCCACCCTCCGGGCGGCCGGGCTGTTCACCACCCCCTACAGCGCGGGCGGCCGCCTCACCGGCTTCGCCGCCGGCCCCGACCGCACCGCCGGGGCCGCGGGCTCGCCCCCGCAGGACTGGGGCTTCGTACTCGCCGCCCGCGAGCGCGTCCCCGAGCTGCGGGTCGACCGCGACACGCCCGCCCTGCGCGCCGTGTCCACCCGGGCCCTGCGGGACTCCGCCCGGGACGCGGCCCGGACCCGGCTGACCGGGCTCCCGCCCTCGACGCTCCCGCACCCGCGCTACTCCTGATCCCGGCCCGCCGGGCCCGGGACTGTCGTGTCCGTGTGCACCGACGGGTCACGTCGGTAGGCTCGACCACATGGAGCATCAGGTGTTCGTTCCGGTACCGGCAGACGATCTCCGCGCCCTGCTGCGCGATCCCGCCCGGGTGGCCCGCTGCGTCCCCGGGCTCCAGCAGGACGCCGACACGGCGGCCGGGCCGCTCGCGGGGCGGCTCAGAGTACGGGTCGGCGGGAGCACGGTGACCTACCGGGGGGCGCTGTCCCTCACCGAGCCGGAGCCCGGCCGCTTCGCCGCCGGGGGCGAGGGCGCCGAGGTGCGCGGGAACGGCACCGTCAAGCTCGCCCTCGGGCTGCGGCTGATCCCGCACGAGGGCGGTACCCGGATGGAGTTCACCGCGGAGGCGACCGTCGACGGACGCGCCGCCGCCTTCGAACCCGAGGCCACCGTCACCGCCGCCCGCAGGCTGCTCGACCGGCTCGCCGGGAACCTCGCCGCGGCCGCCGGACCCGAACGCGACGCCCGGCCGCAGCCGCAGGACCCGGTGGCGGAGGCGGAAGAGGCGGCGGAGGCGAACGGAGTGGACGAGGGCGCGGGGGACGGTGAGGAAGGGGAGGCCGGGCCCGGGGTCAGCGCGTCCGTGTTCGAGACCGAGGTGCCGCCCCCTTCCCTGGACCCCTTCGCGGAAGCCGACTTCACCGAAGCGGCCGGAGCCGCCGGGGCGCCCGAGCCCGCCGGCGCCGCCTCGGGTGCTTCGGGCGGCGCCGCCCGCCCCCCGGCCGAGGCGGCCCACGCCCGCCGCACGATGATCGGCCGCAGCGCCGAGGAGGTCGATCACGCGCCCCCGCGCGGCCGTTACGCTCCCGTACCCGCCCCCTCCACCGTCGGCGCGGGAGCCGGCATGCGCTGGATCGCACCTGCGGCGGCCCTGGCCCTGGCCTCGGCCGTCGTCGTCGGAAGGGTATTGCGCCGCCGCCGCTGACGGGCCGTAAGGTCGCCGTATGAGTACGCGACTGAGCGCCGGCGGCGCCGACATCACCATCGACCGGGAGAACGGCTGCCGGATCAGCAGTCTGCGCATCGACGGCACCGAGCTGCTGCGCCAGGGCCCGCACTTCGGGTCCTTCCCCATGGTCCCCTGGTGCGGCCGGACGGCGGGCGGGCGGTTCCACGACGGGGCGACCGTCCACCGGCTGCCCCTGAACCACCCCCCGCACGCCATCCACGGCTTCGGCCGCGACGCCTCCTGGAAGCCCGCCGGGGTGAGCGCGACCCGGGCCGCCTTCGTCTACGACCTCACGGACCCGTGGCCGTACGCGGGCCGGGTGACCCAGATCTTCGAGCTCACCGAGGACGCGCTGACGCTCACCATGGGCGTGGAGACGTACGAGGACTCCTTCCCGGCGCAGGCGGGCTGGCACCCCTGGTTCCACCGCGTCCTGACGCCCGGCGGGCCCGAGGCGCAGATCGCCTTCGACCCGGCCTGGCAGGAGGAGCGCGGCGAGGACCACATCCCGACCGGCCGCCGCACCGCCCCGAAGCCGGGCCCCTGGGACGACTGCTTCGGCATGCCCGAGGGGGTCGACGTCACCCTCACCTGGCCCGGTCAGCTGGAGCTGAGGGTCACCAGCCGGGCCGAATGGGTGGTGGTCTACGACGAGCAGCCCGAGGCCATCTGCGTCGAGCCCCAGTCCGGACCGCCGAACGGCCTGAACACCCTCCCGCAGCTGGTCACCCCCGTCGACCCGCTGGAGATCTCCAGCACCTGGACCTGGCGGCGGCTCCCGTAGGGCGCAATTAAGCTCGGGGGCATGACTGACGTACGCGATGCGCTTCTGCAGCAGATCAAGGACAAGGCCGTCGTGCACGGCAAGGTGACCCTCTCCTCCGGCAAGGAGGCCGACTACTACATCGACCTCCGCCGGATCACCCTCGACGGCGAGGCGGCCCCGATGGTCGGGCAGGTCATGCTCGACCTCACCGCCGACCTCGACTTCGACTGCGTCGGCGGCCTGACCCTGGGCGCCGACCCGGTGGCCACCTCGATGCTCCACGCCTCCGCCGCCCGCGGCGCGCGCCTCGACGCCTTCGTCGTCCGCAAGGCGCAGAAGGCCCACGGCATGCAGCGCCGCATCGAGGGCACCGAGGTGAAGGGCAAGCGCTGCCTGGTCGTCGAGGACACCTCGACCACCGGCGGCTCCCCGCTGACCGCCGTCGAGGCGGTCCGCGAGGCCGGCGGCGAGGTCGTCGCCGTCGCGACGATCGTGGACCGGGGCGCGGCCGACGCCATCGCCGCGGCCGGGCTGCCGTACCTGACCGGCTACCGGCTGGGTGACCTGGGTCTTTCCTGACCCCGGTCCGGCTCGGGTCCCGATCGTGGGGACGGTGCGCGACGACTCGTGACGAAGGTCCCGAGGTTGCCGCCGAGCCGGTTCTGACCTGCCCTTTTCGGAGCGGGCGGAGTGTTTCACGTGAAACACTCCGCCCGCTTCGCACTCCGTCGGGTGGTGAGGGGGGTGGAGTGTCGCGCCGAGTCTGGAAAGATAGGCGCGACGATGACGTCGCCCCCAGGTCAGGGCCCGCAATCAGCACCCTTCCCCGCACAACCAAGGAGCGGACAGATGCCCATCGCAACCCCCGAGATCTACAACGAGATGCTCGACCGGGCGAAGGCAGGCAAGTTCGCCTACCCGGCCATCAACGTGACCTCGACCCAGACCCTGCACGCTGCTCTGCGCGGCTTCGCGGAGGCCGAGAGCGACGGCATCATCCAGATCTCCACCGGCGGTGCCGAGTTCCTGGGTGGCCAGTACAACAAGGACATGGTCACCGGCGCCGTCGCCCTGGCCGAGTTCGCGCACGTCGTCGCCGCCAAGTACGACGTCACGGTCGCGCTGCACACCGACCACTGCCCCAAGGACAAGCTGGACGGCTACGTACGTCCGCTCCTGGAGGTCTCCGCCGAGCGCGTGGCCCGTGGTCTGAACCCGCTCTTCCAGTCGCACATGTGGGACGGCTCCGCCGAGACCCTGTCCGACAACCTGGCCATCGCCCAGGAGCTGCTCGCCAAGGCCGCCGCCGCGAAGATCATCCTTGAGGTCGAGATCACCCCGACCGGTGGCGAGGAGGACGGCGTCAGCCACGAGATCAACGACGAGCTGTACACCACCGTCGAGGACGCGCTGCGCACCGCCGAGGCCCTGGGCCTGGGCGAGAAGGGCCGCTACCTGCTGGCCGCCTCCTTCGGCAACGTGCACGGCGTCTACAAGCCGGGCAACGTCGTCCTGCGCCCCGAGCTCCTCAAGGACCTCCAGGCCGGCGTCGGCGAGAAGTACGGCAAGGCCTCGCCGTTCGACTTCGTCTTCCACGGCGGCTCGGGCTCCACGGCCGAGGAGATCGCCACCGCGCTGGAGAACGGCGTCGTGAAGATGAACCTGGACACCGACACCCAGTACGCCTTCACCCGCCCCGTCGCGGACCACATGTTCCGCAACTACGACGGTGTCCTGAAGGTCGACGGCGAGGTCGGCACGAAGTCCACCTACGACCCGCGCACCTGGGGCAAGCTGGCCGAGGCCGGCATGGCCAAGCGCGTCGCCGAGGCCTGTGCCAACCTGCGCTCCGCCGGTACCAAGCTGAAGTAGGCAGTCAGCACCGAGGACCCGAAGGGGGTCCGCCGGTCCGCAACGGACCGGCGGACCCCCTTTGTCATGGGGCTTTGTCATGGGGCCGGAATCCCCACCTCCGCCTTGTTCCGCTGCCCTTTCGGGCAGGCTGTGGCGGCGGATTCCGGGCAATCTGACGGAGGGGGACCCCTCCGGTGGACGTGTGGCCACGCGATGGTGTGGAATCTAGACACAAAAACGTACCCGTGAGGATGTAAAGCCGGCGGGCCAGGAGAAGGCGACGCCAGACATGAGGACAGAGCGACCCCAGGTGAAGCAGGACCGGGCGGTGCGCACGCGTCGGGCGATCCTGGAAGCGGCGGCCGAGGTCTTCGAGGAGCGCGGCTACGACACGGCCAAGCTCTCGGACATCGTCAACATCGCGAAGGTCACCAAGGGCGCCCTCTACTTCCACTTCGACTCCAAGGAAGCCCTGGCCCAGGCCGTCATCGACGCCCAGAACGAGACGCAGCCGCCGGTGGTCCCGCAGCCGTACAAGGCGCAGGAGTTCGTGGACATCGGCATGGTCTTCTCGCACCGGCTGCGGCACGAGACGCTGATCCGGGCGAGCGCCCGGCTCTCGCTGGAGCACGTCGGCGCACAGCTCGACCGGGCGGCTCCCTACCAGGCCTGGATCGACCAGCACGTGGCCCTGCTGGAAGAGGCGAAGGAGCGGGGCGAGCTGCTCCCCAACGTGGACACGGTGGTGCCGTCGCGGCTGATCGTGGGCGCGTACGCGGGGCTCAACACCATGTCCCAGATGCTGCGCCTGGACCTGGACGCGCAGGTGTCGGAGCTGTACACCCACGTGATGCCGAACGTGGTGGTGCCGGCCGTGGCGATCCGGCTGGACACCCGGCCGGGGCGGGGTGCGCGGGCCCTGTTCGGTCCGGAGGGCCTCCACGCGTGCGGGATGGGCTGCGCGGGCGGGGTGGAACCGGGTGAGGTGGACCCGGACGAGGCGGAGCCGGGCCAGGTGGACCCGGGCGACGAGACCTCCGGCGAGGAGACCTCCGGCTGACACGGCCTCCGGCTGACACGGCGTTCGGGGCGGGCCCCCCCTTCCCCAGAAGATCCTTCCGGGTATTATTTTTTTGCTGCCTGCCCAGGGAGGACAACGTGGACATCGAGGTGCTCGGCCCTCCTCGGGTCACCGAGAACGGTGTGCCCATCACGGCCCCCACGCCGGAGTCCCGGCACGTCCTCGCGGTCCTCGCGGCCTGTCCCGACCGGGTCGTGCCCGTCTCCGTACTCGCCGACGAACTCGCCGCCCGCGTCCCGCCCGAGCACGCCCGGGCCGTCCTGCGCGCCGCCGTACGCCGCCTCCGCGAGCGGATCGCCGAGGCGCTGGGCCCCTCTTCGGTACGGACTCCCGAATCGGTGCTCTCCACACGTCCCGGCGGGTATCTTCTCGACACCGGCGGCGGCCGCTGTGACGTGCGGGAGTTCGAGCGCGAGGCCGGGGCCGGCTACCGGGCGATGGGACGCGGTGATTCCGCCCAGGCCGCCGCCCGGCTCCGGCGGGCCCTCGACCTGTGGACCGGCCCCGCCCTGGACGGGATCGCGGCCGGCACCTGGCTCGGCGGGCGCATCGCCGTGCTCGACGCCGACCGGCTCTCCGTACTCGGCCAGTGGGTCGAAGCGGAACTCGCGCTCGGCCGCCACCGCGAACTGCGCCTGGCCCTGGCCGGTCTGCGCGGCGCCGGCGCGGGGCGCCCCGGCGACGCCTACCTGGCCGCCCTGCGCCGGGCCGAGGAGCGCGCCCTGGCCCCGCGCCCCGCGCCGACCGGCCTGACCCTGGCCCCGCTCCCGGCCCTGGCCTGCGCCACCCGGCCGTGACCCGCGGCCCTGACCTGCAGCTCTGACGCCCGGCCCTGACCTGCAGCTCTGACGCCCCGGCCCGTTCGCGGGTCCGGCCGACGGCCGGTCCGGTGCCCCCGCGCGCCTTGCTTGACCCCTCGCCGCACGGAACCTAGGTTCGGGAGCCGGGCAGAAAACAGCTGGTCGGACGGGGGATGGCGGGATGCCGGGGGATGAATCGGGTGCACTGTCCGTACTGGAACTGCTGGCGGAGGACGCCCCCCAGGGCCGGTACGACGCCCTGCTCGCCGAAGCCCACGCCGCGGGCGCCGACGAGGAGGCCCTCGCGGAACTCGCCCGCGCCGTGGAACTGGCCCGCGCGGTCCGGGCCGGCACCATCCGCCGCGAACAGCGCGAAGCCGCCCTCACCGCCCTCGTGGACACCGCGCACGACCTCACCTCCCCGTACGACATCGACGGCCTGCTCCGTCTGATCACCCGCCGCGCCCGGCGCCTCCTCGGCTTCGACATGGCCTGGCTCTCGCTCAGCCGCCCGGACGGGTCCGCGTACGTGCGCACCTCCGAGGGCGAGACCACCGCCCTCAACGTCGGCCTCGAACTGGGCACCGGCCGGGGCCTCGGCAGCATCGCCCAGGCCCGCCGCTCCCCGGTGTGGACCGCCGACTACCTCGCCGACCCGGCCATCGCGCACGCCCCCGGCATCGACGCCGTCGTGGAGGCGGAGGGCCTGCACGCGATCATCGCCGTCCCGCTGCGGCGGGGGGACTCCAGCCTCGGCGCCCTCTACGGCTCCGACCGCGCGGTACGGCATTTCACCCCGGACGAGATCGGCATCATGCTCTCCCTCGCCGACCTGGCCGCCGTCGCCATCGAGAAGGCCCGCCTGCTGGAGCAGACCCGGGACGAGGTCACCGAGCTGGAGGCCTTCGGCTCGCGCACCAACACCGCCCTCACCCGGGTCCGTTACCTGTGGGAGTGCCACGCCCGGCTGGCCGGCCTGGTGCTCGACGGGGCCGGACTGCCCACCCTCGCCCGTGCCACTGCCGACGCGCTGGACGGCGTGCTCCAGGTGCGCGACCCGGGCGGCCGGCCGCTGACCGCCACCGGTGAACTGCCCGGTCTGGACGAGGAGGCGGTGGCCAAGGCGGCCCTCCAGGCGCTGACCGACCGGCGGCCGGTCCGGCTGCCCGGCGACCTGTGGCTGGCCCCCGTGCTCGCCGGCGCGGAGGACCTCGGGGTGCTGCTGCTGAGCGCGTCGGCGCCGCTGGCCGACGAGGACGTCCGGCTGCTCCAGCTCGCCGCGCAGTCCGTGGCCTCCCTCATGCTGATCCAGCGCGGCACCGCCGCCGCCGAAGGGCCCGTGCACGACGAACTCCTCGCCGACCTGCTGGAGCGGCCGCACTCCGTCGACCTGCACCTGCTGGAGCGCACCCGCCGGCTCGGCATCGACCTCGACGGCCCGCACGTGGTGGTCGTCGCCCGGCCCGAGGGCGGCGAACTGGGCAAGGCCGTCGCCTGGGCGTCCTCGTACGCGTACCGGGCGGGCGGCCTCAAGGGCGTCCGCCGCGGCTGCATCGTCCTGGTGCTGCCCGGTACCGACGCCTCCGCCGCCGCGCACCGGGTCTCCGGCGAACTCTCGCCGCTCCTCGGCCACGCCGTGTCCACGGGCGCCGCGGGACCCACCGCCGCCGCGGGGCAGGTGGCCCGCGCGTACGCCGAGGCCGTGCGCTGCCTGGACGCGCTGACCGCCCTGGACGGGGTCGGCGGCACGGCCTCCCTGCGCGAACTCGGCTTCCTCGGGCTGCTGTTGTCCGCCGACCACGACGTGGAGTCGTTCATCGCCGCGACCATCGGCCCCGTCCTGGAGTACGACACCGACCGGCTGACGCACCTGACCCGCACCCTGGAGGCCTACTTCGCCTCCGGGGCCAGCCCCACCCACGCCGCCGAGACCCTGCACGTGCACCCCAACACGGTCTCCCGCCGCCTGGAGCGCATCGCCGAACTGCTCGGCCCGCACTGGCAGAAGCCCGCGCAGGCCCTCGAAATCCAGCTGGCGCTGCGGCTGCGCAAGGCCCGTACGGTCCTCCACGACCGCCGGACCGCCGCGCACGAGGCCGAAGCGGAGGGGTAGGACGGGAAGCCCGTACGGTGCGGGCGGTCGTACGGTGCGGCCGCCGGGCGGCCGGGCGGCCGGGCGGTCGCGTCCGCCTACGCCGTCAGGGCGCGGGCGGCGTGCGCGATCGAGGCCAGCGTGACGTGGCGGTGCCAGCCGGGCAGGGCGCGGCCCGTGAAATCGCGCAGCCCCGCCTCGCGGCCGCTGTGTTCGGCGGCGCAGTCCACCCGCAGCGCCTGCTTGGTGAGCCGCAGCAGCGGGCCCACGGGAAGGCGCACCAGGTCCGTCACCCACATCTGCGCCGGTTCGCGGCGCGGGTCCGTCCACTCGCCGACCAGCAGCAGGTGTCGCCGGCGGGCCGGGGACGGGTCGGGCATCATCACGCGCACCGCCACCGCGAGGGTGCTGCGGTGGCGGCCCCCCGGGTGCGCGGGGTCCGGGTCGGTCCATTCCACCGGGGTGCACAGGCCGCGCACCGACCGCAGGACCTCGCGGGCGCCGCGCGGGCCCGCGCCGTGGCCGGGCAGCGCCGGGTCGGTGACGAGCAGCGGGGTCGCGGGGTCGACGCGGGCGATCACCGGCAGCCGGGCCTGCGCGAAGCGGTTCATCGTCGAACGGGTGCCGATGTGCCGAATGTCCAGCACCACGGGACGGGGCGCGCCGGTGGTGCGGCGCACGGTCGCGATGACGGAGGC
Source organism: Streptomyces sp. NPDC031479 (assembly GCF_055581065.1). NCBI lineage: Bacteria > Bacillati > Actinomycetota > Actinomycetes > Kitasatosporales > Streptomycetaceae > Streptomyces > Streptomyces sp. NPDC031479. The sequence continues at coordinate 384,342 of NZ_JBVIKC010000001.1, forward strand.
GGTGGCGGCCTCCTCGTACGCGGCCTCCTCGTACGCGGCCCGGGCGGCGAGGGCGCCGGGCGCGGTGGCGGAGGCCCCCGGGCCCGCGGGGGCCTGCGCCTCCGGGAGGAACATCCGCCAGCCGACCGGCGTCACCAGTCCGGCGGACGCGAACCAGGTCCCGAAGGCCTGCTGACCGCGGAACATCTGTCCCTGGTGGGGGTCGAAGCGGTGCGCCACGCCCACCGAGTGCTCGCCGCCCTTGGGGATCGCCATCGGCTGCGCCACCCAGGCGGTCGGCGTGGTGGTGGCCTCCAGGTAGCCGGAGAGGGCGCCGCGGATCGGTTCCCAGTCCCAGGTGGAGCCGGAGATGAAGTGGTGCATGCTCTGCTCGGCGGCCCCTCCGCCCACCTGTCCGGCGATCCCGCGCATCGACTTGCGGCCCGGGAGGGCCAGCAGTCCCCGTACGTACCTGCGGCCCTTCTCGCGCTGGTCCCTGCGGCGCAGCGAGCCGAGGACGGCGGCGCAGAGGTCGTCGGCGGCCTCGTACGCGGCGGCCGTGGCCGGTCCGCCGGTCCCTCCGCCGGCCCTGCCGGGCGCCCCGCCGCGGTCCGGTGTGGTCGTCCCCGTACCCGTGACGGTGCTGCTGCTCATGATCGTTGACACGACATGCCCCCCTAGGCGTGCATCGACTGCACCCCCACCGTCCTTCGAGTACCCCTCTTCCGGGGAGGTGCGCCGGGCACCGCACTTCGCCCGAACGTGGTGGGGACCCCACCACCCCCCCTCACCACACCCCGACTTGACGGACTGCCGGAACGGCCCTGGCCCGGCGCCCGGGGATCCGGCACGGTCCTGTTCCGGGCCCCGGTGGCCCCCCACGGACGGCGGTGCCGGGGCCTGCCCCCCGGCACCGCACCGCCGGGGCCTGCCCCCCGCACCACGCCGCCGGGCGTACGACATCGGCACGAGAGGCGGGGTGGCAGGGTGCAGTTCGGGATCTTCTCGATCGGTGAGGTGGCCCCCGACCCGCTGGGCGGCCGGACACCGACCGAGTACGAGCGGATCAAGGCCATGGCCACCCTCGCCGTCCGGGCGGAGGAGGCGGGCCTCGACGTCTTCGCCGTCGGCGAGCACCACAACCCGCCCTTCGTCTGCTCCGCGCCGCCGACCCTGCTCGCCCACGTCGCCGCCCGCACCCGGCGGCTCATCCTGTCCACCGCCACCACCCTCGTCACCACCAACGACCCCGTGCGCGTCGCGGAGGAGTTCGCGCTGCTCCAGCACCTCGCCGACGGCCGCGTGGACCTGATGACCGGCCGCGGCAACACCCCGGACGTCTACCCCTGGTTCGGTCAGGACCTGCGCCGGAGCCACGAACTGGCCCGGGAGAACTACGCCCTGCTGCACCGGCTCTGGCGCGAGGAGCAGGTCGACTGGCGGGGCCGCTCCCGCGCCCGCCTCGACGGCTTCACCTCCACGCCCCGCCCGCTGGACGGCGTACCGCCCTTCGTGTGGCACGCGGCGCTGCGCTCGCCGGAGACCGCCGAGCGGGCCGCGTACTACGGCGACGGCTTCTTCGCGGACAACCTCCACGGACCCGTCGAGCACCACGCCCGCCTCGTGTACCTGTACCGGACCCGGTACGCGGAGCACGGCCACGGCACGGCCGAGCAGGCCGTCGTCGGGATCGGCGGGCAGGTCTTCGTGCGCCCCCGCTCGCAGGACGCGGTGCGCGAGTTCCGCCCGTACTTCGACCGGTCCCCGGCGTACGGGGGCCGGTACTCCCTGGAGGAGTGCGCGGCCCGGACACCGCTGGTCGTGGGCAGTCCCGACGAGGCCGTCGAGAAGATCCTCGGCTTCCGGCGGGCCTACGGGGACTACCAGCGCCAGCTCTTCGCCGTGGACCACGGGGGGCTGCCGCTGAAGACCGCCCTGGAGCAGATCGACCTGCTGGGGGAGCGGATCGTCCCGGTGCTGCGCCGCGAGCTGGCCGTGGGCCGCGCGGCGGCCGCCCCGCCGGGGCCCCGGCACCCGGCGGCGCGCCGCCGCGGCCCGGCCGCCGCCGGCCCGGCTCCGTCCGCGCGGGCGCCCGGGGGCGGGCTCGTACCGGTGAGCTCGCGCGGGTGAGCCCGTAGCGGTGAGTGCCTGCCGGCTAGCGCCTGCCGGTGAGCCCCTGCCGGTGAGCCCCTGCCGGTGAGTTGCCTGCCCGTGAGTGCCTGCCCGTGAGCGCCCCGGCCCCCGGGCGCACGGCCCATCGGACACACTGAAGCCATGTCGATTCACCAGAACCTGCTCGGGGGCCCCGCCCCCACCCACCTGCCCGACGAGCCCGCGCCCCGCGAGGCCCTCGCCGCCGGGACCGACCCGGCCGAGGTCGCCGCCGCGCACCCGACCTCCTCCCTCGCCTGGGCCGCCCTCGCGGACCGCGCCTTCGAGGCCGGCCACACGGTCGAGTCGTACGCGTACGCCCGCACCGGCTACCACCGGGGCCTGGACGCGCTGCGCCGGGCCGGCTGGAAGGGCCACGGGCCGGTGCCGTGGGAGCACGAGCCGAACCGCGGTTTCCTGCGCGCCCTGCACGCCCTGGCCCGCGCCGCCGGGGCCATCGGCGAGAAGGAGGAGTACGAGCGCTGCTCCACCTTCCTGCGCGACTCCTCGGCCACGGCCGCGGACACGCTCGTATAACTGCCGGCGTTCGCCCTAGAGGGCTTCCGGATCCCCTGCTTATGATGCGAGGCAGGGGACCGGGGCTCCACTTACCTCACGGAAGGAGCGGACCGCTACCCGGAAGCACGTGTCGAGGAGACAGAAATGTCGCACGCCCTTGATGCCTCCGGAGCCGGTTCGGACACCCCGAACCTCGACTTCGCCGGCACGACCCCGTACGAGGACTACGTCCAGGCAGACGTCCTCACCCACCTCCAGCACCTCCGCTCGGACGACCCCGGCGAGATGGTCTTCCTGGTCACGACCCAGGTCATGGAGCTGTGGTTCACGGTCATCGTCCACGAGTGGGAGACGGCGGCCCGCGCCCTGCGCGAGGACCGCATCCCGGTCGCGATGGACGCGCTGAAACGATCCCTCCGCGAGCTGGAGGCCCTGAACGCCTCCTGGCGGCCCCTCGCGCAGCTCACCCCCTCGCAGTTCAACGCCTACCGCTCGGCGCTGGGCGAGGGTTCCGGTTTCCAGTCGGCGATGTACCGCCGGATGGAGTTCCTGCTGGGCGAGAAGTCGGCGTCCATGCTGGTCCCGCACCGAGGCGCGCCGCGCGTCCACGGGGAGCTGGAGAAGGCCCTCCAGGAGCCCAGCCTCTACGACGAGACCCTGCGCCTGCTGGCCCGCCGCGGCCTGCCCGTCCCCCAGTCGGTCCTGACGCGCGACCTCGCGCTGCGCTACGAGCCCTCGGCGGAGGTCGAGGCGGTCTGGACGGCCCTGTACGCCGAGCCCGACGGCGGCCACGCGGACCTGCACCGGCTGGGCGAGGTCCTCACGGACGTCGCGGAACTCGTCTGGCGCTGGCGCAACGACCACCTGGTGGCGACCCGCCGCGCGATGGGGGCGAAGACGGGAACGGGCGGCTCCGCCGGGGTGACCTGGCTGGAGAAGCGCGCCACGAAGAACGTCTTCCCCGAGCTCTGGACGGCCCGCAGCCATGTCTGACACCCACGCCACCTCCGACCTGGCGGAGCGCGCGGCGCGGCTCGACGCCCTGGACGGTCTCGCCAAGCTCCGTGAGCGCTTCACCCTCCCCGACGGGGTCGTCTACCTCGACGGGAACTCCCTCGGAGCCCTTCCGTCCGCCGTTCCCGACGCGCTGACGGACGTCGTCCGCCGCCAGTGGGGCGAGCTCCTCATCCGGTCCTGGGACGAGAGCGGCTGGTGGACCGCCCCCGAGCGGATCGGCGACCTCATCGCCCCGCTCGTGGGCGCGGCCCCCGGTCAGGTGACGGTCGGCGACTCCACCAGCGTCAACCTCTTCAAGGCCCTGGTCGGCGCCGCCCGTTTGGCCGTACCCGGCCGGACGAAGCTGCTGGTCGACGCGAGCACGTTCCCGACGGACGGCTACATCGCCGCCTCCGCCGCCCGGATGACCGGCCTGGAAGCGGTCCCCGTCGACCCCGCCGACGCGCCGCGCGCGATCGACGGCGACACCGCGGTGGTGCTGCTCAACCACGTCGACTACCGCAGCGGCCGGCTCCACGACCTGCCCGGTCTCACGGCGGCCGCGCACGCGGCGGGCGCCCTGATCGTCTGGGACCTGTGCCACAGCGCGGGCGCCCTGCCGGTCGGCCTCGACGCGCACGGCGTCGACCTCGCGGTGGGCTGCACGTACAAGTACCTCAACGGCGGTCCCGGCTCCCCGGCGTACGTGTACGTGGCCGCCCGCCACCAGGGTGCCTTCGACTCGCCGCTCCCCGGCTGGAACAGCCACGCCGAGCCGTTCGCGATGACCCCGGGCTACGTGCCGGCCGAGGGCGCGGCCCGGGCGCGCGTCGGGACGCCGGACATCCTGTCCATGCTGGCGCTGGAGTCGGCCCTCGGGGTGTGGGAGGGCGTGGCGGTCGAGGACGTCCGCGCGAAGTCCCTCGCTCTGACGGACTTCTTCCTGGAGTGCGTGGCCCGGTACGTCCCGGAGGGGAAGGTCGAGGTGGTCACCCCGGCAGGGCACGCCGAGCGCGGCAGCCAGGTCTCGCTGCGGACCGAGGGGGCCCGCGAGGTGATGGCCGAGCTCATCTCCCGCGGGGTCGTCGGGGACTTCCGGGCGCCCGATGTCCTGCGCTTCGGGTTCACCCCGCTCTACGTCGGTTTCGCCGACGCGGAGCGTGCCGCGCGCACGCTGGGTCACGTTTTCGGGTGACGCCCTAGCGAAACGTCACTTCGACGGGTGTGGCGAACGAGCGGGCGGGGCTGCGGCCCCGCCCGCTCCGCTTGTGCCCGGTGCGGCCACAGGACGGCCCGTTCCAGCCTGATACGGTCCCGCTCTGGCGAAACACCGGAACATCAGTCCCCGCTGTCCCACGCGTTTACCGAGAGGTTGAGCCGATGACGGACCCCGCAGCCGAACGGGACGCCGCCGAGGCCGCCTCGGCCTTCTCCCATCCGCCGGTCGAGCCCGACGCGAGCGCCGCGTACGGGGAACACCCCGACCAGGTCGTCGACTTCTACGCTCCCCGCGGGGGCGCCGGGGGTCCCGCCCCGCTGGTCGTGGTCCTGCACGGCGGGGCCTGGCGGGCCCCGTACGACCGGCAACACATCACCCCCTTCGCGGAGTTCCTCGCCCGCCGGGGTTTCGCCGTCGCCAACGTCGAGTACCGGCGCGGGAGTTCCCTGCCGCACCAGGGCTCCGACGGGCCGGTGGCGGGGCGCTGGCCGGAGACCTTCGACGACGTCGCCGCCGCCATGGACGCGCTGCCGGGGCTGGCGGCGCGGGCGCTGCCCGTCGCGGACCTGCACCGGGTGGTGGTGACGGGCCACTCGGCGGGCGGCCACCTCGCGCTGTGGGCCGCGGCCCGCCACGTCCTGCCGGCCGGGTCCCCGTGGCGGCTGCCCTCCCCGCCGCCGCTGCGCGGCGTGGTGGCGCTGGCCCCCATCGCGGACTTCGCGGTGGCGGAGGAACTGGGGGTGTGCGGGGGCGCGTCCGCGCAGCTGCTGGGCGGCCCGGAGCACTGGGACGCCCGCCTCCCGTCCGCCGACCCCGCGTCCCTGCTCCCGACCGGCATCGCCACCGCGGTGGTGCACGGGAGGGAGGACATCGTGGTCCCGCACGCGGTGGCGGAGTCGTACGTCGCCGCCGCGGGGGAGGCGGGCGAGCTGGTCGGCCTGACCCTGCTGGACGGCGTCGGCCACTTCCCCCTGATCGACCCGGCGGCCGACGCCTGCGCGGTGGTCTGCGAGGAGCTCGCGCAACTGGCCTGGTAAGGCCCCGCGGCAAAGGCGGGCACGGACACGCGGCGGTGTGCGAAGATCCGCGCACAGGCCCCGGCCCCGACGCGTCGCGGGCCTCATCGAGAGGTGGGCGGGACGGTACCGATGACCAGCACCCTGCGACGGGCCGCGTCCGGCTCCGGCGACCCGAGCGGCGCGGACCGCGCGGACCGGGCCGCGGAGCGGGCGTAGTGGCGACCTGGGGTCTGCTCCTGGAGCGGAACATCGGCGAGCGCCAGGGGCTGACCTGGTCCGTCGGGGTGATGGAGCACGTCGAGGGGACCCGGGAAGAGGCCCTCGCCGTGCTCCGGGAGCGGGTCGACGGTTTCGATCCCGGACTGTTCCAGGCCGTGCGGCGCAGGGTCGTCTACCGCGAGGGGGACGGGTTCCTCGTCATCGTGGAGGTCCGCTTCGGATGGCACCGCCACTACCGGTTCAGGGCGGTCGAGGTCGTCTCCGACAGCGCCCCGCCCCCGCCGGATCCCGAGCCCCCGTCACCGCCCGAACCGGTGCCGGTACCGTCCCGCAGGCGTCCGGCTCCGGCTCCGCAGCCGCCACCACCACCGAAGGACTGGGACGCCGACGTACCCGACCGTCCCGCCTGGCTCGGCAGGGACGACCTGACCTGACCTGGCCTGATCTGACCTGGCCTGGCCTTACCTGCCCGCCCCCGTCGGCCGTGCGCCGGATCGCCCGGCCGCACGTGGACCTCAGTCCCACTGCCGGTCGGCGAGGGAGGCGACCGGGGCCGGCTTGCCGATGAGCGCCAGGGCGATGAAGAAGTTGATCTGGCCGATCGCGATGGTGAGGGTGGCCAGGGCCTTCTCGTCGAAGTGCTTCGCCGCCTCCGCGTACAGCTCGTCGCCGACGCGCTCCTTGCCCTGCGGGGCGGGCTGGAGGACCGCCTCCACCAGGGCGAGGGCGGCCCGCTCGGCCGGGGTGAAGCAGTGGGCGTCCTGCCAGGAGGAGACGGCCGTGATCCGCTCCTCGGTCTCGCCCGCCTTGCGCAGGAACCCGGTGTTCAGGATGGTCAGGTAGGTGTTGTGGACGATCTGGCCGGCCCGCAGGTGGACCAGGCTGATCGTGGTGCGCGGCACCGAGCGGTTGCCGGTGGCCCGGAAGAGGGCGGCGCTGATGTCGCTCATCTCGGGGACGAACGCGCCCGGGTCGGGCATGCGGGAGATGGAGGCGGTGGCGGCGCGGGGGGTGTCGGTGCTCGTCATGGCGTCTCTCCGGTGGCTGGGGCCGGCGCCCGCTGCGTCGGCTTCACCGCACTGACGGATGGGACGGCGCGAGTGTGACAGCTCCGGGAGAAAACTTTTCGGGGCGACACGTGCGGCCGTGCGGGGGACCATGAAGGAACGGATACGGCCGACCCGTCCGGCCGCGCGGGCGCCGGACCGGTGCCGGACGGGCCCTGCGGCCCGGTGCGCCGTCGGCGCTCCGCGCCGTCGTCCCGGTCCCCGGCGACCTCCGCCCTTCCCCTTCTCCCCCGTGGGAGGCAGCACCATGAACCGACGTACGCGCCTGATCCTGCTCACCCCCGTGATGGCGGGCTCCCTCGCCCTCGGTCCCACCGCCCTCGCCATGGCATCGGCCCCCGGGGCCGTTCCCGCCGCCACGTGTTCCCTGTCGGGCGTCCTGCCGGACGGCACGGTGAGCATCTCCGGGGGCGGGTTCCAGCCGGGGCCCGCCTTCCTGGAGTCGTCCACGGGCGTCGGCGCCGGCTTCAGCATGAACCAGGACGGCACGTTCAACATCGCCAAGGCGAAGGACGGCCAGTACTCGGTCCGGCAGGGCTCGACGGTCACCAAGTGCAGCGGAGGCAGCGCGGCAACCACTGCCACCGGTACCACCCTCAAGGCCGGCATCGTCGCCGGCTGGGACGCCGTCAAGGCCGACTGCAAGGCGACGGCCCCGGCCTCGGCCAACCAGCAGTTCAGCCAGGGCTGGAACAAGGGCGCCGCCGTGGCGAAGGAGGCCTTCTGCTGAAGCCGTACACGCCCGAGCGGGGCGGCCGGCGGACGTGCCGGCCGCCCCGCTCGGGGGTGGTGCGGGTGCTGCGGGTGCTGCGGGTTCCTAGAGGAACGAGTTGATCTCGATCGTCTCGGTGCGGCCGGGGCCGACGCCGATCGCGGAGATCGGGGCGCCCGACATCTCCTCCAGGGCCTTCACGTACGCCTGGGCGTTCTTCGGGAGGTCGGAGAAGGTCTTGGCCTTGGTGATGTCCTCGGACCAGCCCGGGAGGGTTTCGTAGATCGGCTTCGCGTGGTGGAAGTCGGTCTGCGAGTACGGGAGCTCCTCGACGCGCTTGCCGTCGATCTCGTACGCGACGCAGACCGGGATCTCCTCCCAGCCGGTCAGCACGTCGAGCTTGGTGAGGAAGAAGTCCGTCAGGCCGTTGACGCGGGTCGCGTAGCGGGCGATCGGGGCGTCGAACCAGCCGCAGCGGCGGTCACGGCCGGTGGTCACACCGCGCTCGCCACCGATGCGGCGCAGGGCCTCGCCGTCCTCGTCGAACAGCTCCGTCGGGAACGGGCCGGCGCCGACGCGGGTCGTGTAGGCCTTGAGGATGCCGATGACGCGGCTGATCTTCGTCGGGCCCACGCCGGTGCCGGTGCAGGCGCCGCCGGCGGTCGGGTTCGAGGAGGTGACGAAGGGGTACGTGCCGTGGTCGACGTCGAGCAGGGTCCCCTGGCCGCCCTCGAAGAGCACGACCTTGTCCTCGTCCAGCGCGTTGTTGAGGATCAGGGTGGTGTCGGCGACGTAGCCCTTGATCTGGTCCGCGTACTGGAGCATCTCCTCCACGATCGCGCCGGCCTCGATGGCACGGCGGTTGTAGAGCTTCGCGAGGAGCTGGTTCTTGCCCTCCAGCGCCGCTTCGACCTTCTGCGTGAGGATCGACTCGTCGTAGAGGTCCTGGACGCGGATGCCGACGCGGTTGATCTTGTCCGCGTAGGTCGGGCCGATGCCGCGGCCGGTCGTACCGATCTTGCGCTTGCCGAGGAAGCGCTCGCCGACCTTGTCGAGGGTGACGTTGTACGGCGTGATCAGGTGCGCGTTACCGCTGATCAGCAGCTTCGAGGTGTCGATGCCGCGCTCGTTCAGGCCGCGCAGCTCGGAGAGCAGGACGGCCGGGTCGACGACGACACCGTTGCCGATGACCGGGGTGCATCCGGGGGAGAGGATGCCGGAAGGGAGAAGGTGCAGCGCGTACTTCTGGTCACCCACGACGACCGTGTGGCCGGCGTTGTTGCCACCCTGGTAGCGCACTACATAGTCAACGGATCCACCGAGCAGGTCGGTGGCCTTTCCCTTGCCCTCGTCACCCCACTGAGCTCCGAGCAGCACAAGAGCGGGCACAGGCGTACACCTCTTCCGGATGGGGCATGTCCAAGGTCAGGGGGCGTACGACGATGTACACCGCAGGCTGAGCCGTCGGACCGGTACCCCGGAATAGACGAAGGCCCTGGCGCAATAGCGCAAGGGCCTCTTGCACAAAGATGCTACCCGAGGAAGGACCGAGGTGTCGGCTCCAGAGCCCACCATGAGCCATGCGGGCGCGCCGGTCGGCGGCCTGCTCGTGCTCGTCGACCCGGTCGCCCGCCGTCTTGACGGCGAGTCCGTGCGAATCGCGAAGGATGTGTTGTCAGCGGGGGCCGCGGCGAAAATCTGCCTCCCCGATTCGCAGGAGGAATTTGCGCGGGCCCTCGCCCGCCGGGGTCATCGGCGGCCGGTGATCGTGGGTGACGACCGGGCGCTGGTACGGGCCGTGGCGCTGCTGCACCGGGAGCGGGGGCCGGTGGACCGGGCGCTCTCGCTGGTTCCGGTGGGGCCCGCGGGGTCGCTGGGGCTGGCCCGCTCGCTCGGCGTGCCGCTGTCGGCGGTGCTCGGGGCGCGGGCGGCGCTGGACGGGGTGCCGCGGCCGCGGGACCTGCTGGTCGACGACAGCGACGGGGTGGTGCTGGGCGGGCTGCGGATCGCGGGTCCTCCGGCGGCGCGGCGCGGCGGCGCGTACCGCTCGCTGCTGCGGACCCTGCTGACCGGCCCGCCGGCCGCGCCGCACCGGCTGCGGGTGGAGGTGCGGGTGGACGGGGTGGTGCTCGCGGACGTGGACCAGCCCGTGGAGGACGTGGCGGTGCGCACGGGGGAGCGGGGCGGGCCGGCCGAGGTCGTCGTCCGGCTCGCGGGGGCCGCGCCGCTCACGGGACGGGCCGAGGCGGTGACGGTGTCCGGGGCGGACTTCCGTTACCGCGCCGACCACGTCCTGACCGGCCCGGTCCGCCGCCGCACCTGGACCCGCCATCCGGCGGCCTGGGCCCTCACCCTGCCGCGCTGAGCCGGCCCCCGGCGGGTGGGGGCGGGGAGGCGTACCCGCAGCTCCCCGTCGGAGCCGGGGGCGATGTTGGCAGGGGCGATGTTCCGGAACGCCGCCGGGGTCCGTCGCCCGGGGCCCCGCCGGGCAGCCCCCGGGCAGCCCCCGGGCAGCCCGGCGGGGGCCGGGCAGCCCCCCCCGGGGCCCCGCCACCGCGGCTACGGCAGGTCGAGCGTCGCGCGGTGGGCGCGCCAGCGGTCCATCATTCCGAGCATCTCGCCCTGCAGGAACTCGAAGAACGCCGCCGTCTCCGCGATCCGCGCGCCCGCCGGGGAGCCCTCTCCGAGGCCGGCCGCGCCCTCGCGCAGGGTCTTCTCCCACAGGGTCAGGACCTGGTCCCGGCGGGTGAAGGTCTCGTACCAGAGCTCGTTGTGCAGGACGTACCGGTCGCGGCGGGAGCCCGGTTCGCGCTCCCGGCTGACCATGTTGACCTGCGTCAGGTAGGCGACGGCGCCCGATACCGCCGCCGGACTGATCTGGAGCGCCTCGCCCAGTTCCGCGGAGGTCATCGATCCCCCGTCGCTCGCGAGCAGCCGCGCGAAGACCCGGGAGGCCATGCGTTGCATGCCCGCCTCCGTCAGCTGCGCCGCGAACCGCTCCACGAAGCGGGATACCGCTTCCTCGTCCCGTACATCCATCGCATCCGCCACCCCTCAGACTTTACGTGATTCCCTAGCTTCACAATTTTGTGAAAGTAGCGTACGTTCAGAAACATGACGAAGGCAATCAGCGTCGCCGGGCTCCACAAGGCGTTCGGCCGCACCCACGCACTGGACGGACTCGACCTCGACGTCACCGCGGGCGAGGTCCACGGGTTCCTCGGCCCCAACGGCGCCGGGAAGTCCACCACCATCCGGGTCCTGCTCGGCCTGCTGCGCGCCGATGCCGGGACCGTCAGCCTCCTCGGCGGCGACCCGTGGGCCGACGCGGTGGCGCTCCACCGGCGCATCGCCTACGTCCCCGGTGACGTCACCCTGTGGCGCAACCTCTCCGGAGGCGAGGTCATCGACCTCTACGGGCGGCTCCGCGGCGGCCTCGACCGGGCGCGCCGCACCGAGCTGCTGGAGCGGTTCGAACTCGACCCGACCAAGAAGGGCCGTACGTACTCCAAGGGCAACCGTCAGAAGGTCGCCCTGGTCGCCGCCTTCGCGTCGGACGTCGAGCTGCTGATCCTCGACGAACCCACCTCCGGCCTCGACCCGCTGATGGAGGAGGTCTTCCAGAGCTGCGTCGCCGAGGCCCGTGCCGCCGGCCGCACCATCCTCCTCAGCAGCCACATCCTCAGCGAGGTCGAGACCCTCTGCGACCGCGTCAGCATCATCCGCGCCGGCCGCACCGTGGAGACCGGCACCCTCGCCGAACTGCGCCACCTCACCCGTACGTCGATCACGGCCGAACTCGCCGGACCGCCGAACGGCATCGCGCACCTGCCCGGCGTGTACGACGTCGACGTGCGCGGCCTGAAGGTCAGCCTCCAGGCCGACACCGACAAGCTGGACGCCGTGCTGCGCTCGCTCACCGCCTCGGGCGTGCGGTCGCTGACCTCGACCCCGCCCACCCTCGAAGAGCTCTTCCTCCGCCACTACACGACCGCTGACGAGGCGAACGCACGATGAACCGACAACTGGCGGGCACCGGCGCGCTGCTCCGGCTGGCCCTGCGCCGCGACCGCGTGATGATGCCGGTGTGGGTCCTCGTCACCGGCCTGCTGGTGGTGAGCATGCCCGGTTCACTCGAAAAGGTGTACGGCACCGCCGCCGAACGCGCCGAGCTCGCTTCCTCGATGAACGCCAACGGCTCCATGCGCGCCCTGTACGGGCCGGTCTTCGGCGACTCCCTCGGCGCGCTGACCTCCTGGCGCATGGGGGTCTACGGCGCCGTCCTCGCCGCCGTGATGAGCCTGATCGTCGTCATCCGGCACACCCGCGAGGAGGAGGAGACGGGCCGCCAGGAAATGCTGTCCGCCGCCATGGTGGGCCGCCGGGCCCCGCTGACCGCGGCGCTGCTCGCCGCCCTCGTCGCCAACGCGTGTGTCGTCCTGCTCGTCGCGGGCGGACTCGCCGGGCAGGGCGGGCCCGGCGCCCTCGCGCTGGGCCTGGCCATCGGCGGCGCCGGTCTGCTGTTCGCGGGGATCGCGGCCATCGCCGCCCAGCTCACCGAGAGCGCCCGCGCCGCCAAGGGACTCACCTCCGCCGTCCTGGGCGCCGCCTTCGTGCTGAAGGCCGCCGGCGACGCCGGTACGCCGGACGGCGCGTCCGCCCTGACCTGGATCTCCCCGCTCGGCTGGGTGGAGAACGCCCGCGCCTTCGCCGCCGAACGCTGGTGGGTGCTCCTCCTGCTCGTCGCCGGGGTGGCGCTCACGACGGGGGCCGCCTACCTGCTCTCGGGCCACCGCGACCTGGGCATGAGCTTCCTGCCCGCCCGTCCCGGACCGGCCGAGGGCCGGCTCGGCACGGCCGGGGCCCTGGCCTGGCGGCTCCAGCGCGGCAGCCTCATCGGCTGGGGCGCCGCCTTCCTCGTCGCCGGGCTCGTCTTCGGCGGGATGGCGGACGGCGCCGCCGACGTGGTCGGCGGCAACGAGAAGACCCGTCAGATCATCGAGCGCATGGGCGGGCAGAGCGGGCTCACCGACGCCTTCCTCGCCGCGATGGCCGGACTGCTCGGCATGATCGCCGCGCTCTACGTGGTCTCCTCCGTGCTGCGCCTGAACGGCGAGGAGAGCGCGCAGCGCGCCGAACCGCTGCTCTCGAACGCCGTCGGGCGACTGCGCTGGGCCGGCGGTCACCTCGCCGTCGCGTTCGGCGGCTCGGCCGTGATCCTGCTGCTGGCCGGGCTCGGACTGGGCCTCGGGCACGGCCGGGACATCGGTACGGCCGTGGGTGCCTGCCTCGCGCAGCTCCCGGCGGTGTGGCTGCTCGGCGCCCTGGCCGCCCTGCTGCACGGCGCGCTCCCGAAGTACGCGGTCGCGGGCTGGGCCGTCGCCGGAGTCGCGCTGGCCCTCGGCTGGATCGGCCCGGCGCTCGACCTCCCCCAGTCGGTCATGAACGCCTCGCCCTTCACCCACCTGCCCAAGCTCCCCGGGCCGGAGTCCCTCGACTGGGCTCCGCTGCTGACCCTGACCGTCCTCGCGGGGGCGCTGGTCGCGGCAGGACTGGGCGCGCTGCGGCGCCGGGACCTGACGGCGTAGCCGCGGGCGGAGACCACGAGGGGGCCCGGGCCCCGGCCGGACGGCCGGGCCCGGGCCCCGGCGCTTTCGCCTTCGGGCCTCCGGCCTTCCGGCCCGTCGGCTAGAACTCCACGATCAGTTCGCGCAGGCCCCGGATGACGTAGCCGTCCCCCCACTGCGGTTCCCTGACCAGGCGCAGCGGTGGGAGCGCCGGGTCGAGCAGGGCGCCGAAGGAAGCCGCGAGCTCCAGCCGGGCCAGGGGCGCCCCCAGGCAGTAGTGGATCCCGGCGCCGAAGGTCAGGTGCGGGTTGTCGCCGCGTGAGAGGTCCAGGACGTCCGGGTTCTCGAAGCGTGCCGGATCCCGGTTCGCAGAACCGAACAACAGTGCGACTTCGGAGCCCCGGGGGATCGGGGTGTCCCCGATCAGGATGTCGTCGAGCACCCAGCGCTCGAACATCTGGAGAGGCGTGTCGAAGCGCATGAGTTCATCCACAGCTGTGGACAACTTTTCTGGATCCACCGCTCCCGGGTCCGCGCGCAGCCGCGCGAGCTGCTCGGGATTGCGGAACAGGGCCCACCAGCCGTTGACCGTCGTGTTGACGGTCGCCTCGTGTCCGGCGTTCAGCAGGAGGACACAGGTGGAGATCATCTCCTGCTCGCTGAGCCGGCCCTCCTCATCGTGGGCGGCGATCAGGCCGGAGATCAAATCCGCGCCGGGCCGCCTGCGCCGCTCGCCGATCAACTCCCGCAGGTACGCGCTGAACTCCACGCTCGCGGTCACCGCACGCCGGGCCGTCTCCGGGTCCGGCCGGAGCTCGAACATCCCGCAGATGTCCGCCGACCAGGGCCGCAACAGCCCCCGGTCCGCGTCCGGGACACCCAGCAGCTCCGCGATCACCGCCACCGGCAGCGGCTCGGCGACGGCGGTCAGCAGGTCCCCGCCCCCCGCCCGGCACAGCCCGTCCGCCAACTCCCGGGCCAGCCGCTCCACCGCGGGCGCGAGCCGCTCCACGGTGCGCGGGGTGAAAGCCTTCGCCACCAGCCGTCGCACGCGCGCGTGCGCGGGATCCTCCAGGTCCAACAGGCCGTTCCCGTTGAGCACGTGGAAGGGCTCGTGCTCCGGCGGCGGCGCCTGTCGGCCGAACTCCTCGTGGCTGAAGCGGTGCAGGTAGGTCCGCCCCAGCCGCCGGTCCCGCAACAGGGCGCTCACATCGGCGTAGTGCGGCACCAGCCACTGCCCGGTCGCCTGCGACCACACGGCCCGCCCCTGCGCCCGCAGTTCCCGGTAGGCGGGGTAAGGGTCGGCGACGAACTCGGCATCCCACGGATCAAAGCCCATCCCCGCAGACTAGCCCCGCCCCGCCGGGAACCCCCTGGACCCGCCCCGCAACCCGGCCCCTCCCGGCGGGCCCCAAGGGCCCCGGCCCGTACCCGGCCCGGACGACGGCCCCGGCCCGGATGGCGGCCCGCACCCGGCCCGGACGGGGCCTAAGTCGGCGTCACCAGCCGGGTCTCGTAGGCGAACACCGCCGCCTGCGTCCGGTCCCGCAGGCCCAGTTTCACCAGGATCCGGCTCACGTGCGTCTTGATCGTGGACTCCGCGACCAGCAGCCGGTCCGCTATCTCCCCGTTGGACAGGCCCTGCGCGATCAGCACCAGCACCTCCGTCTCCCGCTCCGTCAGCTCCGGCACCCCCGCCGGATCGGCGGCCCGAGGAGCCTGCGCCAGCTTCGAGAACTCCACGATCAGCCGCTTCGTCACCGAAGGGGCCAACAGTGCCTCCCCGGCCGCCACCACCCGTACTCCGTCCGCCAGCTGACGGGCCGACGCGTCCTTCAACAGGAACCCCGAAGCCCCCGCCCGCAGCGCCTGGTACACGTACTCGTCGAGGTCGAAGGTCGTCAGGACCAGCACCTTCGCGTCCGCGTCGGCCGCCACGATCTTCCGTGTCGCCTCCAGGCCGTTCATCTCCGGCATCCGGATGTCCATCAACACCACGTCAGGCCGCAAGGCCGCCACCTGCGCGATGGCCTGCCGGCCGTCGACGGCCTCGCCGACGACCTCGATGCCCTCCATCGCGTTCAGCAGGACGGAGAAGCCCTCGCGGACCATCATCTGGTCGTCGACGATCAGCACCCTGATCGTCATACCGGGTCCTCCTCCGACTGCGGTCGGCTGCGTACCGGTATGAACACCGCCACCTCGTACCCGCCCGAAGGGCTCTCCCCGGCCGTCATCTCCCCTTCCAGCATGGCCACCCGCTCCCGCATTCCGGTGATCCCGTGCCCGGCCCCCGGCGAAGGCGGCACGTCCCCGACGGCCGGGCCGTTGACGACCCGTATCCCCAGACCACCCAGCACGTACGACACCTCGACCTCCGCCAACGATCCCGGCGCGTGCCGCAGGCTGTTGCTCAGGGCCTCCTGGATGATCCGGTACGCCGACAGCTCCACTCCCTGCGGCAGCTCGCGCACCGCACCCGTGACGGTCTTCTCCACGCTCAGCCCGGCCTCCCGCACATTGGCGAGCAGCCCGTCCAGCGCGGCCAGCGTCGGCTGCGGGGCGTCGGGGGCCTCGTAGTCCGCGGACCGCACCACCCCCAGCACCCGGCGCAGCTCCGTGAGGGCCGCCACCGCGTTCTCCCGGATGGTGACGAACGCGGCCTCCAGCTCCGGCGGCGGATTCTTCACCCGGTACGGAGCCGCCTCCGCCTGGATCGCCACCACCGACATGTGGTGCGCGACCACGTCGTGCAGCTCCCGCGCGATGGTCGTCCGCTCCTCCAGCAACGTCCGCCGGTCCCGCTCGAAGGCCGTCACCTCCAGCACCGCCGTGACCTCCTGCCGGGCCTCCCGGCGGGTGTTGCGCACCGTCACCAGCAGCAGCGCCACCGCCGAGGCGGAGGCCATCGGCCCGATGCTGCCCGCACGCTCCGCACCGAACAGGATCTGCACGGCAGTCCCGAACGCCACGGTGACGACCCACATCCAGCCGGCCACCCGGGGCCTGGTCCGCAGCGCGACGAAGACCATCACGGCGAGGTAGGAGACGAAGGTGCCCGGAGACCAGGGCCAGGTGAAGATCCGGTCCTGCAGTACCGAGAGCACGACCGTGGCCGCCAGCGCCGCCCAGAAGGCCCCCAGGGGCCGCACCAGGGTCATCAGCACCGGCGCCGCGGCCACCAGCCCCGCCACGGTGAGCGAGACCGGCGACATACCGCCCGGCCCGCTGGCACCCGCCAGCATGACCACGAAGAAGGCCGTCACCACCACCACCGCGTGTGGCAGATAGGCCATCCGCGTCCGTATCCGCGCCGGGAGGCGGCGGACGATCGGTCCGTCCGTTCGCATCGGGGCGAGCGGCCGGTAGGCGAAGGCATCCGTGAACATGTCGTCACGCAGGCTCTGCATCAAGCCTGAAGCCAGCCTCAGTTCGGGCGGACGGGGAGTGGCCCCGGTGGTCGTCTGGGTCATGTCCAAACCGTAGGCCGCCTCCCCATTGGCCCGCGTCGGCGTAGAAGGGGATTTCCGGGGGTCCCCCGCAAGTACTACGCGGCTTCCCTCAGTAGCCCGCCGGACGGACCAGACCCGTCTCGTACGCGAACACCGCGGCCTGCGTCCGGTCGCGCAGACCCAGCTTCACCAGGATCCGGCTCACGTGGGTCTTCACCGTCTGCTCGGCCACGGTCAGATGTCCGGCGATCTCCGCGTTGGACAGCCCCTGGGCGATCAGCGACAGCACCTCCGTCTCCCGTTCCGTCAGCTCGTCGATCCGGGCCCGGGACGGCGCCCGCGGCGCCCCCAGCCGGGAGAACTCGGTGATCAGTCGCTTTGTGATGTTCGGCGACAGCAGGGCCTCGCCGGCGGCCACCACCCGCACCGCCTCGGCGAGCTGGTCCGCCGAGGCGTCCTTCAGCAGGAAGCCGGAGGCGCCCGCCCGCAGCGCCTCGTACACGTACTCGTCGAGGTCGAAGGTGGTCAGCACCAGCACCTTCACCCTCGACTCCGGCACACCGGTGATGACCGAGGTGGCCTCGATGCCGCCCATGCCGGGCATGCGGATGTCCATCAGCACCACGTCCGGCCCGAGTTCGGCGACCTTCGCCACCGCGTCGGCGCCGTCCACGGCCTGCCCGACCACCTCTATGTCGGGCTGCGCGTTCAGGAGGACGGTGAAGCCCTGCCGGACCATCATCTGGTCGTCGGCGATCATCACCTTGATCGGAGTGCTCATGCGTCCTTCTTCGTCTCGGAGGAGCCGCCCGGCGGGTCCATGGGCAGGACCGCGCTCACCTCGTACCCGCCACCGGGACGCGGCCCGGCGGCCAGCTCGCCCCCCAGCATGCCCGCCCGCTCCCGCATGCCGAGCAGCCCGTGCCCGGCGCCGACGGACGGCGGGGCGACCCGGGAGGGCGCCGAGTTCGCGACGCACAGGTGCAGTTCGCGCGGCCCGTAGGCGATGCCGACCTCGACCCGCGAACCCGGCGCGTGCCGCAGACAGTTGCTCAGCGCCTCCTGGACGATCCGGTACGCGGTCAGCTCGACTCCCGGAGCCAGCGGCCGCCGTATCCCCGCCACCTCGGTGATGACGTCCAGCCCGGCCCCCCGCACGTTGTCCACGAGGCCGTCCAGCTCCGCGAGGGTGGGCTGCGGATGCTGCGGCGCCGCAGGATCACCGGGCTGCTCGGACCGCAGCACCCCCAGGACCCGGCGCAGCTCCGTCAGGGCCTCCAGGGCGTTCTCCCGGATTCCGGCGAGGTTCTCCTTCAGCTCCTCGGACGGGTTCTCCACCAGGTGCGGGGCGACCTGGGCCTGGATGGAGATCACCGACATGTGATGGGCCACCACGTCGTGCAGCTCACGGGCGATCCTGCTGCGCTCCTCCAGCAGGGTCCGCCTGGCCCGTTCCTCCTCGGTCAGGGTCTCCTGGACGACGAGTTGTCCCCGGGCGAGCCGCACCGCGCGCAGGGAGTAACCCAGGAGCCCCACGATGCCGAAGACCAGGCTGGACGTGAAGAAACTGGTGGTGCTGTGATTCGGCTTGAAGAGCAGCTCGGCCACCGCCGAGAGGCCGACGGGGACGGTGACGACCGCGACGGTGGCCCGCGGCGGCACGCGCAGGGCGGCCAGCAGGATCAGCGGGGCGAGGGCGAAGAATCCGGCGGGCATCCACGGCCAGGACTGGCCCTGCCCCACGTGGGAGTGGATCGTCCAGGCGATCAGGCCGGCCGCGAGCAGACCCAGCCACCAGGCGGCGATCGGGCGCGACAGCGCCACCGCGATGGGCACCCCGGACAGGAGGGCCAGCACCAGCGAGGGCCCGCCGGTGACGTGGTAGTGCGACAGCTGCTCGTTGGTGAGGAAGCAGAAGAGCACGGCCGCGTAGAGCACCACCGCGTGCGGCAGCCGGGCCAGCCACCGGGGCCTGGACATCCGGGGGAGCGGATCCCGCCGCAGGGTCAACAGCTCGCTGACCACACGGCCCTTGGCGAGGAGGGCGGTATCCGCCCCGGATGCGCGTTGTTCGGTCACGCGGATCACCCTAAACACGGCCGGCCTCCTCGAACCGGGCCGCCCGGGGCACCGGGACCCGCGGTGCCGCGGAGATCGCGGCAGTGCGCGCGGTGCGGGCGGCCCGAGGCTGCTCGTGAATCCGGAAGGCGGACCAGCAGATGGTCAGGGCGGCCGCGAACACCGGCAGCCACAGCAGCCGCGCGAAGATCCAGCCGAGCGAGCCGGGCGCGGTGTGCAGTCCCGGCAGTTCGGTGGAGAACAGCAGCCCGACGGCGGTCACGGACATCATCGCGGTCTGGTGCCACAGGAAGACGGTCATCGCGGACAGGTTCAGCAGGGCCACCTTCGCCCAGGTACGGGGCCGCCTCATGACCCGGGCCAGCGGTCCGCGCACCAGCAGGGCCAGCCCGCACTGGGCCAGGCCGAAGGTGACGGCGGCCAGCGTCGGCGGGTTCAGGTTGGAGACGGCAGCCCCCGGGACCCCCACCATGGAGGCCGGGTACCCGCCCCAGAGAACCAGCGCGGCGGTGGCGGCCCCGCCGCCGACCAGCAGGAGCAGGGACTGCCGGCGCCGGGAGAAAGCGCCCCGGGACCAGGCCGCGCCCAGGGTGTAGGGGACGAGCCAGCCCGCGGCGACATTGACCCAGCCGATCCACTCCGGCCCGCCGAAGCCGAACCGCCACACGTCCACCCCGGCCACCACGGCCAGTGGCCACAGCGGACCGATCCGGGCGAGGAGCGGGGTGGCCGCGGTGAGCACGGCGAACACCAGCAGGAACCACAGGGGCGACCACACCAGCCTGAGCAGCGTCCGCACGGTCTCCGGCGCGGCGCCGCCCAGCAGCAGCCCGCCCGCCACGACGGCCCACAGCGTCACCACCGCGGCCACCGGCCGGAACAGCCGCCCGAGGCGCTGGCGGACCCAGGCGCCGTACGAGACTCCGCGCGCCTTCGCCGAGGCGTGGCCCTGGGCGGCGACATGACCGCCGACCAGGAAGAACACGGCCAGGGTCTGGAACACCCAGGAAACCGGGGCCAGCCAGGGCATGGCGGCGAGCGGACTCGCGCCGTGCAGGCCGCCGTCGGTGACGGTCAGGGCGGTGACCAGCCAGTGGCCCAGTACCACCCCGAGGATCGCGAAGGCCCGCAGAGCGTCCACGGACCGGTCCCGGTGGGCCGGGGTCGCGCTGTCGACGCGGTCCGCGAGGGCGGACCAGCGGGTGCGGAGCTCACGCATGTGAGGCCTCCTGGCGGATGGGGGAGGCGACGGGGCCGGTGAGACCACCGGGCCCGGCGGCCGGGCCGATGACGATGCGGGCCAGGCTGTCCAGGGACTCCGTGCCGGGCTTGAGGTAGTCGCTGTGTCCGGCGGAGCCCGCCGCGAAGAGCCGCGCACCGAAGGCCGGGTCCACCGGGTCGGTACCGAAACCGAGACCGGCGAAGCGGATATGGGGAACCCCGCCGATCCAGTCCTCGCTGCCCCGGCCGGCCCACACCCGCGCTCCGGTCGGCATCCGGTCGGCGGACGGGAGCCCCGTGCCGGGACTCCCGTAGAGGACGACATCGCTCACGCGGGGTCCGGTGCCGGTCCGGGCGCAGACCACCGAGCCGTAGGAGTGGCAGAGCAGTGAGATCCGGGCGTCGGCGCCGGTCATCTCCCCCAACCGGTTCAGGAACGGTCCCAGTTCGGCGGCCGCCTCCTCGGCGCGGGCGGCCGTCAGGACCGTGGTGCTGACCGTCTCCGGGGTGTCGTACCCGAGCCACGCGACCACCGCGGAGCGGGGATGCTCCCGCTGGAGCCGCTGCTGGAGGGAGCGGGCACCGTCGCGGAAGCGCTGATAGGTGTCCAGCGAGGTGTCCGAGCCGGGCACCAGGACGGCGATCCGGTCGGCGGTGCCCAGATCGCCCAGCACCTCAATGGCACGCCCCTGCCCCCGGCCGTCGAAGGTCAGGAACTGCGCCCCGCCCTTCTGCCCCGGGGCGGCGGTCGCCATCGTCCGCAGCTTCTCGGCGCGGCCGGTCCGCCCCGCGTCCCGAGCCATGCGCGAGGCCTCGCCCAACGCGGCGAGGTTCGTCGTGTAGCGGCTCTGTATCGTCGCGGACGGGGCGAAGGACGCCGGGACGGGCGCGGGAATCCTCGGCGAGGCCGCCGCGGACACGGGGACCACGACGGCCGCGGCGACGAGGCCGGCCAGCAGAGTGCGGCGGATGCGGCTGCCCATGGTCATGGCGTGCCCTTCTTCCCTGACTTCGTAGGAAGAGCGGGTGATCACCCGCTCTCACAACGACGTTAGGAATCAGCCCCCTTGGTCGGCGTCACGCTCCGGAGCGGCCTTTCCTCGTAGCTCTCAGGTATGACAGGCACTACCTCAGAGCCAGCCGGCCCCCGAGCCGATCCGCCAGCCGACCCCAAGGGCCGCTCACCACCGCTGCGTTAGGGTCCGTGCAATGAACAAGAACGACTGGAGACGCGACCGCATCGGCAGCGCGCACCGGGGTGAGAACCCCACCGTCCTGCGCCGCCTCGACTCGGGGTTCGCGGTCATCGGGGACCGCCAGTTCCTGCCCGGCTACTCGGTCCTGCTGACCGACGACCCGGCCGTGACCCGCCTCTCCGAGCTGCCACGGTCCCGCCGCATCTCCTACCTCACCGACCTGGAGCGCCTCGCCGAGGCCGTCGAACGCGCCTGCGCCCGCCTCGACCCGGCCTTCCGCCGCGTGAACATCGAGATCCTGGGCAACACCGACCCCTACCTCCACGCCCACATCTGGCCCCGCTACGAATGGGAGCCCGCCGACCTCGTCGGGATGCCGGTCTGGCTCTACGAGGACGAGGAGTGCTGGCGCGGCGAGCGCCACGCCCTGGCGCCCCGGCACGACGGGCTGCGCACCGCCATCACCGGGGAGCTGGAGACCCTCCTCGGCTAGCGGCCCCTCCGGCCCTCCGGCCCTCCGGCCCCCCCCAGCCCCCCAGCCCTCCCTCCCCGGAGCTACGTCGCCGACGTCGCCACGCGCACCCCGAAGCCGATCAGCACGACCCCCGTCACCCGGTCCATCGTCCGCCGGACGCGCGGGCGCGTGAAGAACCGCCGGGCGTGCGAGAGGACGTAGACGTAGGTGCCCAGCCAGAGCAGGGTCAGCAGCACGTGGACCAGGACGAGGAGCGCCATCCCCGCCGCCGGCCGCAGGCCGTGCGGCGCGAGGGTGGGCAGCAGCCCGGTGTAGAACACGGCGATCTTCGGATTGAGGGCGTTGCTGACCAGACCGGTCCGCCAGGCGCTCCCGCTCCCGCCGCCGGCACCGCTCCCGGCCCCGTCGGGGCCGCCCGGGGAGCCGCCCTCCGGGCCGCCCCCCGGGCGGCGCAGGGACTGGATGCCGAGGAAGCACAGGTATGCCGCGCCCGCGAGCTTGACCCCCAGGTAGACCTCGGCCGAGGCGGCGAGCAGCGCGGCGAGACCGGCCACGGTCAGGGCGCCCCAGAGCAGCAGCCCGGCGGCGATCCCGCCGACGGTGCGCAGCCCGTCGGCCCGCCCCCGTGAGACGGCCCGCCGGGTGACGATGGCCATGTCGGGGCCGGGGACGAGGGTGAGCAGGGCCAAGACGCCGGTAGCTGCGGCGAGTTGCGTGAGCACGCGGCTCAGTCTGCCACCAGCGGTTCGACGTAAACGGCCCTCCAGCGGGGCGCAGGGTCTTGTCCAGGGCTGGTCCAGTACTCCCTCGCGCCGACGATCTCCCCGTCGCGCACGGTCCACAGCGACACGGCCCGGTAGACGACGTGCTCCTCGGGTATCTCCACCTCGGTGACGACGAGGTCCCCGTCCGCGAGGATGCGCAGCACCTCGACCGCGCCGAGGGAGCTCTCGTCGTCCGCGGAGTCCTCCCCCTCGTCGCGGAGCACGGCGACGAAGTTGGCCCTGCCGACGATGCGCTCGCCGCTGACCGGCCACTCGATGACCGCGTCCTCGGCGATGAGCGCGGCCATGCCGTCCCAGTCGCGTGCCTCGATCCGCTCCCACAGTCGTGCCACTACCTTCAACGGCTCCATGTGCCGCAGTGTGCGATGGGCTCTTCGTACGCAACAAGCTTTGCTTTCAGGCTTATTGACTTCGACACAATCGGCTGCCGACTACTCCCGGTGATACGTGAGAGGGGGGTTCGATCCCCCGTCCAGCTCGCGCAGCAGGGTGCCGTCGGGCAGCAGGCGCAGCCGGCTCCGGCCGCCGGGAGTGCAGGTGGGAGGGGGGCCGGAGGTGAGGGTGGAGGCGTCGAGCTCCACCGGGTCGGGGGCTCCGCGCAGGGTGGCCCGCCAGGAGCAGGAGTAGCCGGGGTCGTCCACGCGCAGGGTCATCACGGGCTCGCCGACCGCCCCGGCGGTGAGGTCCAGGCGCCAGGTCGCGCTGCCGGAGGCGGCCCGCCAGGTGCCGGCGTAGGACTGGGGGAGCCGGCCGGCCGGGCCGCCTCCCGCGGAGGTTCCGGTCGCGGGGGCCTTGGGGTCGGCGGGGCCCGCCCCGGTGGGCGGGGACGGGGCGGAGGCGGTGACGGCCGGGCCCGGAGGGAGGGGATCCGGGTCGCTGCTCATCACCGCGTACACCGTGCCGCCCGCCGCCGCCGCGACCACGACGGCGACGGCCACCAGGAAGGCGGTCGACGCCGCGTGGGGCCGGGGCGCCGGTTCGGCGGACGGCCCGTAGGAGTACGACGGGGGCAGGACCGGCGGCGGTGGCGGGGGCGCCACGGCGGTGGGGGTCGGGAGGACGACATGCCGCGGACCGGAGTCCTCGCGGTCGAGGAGCTGTACGGCGTGCCGTCCGAGCCGGTCCACGAGCGGCGCCGGAAGCCACGCTTCCAGGGCGCGCCCGTTCGCCACCGTGCCGCCCGCCCCGACCCGGTCCAGGACCGCCGCCGGATCGGGCCGCGCCGCGGGGTCCTTGCGCAGGCAGTCCGCGACCAGTTCCCGCAGTTCGGGCGGTACGCCGTCCAGATCGGGTTCCGCTTCGACGATGCGCAGCAGCAGCCCCGCGGCCCCGCCGGGGTGTTCCGCGTCGCCGAAGGGCAGCCGCCCGGTGGCCGCGTAGGCCAGCACGGCGCCGAGGCAGAAGACGTCGCAGGCCGGGGTGACCGCCTCGCCGCGGACCTGCTCGGGAGCCATGAACCCGGGCGAGCCGACCAGTTCCCCCGGCCGGGTCAGACCGGCGTCGCGGGTGTCGAGCGGGCGGGCGATGCCGAAGTCGATGACGCGGGGCCCGTCGAGGGTGAGGAGGACGTTGGACGGTTTCAGGTCGCGGTGGATGAGGCCCGCGCGGTGGATGTCCTGGAGGGCGTACGCGAGTCCGGCGGCCAGGACCAGCACGGTACGGGTGGGAAGGGGGCCGAAGTCGTGCGCCACGGCCCGGCGCAGGCTCGGCCCGGCGACGTACCCGGTGGCGAACCAGGGGACTTCGGCCTCGGTGTCGGCGTCGAGGACGGGAGCGGTCCACGCGCCGCCGACCCGGCGGGCGGCCGCGACCTCCTGGCGGAACCGGGCGCGGAACTCCTCGCGGAGGGCGAGTCCGGGGTGGACGAGCTTCACCGCGACGGTGCGGCCGCGGTCGGACCGGGCGAGGTAGACCTGTCCCATGCCGCCGGCGCCGAGGCGGGACAGGACGCGGTACGGGCCGACGTGTTGGGGGTCGGCGGGGTGCAGCGGTTCCATCGGCGGTTGGTCCTTCCCCGGGGGCGGCCCGACGGGCCGAGCGTAGTTCGCCGCGCGGGGCGAGGGGGAGTATCGGGCCGGGGCGGGCCGGTCCGGGCGGGGGCGCTCCGCTGCGGCCCCGCCGCCGGAGGCCGCACCCCGCCCCGCCTCAAGCGCCCCCGCCCCCTCAAGCGCCCCCGCCCCCCTCAAGCGTCGGCGTCGCCGGATCCGGTGATGGCGGTCAGGGCTGCCGAGAGGCGGTTCAGGACGCGGGTCGTCTCGGCGAAGGCCTCGTCGCCCAGCTCCGCCGCCAGGCGGGTGGCCAGGTCGGCGTGGCCCGGGTCGATGCGGGCGATCGCGGCGCGCCCCTCCTCCGTCGGGCGCAGCAGCTTCGCGCGGCGGTGGGCCGGGTTCGGGGCGTACGCGGCGAGGCCCTGGGTCACCAGCAGGTCCGCCACCCGCTGCACGCTCTGCCGGGTGATCCCCATGGCCCGCGCGATGCCCGCCACCGGCAGCGGCTCGCGCAGTACGGCCCCCAGGACCTGCCACCAGGCCGCCGTCAGCCCGGCCGGGCGGGCCAGCTCCTCCGACAGCGCGAGGAACTGGCCGTTCAGGTGGAAGACGCCGAGCGCCGTCCCGCTCAGCAGGTCCTGCCGCTCCCGTACCGAAAGCGGAGGTACCGGCTCAGGCATCTCCGGCCTCCGCCGCGGCCATCAGCACCGGGTAGGCGCTCGCGTCGGAGTCGTGGAACAGCCGGTACCAGGCGTCCAGCACGTCCGGCCGGTAGACGCCGAGCCGCGCGAAGACCTCGCGGGCGAAGGCCACCGGTTCGGTCGGGCCCGCCGTGATCAGGTCGCCGTCGGTGACGGCGTCGGCCTCCACGTAGTGCGCGGCGCCCCCGTACCCCGGCTGCTGTGCCAGGTGGAAGGAGGCCGCGCCGGTGTGGGCGCGCCCGTCCAGGAGGCCCGCGCGGGCGAGGCCCGCCGTGGCCCCGCAGATCGCCGCGACCGGGACCCCGGCCGCCAGGAACGCGCGGGCCTTCGCGGCGAACGGGGCCAGCTCGTCGCCCGTCTCCCAGAGTGAGGCGCCGGTCAGGATCAGCAGCGAGGAGTCCTCGGGGCGCAGGTCCGCGAGGGCCAGGTCGGGCTGGATCCGGATCCCGCCCATCGTGGTGACGGGCCGCCCGGCGGCGGGGCCGACCGTGCGGACCGCGTGGCCGCGCTGGGCGAGGTGCGCGGTGGTGTGGCCGGTCTCCCAGTCCGCGTACGTGTCGTAGACCGCGAGGTGGACGGGCTTGGACTCGGGCCGGGGCCCGCTCGGGGTTCCGCTCATGGTGCTCGCCTCCGGATCGCAAGGGGCCTCTGACGAGAGGTCTATGACAAGAGACTGTCATTTTGGGAGCATGCTGTCAATGTTCGGTTTCGGCAGACAGACTGCCGAGGGCGGGCGCCCACCCGCATACAGTCCGCCGATATCCCTTCCGACCTGCGCACTTCTAGCGTGACGGCATGACCCCTCATGTCACCGGTGCGGCCGTCAAGGCCGCCGACCGCGCTCACGTCTTCCACTCGTGGTCCGCCCAGGCCCTGATCGACCCGCTGGCCGTCGCCGGGGCCGAGGGCTCGTACTTCTGGGACTACGACGGCAACCGCTTCCTCGACTTCTCCTCCCAGCTGGTCAACACCAACATCGGCCACCAGCACCCCAAGGTGGTCGCCGCGATCCAGGAGCAGGCCGCCCGGCTCTGCACCCTCGCGCCCGGTTTCGCCGTCGACGTCCGCTCCGAGGCCGCACGCCTCATCGCCGAGCGCACCCCCGGTGACCTGGACAAGATCTTCTTCACCAACGGCGGCGCCGAGGCCGTGGAGAACGCCGTACGGATGGCCCGGCTGCACACCGGCCGCCAGAAGGTGCTGTCCACGTACCGCTCGTACCACGGCGCCACCGCCGCCGCGATCAACCTGACCGGCGACCCGCGCCGCTGGCCGTCCGACACGGCCGCCGCCGGGGTCGTGCACTTCTGGGGCCCGTTCCTCTACCGCTCGCCCTTCCACGCGACGACCGAGGCCGAGGAGTGCGAGCGCGCCCTCGCCCACCTCGCCGACACGATCGCCTTCGAGGGTCCGGCGACCATCGCCGCGATCATCCTGGAGTCGGTGCCGGGCACCGCCGGGATCATGACCCCGCCGGCCGGGTACCTCGCCGGGGTGCGCGAGCTCTGCGACCGCCACGGCATCGTCTTCATCCTCGACGAGGTCATGTCGGGCTTCGGCCGCACGGGCAAGTGGTTCGCCGCCGAGCACTGGGACGTCACCCCGGACCTGATCACCTTCGCCAAGGGCGTGAACAGCGGATACGTGCCGCTGGGCGGCGTGGCCATCTCCGCCGCCATCGCCGAGACCTTCGCCACCCGCCCCTACCCGGGCGGACTGACCTACTCCGGTCACCCGCTGGCCTGCGCCGCCGCCGTCGCGACGATCAACACGATGGAGGAGGAGGGCATCGTCGCGAACGCCGCCCGCATCGGCGCCGAGGTGATCGCCCCGGGCCTGGCCGCGATCGCCGAGCGGCACCCGTCCGTCGGCGAGGTGCGCGGGCTCGGCACCTTCTGGGCGCTGGAACTCGTACGGGACAAGGAGACGCGCGAGCCGCTCGTCCCGTACAACGCGGCCGGTGCCGCGAACGCGCCCATGGCCGAATTCGCGGCGGCCTGCAAGGCCTCCGGTCTGTGGCCGTTCGTGAACATGAACCGGACGCACGTCGTCCCGCCCTGCACGGTCACGGAAACCGAGGCCAAGGAGGGTCTGGCACTCCTCGACGAGGCCCTGTCGGTCGCCGACCGGCACACCGTGGGCGCGTAGTCCGACGGGCCGGACGCCAGGTCGTCCGGATAACGAGCGGTACATCCGCATATCGGCCATGGAACCGATCGGTTTCAGCCGCGCTGCCTGGCCTAAGGTGTCCGAAGATCTACGGAGGAGACGGACCCCTATGCCAGGCAGCGGAAGCGGAGCCGTCACCCGCAACACCCTTCGGCAGCAGATCGCGGACGCGCTGCGCGACGAGGTGCTCGCGGGTCGTCTGCCGCCGGGGACCGAGTTCACGGTCAAGCAGATCGCCGAGCAGTACGAGGTCTCCGCGACCCCGGTGCGCGAAGCGCTGGTCGACCTCTCGGCCCAGGGGCTGCTGGAGTCGGTGCAGCACCGCGGGTTCCGGGTGCGGACCTACACCGTCGACGACTTCCGGGGCATGATCGAGGCCCGCACGCTGGTCCTCGACGGCATCTTCCGCTGCCTCGTCGAACGCGGCGTCGCGCCCGGAGCGGCCGAGATGCTGGTGTCGGTGCGCCGTCGCGGGGAGGAGGCGCGGCGGGCCGCCCGGAGCGGTTCGCTCGAAGTGCTCATCGGCTACGACCTGCGGTTCTGGCGGGAGCTCAGCGGGCTGGTCGGCAACCGCTACATCTCCGAGTTCCTGCACCGGATCCGGATCCAGTGCTGGGTCTTCTCCGTACCGCACCTCCAGGGGTCGCCGGAGCTGCGGACCGCGCTGTGGGACGGGCACAACGAGCTGGTCGACGCCGTGACACTGGCCGACGCCGAAGAGGTGCGGCGCCTCATGCGGGCGTACAACCAGCACGGTCTGGACTGGGCCGCCCGGCTCTGAGGGGCCGCCGTGGCCGCCCCCGGTTCCACCCGCCCGCCGTCCCGGGTTCCCCCGGGTTCTGCGCACCCCTTCGCTGAGGGTGTCCGGAGCACTACTCTGACCGGATCGGCGGCAACGACTGATCGGAGCCCGCGTGGCCTGTGACCTGTGGCTGGTCCCCCTTGTCGACGTGCTGTGCCACAGCCCCGACAACCCCTTCGCGGAAGAGATCGCCTCGTACGACAAGGCGCTGGGCGAGGCGGGTCTGCCGTCGGTGCCCGTGTTCGCTTACATGCCGGGCCTGAGCGGGGACGTGGCCCCGGTGGCCGGCTTCGACTACGACGCCCTGCACTTCCTGAGGCGGGCGTACCTGCTCCAGATCTGCGGGCTGCCGGTGACCCCGGTGGACGAGCTGGGCGGGGATTACGAGCAGCTGCTGGAGATGTTCGAGGCGACGGCGCAGCAGTCCCACCTGGTGTGGCACTACGACCACGCCGGGGCGTACGTCCCGGTGGACTTCCCGGCTCCGCTGGCCAACGACGAGCTGCTGGCGGGGGGCGGTCCGCTGGGATCGGCGCAGGGGCTGCTGCGGGAGCTGGCCTTCGTGGCCCCCGCGATCGGGATCGACCCGGGGAACCCGCCGGCCGCGCCGGCGCCGCCCGGCGGGCCGACGTCGCTGGAGGAGCCGGCGGGTCCGATTCCGTACGACGCGAGCCCCTTCGCGCGGGAGCGGCACGTGTGGCTGGGGCTGCACGCGGCGGCGACGCGGAGCCTCGGACAGGGCTCGATGATCATCTTCAGCTGAGCGCCACCCGGCCGGGGCCGCCGGGCTGCAGGGCACGGGGCACGGTGCGCGGGGCACCGGGCGCAGGGCACCGGGCGGCGACCCGCCCCCCCGCCGTGCCTCAGCGGGGCTGCTCCGGCGGCCGCTGGCGGGGCATGTTCGGGCGGGTGCCCGGCGGGAGCGGGAACCGGGCCGGGGGCACGTACGCGTCCGGGCGGGCGGGGGCCCCGGCCAGGGACTGCATCACCAGCGGCGCCGGGCCCGCGCGGAACTCCACCATCCAGTCGGCGGTCTCGGAACGCACCAGCTCCGTGATGTCCTCCGAGAACCGGCGCAGCACCGTCAGACACCGCTCCGCGGCCTCGCCGGCGGTGCCCTCCGTCGGGCCGAGCACCTCCCGTACGTTCTCCGAGGCCCAGTCGAACTGGAGGGTCTGCAGGCGGCGCTGCACCGCCTGGGCGGTCGCGACGTCCCGCATCCAGCCCGAGGTCAGCCCGAAGAACCGGTCGCAGGCCAGGCACGCGGCGGCCAGCAGCAGCGACAGGTACCCGTACGAGGACGCGCCCGGCGCCGCGCCCGTCAGCTCCAGCAGGGGCATCGCGGCACCCGCGACGGCGCCCAGGGCCGCGCCGGCCCGCAGTGTCCGCGCGCCCCGGCGCTTCCAGGCCCGGTCGGAGAGGTACCACTCGGCGGTGCGCAGCGCGTCGGCCTCCACCCGGCGGTAGAGCTCGTCGAGCCGCTCGGCGGGTTCGCCCCAGTCCCCGAGCGGGAACGGCCGGCCGGTCAGGTCGCCGTCGCCGTCCTCCGCGGGATCCCGGGGTGGCCCCTCGGGCTGCATCTCCGGCTGACTCACCCGGCACTCCCTCTGCCTGCGCTGACGTCTCTGTGGTGCGCGTGTGCGCAATGATGCGCATGCTCTTCCTACCTTCGAATGACGCGCGATGGACAACGAATCCCGGGTTTTCCGCCCACACGGAGGGCGCCATCAGGTACGCGCACGCCCCGACTCTCACTCGAAAGAGTTGGTCCTCCCGGCGTAGGGCGCGGCGCGCGGGGAGCACGTAGGCTCGGATTGACCGAGCGTTCCCGAAGGTCGTAGCGACGACGTATGGAGTGAGCACCTGTGATTCCCGGTGGTGGCCAGCCCAACATGCAGCAGCTGCTCCAGCAGGCCCAGAAGATGCAGCAGGACCTCGCCGCGGCGCAGGAGGAGCTGGCTCTGGCCGAGGTCGAGGGCCAGGCCGGAGGCGGTCTGGTCAAGGCCACCGTCACCGGTTCCGGTGAACTGCGGGCGCTGGTGATCGACCCGAAGGCCGTGGACCCGGAGGACACCGAGACCCTCGCCGACCTGGTGGTCGCGGCGGTCCAGGCGGCCAACGAGAACGCGCAGGCGCTCCAGCAGCAGAAGCTGGGACCGCTGGCCCAGGGCCTGGGCGGCGGCAGCGGGATCCCCGGCCTCCCGTTCTGACCCCGGCCCGAGACCCGGGCCCGAGCGGGGCCCGGCTCCCGGTGGTACGGGCTCCGCAGACGTCCCGAAGACACGACAGAGAAGACCAGAGAAAGAAGGCAGTCCGTTGTACGAAGGCGTGGTCCAGGACCTGATCGACGAACTGGGCAGGCTGCCCGGCGTCGGGCCCAAGAGCGCGCAGCGGATCGCCTTCCACATCCTGCAGGCCGAGCCCACCGACGTCCGCCGCCTCGCGCACGCGCTGCTGGAGGTCAAGGCCAAGGTCCGGTTCTGCGCGGTGTGCGGGAACGTGGCGCAGGAGGAGCGGTGCGGGATCTGCCGTGACCCGCGCCGCGACACGACGGTCATCTGCGTGGTCGAGGAGCCGAAGGACGTCGTCGCGATCGAGCGGACCCGCGAATTCCGGGGCAAGTACCACGTCCTCGGCGGCGCCATCAGCCCGATCGAGGGCGTCGGCCCGGACGACCTGCGCATCCGCGAGCTGCTCGCGCGCCTCGCGGACGGGACGGTCACCGAGCTGATCCTGGCGACCGACCCGAACCTGGAGGGCGAGGCGACCGCCACCTACCTCGCCCGCATGATCAAGCCCATGGGCCTCAAGGTCACCCGCCTGGCCAGCGGGCTCCCCGTCGGGGGAGATCTGGAGTACGCGGACGAGGTCACGCTCGGGCGGGCCTTTGAAGGAAGGCGACTTCTCGATGTCTGACGCAACGCTGCACGCCCTCGGACAGGATCCGGACGACTTCGCGGCC
Source organism: Streptomyces sp. NPDC031479 (assembly GCF_055581065.1). NCBI lineage: Bacteria > Bacillati > Actinomycetota > Actinomycetes > Kitasatosporales > Streptomycetaceae > Streptomyces > Streptomyces sp. NPDC031479. The sequence goes on from NZ_JBVIKC010000001.1 coordinate 415,620, forward strand.
TCGATCGCGGACCAGATCGAATCCTTCATCGTCGCGGTCACCGAGGTGGCCAAGGGCGAGGACCCGGACAGCGCCGTTCCCTTCCTCCTCCTGGAGGTCTCCCAGCTGCTGCTGGCGGGCGGCCGGCTGGGCGCGTACCAGGACGTCCTGCCCGAAGAGCGCTACGAGCCCGACCTGGGCCCGGAGCCGGACGTGGACGACCTGCGCGAGCGCTTCGCCGTCATGCTGGAGCCGGTCGACGTCTACTCCGAGGTCTTCGACCCGTACGAGCCGCGCAAGGCCCCGGTCGCGCACCGGATCTCCGACGACCTCGCCGACGTGGTCGCCGACCTGCGCCACGGCCTCATCCACCACCAGGCCGGCCGGATCACCGAGGCGCTGTGGTGGTGGCAGTTCTCGTACTTCACCAACTGGGGTCCGACGGCCTCGGCCACCCTGCGCGCCCTCCAGTCGCTGATCGCGCACGTCCGCCTGGACCAGCCGCTGGCCGCCCTCGACGGTCTCGACACGGACGAGGACCTGACCGAGGAGGAGCTCGCGGAGCAGGCCGGGCTGGTCATGGCCGAGGAGCTGGGGCGGCTCGGCCGCAAGTGACGGCAACCGGAGCGCTGATCCTTTCGTCTCATGATGTGGTACGGGGCGGTCGGATCCCGACCGCTCGTTAGACTGCACCAGCAATGAGACGGACCGAGCGAGGAGCGCACGTGGGCCTTGTCGTGCAGAAGTACGGAGGCTCCTCCGTAGCCGATGCCGAGGGCATCAAGCGCGTCGCCAAGCGGATCGTGGATGCCAAGAAGAACGGCCACCAGGTGGTCGTCGTGGTTTCCGCGATGGGCGACACTACGGACGAGCTGATCGATCTCGCCGAGCAGGTATCTCCGATGCCTGCGGGGCGCGAATTCGACATGCTGCTGACCGCCGGAGAGCGCATCTCCATGGCCCTGCTGGCCATGGCGATCAAAAACCTGGGCCACGAGGCCCAGTCGTTCACCGGTAGCCAGGCAGGCGTGATCACCGACTCGGTCCACAACAAAGCGCGCATCATCGATGTGACGCCGGGCCGGATCCGCACCGCGCTGGACGAGGGCAACATCGCCATCGTCGCCGGCTTCCAGGGTGTGTCCGCGGACTCCAAGGACATCACCACCCTCGGCCGGGGCGGCTCGGACACCACCGCCGTGGCGCTGGCCGCCGCGCTGGACGCCGAGGTCTGCGAGATCTACACCGATGTCGACGGCGTCTTCACCGCGGACCCCCGCGTCGTGAAGAAGGCCCGGAAGATCGACTGGATCTCCTCCGAGGACATGCTGGAGCTCGCGGCCTCCGGCTCCAAGGTGCTGCTGCACCGCTGCGTCGAGTACGCCCGCCGCTACAACATCCCGATCCACGTCCGCTCGTCCTTCTCGGGACTGCCGGGCACCTGGGTCAGCAACGAGAATCCGCAAGGGGACGCGCAGGTGGAGCACGCCATCATCTCCGGAGTCGCTCACGACGTCTCCGAAGCCAAGATCACGGTCGTCGGCGTCCCGGACAAGCCGGGCGAGGCCGCGGCGATCTTCCGGGCCATCGCGGACGCCGAGATCAACATCGACATGATCGTCCAGAACGTGTCGGCGGCCTCCACCGGCCTGACCGACATCTCCTTCACCCTCCCCAAGGCCGAGGGCCACAAGGCCATCGACGCCCTGGAGAAGGCGAAGGGCCAGATCGGCTTCGACTCGCTGCGCTACGACGACCAGATCGGCAAGATCTCCCTGGTCGGCGCGGGCATGAAGACGAACCCGGGCGTCACCGCCTCCTTCTTCCAGGCGCTGTCCGACGCGGGCGTGAACATCGAGCTGATCTCCACCTCCGAGATCCGCATCTCGGTCGTCACCCGCCAGGACGACGTCAACGACGCCGTCCGCGCGGTGCACACGGCCTTCGGACTGGACTCCGACAGCGACGAGGCCGTCGTCTACGGAGGCACCGGACGATGACGGTGCCCCGGTCCTCCGGCCCGGCGCTCGCCGTGGTCGGGGCGACCGGAGCCGTCGGTTCGGTCCTGCTCCAGATCCTGTCCCAGCGGGCGGACGTCTGGGGCGACATCCGCCTGATCGCCTCCCCGCGCTCGGCCGGCCGCCTGCTGGCCGTCCGTGGGGAGGAGACCGAGGTGCTCGCCCTCACCGAGGACGCCTTCGACGGCTTCGGCGCGGGCGACGTCGTGCTCTTCCTGACCCCGGCCGAGGTGTCGGCGCGCTGGGCCCCCGTGGTGACCGCGCGCGGTGCCGTCGTGGTGGACCAGTCCGCCGCCTTCCGGGAAGACCCCGAGGTGCCCCTGGTGGTGCCCGAGGTGAACGGCCACGCCGTACGGATCCGGCCGCGCGGGATCGTCGCGGGCCCGGACTGCGTGACGGCCGCCATGATCGCCGCCCTGGGCGCGCTGCACGCCGAGTACGGACTGGCCGACCTGGCCGTCTCCTCGTACCAGGCCGCCAGCGCGGCCGGCCGGGCCGGTTCCGAGGCGCTGCGCCGCCAGCTGTCGCTGGTCGCCGGGAGCTCCCTGGGGGAGCAGACCGGGGACGTGCGCCGGGCCGTGGGCGAGGACACCGGCCCCTTCGCGGCTCCGCTCGCGCTGAACGTGGTGCCCTGGTCCGGGGAGCTGCGCGAGGGCGGCTGGTCCTCGCACGAGCTGGCCGTACGGGCGGAGACCCGGCGGATCCTGGGGCTGGAGACGCTGCCGATCGCGGTGACCTGCGTACAGGTTCCCGTGGTGACCGGCCATTCCCTGACGGTTCGGGCCCGCTTCGAGCGGGAGGTGGACGCCGGGCACGCCAGGGAGATCCTGGAGGCGGCGCCCGGCGTGGTGCTCGTCGACGATCCCGAGGCCGGGGAGTTCCCCACACCCGCCGACGCGGCCGGTACGGATCCGGCCTGGGTGGGGCGGGTACGGGCCTCGCTCGACGACCCCCGCTCCCTGGAGTTCTTCGTGTGCGCGGACAATCTGCGCAAGGGTGCCGCGCTGAATGCCACGCAGATCTCGGAACTGATCGCGGGTGAATTCGCGTAATTCGCTTTGTAGGATCGGTACCGATCCCTTGATCAAGGTGATGGCCCGACTGCCGTCTGGATAAATGGGGCAATCGGGAAGAGCGGGTACGCATGAAGGCAATGGGGAAATTGCTGGTTACTCTGCCGCACGCGTACAACCCTCACGGGGGGACGCGTGTCCAACCGGCGTGGCAGAGGCACTGTTGGAATACGCCGTCGTACCGGCGCGCCCCGGGATCGTTCCCCCGCGCCGCCGCTCGCTCGCGGCAGGCGGCTCCGGCGGCTTCCCCGTGATCGTTCCTGTCCCGCCGGCAAGCGTTCCGGCCGCCGTGCCGCCCGTCCTGCCGACCCTCGGCGGGCGCGTGCCCGCGCCGCGCGACAGCGCGTCCACGGAAGCGGCCGGCGGACCGGCCGGCGGGCCGGTCAGCGGACCTTCCGATGGACCGGACACGGCGGCGGCCGGCGCCGTGCCCGCCGCGCCGCCGCCCGAGACGGCGGCCGACGGCGCTCCCGTCGTGGCCGGGACCACGGTCGACCACCTCACCGAGACCTACCAGGCCCACTACCGGTCCCTGCTGGGCCTGGCCGCGCTGCTCCTCGACGACACGGCCTCCTGCGAGGACGTGGTCCAGGAGGCCTTCATCCGCGTCCACTCGGCCCGCAACCGGGTGCGCGACCGCGACAAGACACTGGCCTATCTCCGCCAGACCGTCGTGAACCTCTCGCGTTCCGCGCTGCGCCGCCGCATCCTCGGTCTCAAGCTGCTGTCCAAGCCGATGCCGGACATGGCCAGCGCGGAGGAAGGGGCCTACGACCAGCTGGAGCGGGACGACCTGATCAAGGCGATGCGTGGGCTCCAGCGCCGCCAGCGCGAGGTGCTGGTGCTGCGCTACTTCGCGGACATGACGGAGGTCCAGGTCGCCGAGACGCTCGGGATATCGCTCGGCTCGGTCAAGGCGTACGGGTCGCGGGGCATTGCCGCGCTGAGGGTGGCGATGGAGGCAGCGCAGTCATGAGGGACGAACACGAGAACCCGCGGGGCACGGCCGCACCGGGCACCGGTGACGAGCAGGTCCTGCGGAGTCTGCTGACCGGGGCGGTGCAGGGCCTGGAACCCTCCGAGGGGGCCCTGGAGCGGCTGCGCCACGCGGTGCCCGTCCGCCGGGCGCGCAAGCGGCAGGCACTCGTCGGGGCGGCTGCGGCGGCCCTGCTGGCCGGCACCGCGATCCCGGCCGCGCTGCACCTGGGCACCGACCAGGGCGCCGCCGCCGGACACTCGGCGATGGCCGGTCACGGCGAGGCACAGGGCGGCAGGACCGGCGGCCCCTCCGACCCGCACCAGAACGGCTCCGGCGACGGGACGGGGACCGGGCCGAAGCCCGCGAAGCCCGCCGGCGCGGACCAGGAGGCGGGCGGCGCCGGCGGCAAGCCGTCCCCGCAGGTCAGCGGCTCCCCCTCCGGCGGTACGGCGACGGGCGGCCCGTCCGACGCCGGAGCCGTCGCGGGCACCTCGAACGGAGCAGGCCACGGCCCGCCCCCGGTGGGCGCCGCCCCCGGCGTCGCGGGCTGCACCGCCGGACAGCTCGGGGTGGCCGGCAGTGCCCGTGCCCCCGGGCCCGACGGCAAGGTGCTCGGCAGTTTCAAGGTCACCAACGTCTCCGCCAAGGGCTGTACGGTCACCGGCCCGGACACCGTGACCGCCGCGGCGGTCCCCGCCGGGCCGCCGCCCGCGCAGTCCGCAGGGGTGACGGTCACCGGCCACACGGCGGGCGACCCGGCGAGCGGGCTGCTGCCCGACCCGTCGGCGGAGACCCAGGTGCTGTTCCTGGAGCCGAACACGGCGTACGAAGTGCGCTTCGCCTGGGTGCCCTCGGGAGCCTCCTGCCCGACACCCCCCGGCCCGCCGGCCAAGCCCCAGCAGGGCGACGGCACGCAGCCGGCCGGTACGGAGACGGCCACGGGAGCGCCCGCCGCCGCGCCGGGCGGTGACGGGACCGCGGCCGCCGCCGCTCCGGGCCCGGACCCGCAGACCGGCGGTACGGACACCCAGCCGGGCGGAGTGGCGGTCTCGCACACCCCGGCCACGGGCGATCCGGTCACCCGGACCACCATTCCCGAGGCCTGCGGCGGGACGGTCTACCGGACGGGCATCATCCCGCAGACGACGCCGTAGCGCGGAGCCGGCGTCCGGGCCGGACCGGGCGCCGGACCGGCGGGGCCGGGCCCGTTGCGCGGTCCCGGAGCCCGGTCCCGGACCCCGGTCCCGGGCTCAGGCCTGGGCTTCGGCCCGCGCGCCCGCGGGAGCGGGGTCCGGTGCCGGGAGCAGTCCCGCCTCGGCGTCGCGCAGGGTCTCGACTTCGCGCCGGTAGAGCCGGAACCACATGAAGAGCACGAATCCGGCGAAGACGAACCACTCGCCGGTGTAGCCGAGGTTCTGGAAGGCCTTCATGTCGAGGCCGGTGTTGACCGGTGCCTTCGCCGGCACCGGAAGCATTCCGTCGGCCGGGGTCTGCACCGTCAGCCAGGCGTCGTAGAGCGGGTCCTGCACCAGGTTGACCAGCGTGGCCGACCCGATCACCCCGATCTGTCCGGACGGCAGCCCGCCCTGCGCGTGCACGCCCTTGGTCTGGGAGTTCTCCGAGGACTGCAGGGCACCCGTGACCTCGGTCCGCCCGGCCGGCGGTGCCGGAGCCTTCGCCGGGTCCGGCGTCCCGGGCAGCCAGCCGCGGACCACGGGGACGGTCTTGCCGCCTTCGGTCCGCAGCAGGGTCAGGACGTAGAAGCCCGTCTTGCCGTCGAGCTCCCGGTCCGGGACCAGCAGCTGCCGCCCGTACTCACCGGCCGCCGAAGCGAGCCGTCCGGAGGTCTTCGTGTCGACCGGGAGCAGCGAGTCCAGCGGTGCGGCCGCCTGGTCGGCGGGCCGCTCCGCGTTCGCCTCGCGGTGGCTGCCGACGCGGTCCTCGAACCGGCCGAGCTGCCAGGTCCCCATGAACAGGCAGAAGGGGATGGCGAGCGCGACGAAGACGTTGATCCCCCACCAGCGCGGGGTCAGGAGAAACCGGTGCACCCCACCACCGTACGGGGGCCGTGCCCGGAGCCCGCCTCCGGGGCTCGGCGGGCTCCGGGCACACCACGGGAGCAACGGCGGCCGCCGAGCCCCGCGGCATCACCTCGGCAGGTGCTTCAGCGCGAACTCCAGGTCCATCCGGACCTGCTTGATCCGCTCCTCCACGACCAGCGAGCCGTGTCCCGCGTCGTAGCGGTAGACCTCGTGGACGGCGCCGCGTGCCGCGAGCCGGTCCACGTAGTTGTCGATCTGCCGGATCGGACAGCGCGGGTCGTTGACACCCGCCGCGATGTGGACGGGCGCCTTGACCGCGTCCACGTACGTCAGCGGTGAGGAGGCCTCGAACCGCTCCGGGACCTCCTCCGGGGTGCCGCCGAAAAGGGTGCGGTCCAGGGCCTTCAGCGCCTCCATCTCGTCGTGGTACGCCGTCACGTAGTCCGCCACCGGTACGGCGGCCAGCCCGACCGCCCAGTCGTCGGGCCGGGTGCCGATGCCGAGCAGGGTCAGGTACCCGCCCCAGGAGCCGCCCGACAGGACGAGGCGCGCGGGGTCCGCGAGGCCGGAGGCCACGGCCCACTCCCGGACGGCGGAGACGTCCTCCAGCTCGATCAGGCCGACCCGGTGCTTGAGGGCATCGGTCCACTCGCGCCCGTAGCCGGTCGATCCCCGGTAGTTGACCCGGACCACCGCGAAGCCGTGGTCGAGCCAGGCCGCCGGAGTGGCGAGGAAGGAGTCGCTGTCGTGCCAGGTCGGGCCGCCGTGGATCTCGAAGATCGTGGGGAAGGGGCCCTCGCCGTGGCCCACCGGGCGCTGGGCGAGCGCGTGGATCCGCCCGCCGGGGCCGTCCACCCACACGTCCTCGACGGGCACCGAGCCCGGCGGACGGAAGCCGGGCGGGTCGAGTACGACGCCGCCCGCGGTGGACCGTACGGAGGCCGGCTCGGCCGCCGAGGACCACTGGTACTCCACGGTCCCGTCGGGGCGGGCGGTCGCGCCGCTGACCGACCCCGGGGGCGTGTCGACCCGTACGAGTTCCCGCGCGGCCAGGTCGTAGCGCCACAGTTCGCTGCGCGCCTCGAAGCTGTGCGCGACGAGCAGGGCGGACCCGTCCGGATACCACTCGGCGCTCACGTCGCCCGGCAGCTCGACCGCGAGGTCCTCCTGGGTGCCGGTGGCGACGTCCCACACCATCGGCTCCCAGCGGCCGCGACGCTGGTGGCCGACGAGCAGCCGGGTGTCCCCGGCGACCGGGGCGAAGCCGAGCACCTCCAGGCCGAGCTCCACGGTGCCGCCGCGCGAGTCGTCGAGCTCCGCGACGGTCGTCCCGTCGAGGGTGACCACGCGCAGCGTCGAGTGCATCGCGTCGCCGTGCTCGGTGTGCTCGATGGCGAGCAGGGTCCCGTCGTGGGACAGGTCGCCGACGCCGGCCGACTCGCGGTGGCGGTAGATGACGGCGGGGGCGCTGCCGTCGGGGCGCACCACGTGGATGGTGGAGCCGTCCTCGTCCGTGGACCGGCCGACGACCGCCGTGCCGTCGCGACCGATGGCGAGACCGGCCGGGTAGGAGGCCTCCAGGCCCGGGGTGGCGGGCTCGTCGGGGCCGCCCGCGAAGGGCTGGCGGACCCAGGTGCCGAACTCGTCGCCGTCGGTGTCGGAGAACCACCAGATCCACTCGCCGTCGGGGGAGAGGGTGCCGTCGGTGGTGCCGTTGGGGCGGTCGGTGGCCTGGCGCTGCGTGCCGGTGGCACGGTCCCAGGCGTAGAGCTCGTACGTCCCGGTGGCGTTCGAGACGAAGAGCGAGCGGTCCGGGGCGTCCTCCGCCCAGTCGGGGAGCCCGACGCGCGGCGCCCGGAAGCGCTTCTCCCAGTCGGGCATCTCGGGCGTCTCGGCGGCTGCGCCGGGGGTCAGATCGCTGTCGCTGGTCATGCCCTCCATTCTTGCCGCACCGGCGGGAGCGATGCGCCGGAGCGGTTCCGGGATGCCGACGGTGGCGAAGGGGAGCATCGTGGTGGGGGTACGCCCAAGGCAGCCGAGAGGTGTTGATCATGTCCAAGAAGGCTCGCACCGGTCACCACGAGCATCAGGACTCCGAGCGCGCGCTGGCGAAGAACACCGCGGCCGAGGCGCGTGCCAAGGCCGCCGTCCGGGACGTCCAGTCGGTCGCCGCCAAGACGAGGGGCATGCAGCAGAAGGCCCAGTCGAAGCGCGGCTGAGCACCGAGCGGGCCGTTGTTTCACGTGAAACAGAGCGCCGCGTGCGTACGCTGACCGCATGCGGATGATCGTGCGCGGTGCCCGGCTCCTCCACACCGATGGCCTGTCCGACGTCGAGGTCGGCGAGGACGGCCGCATCGCGCGGGTGATCCCGCACGACGACCAGAAGGAGCCGCCCGCGACGGGCGTGCTCGTAGATGCCCACGGAGGGCTGCTCACCGCCCCCTTCGTCGAACCCCACATCCACCTCGACACCGCCCTGACCGCCGGCCGGCCGCGCCCCAACGCCTCCGGCACCCTCTGGGAGGGCATCGCCTGCTGGAGCGAGCGCAAACGGACCCTCACCCGCGAGGACGTGATCACGCGTGCGACGCAGGTGCTGCGCTGGCAGGCCGCCCACGGCGTCCTCCACGTCCGGACCCACTGCGACGTCACCGACCCCTCCCTCACCGCGCTCGACGCGCTGCTGGAGGTCCGCGACCGGGTGCGGGACGTGATGACGCTCCAGATCGTGGCCTTCCCCCAGGAGGGCATCGTCTCCTTCCCCGACGGCGAGGCGCTGCTGCGCGAGGCCGTGGCGCGCGGGGCGGACGTCGTCGGGGCGATCCCGCACTTCGAGGACACCCGCGAGGACGGGGTCGCCTCGCTGCGGACCGCGTTCGCGCTGGCCGAGGAGCACGGACTGCGCGTCGACGCCCACTGCGACGAGATCGACGACGAGCAGTCCCGCTTCGTGGAGGTGCTGGCGACCCTGGCGCTGCGCTCGGGCCTCGCCGGGCGCGCGACCGCCTCGCACACGACGGCGATGGGCTCCTACAACGGCGCGTACAGCTACAAGCTCCAGCGGCTGCTGGCCCGTTCCGGCATCAACCTGGTCTCCAACCCCTTCGCCAACCTCAACCTCCAGGGCCGCTTCGACGGCTATCCACGCCGCCGCGGCCTCACCCAGGTCAAGGAGATGCTGGCCGCCGGGGTCAACGTGGCCTTCGGCCACGACGACGTGATGGACCCCTGGAACGCGCTCGGCACCGGAAACCCTCTCCAGACCGCCCTCGTCGGCCTCTACGCCGCCCAGCTCACCGGAGCCGACGAGATCCCGGCCGCCTTCTCGATGGTGACGGACCGTGCGGCCCGTGTGCTCGGCCTCGACGCCTCGGAGTACGGGATCACGGAGGGCGCCCCCGCCTCCTTCGTGCTCCTGCCCGCGCCCACACCCGAGGAGGCGATCCGCCGTCAGGTCCGGCCGCGCTACGTCGTATCGCGCGGCAGCGTCCTCGCCGAGACCCGGCCCGCGCCGACACGGCTGTCCTGGCCGGGGGAGGAGCCGTCCGAGGTGGACTTCATCCCGTCCGCCTAGGGTGCTCCCATGACGTGGACCCTTCACAACCTCGACTCCGACACGGCCCGTTCGGCCTTCGAAGCCGCCTCGGAGTACGCCGATCCGGCCCTGCTCAACCACTCCGTCCGTTCCTACGCCTTCGGCGCCGAGTACGCGCGCCGGCACGGGCTCGCCCACGACGCCGAACTCCTCTACGTCAGCGCCCTGCTGCACGACCTGGGCCTGACTCCGCCCTTCGACAGCCACACCCTCCCCTTCGAGGAGGCCGGCGGGCACGTGGCCCGGATCTTCACCGCGGGGCTGGGCTGGGCGCCGCAGCGGCGGGCCCGGGCGCAGGAGGTGATCGTGCTGCACATGCGCGACGACGTCACCGCCGCCGAGGACGTCGAGAGCCACCTCCTCCAGGTGGGCACGAGCGCGGACGTGTCGGGGCTGCGCGTCCCCGACTTCGACCCCGCCTTCCGGGACGGCCTGCTGGAGCACTACCCGCGCCTCGGCTTCGGCCCGGCCTTCCTGGCCCTGGTCGAGGACCAGGCCGTACGCAAGCCCGCCTGCGCGGCGGCCGCGTACGTGGCGGGCGGCGCGGCCCGGCGCATCGCCGCGAACCCGCTGGACGCGTAAGGGGCGGGTCGGTACGCGCCGGGTTCCTCAGCCGCCGGGCCGCGGGCCGCCCGGCAGCAGCTCGGTGGTGATCAGGGCGCCACGACCTGCTGCTGGGCATCGCCGCCGTGACCCCGCTGGTGATCATGGCGGGGTGACGGGCGCGCAGAGCGGCAGGGGCTTCAGGTGTCCGGGGGCCTTCAGCACGTCCGCCGGCCGGAGCGCCTCCGCGGGCCGCGCCGTGCTCACGGTTCATGCCGTCCCGGGTGACGGGTGAGCCCGATCCGCACCGCGCCGAAGAGCACCTTGGCGACGATGCCCACCACGACGAGGTCGGCCACCATCTGCAGGGTCGTCAGCACCCGGCCGGTGGGGGTCGTCGGCACGATGTCGCCGAAGCCGACGGTCGCGAACACCGTCACCGTGAAGTACAGGGCGGCGGTCCGGTCCAGGGGTTCCGAGAACGACTGCGGATTCCCGTCCGAGACCAGGACGTACGACGCCGAGAACAGCAGCAGGAACAGGGGCACGGCGGTGGCCAGCGCCTCGATCGCCCGCAGCCGCGGATACTCCGAACGGCTGATGGCGGAGGCCTGCCAGGCCACCAGGGCCCCGAACAGGACCAGCCCGCCCAGCAGGGCTCCGAAGGACAGATCGTCGAAGCCGTGGTCGAGCGGGGCCACGTAGTAGAGCGCGGTCAGCACGGTCGGCGAGGCGACGATGCACGCCAAGTGGCCCAGGATCTGCCGCTGCCGCCGTCGGGAGGAACCGTCGCCACTCATGGCCCTCCTCCCGTGCTCCGGCGGCCCGCCCCTCCGGCGGTGGCCCTCCAGCATTGCAACACCGCTCGCCCCCCGTCGCACCTCAGCCGCCGCCCCACCGGGGAGAATCGGCCCCGGCAGCGTCATCGGTGACGCCCCGCCAGCTCCACCGGCAACGAAGGACTCGACCCATGAACGACGCGGACCGGGGCCGCAGCGGCCGTACTCCCATCGAGGACACGCGCTTCGGCGTGATCACCGTCCGCCAGGAAGGACAGGACCGCGTCGAAGTCCGGGGCGAGGGCGTCCCACGCGTGGTCCTGCGGCGGGCCCCCGGCGCGGAAGCGGACCCGCGGATCGCCATAGGCACCCGCGACCCCGAGCACCTGACGATGACGGTCGACGGACGTGCAGCCGTGCTGAGGCCGGCCAAGGGCGCGCTGAGCAGGCGTTCCTACCGGGTGGACGTGGAGTTCGAGGGAGTGGGCTACCGCATGGTCCCCGATTCGGTACCCGGCAGCCGGCTGACTCGCGACGGCCTGCACCTCGGCGACTTCTCCTCCGACGGAGACGAACTGGTCCTCGCGGAATGGCGGGACACCGCCGAGGTCCGCCCCGTGGACGCCTCGATCGGCTACGCCCTGGCCTCGGCGTTCGGGACCGGGGGTCAGCCCATGTGGATGATGATCGTCGAGGGTGTCGCGGAGGCACTCCCGTAGCACCGCTCGGGAGAGGGCCTGATCCGCCATCCGGATCAGGCCCTTGACCTGGTCCTACGTCCCGGCCGGGGTCACTTCGCGCCCATCGCGTACCGGTAGGACGCCTGGACGATCTGCCAGACGGTCTCCAACTCCGCCGCGGTCCTGGGCCCGTAGACGAGCGTCACGTCCTGGACGGGGTGGTGTACGCCCCAGCCCGCGGCGATGACGTCGGCCTCGGTCTCCGGCGGGAGCGTGACGTGGAGCGAGCCGTCGTGGTGGGGATGGATGTGGCCCCACTCCCGGCCCCCCTGGAAGGCTTCGGCGGGGCCCGTGCCGATGCCCTCGGGCAGGAACAGCGCACGGGCGTGCGGGACCGAGACGAGCGTGGGGGCCATGTAGACGTACGGCAGCGCGCGCATCCGTTCCCACAGCTCCTCCTGCAGCATGATCGGGGAGATCTGGGAGCCCTGGCCGTGCGGGGCCGGACCGAAGACGCGCGGAGCCACGCCTTCGCGGGGAGTCAGGGTCAGCATGAAGGTGTCCTTTCGGGCCGGTGACCCGGCCGCAGGGTGAACGGTCGACGGAGCTGCAGCATGCGGGCTCCCGGCGTTCGCCTTGGTGGAGAGCCGGTCGAGGACGCGGCGCAGCCCGTCGGCGGCGGCCTCACTGGCAGGGCGCGATTCGGAGGAGGCCCCGGGCGAGGGGTGATCGCACTGCGCCGCGAGCCATGGTCGACCGGCCGTGAGGAGGCCTCCGCGGAGGCCGAGCCGCTCCACGAGAAGGCCGGCCGCCCTTTCGCGGCGGATCCCCCGGGTGTCTTCCGAACGATCACCCGGAAACGCAGGAAGGGCCCGATCCGCGATGCGGATCAAGCCCTTGACCTGGTCTTACGAAGTCGGGGTGGCGGGATTTGAACCCACGACCTCTTCGTCCCGAACGAAGCGCGCTGCCAAGCTGCGCTACACCCCGATGTCCACCTTGCAGGCTTGCTGCCTGGCGACATCGATTACTTTAGCGGACCCTCGCCCGGAGACGAAATCCGGTTTTCGCGGGGCCTCGGCAGGAGGGGAGGAGCGGACCCTAGGCCTTGGGCGTGAGGGTCAGGAGCGTGGCCTCCGGCGGGCAGGCGAAGCGGACCGGAGTGAAGCGGTTCGTGCCGCAGCCGGCCGAGACGTGCAGGTAGGACCGGTGGCCGCCGGCCTCGTACGTCGACAGTCCCTTCACCCGCTTGGTGTCGAGGTCGCAGTTGGTGACCAGCGCCCCGTAGAAGGGGATGCACAGCTGCCCGCCGTGGGTGTGCCCGGCGAGGATCAGCGGGTAGCGGTCGGCGGTGAAGGCCTCCAGGACCCGGAGGTAGGGGGCGTGCACCACGGCCAGCGAGAAGTCCGCGTCCGCCTCGGGGCCGCCCGCGACCCGCTCGTAGCGGTCCCGCTTGATGTGGGGGTCGTCCAGCCCGGTGAAGGCCAGCTCCAGGCCGTTCAGCTTCATGCGGGCCCGGGTGTTGGTCAGGTTCAGCCAGCCGGCGGAGTCGAAGGCGTCCCGCATGTCCTCCCACGGGTTGTGGACGGCTCCGACGACCGGCTTGTTGCCGTTCAGCCCGTGCCGGCCCTGCGCCTTCTCGATCAGGTAGCGGCCGGGATTGCGCAGCCGCGGCCCGTAGTAGTCGTTCGACCCGAAGACGTACGCGCCGGGGAACTCCATCAGCGGACCCAGCGCGTCCAGGACCTCCGGCACGCCCTCCGTGTCGGAGAGGTTGTCGCCGGTGTTGACGACGAAGTCGGGGCGCAGCCCCGCCAGGGACTGGAGCCAGGCGCGCTTCTTGCGCTGCCCGCCGACCATGTGGATGTCCGACACCTGGAGTACGCGCAGCGGCCGCATCCCCGCCGGAAGCACCGGCACCGTGACCCGCCGCAAGCGGAACGACCGGGCCTCGAATCCGGCGGCATAGGCCACTCCGGCGGCCCCCACCGCCGCGATTCCGGCCGTGACCTTCAGGGGGACTTCGTAACGCGCGCGCATGCCCCCATCGTCGCAGACAGCGAAAACCCGTGGGCGCCACCGTCCCCGCACCTGGCAGACTCAGTGCATGACCACGCTCAAGGCCAAGCTCCAGGAAGACCTCACCACCGCGATCAAGGCGCGCGACGAACTCGCTTCGTCCACCCTGCGCCTGACCCTCTCCGCCATCACCAAGGAGGAGGTCGCGGGCAAGGAAGCGCGCGTGCTCTCCGACGAGGAAGTCCTCAAGGTGATCGCCAAGGAGGCGAAGAAGCGCCGCGAGGCCGCGGAGGCCTTCGCCCAGGGCGGCCGCGACGAGCAGGCCGCGCGGGAGACCGCCGAGGGCGAGTTCCTCGACGGCTACCTGCCCAAGCAGCTCAGCGACGACGAGCTCGTCGCGATCGTCGCGCAGGCGGTGGAGGAGGCCAAGGCGGCGGGTGCCGAGGGTCCGCGGGCCATGGGCGCCGTCATGAAGATCGTGAACCCGAAGGTGGCCGGTCTGGCCGAGGGCGGCCGCGTCGCCGCGGTCGTCAAGCAGCAGCTCTCGTAGCGGCGCACCGGGCCGGGAGCAGCAGAACCGGACCGGGAGTACACGAAGAAGGGTAGGGCCCCGGCGGAACCGTCCGCCGGGGCCCTCCCCTTCTTCGCTTCTCCCGCTACTGCGGCTCAGGGCCGCCGATCAGGCCGGCCGCGCCCGCCGCGGTGCCGCCGGTGACGGGGTCGGTCGCGCCGCCTCCCGTGGCGCCGCCGAAGAGGCCTCCGGTGGGTCCGGCCGCCGTCGCGCCGCCGGGGCGGTTGTCCCCCGGCTTGTTGTCGCCGCCGGGCTTGCCCGGCTTCCCGGGCTTGTGCGGGATGGTCGGCTGGGTCGGGTTGTTCCGGCCGCCGTTGTTGCCGCCCGTGCCGTTGTTGCCGCCGGTGCCGCCGCCACCGCCCGGAACCGAGGGCTCCGGGATGTTGACCGTGACGAATCCGGGGGCCTCGCGGCCGGACAGCGAGCCGGAGACCGCGTCCTTCCAGATCGGGCCGGGCAGGCCACCGCCGAAGACCTTCGGGTAGTACTGACCGCCGATGGTGATGTCCTCCATCGTGATCTTCTTCGCGCCGCCCGAACCAACCCACACGGCGCCGGACAGGTTCGGCGTGTAGCCGACGAACCAGGCGTTGTAGCGGTTGTCCGTGGTACCGGTCTTGCCGGCGTTGTCGCGGTCGGTCAGGCCGGCCCGCTCACCCGTACCGGAGTCGACCACTCCGCGCAGCAGTGTGTTGATCGTGTCGGCGGTGTCCTGGGACATCGCCCGGTCGCACTTGGTCTTCGGCACCGCGAGGGCCTTGCCGTGGGCGTCGGTGATCGACTCCAGCGCGATCGGGGTGCAGTAGACGCCCCGGTTGGCGAAGGTGGCGTAGGCGTTGGCCATCGTCAGCGGGGACATCTCGGCGGAGCCGAGCGCGATGGACGGCTCCTCGGGCAGCTTCACGCCGCTGGCCGGGACCACGCCGAGCTTCTGCGTCATCTCCGTGACCGGGCACAGCCCGATCTCCGAGATCATCTGCACGAAGTACGTGTTGATGGACTTCTCCATCGCCGTCTTCAGTGCGTACGGACCCTGCTCATCCGCGGTCTCGTTCTCCGCCGTCTGCAGCTTGCCGTTGGCGAGCGGCAGGTTCTGCCAGTTCGACCCGTCGCACCGGGACACCGGGCTCGGGTACTCCATCTTGTTCGGCGCCGAGTACACCTTCGTCGGCTCCATGCCGCGCTCTATGGCGGCGGCGGCGATGAACGGCTTGAACGTGGAGCCGACCTGGAAGCCGAAGTTGGAGCCACCCATCCGCTTGTCCACGGAGTAGTTGATCTGCGTCTCGTTCTTCCCGAAGCCGTACGGCTTCGACTGCCCCATCGCCAGCACCCGTCCGGTGCCCGGCTGGACCATGGTCACGGCCGTCGCGATCGAGTCGTCCTCGTGGACGTGGTCCTTGATCGAGGCGTTGGCGGCGTCCTGCGACTGCGGGTCCAGCGTCGTACGGACCGTCAGACCGCCCTGGTTCCAGATCTTCGCGCGCTCCTCCCGGGTCTTGCCGAAGACCGGGTCCGACAGGAAGGTGCTGCGCACGTAGTCGCAGAAGAAGCCCGCGCCCTTGACCGCGGTGATGCAGCCGTTCTTCGGCCGGGTCACCTTCAGGGTCACCGGCTTCTTCTTCGCCTCGTCCGCCTCCGCCTGCGAGATGTCCCTCATGTCGGCCATCCGCTGGAGGACGGTGTTGCGGCGCTTCATCGCCTCCTGCGTGTCGTTCACCGGGTCGAACCGGCTCGGCGACTGGACGACGCCCGCGAGCAGCGCCGACTCCTCCAGGGTCAGGTCCTTGGCCGGCTTGCTGAAGTAGCGCTGCGCCGCGGACTCGATCCCGTACGCCTGCTGGCCGAAGTACGTGATGTTGAGGTAGTTCTCGAGGATCTTCTTCTTCCCGAGCTCCTCCTCGACCTGGATCGAGTACTTCAGCTCGCGGATCTTGCGTCCGAGGCTCTTCTCCTGGGCCTCGCGGACCTTCGACTCGTCGTCACCCGCCTCCTCGACGAAGACGTTCTTGACGTACTGCTGCGTGAGCGTGGAGGCGCCCTGCGCGGCGCCGCCCTCCTGGGCGTTCCGGTTCACGGCGCGCAGGATGCCCTTGAGGTCGACCGCGCCGTGCTCGTAGAAACGCGAGTCCTCGATCGCGACGATCGCCTTCTGCATGTACGGCGAGATGGCCGTGAGCGGGACCACCTGCCGGTCCCGTGAATAGACGGTGGCGATCAGGCCACCTTCCGCGTCCAGAATCGTGGTGCGCTGGCTCAGCGGAGGGGTCTTCAGATTGGCCGGGATCTCGTCGAAACCCTCGACGGTCCCCTTGGCCGCGAGTCCCAGCGCGCCTGCGCCCGGAATCGCGATGCCGGCGAGTACGACTCCGGAGAGAACGGACACCCCGAGGAACTTGGCGGCCTGCTGTGGCCCCGTGAGCCCGCCGCCCGAGCGCTTCTTTCCCATGGAGGGCAGCCTACGTTCTCATTCGCCGGACACACGCGAATGCCTTGGCCTAAGCTGACCCCAACTGTCACAGGAGTGCGGTGCCACATCAACCCCCCGGCTTGATTTTCACCCTTCCCGAATGGGGTGGACGCATGTCCGAATCCCGCCCTTCCCGCTGACGGCCCTGCACCGGCACTTTCCCGATTTCACCCGAATCGCCGGAATGGTCGGGCATGTCGCCGGATCACTCCGTCGGGTGATCTGCCGCTTACCCATAGTCCGTTCGGACCATTCAAGATTGGGCCCGTCGGGGGTGTTGCACTGTGCCCACCTTCCGTAACGTCCTCAACTGGCAGCGGTGAATATGCCGCTACCGCCGTGGGGGAGCCTCGATTCGGGAGAGGACGGCGCCGGGATGGGCTGGGTTACCGACTGGAGTGCGCAGGCAGCCTGCCGCACTACCGATCCGGATGAACTGTTCGTTCAAGGAGCGGCACAGAACAGGGCCAAGGCGGTGTGCACCGGATGTCCGGTGCGGACCGAATGCCTGGCCGACGCGCTCGACAATCGTGTCGAGTTCGGAGTGTGGGGCGGAATGACCGAGCGGGAACGACGTGCCTTGTTGCGCAGGCGTCCCACCGTCACCTCGTGGCGACGGTTGCTCGAAACCGCCCGCACGGAGTACGAGCGCAGTACGGGCATCCTGACCGTGGATGTCGACGCGGAGATCGACGTGTCGTACGAGACGTACGCGGCAGCCGGGTAACCACCCGGGCGCCACGTCGTACGAACGCCTATGCTCCGGCCGGAACACCGGCCGCGAGTCGCTCTCCGATGGCCCGCAGCCCGGCGAGGTCGTGTACATCGCCGGGCAGGGCGGCCACTTGGGCCACCGCCACTTCGGGGTGCAGTGAAGTGAAACGGTCGCGGGTGCGCTGTTCGCGCGCGATCACCTGCATGCGTTCGGCGTGCAGGCGCAACAATCCTGCCGTGATCTCGTCCACCTCGGTGACGACGCGCGCGGCGTCCGTGTGGTGTGCGTCGGGTGCTTCCGGGTCTCCGGAGGTCTGCGGTGCGTCGTCCACGCCGGGGGAGCCGTCGTCGGCGGCGTCACGAAGTCCAGCTTTCCCGGACTCCTGATCGACAATGCCGCCTTCTTCAAGATTCTCTGCGGCGGCCAGGGCCCGCTCGGCGGACAGCTGCGCGGCATCGCTGCCGTGCACCCGGTTCAGCACCAGGCCGGCCAGCGGCATCCGCTCCGCTGCCAGCCGTTCGACGAAGTACGCGGCCTCGCGCAGGGCGTCCGGCTCGGGGGCGGCGACCACGAGGAAGGCCGTGCCGGGAGCCTGGAGCAGCCGGAAGGTCGCGTCCGCGCGGGTGCGGAACCCGCCGAACATCGTGTCCATCGCGGCCACGAAGGTCTGCACGTCCTTCAGCAGCGAGGCGCCCATCAGCTTGCTCAGCGTGCCGGTCATCATCGACATGCCGACGTTCAGGAACTTCATGCCGGCCCGCCCGCCGACCTTCGCCGGAGCCATCAGCACCCGGATGAACTTCCCGTCCAGGAAGGACCCGAGCCGCTTCGGCGCGTCGAGGAAGTCCAGCGCGGACCGGCTCGGCGGGGTGTCCACCACGATCAGGTCCCAGTCGTCCTTGGACCGCAGCTGCCCCAGCTTCTCCATCGCCATGTACTCCTGCGTGCCCGCGAAACCGGCCGACAGGGACTGGTAGAAGGGGTTCGCGAGGATGGCCCGCGCCCGCTCGGCGTCCGCGTGCGATTCGACGATCTCGTCGAAGGTCCGCTTCATGTCCAGCATCATGGCGTGCAGTTCGCCGCCCCCGCCGGACACGCCCACCACCTTGCGCGGGGTGTTGTCCAGCGAATCGATGCCCATCGACTGGGCCAGCCGGCGCGCCGGATCGATGGTCAGCACGACCACCTTCCGCCCGCGTTCGGCCGCCCGGACGCCGAGCGCCGCGGCCGTCGTGGTCTTGCCGACCCCGCCGGCCCCGCAGCACACGATGATCCGGGTCTTCGGATCGTCCAGCAGCGCGTCGACCGCCAGTCGCGCGGGAGTGTCCAGGCCCACGGTGTTCCCACCCTCACTCATCGGCGTCCGCCTGCTTGCGGAGCTCGGTCGCCAGCTCGTACAGCCCGGCCAGCTCCATCCCCGAGCCGAGCAGGGGAAGTTCGTACGTCGGCACGTCCAGCCCCGCCAGCACCTGGCGTTGCTCCCGCTCCAGCTCCACCCGGCTCGCGTGCTCCGCGGCCTGCGCCAGCAGCGGCTCCACCAGCCGCTCGGCCAGCCCGCCCCGCCGCGCGCCCCCGAGCCCGGCCCGGGACAGGGCCCGGGCGATGTCGGCCCGGTGGCCCTCGGCGGCCTCGCGCAGGGTCCCCTCGTCCAAATGGTGCGGGCGCACCATGTTGACGAAGACCCGGCCCACCGGAAGCCCCGCCTCCAGGAGTTCCGCGATTCCGTCCGCGGTCTCCTGGACGGGCATCTCCTCCAGCAGGGTCACCAGGTGCACCGCCGTGTCGGGTGACTTGAGCACCTTCATCACGGCCTGCGCCTGGTTGTGGATGGGCCCGAACCGGGCCAGCCCCGCCACCTCGTCGTTGACGTTCAGGAAGCGGGTGATCCGCCCGGTGGGCGGCGCGTCCATGATCACGTGGTCGTAGACGAACCGTCCCGCCTTGTCCTTGCGCCGGACCGCCTCGCACGCCTTGCCGGTCAGCAGGACGTCCCGCAGACCGGGCGCGATCGTCGTGGCGAAGTCGATCGCCCCGAGCTTCTTCAGGGCCCGGCCGGCGGAGCCGAGCTTGTAGAACATCTGGAGGTAGTCCAGCAGCGCCCGTTCCGCGTCGATGGCGAGCGCGTACACCTCACCCCCGCCCCCGCCGGGCGCGACGGCGATCTTCCGCTCCTCGTAGGGGAGCGCCTCCGTGCCGAAAAGCTGTGCGATGCCCTGCCTGCCCTCGACCTCCACGAGAAGAGTCCGCTTGCCCTCGCGTGCGAGGGCGAGCGCGAGTGCCGCGGCGACCGTGGTCTTGCCGGTGCCGCCCTTGCCGCTGACCACCTGGAGCCTGCTCACAGCGTCCGAGCCTAACCACTCCCGCCCAGGCATTACGCTCGGGCCCATGACCAAGAAGTTCGAATACGCGACGGTGCCCCTGCTGGTGCACGCCACCAAGCAGATCCTCGACACCTGGGGCGAGGACGGCTGGGAGCTCGTCCAGGTCGTGCCCGGCCCGAACAACCCCGAGCAGCTCGTGGCCTACCTCAAGCGGGAGAAGGCATGAGCGGCGTCGTCGAGGCGAGGATCGCCGAGCTCGGCCTGACCCTTCCCGAGGTCGTTCCGCCGCTGGCCACCTACCAGCCGGCCGTACGGTCGGGTGCCTACGTGTACACCGCCGGCCAGCTCCCGATGGTGCAGGGCAAGCTGTCGCTGACCGGCAAGGTCGGCGCGGAGGTCTCCGCGGAGCAGGCCAAGGAGCTGGCCGCGACCTGCGCGCTGAACGCGCTGGCCGCCGTGAAGTCCGTGGTCGGTGACCTCGACAAGATCGCCCGTGTCGTCAAGGTCGTCGGCTTCGTCGCCTCGGCCCCCGACTTCACGGCCCAGCCGGGCGTGCTGAACGGCGCGAGCGAGCTGCTGGGCGAGATCCTCGGGGAGAAGGGCGTCCACGCGCGCAGCGCGGTCGGCGTCGCCGTCCTCCCGCTGGACGCCCCGGTCGAGATCGAGATCCAGGTCGAGCTGACCGCTTCGGCCTGACGCGCCGCTCCCTCCGGGACGCGTCGCCCGCACCGCTCGGCCCCGAGGGGCCTCTCCGGCTCCGCGCCGCCCCACCGGACCCCGTCCGGCACGGCCGGTGCGGGGCCGGTGGTGCTTCCGGCCGCGGCGGGCCGCCCGGCCCGTGAGGTGGCGCCGTCCGGCACTGCGGGGAGCGGCCGGGCCGTGGGGCGTCGCCGTCCGTCCCGGTCCGCCCGCGGGCCGGGCCGCCACCGGGAGGGCGCGGTCGGGGCCGCGTGCCAGGAGGCCCGGAGCGCCGCCTCCGGGGCCCGTCAGCCCCTCCGGGGGCCCGAGACGGGAACGGCGGCGGGGCGGCCCTGTGCCGGGCCTGCGAGGCGATCCGGTGTGGGGCCCGTGCGGCGGCCCTGTGCCGGGCGAGTACGGCGATCCCGTGCCGGGCCCGCGCGATGCGGCCGGGTGGGCCTCGAACATCGGGCCGGATGGCCGTAGCATCCGGCCATGCCGAATGGTCAGCACGGTCCGTCGTCCAGCCAGCCCGCCGGAGGCCAGTGGTACCCCCCGGAGTGGCCCGACCGCATCCGCGCGCTCGCGGACGGCGCGCTCACCCCGGTCGCGCCCAAACGCGCCGCCACGGTGATGCTGCTCCGCGACACCCCCGCCGGCCCGGCCGTGCACATGCTGCGCCGCCGCGCCTCCATGGCCTTCGCCGGGGGCGCCTACGCCTACCCCGGCGGCGGGGTCGACCCGCGTGACGAGGACCGCCGCATCGGCTGGGCCGGACCCGGCCTGGACGCCTGGGCGGAACGCCTCGGCACCGACGCCGCCACCGCCCAGGCCATCGTGTGCGGGGCCGTCCGTGAGACCTTCGAGGAGGCCGGCGTCCTGCTCGCCGGGGAGACGCCCGGCACCGTCGTCGGCGACACCACCGGTGACGACTGGGAGGCCGACCGCGAGGCCCTCGTGGCGCGCGAGCTGTCCTTCGCCGAGTTCCTGGACCGGCGCGGCCTGCTGCTGCGCTCCGACCTGCTCGGGGCGTGGGCCCGGTGGATCACCCCGGAGTTCGAGCCCCGCCGCTACGACACGTGGTTCTTCGTCGCGGCCCTCCCGGAGGGCCAGCGCACCCGCAACGCCTCCACCGAGGCCGACCGGACCGTCTGGATCCGCCCTTCCGAGGCCGCCGCCCGCTACGACGGGGGCGAGCTGCTGATGATGCCGCCCACCATCTCCACCCTGCGCTCCCTGGAGCCCCACGCCAGCGCCGCCGACGCGCTGACGGCGGCCGCCGCGCAGGACCTGACGCCCGTACTGGCACAGGCCGCCCTCGTGGACGGTGAGCTGGTGCTCAGCTGGCCGGGGCACGACGAGTTCACCAAGCGCGTCCGCCCGGGAGGCACCGCATGACCGACGCCGCCGTACTCCCCGGCCAGCCCCGCGGAATGGTCTCCTCCGGGCCGGCGACCGTCCGTGCCGTCAACGTCCTGGCGCCCAACGCCTCCGCGATGACCCTGGACGGCACCAACACCTGGCTGGTCTCCGAGCCGGACTCCGAGCTGGCCGTCGTCATCGACCCCGGCCCGCTGGACGAAGCCCACCTGCGGGCCGTCATCGCCACCGCCGAGCAGGCCGGCAAGC
Organism: Streptomyces sp. NPDC031479; assembly: GCF_055581065.1. Lineage (NCBI taxonomy): Bacteria > Bacillati > Actinomycetota > Actinomycetes > Kitasatosporales > Streptomycetaceae > Streptomyces > Streptomyces sp. NPDC031479. Next base: position 437,713 of record NZ_JBVIKC010000001.1, read on the forward strand.
GCGTCGCGCTGACCCTCCTGACCCACGGCCACCCCGACCACGCCGAGGGGGCCGGCCGCTTCGCGGAGCTGACCGGGACGAAGGTCCGCGCCCTCGACCCCGCGCTGAGGCTCGGCGACGAGGGCCTGGCCGCCGGCGACGTGATCCGTACCGGTGGCCTGGAGCTGCGCGTCGTGGCGACCCCCGGCCACACCTCCGACTCGCTCTGCTTCCACCTGCCCGCCGACCGTGCCGTCATCACCGGTGACACCATCCTGGGCCGCGGTACGACCGTGGTCGCGCACCCCGACGGCCGTCTGGGGGACTATCTCGACTCCTTGCGCCGCCTGCGCTCCCTCACCGTCGACGACGGGGTGACCACGGTGCTCCCGGGGCACGGGCCGGTCCTGGAGGACGCCCAGGGCGCCGTCGAGTACTACCTGGCGCACCGCGCCCACCGGCTCGCGCAGGTCGAGACGGCCGTGGAGAACGGCTTCGTCACCCCCGAGGCGGTCGTCGCGCAGGTTTACGCCGACGTGGACCGCTCCCTGTGGCCCGCGGCCACGTGGTCCGTACAGGCACAGCTGGAGTACCTTCGTGATCACGGACTGATCCCGGGGGGACCTGAATGAACACCCTGTACGTACTGCTCGCGCTGCTCGCCGCGGCCGGCTGGATCACCTCGACGGTGACCCTGCGCATGCGTGCCCTGGCGGACAGGGCGGACCGGCTGGAGCGCCGCCTGGGCCTGGTGCTGGACCACCTGGGCATCGAGGAGCCGGAGCCGGCCGGGATGGACGAGGTGCGGGCGCTGGTGCGCGACGGCCGCGACGTCTCGGCGATCAAGCGGTACCGCGAGATCACCGGCGCCGGTCTGGCGGAGGCGAAGCGGGCCGTCGACGCCCTGGCCCCGGCGCGGAGCGCCTGACTCGCTCCGCCGCGGCCTACGGGCGCGGCGCCTTCGTACCGTGCCGGGCCGTGTACTCGTCGGCGAGCCACGGCCCGAGGTCCTCGACGTACCGGCGCACCACGGCGGGGTCCTCGACCGGGGCCAGCGCCACGACGGCCGCCGCCCGCATCTGGTCGGCCCGCTGCGGGTAGTACCGGGCGAAGACCTCCGCGGACTCGGTGAGGTCGCTGGTCCAGCCGCCCCAGCGGGGCATGACCAGGGTGAACCCGGTGCGCACGAGGTGCCGGGCGAAGGCCCGGCTCAGCCGGCGGTAGTCGGACGGTTCCGAGGCCGCCTCGACGCGTTCGCGCCAGCGGGGCAGTACGCGGGCCAGGTCGCCGTTGGTCTCCCGGGCCAGGACGCCGTCCGGCCGGTACCGGGGCAGGTGCTCGGCCAGGTCGTCCCCGAGCAGCGGCGTGCACAGGCAGGCCAGGAACCAGCCCAGGTCGTAACGTTCCTGCTCGCTCAGCAGCCGGTCCTTGCCGTACAGCAGGACGCCGACCCCGTCGATCTCCGGGAAGTCCTGGTCGAGGCCCTGGCCCAGCACCTCCGCGATGTCGCGGTCGTCGTGGGCGGGCTCGTCGTGCAGGGCGATCAGCAGGTCGAGGTCGGAGCGGCCGGGGCGGGCGGTGCCGCGCGGCACCGACCCGTAGAGGTAGGCGCTGTGGAGCCGGCTCCCGTAGGCCTCGGCGATCCGGCCGCGCGCCGCGGCGACGAGGCCGGCGAACGAGGGCTGGATCCGCCCCAGGGACCCCTCCCGCTCGAAGTACCCGTACGCGTCCAGACCCCTGTGTTCCATGATCCCCACTGTGCCCCTTCCCGGGGCGGCCGCGAAGCCGTTTTCCGGGGCGCGCCGGACGCGCGGAGGGGCCCCGCCCGGCTTCCGGACAGGACCCCTCCACGACCGCGCCGGGGCGCGGCGGCCGACGTCGTTGACGTCAGCGCGAGCGCTTGGCGAGCCGCTCCACGTCCAGCAGGATCACGGCGCGCGCTTCCAGGCGCAGCCAGCCGCGGCCCGCGAAGTCGGCCAGGGCCTTGTTCACGGTCTCGCGGGAGGCGCCGACGAGCTGGGCGAGCTCCTCCTGCGTCAGGTCGTGCACGACGTGGATGCCCTCCTCCGACTGCACGCCGAAGCGGCGCGACAGGTCGAGGAGCGCCCGGGCCACACGGCCCGGAACGTCGGAGAAGACCAGGTCGGACATCTGGTCGTTGGTCTTGCGCAGGCGCCGGGCGACGGCGCGCAGCAGCGCGGTCGCGACCTCGGGCCGGGCGTTCAGCCACGGCTGCAGGTCACCGTGGCCGAGGCCGAGGAGCTTGACCTCGGTCAGCGCGGTGGCGGTGGCGGTGCGCGGGCCCGGGTCGAAGAGCGACAGCTCGCCGATCAGCTCGCCGGGGCCGAGGACGGCCAGCATGTTCTCGCGACCGTCGGGGGAGGTGCGGTGGAGCTTCACCTTGCCCTCGGTCACGACGTAGAGCCGGTCGCCGGGGTCGCCCTCGTGGAACAGGGCGTCACCGCGTGCGAGCGTCACCTCGCCCATGGAGGCGCGGAGCTCCGCGGCCTGCTCGTCATCGAGCGCCGCGAAGAGCGGGGCGCGCCGCAGAACGTCGTCCACGAGTCTCTCTCCTATGTCGACCAGCTCAGGGGACCGGTCTCCCATTTTGCCGGACGGCTCAAACAGTGCGATCAATCACTACCAAGGATGCCGGACGGACGCCCGTGCTGTGTGGTGAGCGACCGATCGGGGTGGTGTTACCTGAGGTCCGGGCGGGTGTCGGCACCCGGCCTTAGGCTGGCCGGGTGTCCAATAAGCCGGTGAGAGCACAGGCCAAGGGGTCCGCAGGAGTGACGGCGACCCAAAATTCAGCCGTGGGCGAACAAGCCCCCGGGGAGGTGCCCGGCGGGTCCCGGCCCGCCCCCCAGGGCAAAGCTTCGGCCAAGAAACGGCCGGGCGCGGCGGCGCGCGCGACCGCGGACAAGAGCGCGTCGGGGACCGTGAACGGGGCCCCGGCGGCCTCCCGGGTGCCCGCCCCCGCCCGGAGCGCCGGGAAGGGCAGGGCCGAATCCCGCCTGGCGATGGTCCGGCGGGCCCGCCGCATCAACCGGGAACTGGCCGACGTGTACCCGTACGCCCATCCGGAGCTGGATTTCCGCAATCCCTTCGAGCTCCTGGTCGCCACCGTCCTGTCCGCGCAGACCACCGACCTCCGCGTGAACCAGACGACCCCCGCCCTCTTCGCGGCCTACCCGACCCCCGAGGACATGGCCGAGGCCGTGCCGGAGGAACTGGAGGAGCTGATCAGGCCGACCGGGTTCTTCCGGATGAAGGCCAAGTCCCTCCTCGGCCTGTCGCAGGCCCTGCGCGACCGCTTCGGCGGCGAGGTCCCCGGCCGGCTCGAAGACCTGGTCACCCTGCCCGGAGTGGGCCGCAAAACGGCGAACGTGGTCCTCGGCAACGTCTTCGGGGTCCCCGGGATCACCGTCGACACCCACTTCGGACGCCTCGCCCGCCGCTTCAAGTGGACCGAGCAGGAGGACCCAGAGAAGGTCGAGGCGGAGATCTGCGCGATCTTCCCCAAGAGCGAGTGGACGATGCTCTCGCACCGCGTGGTCTTCCACGGCCGCCGCATCTGCCACGCCCGCAACCCCGCCTGCGGCGCCTGCCCCATCGCGCCGCTCTGCCCGGCCTACGGGGAGGGCGAGACGGACCCGGAGAAGGCGAAGAAGCTGCTGAAGTACGAGAAGGGCGGCTACCCGGGCCAGCGCCTGTCCCCGCCCCCGGACTACCCGGGCCTCCCCGCCTCCCCGCTGGGAGCCCGTACGGAGCCCTGAGCGCGACCTGGGGCGTACGGCCGGACGTGGCCCGGGCCCACCGGCGGGGGCGTGCGCCGGGACGGCCGCACGCCCCCGCCGGAACGAATCGGTACCCGGACCGCGTTCAGCGGTGTGGGAGAGGGTGTTCACGGAAGAACACGGACAGGGGTGCCTATGACGCGCGGTACACAGGACGAGACCACGGCCACCACCCGCGAGGGCGACGGCCTGGTCCTCAGCACCGAGGGGCTGCCCGCCTGGCTCGACCCGGTCGTGGCGGCGGCCCGCACCGTCCGGCCGCGCCAGCTCAGCCGCTTCCTGCCCCCCGAGGACGGCGGGGGCCGCCAGTCCGCCGTGCTGATCCTCTTCGGCGAGGGTCCGCGCGGCCCGGAGCTGCTGCTCCAGGAGCGCGCCGGCACCCTGCGCTCGCACGCCGGCCAGCCCTCCTTCCCCGGCGGAGCCCTCGACCCTGGGGACGGCGATCCGCACACCACCGGACCGCTGCGCGCCGCACTGCGCGAGGCCGAGGAGGAGACCGGTCTCGACCCGGCCGGCGTCCAGCTCTTCGGGGTGCTGCCCCGGCTCTACATCCCGGTCAGCGAGTTCGTCGTGACCCCGGTGCTCGGCTGGTGGCGCGAACCCTCCCCGGTCGGCCCGGTGGACCCCGCGGAGACGGCCCGGGTCTTCACGGTGCCCGTGGCGGATCTCACGGATCCCGCCCACCGGGTGACCGTGGTCCACCCCAGAGGCCACCAGGGGCCCGCCTTCACCGTCGAATCGGCCCTGGTCTGGGGGTTCACGGCCGGGGTGATCGACCGCATCCTGCACTTCGCGGGCTGGGAGCGCCCGTGGGACCGCTCACGTCAGGTCCCACTCGACTGGCACGCATGAGACGGTGACCCTCGTGAACGTGCTGGACATCCTGTTGCTGGTCGCCGCCGTGTGGTTCGCGATCGTGGGCTACCGCCAGGGGTTCGTCGTCGGCATCCTGTCGGTGATCGGCTTCCTCGGCGGTGGTCTCGTCGCCGTGTCCCTGCTGCCCCTGATCTGGGACCGGGTGACCGACAACGGCACCCAGGTGACCACCACCGTCGTCGTGATCGCCGTCGTCGTGATCATCATCTGCGCCTCGATCGGCCAGGCCCTGACCACCCATCTGGGCAGCCGCCTGCGACGCCACATCACCTGGTCGCCCGCCCGCGCGCTCGACGCGACCGGCGGGGCCCTGGTGAACGTCGTCGCGATGCTGCTGGTGGCATGGCTGATCGGTTCCGCACTCGCCGGGACCTCGCTGCCCACGCTCGGCAAGGAGGTCCGCAACTCCAAGGTGCTCCTCGGCGTGTCGCGCGTGCTCCCCGCGCAGGCCAACACCTGGTTCTCGGACTTCAGTTCCACCCTCGCCCGCAACGGCTTCCCCCAGGTCTTCAGCCCGTTCTCCAACGAGCCGATCACCGAGGTGAAGGCGCCCGACCCGGCCCTCGCCCGCAGCGGCGTGGCCGAACAGGCGAAGCTCTCCATCGTGAAGGTCGTCGGTACGGCGCCCAGTTGCAGCAAGGTCCTGGAGGGCACCGGCTTCGTCTTCGCGCCGGGCAAGGTGATGACCAACGCCCACGTCGTCGGCGGTGTCATGGAGCCCACCGTGCAGGTCGGCGGCGAGGGCAAGCTCTACGACGGCAAGGTCGTGCTCTACGACTGGGAGCGCGACATCGCCGTCCTGGACGTGCCCAAGCTGCGCGCCCCGGCCCTGGAGTTCACCGAGAAGGACGCCACGAGCAGCAGCGACGCGATCGTGGCCGGCTTCCCGGAGAACGGCGCCTACGACGTCCGAGCGGCCCGGGTCCGCGGCCGGATCAACGCCAACGGCCCGGACATCTACCACCGGGGCACCGTCCGCCGCGACGTCTACTCGCTCTACGCGACCGTCCGCCAGGGCAACTCCGGCGGCCCGCTGCTGACGCCCGAGGGCCGGGTGTACGGGGTCGTCTTCGCCAAGTCGCTCGACGACCCGAACACCGGTTACGCCCTGACGGCGGACGAGATCCGGGACGACATCCGCCTCGGCAAGACCTCCAGCCGCCGCGTCGACACCCAGGGCTGCGCCCTCTGACGCCCTCCCCGGGCCCCTGCCGGGGCCCGGGGAGGTGTGTCCTACATGCGTGGATGGCGCAGCCGCGCCGAGACCCAGCGGGCGCGGCGGCGCAGGATGCGTGGGATCCCCAGCCGGGGGTCGTGACCGTCCCGGCCAGCCCTGTCGTGCGTGCCCGGCGCTGTGGCCGAGCGGCGTTCGCGTGCGGTGTCACCGTGGTCGTGCGTCCAGCCCATACAACGAGCTGTGCCCGGGGCCCAGGGTCCGTAATCCCCCGGGGGGCCGCCAATTGGCCTATGCGCCGGGCAATTGAATGCCCGTAAGACAGTCGTACGAAGCGCCTGTCGCCCCGTCAGCCATCCGCGGGGATCCCGCGGATGGCCCGCCGACGGCCCGTCAGCGGTCGGGCTCGGGGTCCTTCAGCCAGTTCACCAGCTCGGTGGAGAAGGCCACCGGGTCCTCCTCGTGGGGGAAGTGCCCCAGTCCGTCGAAGAGCCGCCAGCGGTACGGGGCTTCGACGTACTCCCCGGAACCGGCGGCGCTGCGGGTGCGCATCACCGGGTCCAGCGAGCCGTGCAGGTGCAGCGTGGGCACCCGTACGGGCCGCTTCATCCGCCGGTAGAACTGGAGCCCGTCCGGCCGGGCCATCGAGCGCATCATCCAGCGGTACGGCTCGATGGAGCAGTGCGCCGTGGAGGGGATGCACATGGCCCGCCGGTACACGGCGAGTGCCTCCTCGTCGGAGCCGTCCGCCTGCAGCCGCGGCCCGGACCACTCCCGGATCAGCTCCCCCACGAGGGCCCCGTCATCGGCGACCAGCTGCCGCTCGGGGACGAAGGGCCTCTGGAAGCCCCAGACGTGGGAGCTGGCCCGGGTCTGGCCGAAGTCCGCCAGCATCGCCGAGCGCCAGCGGCGCGGGTGCGGCATCGAGGAGACGACCAGCCGGCGCACCAGCTTGGGCCGCATCACGGCCGCCGTCCAGGCGAGGTATCCGCCCAGGTCGTGCCCGACGAGGGCGGCGTCCGGCTCGCCGAGGGAACGGACCACTCCGGTGATGTCCAGGGCGAGGTTCGCCGGGTCGTAGCCGCGCGGGGTGCGGTCGCTGCCGCCCACCCCGCGCAGATCCATCGCCACCGCGCGGTACCCGGCGTCCGCGAGCGCGGTCAGCTGGTGCCGCCAGGTCCACCAGAACTGCGGGAACCCGTGCAGCAGGAGGACGAGCGGGCCGTCGCCGCACTCCGCGACGTGGAAGCGCGCGCCGTTGGCGGCGACGTCCCGGTGGGTCACCTTTCTCCCGCCCGGCACGTCGATCCGTACCGCCGAAGCAGCGGTGGGCGCGGGGCTGGGGTCCGGAGAAGGGGCTGTCATGAAGACGAGCGTGCCACACCCACGGCCTGGTCACTCAACGGCCGCGGGTGCGGCTTGACGGTTCCGACGAGCGCCGCGGTCTGCTTGACCGAGTCGATGGTCTTCACCGGCGGCTTGACCTTCTTGAACTTCGACATGGCCAGCAGCCCGGTCAGGCCCGCGAGCAGCCAGAACGCGACGCCGACGATGAGGAAGGACCAGGCCAGGCCGAGCCCGAGATTGTGGATGCCGTAGGCCGCGGCGAAACTCAGTACGGGGAGGGAGAAGAGCAGCAGCACGCCCGCCACGATCGCGGCACCGCTGCCGATGCCCGCGCGCTTGACGTCCTGCTTGAGCTCGACCTTGGCGAGGGCGATCTCGTCGTGCACCAGGGCCGACATCTCGGCGGTGGCCGAGGCGACCAGCTGGCCGAGCGTGCGCTCGGCTCCCGGAGCCTCTTGGTCCACTGCGCTCATCTCTGACTCCCTCTGTCGTCTGCTGTCGGCGGCTGTCCTCCGTCGTCAGTCAGATCATGCCGGACGGTCGGCGCCGGTGCTGGACCCGCCCGCCGCTTCCCGGGTGGATCCACCCGTGGATCCACCCGTGGGACCGTCCTCGGCCGGGGCGACGGCCTCGGCCCTGCGGCGGTGCTCGGCGGCCTTCTCCTCGTAGATCTTCGCCATCCGCAGGTGGTACGCCGGGTTGTCCTGCTCGTAGATGTCCGGGATCCCGTCGGCGTCCTCGTCGCGCTCCTCGGCCTCGGTCAGCGACCGGTACCGGCGGTCGCGCAGCTTGAGCATCACGCACGCGATGGCCGCGGCGATCAGGGAGCCGAGCAGGACGGCCGCCTTGACCTCGTCGGTCAGGACGGGGTCTCCGGCGAAGGCCAGCTCGCCGATCAGCAGGGAGACGGTGAAGCCGATGCCGGCGAGGGAGGCCACGGCCAGTACGTCGGGCCAGGCGAGGTCCTCGTTCAGCTCGGCCTTGGTGAAGCGGGCGGCGAGCCAGGTGCCGCCGAAGATGCCGACCGTCTTGCCGACGACGAGTCCGAGCACCACGCCGAGGGTCTCGGGACGGGTGAAGACCTGCGCGATGGCCTCGTCGGAGAGCGAGACCCCGGCGGAGAGCAGGGCGAAGAGGGGGACGGCCAGGCCGGCCGAGACGGGGCGGACCAGGTGCTCGATGTGCTCGCCGGGGGAGTGCTCCTCGCCGTCCCTGCGGGTGCAGCGCAGCATCAGGCCCATCGCGACGCCGGCGATGGTGGCGTGGACGCCGCTGTTGTACATCAGGCCCCAGATGACCAGGGCGAGCGGGACGTACACGTACCAGCCGCGGACGCCGAAGCGCAGCAGGAACCAGAAGAGGACCAGGCCCGCGAGGGCCCCGCCGAGGGCGAGGAAGTCGATCTCGCTGGTGAAGAACACCGCGATGATCAGGATGGCGAAGAGGTCGTCGACGACCGCCAGGGTCAGCAGGAAGGCGCGCAGCGCGGACGGCAGCGAGGTGCCGATGACCGCGAGGACGGCGAGGGCGAAGGCGATGTCGGTGGCCGTCGGGACCGCCCAGCCGTCGAGCGATCCGTTGCCGAGGGTGTTGACCAGGGCGTAGACCACCGCGGGCACGGCCATGCCGCAGAGGGCGGCGATCACGGGGAGGGCGGCCGCCTTGGGGTCGCTCAGGTCGCCCGCGACCAGCTCGCGCTTGAGCTCGATGCCGGCGACGAAGAAGAAGATCGCGAGCAGGCCGTCGGCTGCCCAGTGCTGGAGCGAGAGGTCCAGGCCCAGGGCGGCGGGGCCGATGTGGAAGGACCTGACGCTGTCGTAGCTCGCGGATATCGCCGGGATGTTCGCCCACACGAGGGCGGCGATGGCGGCCACCAGGAGCAGGACCCCGCCGACGGTCTCGGTGCGCAGCGCGTCGGCGACGAAGCGGCGCTCGGGGAGGGAGAGCCTGCCGAGGAACTTGCGGCGGGTGCTGGGCGGGGGCGTGGCCACGGTGGGGAACCTCCGGGTGGGCGACGGCATGACAAATGCAGTTGCCGACCAGACTTCCCGGCGCACCCTGAGACTCTTCGAGCGTCAAATGTTGACGCTTCCTTTACCTTACAGGGTTCGCGCGGTCGTATCGGGTGATCTTCACCTTAAACGGGAGGAGGGCGTCCGGCGCGTTGTGCGCCGGACGCCCTCCAGGACCCGTGGCCCGTTGTGCGTCAGTCCGGTCAGTCCGGTCAGTCCTCGCTGGAGGCGCTGGGCAGCTTGGTCTGGATCAGCGCCATCACCGAGGAATCGGCGAGCGTGGTCACGTCGCCGACCGCCCGGTCCTCCGCTACGTCGCGCAGCAGACGGCGCATGATCTTGCCGGAACGGGTCTTCGGCAGTTCCTGCACCGGGACGATCCGCTTCGGCTTGGCGATCGGGCCGAGGGTGGCGCCCACGTGGTTGCGCAGCTCCCCGACCAGGGCGTCCGTCTCGGTGGCGCTGCCGCGCAGGATGACGAAGGCCACGATGGCCTGGCCGGTGGTCTCGTCCTTGGCGCCCACGACGGCCGCCTCGGCGACCGACGGGTGCGAGACGAGCGCCGACTCCACCTCGGTGGTCGAGATGTTGTGGCCCGACACCAGCATCACGTCGTCGACCCGGCCGAGCAGCCAGATGTCGCCGTCGTCGTCCTTCTTGGCGCCGTCGCCCGCGAAGTACTTGCCCTCGAAGCGGGACCAGTAGGTGTCGACGAAGCGCTGGTCGTCGCCCCAGATGGTGCGCAGCATCGACGGCCACGGCTCGGTGAGGACCAGGTAGCCGCCTCCGCCGTTCGCCACCTCGCGGCCCTCGTCGTCCACGACGGTGGCACCGATGCCGGGCAGCGCGCGCTGCGCGGAGCCGGGCTTGGTCTCGGTGACGCCCGGCAGCGGGGCGATCATCATGGCGCCGGTCTCGGTCTGCCACCACGTGTCCACGATCGGGCAGCGGTCGCCGCCGATGTGCTTGCGGTACCAGATCCAGGCCTCGGGGTTGATCGGCTCGCCGACCGAGCCCAGCACGCGCAGGCTCGACAGGTCGAACTTCGCGGGGATGTCGTCGCCCCACTTCATGAACGTACGGATCGCGGTGGGCGCGGTGTAGAGGATGGTGACGCCGTACTTCTGCACGACCTCCCAGAACCGGCCCTGGTGCGGGGTGTCCGGCGTGCCCTCGTACATCACCTGGGTGGCGCCGTTGGCGAGCGGACCGTAGACGATGTAGGAGTGCCCGGTCACCCAGCCGATGTCGGCGGTGCACCAGTAGACGTCGGTCTCCGGCTTGAGGTCGAAGACGGCGTGGTGGGTGTACGAGGCCTGCGTGAGGTAGCCGCCGGAAGTGTGCAGGATGCCCTTGGGCTTACCCGTGGTCCCCGAGGTGTACAGGATGAAGAGCGGGTGCTCGGCGTCGAAGGCCTGCGGGGTGTGCTCGGTGGACTGGCGGCCGACCACGTCGTGCCACCAGACGTCGCGGCCCTCGGTGACGGCGGTGTCCTGGCCGGTGCGGCGCACCACGAGGACGTGCTCGACCTGCGGGCACTTGGCGACGGCCTCGTCGATGGCGGGCTTGAGCGCGCTGGGCTTGCCGCGGCGGTAGCCGCCGTCGGCGGTGATCACCAGCTTGGCGTCGGCGTCCTGGATGCGGGAGGCGACGGCATCGGCGGAGAAGCCGCCGAAGACCACCGAGTGGGCGGCGCCGACGCGGGCGCACGCGAGCATCGCGACGACGGCCTCGGGGATCATCGGCAGGTAGACGGCGACCCGGTCGCCCGCCTGGACACCGAGCTCGGTGAGGGCGTTGGCGGCCTGCGAGACCTCGTCCTTGAGCTGGGCGTAGGTCAGGGAGCGGCTGTCGCCGGGCTCGCCCTCGAAGTGGATCGCGACGCGGTCGCCGTTGCCGGCCTCGACGTGCCGGTCCACGCAGTTGTACGCCACGTTCAGCTTGCCGTCGGCGAACCACTTCGCGAACGGCGGGTTGCTCCAGTCGAGCGTCTCGGTCGGCTCGGTCTCCCAGGTCAGCCGCCGGGCCTGCTCGGCCCAGAAGCCCAGCCGGTCCGCGTCGGCCTGCGCGTACGCCGCCTCGGTCACGTTGGCGGCGGCGGCCAGATCGGCGGGCGGTGCGAACCGCCGCTCCTCCTTGAGCAGATTGGCCAGGCTGTCATTGCTCACGACATCTCCCTTTCCCAGGGTGTCCGTTGTGTCCCCGGGCATAGCTCATCAGGTCAGACGCCCAGGTGACAAGGGGTAGCCGTGAATTGGTTTAGACCTATAGCACGACTGGGCGGCCCGTGCGCCGCAGCGTACGCGCGGGCCGCGCGCGGCGCGCGAAGGGCCCCTTCCCGCTGCAGGGTGCGAGAAGGGGCCAACAGCTTGCACGGATACGGGAGGGTATCGGTTCGGACGGAAATCCGGTCAGGCGTTCTGACCCACGCTGTCGAAAACCCGACAGTCGAAGAAGTCCTCGCCCTCGGACAGCAGGTAGGCCTGGGCCTCGCCCACGTGGAAGTACATTCCGTGCAGTTCCAGCGAGCCGTCGGCGAGCCGTCGGGCCACCGATTCGTGGGCCCGCAGGTGGTCCAGCTGCTGGACCACATTGGTCAGGCAGAGCTGTTCCACGGCGTCCGCCGGGAGCCGGCCCGCGATCCGGGCCCAGGCGTGGTGCCGGCTGGCCATCCGCTCCAGGCTGGGCAGACCGTGCCGCAGCCAGCGGCGCAGCGGGGTCATCGGAGCGCCCGGGTGGGAGTTCAGCAGGGCCTGCATGGCTCCGCAGCCGGAGTGCCCGCACACCGTGATGCTGTCGACCTTCAGCACGTCCACGGCGTACTCGATGGCCGCCGCGACCGAGTCGTCGGTGGCTTCGGCTCCGGGCGGGGGGACCAGATTGCCGACGTTGCGGACGGTGAAGAGGTCGCCGGGGCCACTTGCCGTGATCATGCTGGTCACCAGGCGGGAGTCCGCGCAGGTGAGGAAGAGCTGTGAGGGCCGCTGTCCCTCGCGGGCCAGCCGGGCCAGCTCGTCGCGGACGTGCGGGGCGGTGTCCCGCTGGAAGGCGCCGATCCCGCTGGCGAGTTGACCCGCGCCACGGCGCCGGGGGGAGGCGGTTCCGGCGTCGCGGGGCTCGGCCGCGCTCGGGATCGTCCCGGCCGCCTCGCCCGCCGGGACGCGCGCGGCGACCGCCGGGTGCGTGGCGGGCAGGGCGCGGTGGTCGCAGTGGTTCTGCCAGGGGGTCCACGGGCGGCAGCACTGGTGCGCTCCCCGGCCTTCGCCCCGGTGGCCGCCGGCCCCGCCGATCGCGGTGCTCCCGCCGGCCGGCACCCGCCCGGACCCGGTGGCTGAGCCGTGGCCCGGCCGCACGCCGGCGCCGGTCCCGGGTGCCGTCCCGGTGGGCCGGGCGTGGTTGCCGCGGGAAATGGCGGCCCCGCCCCGGCCGGTGAGCTCCACCGAACCCCCGTGGGCCAGGTGCGTGTCCTGCCAGTCCTGGAGGATCTCGTAGGCGGCGTGGTCGATGAACGAGCCGTCCAACTCGACGACCGCGTGGCCCTCGTGCGGGATCGAGTTCAGCACCCGGCTCAGGCGCGGCACGGCGAGGAAGGTCAACTGCCCGCGCGCCCGGACCCGGTGGACGCCGTCCGCCTCGTCCAGGGTGATCCTCGTGCGCGCCAGCCGGTGCATGGCCAGGGCCACGGCCACGGCGATGCCGACGGCGACGCCTTCCAGGACCCCGCCCAGGACCACGGCGACGATGGTGGCCGCGTAGACCAGGACCTCCCGGTAGCGGGTGACGGTCCTCAGGTGCGTGATGCTGACCACCTGGATTCCGACGGCCAGCACCAGCGCCGCCAGGGCGGCGAGCGGGATCAGGTCGAGCGCGGGGACGAGCAGTCCGGCCGCGATCACCACCCACAGCCCGTGCAACATGGCTGATTTACGGCTTACGGCACCGGACTTGACGTTCGCCGCGCTGCGTACGGCCACGGCCGCGACGGGGAGCCCGCCGAGCATCCCGGAGACGATGTTGGCGGCGCCCTGTCCGCGCAGCTCGCGATCGAGGTCGGCGCGGGGCGGGCGGTCGCCCGTACCGCGCTCGGAGGCGATCAGCTTGTCGGTGGCCACCGAGGACATCAGGGACTCGACGCTGCCGACCAGGGTGATGGTCAGCACGGCGGCGATGATCCCGAGCACCGGGCCCTGCGGCAGTTCCGGCAGCGCGTGGCTGCTCCAGGAGGGCAGGTCCACCCGGGGCAGGTCGAGCCCGGCCAGGGCCGCGCCGGCGGTGGCCGCGGCGACCGCCGCCAGTGCGGCGGGCACCTTGCGCAGGGCCAGGCCGACCCGCCCGGGGATCCGGGGCCAGAGCAGCAGGACGCACAGGGTCAGCGCGCTCACCCCGAGCGCGGCCGGATGCAGATCGGCCAACTGGGCGGGCAGTCCGAGTACGTTGGCGACGGCCGAGCTCTGCGGGGTGCCGCCCAGCACGATGTGCAGCTGGGCCAGCGCGATGGTCACGCCGATGCCGGCCAGCATTCCGTGCATGATCGCCGGGCTCACCAGCAGGGCCGAGCGCGCGGTGCGCAGGAAGGCCAGTCCGAGCTGGCAGCAGCCGGCCAGGACCGTGACGGCGCAGGTGGTGCGCCAGCCGTAGTGCTGGATCAACCCGGCCGTCACCACGGTGAGTCCGGCGGTCGGCCCGCTCACCTGGAGCGGGGCGCCGCCGAGCCGCCCGGCCACGATCCCGCCCACCGCGGCGGCCACCAGCCCCGCCTGCAGGGGGGCTCCGGTGGCCAGGGCGATGCCCAGCGAGAGGGGAAGTGCGATCAGGAAGACGGCGACGGACGCGGACAAGTCCGCATGGAGCCCCTTGAGGCGGGGTCCGGCACCGTCGGGGCCTTGGTTCGTGGAGGGGGGTGGGGCGGCTGTCGTCATGGGTTCCCGTCTCCTCGGGGGAGGTGATGAAGCGGCGGGAGTCTCAACACTCGGTAAATGGATGGTAATGGAGAGTAAAGGCTGTTGGTAGGTAATGCGGGCAAATGGGCTACGAATTAGCACTCAGGGGTGATTAAGTATTTTGTCTGCCTTGTCATACCTTCCTTAAAGCGGACTGCGTGGGACGTTGCGTCACGAAAGTCCCGCGATGGAACTGCGAGGGAGAGGTGTGCGGATGATCGCCGCCACGAAGAAGATCGCCGGCGGCCTTGTCGCCACGGCCCTGGTACTGGGCGTCGCCGGGTGCAGCGCCTCCGAGCCCGCCCGCCCCGGCGCTCCCGGCGCCCCCGGCGACCAGAACACGAAGAAGGGCGCCGCCGCCCCGGAGGCCCCCGGCAGTGTCAACCGCCCCATCGGCGACGGTTCGACCGCCTACACGGGCTCCCAGCCGAACGTGCAGAAGCCGCAGAGACTGAAGCCCGGCGAGAAGCCCCCGCAGTTCGTGGTGTTCTCGTGGGACGGCGCGGGCGAGGACAGCCAGAAGCTCTTCTCGCACTTCCGCGAGGTGGGCAAGCAGTACAACGCCCGGATGACCTACTTCCTCAGCGGCGTGTACATGCTCCCGGAGGAGAAGCGTTCCCTCTACACGGCCCCGCAGCACTCCGCTGGCCTCTCCGACATCGGCTTCGGCGACCTCCAGGGCATCAAGGACACCGCCACCCAGGTCCGCGGGGCCTGGCTGGAGGGCAACGAGATCGGCACCCACTTCAACGGCCACTTCTGCGGCCCCGAAGGGGGTGTCGGCACCTGGTCGGTGGAGGAGTGGAAGAGCGAGATCAACCAGGCCAAGTCCTTCGTCAAGAACTGGAAGACGAACGCCCCGGCGCTCAAGGACCTGGCGGCGCTCCCCTTCGACTACGACAAGGAGATGATCGGCGCCCGCACCCCCTGCCTCGAAGGCCAGAAGAACTTCATGCTGGCGGCGAAGGACATGGGCTTCCGCTACGACTCCAGCGGCATCAGCAAGCAGATCTGGCCGAAGAAGACGGACGGGCTCTGGGACCTCCCGCTCCAGCTGGTGCCCATGCCCGGGCGCGCCTTCGACACCCTGAGCATGGACTACAACTACCTGGTCAACCAGTCCGGTACGACCACCCAGGGCGACCCCTCCCAGCACGAGTACTGGGGCGACCAGATGCGCGACGGCCTGCGCCAGGCCTTCGACCGGGTCTACCAGGGGAACCGGGCGCCACTGATCATCGGCAACCACTTCGAGTCGTGGAACGGCGGCACCTACATGCGTGCCGTCGAGGAGTCCATCCAGACCATGTGCACCAAGCCGGAGGTCCGGTGCGTGCCCTTCCGCGAACTGGCGGACTGGCTGGACGCCCAGGACCCGAAGACGCTGGAGTGGATGCGCACCCTCGACGTCGGCCAGGCGCCGAGGGACGGCTGGACGAAGTTCCTGACCGCGGGGCCGTCGCCCGCGCCGCCGACGGCCCCGGCCGCGGTCAAGCCGGCTGAGGAGTCGAACGAGGGCTGACCAGGGCCTCGTGCAACACGAAGCCGGGGTCGACCTGCTCCGCCAGGTCGGCCCCGGTCTTGGCGTTCCCCCAGCTCTCCGCGTTGCGCAGGTGGAAGTGGACCATCTGCTCGGTGTACCTGTCCCAGTCGCGGTCGGCGTACGAGTCCTCGGCCGCGTCCTGGAGCGCCTGCAGCGCCAGCCGGTTGGTCGCCTCCAGCAGGTCGAACGGCGCGGGGCGGCCCTTCTCCATCGCCCGCACCCAGTCGGAGTGCCCGAAGGTGACCAGCAGGTCCTCTCCCACCTCGTCCTGGAGGAACTCGATGTCCTCCGGGCCCTGCACCTTGTTGCCGACCACCTTGAGCGCGATGCCGAAGTCCCGCGCGTACTCCTTGTACTGCCGGTAGACGGAGACGCCCTTGCGGGTCGGTTCGGCCACGAGGAAGGTCATGTCGAAGCGGGTGAACATGCCCGAGGCGAAGGAGTCCGAGCCGGCCGTCATGTCGACGACGACGTACTCGTCCGGGCCGTCGACCAGGTGGTTGAGGCAGAGCTCCACCGCGCCGACCTTCGAGTGGTAGCAGGCCACGCCGAGGTCGGCCTCGGTGAACGGCCCGGTGGCCATCAGCCGTACGGGCTCCCCGTCGAGCAGCAGCGTGCGCGCGCAGGCCTCGTAGACCGGGTTGTCCTCCGTGACCCGCAGCAGTCGCGAGCCGGCGCCGGGCGGGGTGGTCTTGATCATGCTGTCGGTGGATGCGATGCGCGGGTTGGAACCGCGCAGGTACTCCTTGATGAGGGGGAGGTGCGCGCCCAGGGCGGGCAGTGCGGCCGCCTCGTCCTCGGGGAGCCCGAGGGCCGCGCCGAGGTGCTGGTTGATGTCGGCGTCCACCGCGACGACGGGGGCTTCATTGGCTGCGAGGTGGCGGATGAAGAGGGAGGACAGGGTCGTCTTGCCGCTGCCGCCCTTTCCCACGAAAGCGATCTTCATGTTCACCAAGGGTAGTGGCATGGTCGCGCGGTGTGGTCGAGGTGAGTGAAGAAGACCACTCCAAGGAGGGGTCGGTGCTACGGCCGCGCAGTGCGTAGGCTCCCTACTTATGAGTAGCGCTTCTGACCCGCTGGCGGCCCTGGGTTCGCTCCCGGGGGTCGCAGAGTCCGTGGATTCCGTACGCAAGGCCGTGGACCGGGTCTACGGACACCGCGTCATGCGCCGGCGCAGCGGGGAGATCACCTCGGAGGCCGCGCTGCGCGGCGCGCGGGGCAGTGCGGCGCTGTCCGGTGCCGACTGGGCGCTGGAGGAGGTCCGCCGCCGCACCGACTTCGGCGCCGAGGCGCAGGCGTTGACGGTGGGTGCCGCGCTGCGCCTGACGGCCGAGGCGGGCCAGCTGCTGAGCATCTGGCGCCAGTCGCCGCTACGGGTCCTCGCGCGGCTGCACCTGGTGGCGTCCGGGTCGACCGCGGCCGGGGACGTCGTGGGCAGGCCGCGGCTGGCCGGCGAGCCGGTGGACGAGCCCCTGGTGGACCTTCCGCTGCCCGGCGCCGACGAGGTGGCGGGGCGGCTGGACGGCCTCTCCCGGCTGATCATCGCCGGCGGCTCGGCCCCCGCCCTGATCACGGGCGCGGTGGTGCACGGCGAGATCCTGGCGCTGAGGCCGTTCGGCTCGTACAACGGCCTGGTCGCACGCGCGGCCGAGCGGATCGTGCTGATCAACAGTGGCCTCGACCCGAAGGCGATCTGCCCGGCGGAGGTCGGTCACGCCGAGCAGGGCGTGAAGGCCTACCTGGAGGCTTTCGAGGGCTACGTCTCCGGGACCCCGGAGGGAATGGCAGCCTGGATCGCGCACTGCGGCCGCGCGATCGAACTCGGGGTGCGCGAGTCGACGGCGGTCTGCGAAGCCCTCCAGCGCGGCGCGGCGTAGGCGGCGGGGCACGGCGCCGGGGCCCGGTGCTCGGGGGCGCCGGAAGCCGGGGGCCGGGGCGCGCAGGGGCCGGAACGGGGTTGCGGCGACACCGTGATGCTTTGGTGTCGCCGCTGGCATTCGCGCCCAGTTACCAAGCGTCCTCGATATGTGCCCATCAGGTCGGGAGCTTTGCCCGGTTACCTGGTGCGGCTGGCCCGTAATCGACGGGTCGACGTCGCGTGGGTGCTCGGCGTTCATGCTTCGGTCCGTGGGCCTTACTGCGTTTTAAAGATGATCCTCTCGGATGTTCTTTGGTCTCGCGGGCCGTTGACTCCTTTGTACTCCGCTTCCGAGCCGAGCGAAACCCCTGGCCGGAGTTCTTTACTTTCCGGGATGACCCGGGGCGATTCGGACAGGTCAAAACGCCCCAGGTCAGGACACCCGGCGGTGGGGTGACGGCGGGGATCAGGCGGTGGCGGCGGCGGCCCGACGGCGGCTGGCGTACCAGACGAGACCGGCGGTGGCCGCGGCCGCGCCCACCGCCGCGGCGGCGACGAGGGCCGGGCGGGCGGGCATCGAGAGTGCGGGCAGCCGCTGCTTGAGCCGTACCGGCCTGCTGAACACCAGAACCGGCCACTCGCGTGCCACGGCCTCCCGTCGCAATGCCCGGTCCGGGTTGACCGCGTGCGGGTGCCCGACGGCTTCGAGCATCGGCACGTCGGTGAACGAGTCGCTGTACGCGTAGCACCGGGCCAGGTCGTAGCCCTCGGACTCGGCGAGCTCCCGGACGGCTTCCGCCTTCGTGGGCCCGTAGGCGTAGTACTCGATCTCCCCGGTGAAGCAGCCGTCGTCGCCGACCACCATGCGGGTGGCCACGACCCGGTCCGCCCCGAGCATCTCGCCGATCGGCTCGACGACTTCGGCGCCGGACGTCGACACGATCACCACGTCACGGCCCGCGGTGTGGTGGGCCTCGATGAGGGACGCGGCCTCGTCGTAGATGATCGGGTCGATCAGGTCGTGGAGGGCTTCGGCGACGATCTCCCGGACCTGCTGCACGTTCCACCCCTTGCAGAGGGCGGAGAGGTACTCGCGCATCCGCTCCATCTGATCGTGGTCGGCTCCGCCGGCCAGGAAGATGAACTGCGTGTACGCGGTGCGCAGCACGGCCCGCCGGTTGATCAGGCCGCCCTGGTAGAAGGACTTGCTGAACGTCAGAGTGCTGGACTTCGCAATGACCGTCTTGTCCAGGTCGAAGAAGGCGGCGGTCCGAGGCAAGGAGTGCGGCAAGGGCTGATTTTCCACGACCCGAGCATATGCGCCCACCATTCGGCGTAAGGTGTGGCGCGTGGGTTTGCCTGAGAAGGCTCTCGGGTACACCATGGAAGTCACGGATCGTTCGCGACCGTGCTAACCCGGTCTGGCTCCTCCCCCCCCGAGTCGGACCGTGGGGACGACCCCCGCTCTCCCCCCCGGCGGGGGTCGTCGCATGTCCGGACGCGGTTCGCGTCCCATGCCTTCGGCCTTCAGTGGTCATCCGCTCGGCCCTCCCTCGTCGGCGGGCCCGCATGGCTCAGGCCCTCACCCCCTCGAACTCGTCACGCTGCGTAGTGGTTCCGGCGCGCTCCGGAACTCACCTGATGGGGTGGCGAAGTTATTCACAAGGGCCATCTCGTCCACAGTTTTGGAGCAAGATCCACTCCCTTTTCCGGATCGCTGCACGGTGATTCCAGCCGCGAAGTCCGCGGCTCGTGGATTTGCGGTGAGAAGGGGGCGGAGATCGTGGCTGGATCGAAGTCGTGTGAAGGGCCGGAGCCCGTGGCGACCGGCGGGGACGGGCGGGCCGCAGGTGCGCCCGGGGCGGGGCCCGGCGGCGGGCGGCCGCTGATCATCACCGAGGACCCGCTGCTGCTCGACGACCTGCTGCGGCTGTGCGCCGCCGCGGGCGCCGAACCGCACGTGCACCATGCGGTGCCCGAGCAAAGCGGAGCCGGTGGTGCGCGTGGGAGCGGGGACGACGGGAGTGCCTTCGCGGGCGGTGGGCCGCGCGGTGGTGTGGGATGGGAATCGGCCCCGCTCGTCCTGGTCGGCGACGACGCCGCGCGCCGGGTGGGCGGAGCGCCGCGCCGAGGCGGGGTGTTCCTCGTCGGCCGGGACCTCGACGACCCCCTGGTCTGGCAGCGGGCGGTGGAGATCGGTGCCGAGGAGGTACTGCGGCTCCCCGACGCCGAGGGCCTGCTCGTCGACCGCATCGCCGACGTGGTGGAAGCGGCGGGACGCCCCGCCCTGGCCGTCGGCGTGATCGGCGGCAGCGGCGGCGCCGGCGCCTCCACCCTCGCCTGCGCCCTCGCGCTCGGCGCGGGCCGGGCGGGGGAGCGCACCATCCTCATCGACGGCGACCCGCTCGGTGGGGGCATGGACGTCCTGCTCGGTGGCGAGAGCGCCGCGGGCCTGCGCTGGCCCGACTTCGCCGCCTCGCGCGGCCGCGTCGGGGCGGGGGCCCTGGAGGAGTCCCTGCCCGAACTGCACGCGCTGCGGGTGCTGAGCTGGGACCGCGGCGAACGGGTGGTCGTGCCGCCCGCCGCGATGCGGTCGGTCGTGGCCGCCGCGCGCAGGAGGGGCGGCGTGGTCGTGGTCGACCTGCCCCGGCGGGTGGACGAGGCCGTGGCGGAGGTGCTGGCCCAGCTCGACCTGGTGCTGCTCGTGGTCCCCGGCGAGCTGCGGTCGGTGGCCGCGGCGGGCCGGGTGGCCGCCGGGGTGCGGATGGTGGCCCGGGACGTGCGGGTGGTCGTACGGGGCCGCTGCCGGGAGGGGCTCGACGCCGAAGCCGTGGCGGCGCTGCTGGGGGCGCCGCTGGCCGGGGAGGTGCCCGTGGAGGTGGGACTCCCCGGCCGGGTGGAGGAAGGGGAACCGCCGGGGGCGCGGGGCGCGCTGGCCCGGTTCTGCGACGGCTTCTGGCAGCGGGCCCTGGGCTCCGCGCAAGGAGTGCCGGCATGAGCGCGCCGCTGCTGGACGCGGTGCGCCAACACCTCGCCGAGACCGGGGCGGAGCCCACCCCGGCCAGGGTCGTGGCGGCCCTGCGGGCACAGGGCCGGCTGCTCGGGGACACGGAAGTGCTCGGAGTGGCCGAGGAGTTGCGGTCCGAGCTGGTCGGTGCGGGGCCGCTGGAGCGGCTGCTCGCCGACCCCGAGGTCACCGATGTGCTGGTGGCCGCCCCCGACCGGGTGTGGGTGGACCGGGGCGGGGGGCTGGAGTTGACGGAGGTGACGTTCGCCGACGCCGAGGCCGTGCGCAGGCTGGCCCAGCGGCTGGCCGCCGTCGCCGGGCGGCGGCTGGACGACGCCCGGCCCTGGGTGGACGCCCGGATGCCGGACGGAACCCGGCTGCACGCCGTGCTTCCCCCGGTGGCGGTCGGGTCGGCCTGCCTCTCGCTGCGCGTGGTGCGGCCCAAGGCGTTCACCCTGGACGAGCTCGTGGCCGCGGGAACCCTGCCGCCGGGCGGGCAGCGCCTCCTCCGGGCCATGGTCGAGGCCCGGCTGTCGTTCCTCGTCTCCGGCGGGACCGGGACGGGCAAGACCACCCTGCTCAGTGCCCTGCTGGGGCTGGTCGGGCCGGGCGAGCGGATCGTCCTGGCGGAGGACTCCGCCGAACTGCGCCCCGACCATCCGCATGTGGTGCGGCTGGAGACCAGGCCGGCCAACCAGGAGGGGGCCGGGCTGGTCACCCTGGCGGACCTGGTCCGCCAGGCCTTGCGGATGCGGCCCGACCGGCTGGTGGTCGGCGAGGTGCGTGGCGCCGAGGTGGCCGACCTGCTCGCCGCCCTGAACACCGGGCACGAGGGCGGGTGCGGCACGGTGCACGCCAACGCCGCGGCGCACGTGCCCGCCCGGCTGGAGGCGCTGGGCACGGCCGCCGGGCTCGACCGGGCTTCCCTGCACAGCCAGTTGGCCGCCGCGCTGACCCTGGTGGTCCACCTGGTCCGTGACCGGGCCGGGCGGCGCCGGGTGGCCGAGGTGCACGTGCTGGAGCGGGATCCGGCCGGGCTGGTGGTGACCGTGCCCGCGCTGCGCTGGGGGACCCGCGGGTTCGTACGGGAGCCGGGCTGGGCACGGCTCGGGCCGCTGCTGGGAGGTTCCCGGTGAGCCCCGGGGTGTCGGTGCCCGTTTTCGCCGGGGTGTTGTGTGCGGGCGCCGCAGTCCGAGTGCTGGCCGGGGGTGACCGACTGCCCCGGCGGGCACGGCTGGTGCTGGCCGGGGGAGGCCCGCAGGTGCCGGACGGGCCGGTGTGGGGGTGGCACCTGGTGGCCGGGCTGCGGGTGCGGGCCGGGAGGTGGCGGGAGTGGGTCCCGTTCGTGGCCGGGCTGGTGGTCGCGGTGCTCGGCGGGTCGGTGATCCCCCTGGTTTCGGGGGCGCTCGCGGTGCCGTTGGTGCGGCGCCGGCTGCGGGCCCGGGAGCGCGAACGGGCGCGCGGGGCCCGGGCCGCGGAGGTGGTGGCGCTCTGCGGGGCTGTGGTGGGGGAACTGCGGGCGGGATCCCAGCCGGGTCGGGCGCTGACGGTGGCGATGCGGCGTACGTCGGCCGGTCCCGGCGGTCCGGGCCCGGCCGAGGCGGGGGTGCTGGCCGCGGCGGCCTTCGGCGGGGACGTCGCCGGGGCCCTGCACGAGGCGGCCCGGGAGCCGGGCGCCGCGGGGCTGGCCGGGATGGCGGCCTGCTGGCGGGTCTCGGTGGACGGCGGCGCGGGCCTGGCGGCCGGACTGGACCGGCTGGAGGGGGCGTTGCGTGCCGAGCGCGACCGGGAGGAGTCGCTGCGGGCCCAGTTGGCGGGAGCCAGGTCGACGACGGTGGTGCTCGCGCTGCTGCCGCTGGTGGGGCTGCTGATCGGCACCGGGCTCGGGGCGGACCCGCTGCGGGTGCTGCTGCACTCGCCGGTCGGGTGGGGCTGCCTGCTGGTGGGCGGAGTGCTGGAGGCGCTGGGACTGCTGTGGTGCCGGCGGATCGTACGGACGGGGGAGCGGTGATGGGCGGGCCCGTGGTCCACAGGCTGGGGACGGCGCTGTGCCTGGCGGCGCCGGTCTGGTGTCTGGTGTCGGGGTGGGCGGTGTGGCTGCGGCGGCGGGCGGCCCGTCGCCGACTCGCGGAGCTGTTTCCCGCGAGGGCGGTGGGCTCCGGGCCGGGGCGCGGGTCCCGGGGGCGGGCGTCGCGGGCCGTACGGGCCGGACCGGCCCGGGCGCTGCCGGGGCGCCGGGCGGTGGCCGGGGTGGTGCCGGGAGGCCGGGTGTCTGCCGGGAGGCCGGGAGGCCGGGTGTCGTCCGGCGGGGCGCCGGGCGCGCCGACAGCGCCGGCGGGGCACGCGGCGGAGTCCGGGGTACGGCGCTTCCTCGCCCGGTCCCGGTCCCGGTCACCGGTCGGTGCCGATCCCCGGGAGGTCGAGCGGCAGCTGCCCTTCGCGGCGGATCTGCTGGCCGCCTGTCTGGCGGCGGGTGCGGGCCCCGTGGAGGCGGCCGAGGTGGTGGGGGAATCGCTCGGCGGACCGGTGGGCGAGCGGCTGGCGCTCGCGGGCGCGGAGCTGCGCCTCGGCGGAGAACCGGGCGCCGCGTGGGGGAGGTTGGCGCGGATACCGGGGGCCCGGGGGCTCGCGGAATGTTTGGAGCGGGCCGCGCGTACCGGGGCGCCGGCCGCCGAGCCGGTCTCCCGGCTGGCCGCGGGTCTCCGTGCGGACCGCTCTCGCCGGGCGGTGGCCGGGGCGCAGCGGGCGGCGGTGCTCGTCACCGCACCGGTGGGGCTGTGTTTCCTCCCTGCCTTCCTCGCGATCGGGGTGGCTCCGGTGGTGATCGGAATGGCCTCTGGGCTGCTGTCGGGCAAGTGAGAGAACCACACGGATCACAAGCTGAAAACACATCAAGAACGTAATCCCACAGGAGGTTGTCATGAGGATCATCTGGTTTCGGGTGCGGGCGGCGCTGAGCGGCCGTTCGGGTGACGCGGGAATGTCGACTTCGGAATACGCCATGGGCACGATCGCGGCGTGTGCGTTCGCCGCCGTTCTGTACAAGGTGGTGACGAGTGACGTGGTCTCGGCGGCCCTTCAGTCGACCATCGGGAAGGCGCTCGATGCGCCCTTCTGAGGGAAATCGGGCGGGAATCGGAGACCGCGGATATGTGACGGCCGAGGCGGCTCTGATCATTCCGGCGCTGGTGTTGTTCGCGGCGTTGCTGGTGTGGGCGCTGATGGCGGCGGCCGCGCAGATCCGGTGTGTGGACGCAGCGCGGGCCGGTGCCAGGGCGGCGGGCCGGTCGGAGCCGCTCGACGTGGCGGTGGCGGCGGCCAAGGCGGCCGCCCCGCCCGGGGCGCGGGTGGAGCTGGAGCGGTCGGGGGACCTGTGGCGGGTCACGGTGGCCGCCCCGGCGCCGGGCCCGGCGGGGCTGCCGGTGCGGCTGGGGGCGGTGGCGGTGGCGCTGGCGGAGGACAGCGTGGGGGCGCCGCCGTGAGCCGGGACCGGGGTTCGGCGACGGTGTGGGCCGCGGTGGTGGCAACGGCCCTGGTGGCGGTGTTCGGGGGTGTGCTGCTGCTCGGCCAGGCGGTGGTGGCCCGCCACCGGGCGGGGGCGGCCGCGGATCTGGCGGCGCTGGCGGCGGCCGTGACCTGGGCGCGGGGTCCGGAGGCGGCGTGTGCGGTGGCCGGGCGGGTGGCGCGGGCGCAGGGGGCGGAGGTGGCGGTGTGCCGGGTCGGGGGTGAGGTGGCCGAAGTCACCGCCCGGGTCCGGGCGGGGCCGTTCGCCCCGGGGGTCGCGGCTCGCGCGGGGCCGGGGCCCGTGCCGGCGCCGTTGCCCGTGGAGGGCTGAGCCGGGTGCCGTTGCCGCTGCGCGGAGCCCTCCCCGCCCCGCCCTTCCTCCGTTCCCCGGGGCTCGGCCCCGGACCCCGCGCCTCAAGCGCCGGCTGAAGTTCTGGGGCTCGGCCCCGGACCCCGCGCCTCAAGTACCGGCGGGGCTGAAGTTCTGGGGTTCGGCCTCGGGTCCCGCAGCCCGGGTGCCGGTGGGGCTGGAGGCGGGAGCTGGGGCTTCGCCACGGTCGCCGTGCCTCGGGGGTTGGCGGGGCTGAGGGGCGGGGGCGTGTCTCGGGCCCCGAGTGGCGGAGGGAGGGAGGGGCTGGAGCCGTGTCTCGGGGCCCGGACGCCCGAGTACCGGTGTGGCCGGGCGTGGGGCCCGGGGTTTCGCCTCCTGCCTCGGGACCCGTGTGTGGGTGGGGCTGGGGTTTTCCCGGGTGCTGCGCCGCAAGGGTCGGGGGTTCGCCGCTCGGGGGTTCGGCCGGGGTTTCAGGGGGTGCTTGGGGGGTGGGTGGGGGGCGGGGAGAGGAGGCGGGTGAGGAGGCGGATGGCGCCGCGTTTGTGGAGGGGGTCGTTGCCGTTGCCGCACTTGGGGGACTGGATGCAGGAGGGGCAGCCCGCCTCGCACTCGCAGGCGGCGATGGCGTCCCGGGTGGCCGTCAGCCAGGCGCGGGCCGTGTGGAAGCCCCGCTCGGCGAAGCCGGCGCCGCCCGGGTGGCCGTCGTAGACGAACACGGTCGGGAGGAGGGTGTCGGGATGCAGCGGGACGGAGACCCCGCCGATGTCCCAGCGGTCGCAGGTGGCGAACAGCGGGAGAAGGCCGATGGAGGCGTGCTCGGCGGCGTGCAGGGCGCCGCCGAGGATCTCCGGGCTGATCCGGGCCTCGTCGAGCTGGTCCTCGGTGACCGTCCACCAGACGGCCCGGGTGCGCAGGGTGCGCGGGGGCAGGTCCAGCTTGGCCTCGCCGAGGACCTCGCCGGTGATCAGCTTGCGGCGCAGGTAGGAGACGACCTGGTTGGTGACCTCCACGGAGCCGAAGCAGAGCCGGGCCGGGCCCCAGGGGATCTCCGTCTCGGTCTCCAGGACGGAGATGGAGGTGGTGTCCCGGGCCGTGGTGGAGAACGGCGGGGAGGCTTCCTCGACCAGGGCCACCGAGTCCTCCAGGTCCAGGCGCTCGACCAGGTAGGTGCGGCCCTGGTGGAGGTGGACGGCGCCGTCGTGGACGGTGGTGTGGGAGGCGGACTCGTCCACGGTGCCCAGCAGCCGCCCGGTCGAAGCCTCCACGATCTGCACGGGACGGCCCCCGCCTCCGCGGATGTCGGTGAGGTCGGAGGCCCGTTCCCGCCGGGTCCAGTGCCAGGCGGTGGCCCGGCGGCGCAGCAGTTTCGCCGCCTCCAGCTGGGGGAGGAGCTCGCGCGCCGCGGGGCCGAAGAGGTCCAGGTCCGGTTCGGTCAGGGGGATCTCGGCGGCGGCCGCGCACAGGTGCGGGGCCAGGACGTACGGGTTGTCGGGATCGAGGACGGTGGCCTCCACCGGCCGGCGGAAGAGGGCCTCGGGGTGGTGGACCAGGTAGGTGTCCAGGGGGTCGTCCCGGGCGATCAGCACGGCCAGGGCGCCCTGCCCCGAGCGCCCGGCCCGGCCCGCCTGCTGCCACAGGGAGGCCCGCGTGCCCGGGTACCCGGCGATCAGGACGGCGTCCAGGCCGGAGACGTCCACGCCCAGCTCCAGGGCGGTCGTGGCGGCCAGGCCGAGCAGTTCCCCGGAGTGCAGGGCCCGCTCCAGGGCCCGCCGCTCCTCGGGCAGGTAGCCGCCCCGGTAGGCCGCGACCCGCCGGGGCAGGGACCGGTCCACCTCGGCGAGCCGCTCCTGGGCGATCACGGAGATCAGCTCGGCGCCGCGCCGGGAGCGGACGAAGGCCACCGTGCGGACGCCCTGGACGACCAGGTCGGTCAGCAGGTCGGCGGTCTCCGCGGTCGCCGTGCGGCGTACGGGGGCGCCCTTCTCGCCCCTGAGGTCGGTCAGGGGCGGCTCCCACAGGGCGAAGACCACCTCACCGCGCGGTGAGGCGTCGTCGGCCACCTCGGTGACCGCCACGCCGGTCAGGCGGGACGCGGCGGCCGCCGGGTCGCTCGCGGTGGCCGAGGCCAGCAGGAAGACCGGCTCGGAGCCGTAGCGGGCGCACAGGCGGCGCAGCCGCCGCAGGACCTGGGCGACGTGGGAGCCGAATACCCCGCGGTAGGTGTGGCACTCGTCGATGACCACGTAGCGCAGGGCCTTCAGGAAGGAGGACCAGCGGGGGTGGGAGGGCAGGATGCCCCGGTGCAGCATGTCGGGGTTGGTCAGCACGTAGTTCGCGTACTGGCGCACCCACTCGCGTTCCTCGAAGGGGGTGTCCCCGTCGTACACGGCGGGCCGTACGGCGTTCCCGAGCGGTGCGGCCAGTTCCCGCACGGCCCGGCGCTGGTCGGCGGCCAGAGCCTTGGTCGGGGCCAGGTAGAGGGCGGTCGCACCCCGGCCGTTGGGTGCCTCGGCGCCGTCCGCGAGGGCGGAGAGCACGGGCGCCAGGTAGGCCAGGGACTTGCCCGAGGCGGTTCCGGTGGCGACGACCACGGATTCCCCGTCCAGGGCGTGCTCGGCGGCCGCGGCCTGGTGTTCCCACGGATGTTCGATCCCGGCGGCCCGGATGGCGGCCACGACATCTGTTCGGATGCGGTCGGGCCAGACCGCATGACGACCCGCCCGAGGGGGCAAGTGCTCCGTATGGGTGATGCGCGCAGCTCGGGAAGGTCCCCGTGAGAGACGGTCCAGGACCGTGCCGGGAGTGGGTCGTGGGTCCGCCGCGGCCGTGGCCGGACCGGGGCGCTGAGTGTTGGCCATTGGAACCGAGTGTGTCACCGGCGTGCGGGACAATGGACCCAAGGCGTCGTGCGCGCCTGCCGGTAAGTGATTGAATGCCATCGCGGCAGCCGATCCCTCCCCTACCTTCGGGTGGGGTAGGCCCCTGGGGGGCGCCGCTCGATAGCAAGGTGCTGGAGGATCCGTGGACCTGTCCCTGTCGACTCGCACTGTCGGCGACCGCACGGTCGTAGAGGTCGGTGGCGAGATTGATGTGTATACCGCGCCCAAGCTGCGCGAGCAGTTGGTGGAGTTGGTGAACGACGGCAGCTACCACCTGGTTGTCGACATGGAGCGAGTGGACTTCCTCGACTCCACCGGCCTCGGTGTGCTCGTGGGAGGCCTCAAGCGCGTGCGCGCGCACGAGGGCTCGCTGCGTCTGGTCTGCAACCAGGAGCGCATCCTGAAGATCTTCCGTATCACCGGTCTGACCAAGGTGTTCCCGATCCACACCACGGTGGAAGACGCCGTCAACGCCACCGACTGACGGCTCCCGGCCAGTGCCGCCCCGGCGGCACGGGAGCCGACGAGGAGCGGGGGTACCGGACCACGGGTGGTCCGGGCCCCTGTCAAGGCACGCCCGTAGTCCGAGGGGGATGCAATGGCCACCGTTGAACTGCGCTTCAGCGCCCAGCCCGAACACGTCCGGACGGCCCGCCTGGTCGCGGCCGCCGTGGCGCGCCGGGCGGGTGTGGAGGAAGCCGTCCTCGACGAGGTTCGCCTCGCCGTGGGCGAGGCGTGTTCCCGTGCCGTCGGACTGCACCGCAGCAGCGGGCTGACCGCGCCCGTCCGGGTGGTCCTGACCGAGGAGGAGAAGTCGTTCTCCATCGAGGTCGGCGACGACGTGCCCGGGCCGGCCGGTGGTTCTTCCGTGTCCGGGATCGCCGCGGCCCTCGACCCCGACACCGACGGGGAGGACGAGATGGGCCTCGCCGTGATCAGCGGGCTCGTCGACGACGTCTCGGTCACCACCGGGGAGGGCGGCGGAACGATTCGGATGAGCTGGCCCGTCTCCGGGGGGTCGGACCTCCCGTAGACCCGCCGCGCCGTAGACCCGCCGCGCGCGGTCCGTCGTATCTTCCGATCTTTATCAAGGCCCTGCTGAGCAGGGCCTTTTTCATTTCTCCGGGAAATAATCCCGATCATCCGCAGTGTGCTGATCGCCTGTCAATGCCTTTGTCCCATTACTTCTTTCGGGGGTAATGGGGTGACGTGATCTATTGCTGAGGAGCAAGAGCAGGCCAATTCCGTTTCACGCCCACTGTTTTGATGCGGGTGCGCTCCCTACAATCCGTCCACATCTTGAGCTCATCACGTCAAGGAGGACGAATGACGGGGCTCTTCACCCCTATCGCGCCGGATCGCGTCAATGATCTGGCAGCCGCAGTACTCACCGATGAAAATCGGCTCATCGTGTTCGTCATCGCGGGCGTCGCACTGGCCGCGCTGGTCGTCGCGCAGATCCTGGTCCGCCAGGTCCTCGCCGCCGACGAGGGCACGGACAGCATGAAGAGGATCGCCGCGGCGGTGCAGGAAGGCGCCAACGCCTACCTCGGCCGCCAGCTGCGCACCCTCGGCGTCTTCGCCGTCGTGGTGTTCTTCCTGCTCTTCCTGCTCCCCGCCGACGACTGGACGCAGCGGGCGGGACGTTCCGCCTTCTTCCTCGTCGGCGCGCTCTTCTCGGCCGCCACCGGCTACATCGGCATGCGCCTCGCGGTCCGCGCCAACGTGCGCGTCGCGGCCGCCGCCCGGGAGGCCACCCCCGCCGAGGGCGAACCCGCCAAGGACCTCACCGAGGTGGCCCACAAGGCCATGAAGATCGCCTTCCGCACGGGCGGCGTCGTCGGCATGTTCACCGTCGGCCTCGGCCTGTTCGGCGCCTCCTGCGTCGTCCTGGTCTACGCCGCCGACGCCCCCAAGGTCCTGGAGGGCTTCGGCCTCGGCGCCGCGCTCATCGCGATGTTCATGCGCGTGGGCGGCGGCATCTTCACGAAGGCCGCCGACGTCGGCGCCGACCTGGTCGGCAAGGTCGAGCAGGGCATTCCGGAGGACGATCCGCGCAATGCCGCGACCATCGCCGACAACGTGGGCGACAACGTCGGCGACTGCGCGGGGATGGCGGCCGACCTCTTCGAGTCCTACGCCGTCACCCTCGTGGCCGCGCTCATCCTCGGCAAGGCCGCCTTCGGCGACCTCGGCCTGGCCTTCCCGCTGATCGTGCCCGCCATCGGCGTCGTCACCGCGATGATCGGCATCTTCGCGGTCGCGCCCCGGCGCTCGGACCGCAGCGGCATGACCGCGATCAACCGCGGCTTCTTCATCTCCGCCGTGATCTCCCTGGTGCTGGTCGGGATCGCCGTCTACGCGTACCTCCCGGCCACCTACAAGGAGCTCGTCGGCGTCGAGGACGCCGCCATCTCCGGCCACGCCGGGGACCCCCGCGTCCTGGCGGTCGTCGCCGTCGCCATCGGCATCGTCCTCGCGGCCCTGATCCAGCAGCTGACCGGCTACTTCACCGAGACCAACCGCCGTCCCGTCCGGGACATCGGCAAGTCCTCGCTGACCGGACCCGCCACCGTGGTCCTCGCCGGCATCTCCGTCGGCCTGGAGTCCGCCGTCTACACGGCGCTCCTCATCGGCCTCGGCGTCTACGGGGCCTTCCTGCTCGGCGGGACCTCGATCATGCTGGCGCTCTTCGCGGTGGCCCTCGCCGGCACCGGCCTGCTGACGACCGTCGGCGTCATCGTCGCCATGGACACCTTCGGGCCGGTCTCCGACAACGCCCAGGGCATCGCCGAGATGTCCGGCGACGTCGAGGGCGCGGGCGCCCAGGTGCTCACCGACCTCGACGCGGTCGGCAACACCACCAAGGCCATCACCAAGGGCATCGCCATCGCCACCGCCGTACTCGCCGCGGCCGCGCTCTTCGGCTCGTACAACGACGCGATCGCCACCGCGGTCAAGTCGGTCGGCGCGAAGGCGGGCGAGATGAACCTCAGCCTGGACATCGCCCAGCCCAACAACCTGGTCGGCCTGATCCTGGGCGCGGCCGTCGTGTTCCTGTTCTCGGGCCTGGCCATCAACGCCGTCTCCCGCTCCGCGGGCGCCGTCGTCTACGAGGTGCGCCGCCAGTTCCGCGAGCACCCCGGGATCATGGACTACACCGAGAAGCCCGAGTACGGGCGCGTCGTGGACATCTGCACCAAGGACGCGCTGCGCGAACTCGCCACGCCCGGCCTGCTCGCCGTCCTCACCCCGATCGCCGTCGGCTTCTCGCTCGGCGTCGGCGCGCTCGGCTCGTTCCTCGCGGGCGCCATCGGCACCGGCACCCTGATGGCGGTCTTCCTCGCCAACTCCGGTGGCGCGTGGGACAACGCCAAGAAGCTCGTCGAGGACGGACACCACGGCGGCAAGGGCAGCGAGGCCCACGCCGCGGTCGTCATCGGCGACACCGTCGGCGACCCGTTCAAGGACACCGCGGGCCCGGCCATCAACCCGCTGCTCAAGGTCATGAACCTGGTGGCGCTGCTGATCGCCCCGGCCGTCGTGCAGTTCAGCTACGGCGAGGACACCAGCGCGACCGTGCGGGCCGTGGTCGCGGCCCTCGCCATCGCGGTGATCGTCGGCGCGGTCTACGTGTCCAAGCGCCGCGGCATCGCCGTCGGCGACGACGGCGACGGCGGGGCCGCCGAACGGGTGGCCCAGCAGGCCGATCCGGCGGTGGTTTCCTGACCCTGCGGACGCTCCGAGCGCGTCGGCACCGGCCCCCGGGCCGGACCCGGCTCGACGATGCGCCCGAACGGCGGACGGGCGGCGCGGACTGACGCGCCGTCTGTCCGCCTTTGTGCGTCCCCGGATGGCGGGCGTGTATCTTCCGGCCGAGAGCCTTCGAAGGGACCAATCCGGTGAACAAGAAGCTTGCGGCCGCGGTGTCCGGCGGTGCGGTACTGATGCTCGTCCTGTCCGGCTGTGGCGGTGGGGACGACGGTGACAAGAAGGCCGACGCCTGGGCCAAGAAGGTCTGCGACAAGTGGGAGCCAGAGCTCACCAAGATCAAGACCACCAATGACGAGCTGAAGCGGGTGGCCAGCCAGAGCAGCAAGCCCGAAGAGGTCCAGAAGACCGACTCGGCCGCGTTCCAGACGCTGTCCGAGGCCTACAAGACCATGGGCGGCGCGCTCACGGCCGCGGGCGAGGCACCGGTCAAGGACGGCGCCACCACCCAGCAGGCCGTGGTGAAGAGCTACGGGGAGATCTCCAAGGGCTACACCGATCTCAAGACGAAGATCGACGCGCTCGACCCGAAGGACCAGGCGAAGTTCGCGGACGGCCTCCAGCAGGTCGCCGGCGGTCTCACCGAGGTCGCGGCCAACGAGACGGCGAGCAAGGAGAAGCTCAACTCGACCGGCCTCAAGGTGATCTACACCCAGAAGGGCTGCCAGGTCAGCGCCCCCAAGTAGCCGAGCGGGTGCCGTCCGCCCCGCCAGCGCGCGGCGGGCGGTACGCCGAGGCTCGTACGGATCCGCGGCCCCAGCGGCCACAATGGACGCGTGAGTACCACCAGCCTCCCCACGCCCGATCGGGCCGCCGCCCTCCGTACCGCCCTGCTCGCCGCGGGCTTCACCGCCGACGGGCTGCTCGACCTGCTCGGCGCCCCGGCCTACGCCGCCCTCGCCCGCAGCGAGACGGTCCCCGCCCTGCGTGCCGCGCGCAGCCACGGCGACGGCCCCCTCGCGAGCCTGGTCCGGCTGTTCCTCCTGCAGAGCCCGGTGCCGTACGCGCACGCCGCGGCCGCGCTGCCCGTCGAGGACGCGCTCGCCGACGGCTGGCTGCGCCGGGAGGAAGCCGCCGACGGCGAGGACGCCGTCCGCGCCACCGTCGACGTCCGCCCGTACGGGGGCCCGGACGGCGAGGACTGGTTCATCGTCTCGGACCTGGGCTGCGCCGTCGGCGGGGCCGGCGGCATCGGCAGCCGCGAGGAGGGCGTGGTCCTCGGCGTGGGCGGGGCCTCCACCACCCTGGCCGGGATCACCGTCCGCGTCCCCGTCGGATCGGCCCTCGACCTGGGCGCCGGATCGGGCATCCAGGCGCTGCACGCCGCCCAGCACGCCACCCGGGTCACCGCCACCGACGTCAACCCGCGCGCGCTGGAGTTCACCCGTCTGACGCTGGCGCTGTCCGGGGCGCCGGAGGCGGAGCTGCTCGCCGGATCCCTGTTCGAGCCCGTCGGCGAGGCCACGTACGACCTGATCGTGTCCAACCCGCCCTTCGTGATCTCGCCCGGCGCCCGGCTCACCTACCGCGACGGCGGGATGGGCGGCGACGACCTCTGCCGGACCCTGGTCCAGCAGGCCGGCGCCCACCTCAACCCGGGCGGGTACGCGCAGTTCCTCGGGAACTGGCAGCACGTGGAGGGCGAGGACTGGCACGACCGGGTCCGCTCCTGGGTGCCGCGCGGCTGCGACGCCTGGATCGTGCAGCGGGACGTGCAGGACGTGACGCAGTACGCGGAGCTGTGGCTGCGCGACGGGGGCGACCACCGCACCGACCCGGCCGAGTACGCGCGGCGCTACGAGGACTGGCTGGACGAGTTCGAGGCGCGCAAGACCAAGGCCGTCGGCTTCGGATGGATCACCCTGCGCCGCACCGCCGCCGCCGAGCCCTCGATCGTGGTCGAGGAGTGGCCGCACTCGGTGGAGCAGCCGCTCGGCGACGCCGTCCTGGCCCACTTCGCCCGCCAGGACTACCTGCGCGAGCACGACGACGCGGCCCTGCTGGCGGGGTACTTCCAGCTCACCGAGGAGGTCGTCCAGGAGCAGGTCGGCGCGCCCGGGGCGGAGGACCCGGAGCACGTGGTGCTCCGGCAGCACCGCGGCATGCGCCGCGCCACCAAGGTCGACACGGTCGGGGCGGGCTTCGCAGGAGTGTGCGACGGGTCACTCAGCGCGGGCCGGATCCTGGACGCGATCGCCCAGCTGGTGGAGGAGGATCCGGTCGTTCTGCGGGACCGGACGCCGGAGGCGATCCGGATGCTGGTCGAGCAGGGTTTCCTGGATCCCGTGCCGGGGCCGGCCGCCGGCTAGCGGATCCCGCGCCGCCCTCCGTCGCCGTGATGTAACCCGGGGTTCGCCTGCTGTCTCCCCACGGCTGGCAGGCTCCCGGGCAACGGGATCCGGGGGGATTCCCGAGCGGCCCGAGGGGAAAAGGGGAACGGCATGGAACGCGGTCCGGCGATCTTCGCAGCGGCCGTGTTCCTGCTGTTCGGGGCCGCTCTGCTGGCCTGGACCGGGGCGCGCGCACTGCGTCGCGCGCCGGTGGCGGAGGGAGTGCGCCCCGTCGTGGCCGTACCGTTGGCACTGCTGTCCGGAGCGGTGTCCCTGGCCCTCGGGGTCTGGTGCCTCCAGCGGTTCTGAGGCGGCCTCCCGCGATGATCTCCGCGGGGGTGTGAAACCCGACGTCGCGGCGGGTCGGGGGGCGGGGCCAGACGGCCCTCCGGCCACCCCGCCCGGTGACCGGGAGGGGGCGGCCGACGCATCCGGGCGGCAGAAACGGCACTTGTCGGGTTACCGTTCGAGTGGCCGTTGCGGGCTTGTGCCGTTTGACACGGGTGCGGGTTGTACCGTCACACTCCGCAGCGTCGCCGTACCGCGACCGAGTGCCGACCGGAGAGAAGAGCCAAGTTGTCCCCGACTAGCGAGACCGCAAAGGGCGGCCGCCGACTCGTCATCGTCGAGTCCCCTGCCAAGGCGAAGACGATCAAGGGCTACCTCGGCGCCGGATACGTCGTCGAGGCGAGCGTCGGGCACATTCGCGACCTCCCGAACGGCGCGGCGGAGGTCCCCGACAAGTACACCGGCGAGGTCCGCCGTCTCGGCGTGGACGTCGAGCACGACTTCCAGCCGATCTACGTCGTCAACGCGGACAAGAAGGCGCAGGTCAGGAAGCTCAAGGACCTGCTGGCCGAGTCCGACGAGCTCTTCCTCGCCACCGATGAGGACCGCGAGGGCGAAGCCATCGCGTGGCACCTGCAGGAAGTCCTCAAGCCCAAGGTCCCCGTCCACCGGATGGTCTTCCACGAGATCACCAAGGACGCGATCCGCGACGCCGTCGCCAACCCGCGCGAACTCAACCAGCGCATGGTCGACGCCCAGGAGACCCGCCGCATCCTCGACCGCCTCTACGGCTACGAGGTCTCGCCGGTCCTGTGGAAGAAGGTCATGCCGAAGCTGTCGGCGGGCCGCGTGCAGTCGGTGGCCACCCGCCTCGTCGTCGAGCGGGAGCGCGAGCGCATCGCCTTCCGCTCCGCCGAGTACTGGGACCTGACCGCCACCTTCGCCACCGGTCGCGCCGGTGACGCCTCCGACCCCTCGACGCTGGTCGCCCGCCTGAACGCGGTGGACGGCAAGCGCGTGGCGCAGGGCCGCGACTTCGGCTCCAACGGCCGGCTCAAGAGCGAGGTGCTGCACCTCGACGAGGCGAACGCCCGGGCGCTCGCCGCCGCGCTGGCGGACACCGCCTTCGCCGTCCGGTCGGTCGAGTCGAAGCCGTACCGCCGCTCCCCGTACGCCCCGTTCCGTACGACGACGCTCCAGCAGGAGGCCTCGCGCAAGCTGGGCTTCGGCGCGAAGGCGACGATGCAGGTGGCGCAGAAGCTGTACGAGAACGGCTTCATCACCTACATGCGTACGGACTCCACCACGCTCTCCGACACCGCGGTGTCGGCGGCGCGGGCGCAGGTCACCCAGCTCTACGGGGCCGACTACCTGCCGGAGAAGCCGCGCG
Organism: Streptomyces sp. NPDC031479; assembly: GCF_055581065.1. Taxonomy (NCBI): domain Bacteria; kingdom Bacillati; phylum Actinomycetota; class Actinomycetes; order Kitasatosporales; family Streptomycetaceae; genus Streptomyces; species Streptomyces sp. NPDC031479. The sequence goes on from NZ_JBVIKC010000001.1 coordinate 472,742, forward strand.
TCTACGCCGGCAAGGTCAAGAACGCGCAGGAGGCGCACGAGGCGATCCGCCCCTCGGGTGATCGTTTCCGCACCCCGGCCGAGACGGGTCTGAGCGGCGACCAGTTCCGCCTGTACGAGCTCATCTGGAAGCGGACCGTCGCCTCGCAGATGAAGGACGCGACCGGCAACTCCGTCACCGTCAAGATCGGTGGCCGGGCCACCGACGGACGCGACGCCGAGTTCAGCGCCTCCGGCAAGACGATCACCTTCCACGGCTTCATGAAGGCCTACGTCGAGGGCGCCGACGACCCGAACGCCGAGCTCGACGACCGCGAGAAGCGGCTGCCGCAGGTCGCCGAGGGCGACGCGCTGACGGCCGAGGAGATCACGGCCGACGGCCACTCGACCAAGCCGCCGGCCCGCTACACCGAGGCCTCGCTGGTCAAGGAGCTGGAAGAGCGCGAGATCGGCCGCCCGTCGACGTACGCGTCGATCATCGGCACGATCCTCGACCGCGGCTACGTCTTCAAGAAGGGCACGGCACTCGTCCCGTCCTTCCTGTCGTTCGCCGTCGTGAACCTCCTGGAGACGCACTTCGGGCGGCTCGTCGACTACGACTTCACCGCGAAGATGGAGGACGACCTCGACCGCATCGCGCGGGGCGAGGCCCAGTCCGTGCCGTGGCTGAAGCGGTTCTACTTCGGCTCCGAGGACGCCTCGGAGGTCGTGCCCGCCGACGGCGACCACCTCGGTGGTCTGAAGGAGCTGGTCACGGACCTGGGCGCGATCGACGCCCGGGAGATCTCCTCCTTCCCGGTCGGCGACGACATCGTGCTGCGCGTGGGCCGCTACGGCCCGTACGTCGAGCGGGGCGAGAAGGACGCCGAGGGCCACCAGCGCGCCGACGTGCCCGACGACCTGGCTCCGGACGAGCTGACGGTCGAGTACGCGCAGGAACTGTTCGCGAAGCCGAGCGGTGAATTCGAGCTGGGCGCGGACCCGGTGAGCGGGAACCAGATCGTCGCGAAGGACGGCCGCTACGGCCCCTACGTGACGGAGATCCTGCCCGAGGGCACGCCGAAGACGGGCAAGAACGCGGTCAAGCCGCGCACGGCGTCCCTCTTCAAGTCGATGTCCCTCGACACGGTCACCCTCGACGAGGCCCTGAAGCTGATGTCGCTGCCCCGCGTGGTCGGCGCGGACGCGGAGGGCGTGGAGATCACGGCGCAGAACGGCCGCTACGGCCCGTACCTGAAGAAGGGCACGGACTCGCGGTCGCTGGAGACCGAGGACCAGCTCTTCTCCATCACCGTGGACGAGGCGCTCGCCATCTACGCGCAGCCCAAGCAGCGGGGCCGGGCCGCGGCCAAGCCCCCGCTGAAGGAGCTGGGCACCGACCCGGTGAGCGAGAAGCCGGTGGTGGTCAAGGACGGCCGCTTCGGGCCCTACGTGACGGACGGCGAGACGAACGCGACGCTGCGGCGGGACGACGACGTCGAGACCATCACCCCGGAGCGCGGCTACGAGCTCCTCGCGGAGAAGCGGGCGAAGGGCCCGGCGAAGAAGACCGCGAAGAAGGCACCGGCGAAGAAGGCGCCCGCCAAGAAGGCACCGGCGAAGAAGGCGACGGCGACGAAGGCCGCCGCGAAGAAGACGACGACGGCGAAGAAGACCACCGCCGCGAAGAAGACGACGGCCGCGGCGAAGAAGGCGGCGGCGGCTCCGGCGTCGTCCGAGGAGTAGCCGGTACGGCAGTGGCTCACCCTGAGGTGCCCCGATACGGCGCCGCAGTCCGCCCGAGGGCCCCGTGCGATCCGCGCGGGGCCCTCGGGCGTGCCCGGGGCGGCGCCCCGGGTGGGTGCGGGGTCACACCCGGCCCCGTCCACAGGCCACCGCAACGGTCAGGCACAGCGGATAGGCTGGGCGGATGACGCGAGCCGAGCAGCCAACGGTCGTGACCGCCTCCGAGAACCCCACCTACGACGAAGCCCTAGCCGCGGATTCCCGCGAGCGAGCGGTGCGCGCCCTGCTGCGCACCCCCGGGCTGCGCCGGCTGTGGAGCGCCCAGCTGGTGAGCGGCATCGGCGACGCCCTGGCCCTGTTGGTCCTGGTGCTGCTGACCCTCCAGGCGGCCGTCACGGCCGGCGCGGACGGCCTCTTCGGCGTCGGCTACCGGGGCGCGGCCTTCGCCGTCGCCGCCGTGTTCGCCGTGCGGATCCTCGCCACCGTCCTGTTCGGCGCGGTCCTGCTCGGGCCGCTGTCGCAGCTGATGGCCCCCGCGGGCAGGCTCGACCGCCGCTGGACGATGGTCGGGGCCGACGGACTGCGGATCGGGCTGTTCGTCGTCGCCCCGCTGTGGCTCGACTGGATCCCGGCCCACGCCACCACCGCGCTGCTCGCCACCGTCTTCGTCTCGGGCGCCGCCGAACGCGTGTGGACCCTGGCCAAGGAGAGCGCCGCGCCCGCGCTGCTCCCCGCGCCGCCGCCGGAGGGGGCGACCGTACGGCCGCTCCCCGACCACCTCGACGCGCTGCGTCGCCTCACGCTGCGCACGGCGTTCGCGGCGCTGCCCGCCGCTGCCGCCGCGCTGCTCGCCGCGACCCTGGTCGGGCGGGCGCTGGGTCTCGGCGTGGACTGGTTCGCCGCGAACCCGTCGGCGCTGGGCTCGTACGTGGCCGCCGGCCTGTTCGCCGCGTCCCTCTCGCTGCTGCTGCCGCTGGCGCTGCCCGCCGTGAAGACCCCGAGGCCGCGCTCCCCGCTGGAGGGGCTGCGGGCCCCCCGGGTGGGCGAGCGGCCCGAGAAGGGGCGTACGGGCTCGATCCGGCTGTTCGTGCTGGCCTGTGCCGCCGTCGCCGGGGCGGTGGCCGGTGCCGCCTCCGTGGCCGTGCTGCACGCGTTCGACCTGGGCGGCGGCCCGTCCGCGTACGCCCTGCTGGTGCTCGCCCTCGTCGGCGGAACCGGCCTGGGCATCCGCGCGACCCAGGCCGGCAAGGTGCTGCCCGGACTGTCCCGGCGCCGGCTGCTGGCCCTGGCGATCGCGGTGGCCGGGCTCGCGCTGCTGCTGAGCGGGCTGGTCCCGGACACGGCGACCGTGGTGTTCCTGGCGCTGCTCGCCGGCACCGCCGCGGGCGTCGCGGCCAATGCCGGACACACCCTGCTGGACCAGGAGACCGAGGAGTTCCGCCGGGCCCGGGTCACCGCGCACCTCCAGGCCGTGGTCCGGGTGGCCGTGGCGGTCGGGGCCGTCGGCGCCCCGCTGCTGGCCGCCGCGATCGGACCGCACCGGCTGACCGCCGGCGAGGTCGTCTTCTCGCACGGCGGCGCGGCCTTCGCCCTGATGCTGCTCGGCGCGCTGCTGCTGCCCGTCGCCGTGGTGGTGCTCGTCAAGGCCGACGACCGCGGAGGGGTACCGCTGCGGCGCGACCTGCGCGAGGCGCTGCGCGGCGGCGAGCCGCTGCAGGCCCCGTCGGCGACCGGGTTCTTCATCGCCCTGGAGGGCGGCGACGGAGCCGGGAAGTCCACCCAGGTGCAGGCACTGGCCGACTGGATACGGGGCAAGGGCCACGAGGTCGTCGTGACGCGCGAGCCGGGTGCCACCCCGGTCGGCAAGCGGCTCCGCTCGATCCTCCTGGACATCTCGTCCGCCGGGCTGTCCAACCGCGCCGAGGCGCTGCTGTACGCCGCCGACCGCGCCGAGCACGTGGACACGGTGGTCCGGCCCGCCCTGGAGCGGGGCGCGGTGGTCATCTCCGACCGCTACATCGACTCCTCGGTGGCCTACCAGGGCGCCGGCCGGGACCTGTCCCCGACCGAGATCGCCCGGATCTCCCGCTGGGCCACCGACGGCCTCGTCCCGAACCTGACCGTGCTGCTCGACGTGTCCCCGGAGGCCGCCCGGGAGCGGTTCACGGAGGCGCCGGACCGGCTGGAGTCGGAGCCGACGGAGTTCCACCAGCGGGTGCGGGCCGGGTTCCTGACCCTCGCCGCGTCCGACCCCGGGCGCTACCTCGTCGTCGACGCCGGGCAGGACCCGGGCTCGGTGACCACCGTCGTACGCCACCGCCTGGACCGGATGTTGCCGCTCTCGGAGGCCGAGGTCGCGGCGCAGATCGAGGCCCGGCGGCTCGCGGAGGAGGAGGCCCGGCGCAAGGCCGAGGAAGAGGCCGCCCGCAAGGCGGAGGAAGCCCGGCTGAAGGCCGAGGAGGAGGCACGCCTGGCCCGGGAGGCCGAGGAGGCCAGGATCAAGGCCGAGGCGGAGGCCGCCGAGGCGCGCCGGCTCGCCGAGGAGGAAGCCGCCCGCAGGGCGGAGGAGGAGCGGCTGCGCGCCGTCGAGGAGGCGCGCGCCCGCGCCGAGGCCGAGCGGCTGCGCGCCGAGGCCGAGGAGAAGGCCCGCGCCGCCGAGCAGGAGCGGATCCGGCTGGAGGAGGCCGAGGCGGCCCGGCTGCGCGCGGAGGCGGAGGCACGGCGGCTGGAGAAGCAGCGCCGCGCCGAGGAGGCGCTGCTGCGGGCCGAGGAGGCGCGCCGGCTGGCGGAGGCCTCGGCGGCCGCCGCGGCGGCGGCTTCGGCGGCCGCGGCCGCTTCGTCCGCGTCCACCGCTTCGTCCGCGTCCACCGCCGCGCAGACGGCGCCGGCCGCCGGACCGGGACGGAAGGTCCCGATGCGCAAGGAGCCCCACCCGAACGACGCCGTCACCGTCGAGACCCCGCGCATCAAGCGGGCCCTGCGGCCCGACGACATCACCGAGACCGTCCCGGTCCCCAAGATCGACCCGGCGGCGGACGAGACGGCCGTGCTGCCGTCCGTACGCCCCGACGGGCCGGCGGGCGGTCCGGACGCCCGGGACGCGTCGGCGCGTACGGCGCCGCCGTCCGCCCCGGCCACCCGGCCGACGGTCCGTCACTCGCAGGAGAGCCCGGCCGACCGGGTTCCGCCCGGCATCTTCCGGGACTCCGGGAACGACGTGACCCGTGAGCTCCCGGTCGTCGGGGACGACGGCCGGCCGCGCCGGGCCCCGTCCGACTGGGCCGAGGCCACTCCGATGGACGACCTGCCGACCCTGGCCGACGAGCTGCTGGGGCCGCGCGGGGACGAGGAGGACGGCGAGGACGGCCGACGCGGCGGAGGCGGTTCGCGCCGCCGCTGATCCGGGACTGTCGGTGGCGCACGCCACAATGTGATCGGGACGCGCGGGAGAGCCGGGCGAGGGACAGAGCAGGGCGGCACGGCGCCGGGCGTGAGCGCGCGGGCCGCGTAGGGAAAGGCGGTGGGCGGGATGTCCGTGTGGGACGACCTGGTGGGGCAGGAGCGCGTGCGGACGCAGCTGGCCGCCGCCGCGCGGGACGCCGACGCGCTCGTCACCGCCGCCTCGGACGGGGCCCCGCCGCCGCCCTCGTCCAAGATGACCCACGCCTGGCTGTTCACCGGCCCGCCCGGCTCCGGGCGGGCCACCGCCGCCCGTGCCTTCGCGGCGGCGCTCCAGTGCGTCAGCCCCGACCGGGCGCTCGGCGGCGAGCCCGGCTGCGGGTTCTGCGACGGCTGCCACACCACCATGGTCGGCACGCACGCCGATGTGGAGATCGTCCGTACCGACCTGCTGTCCATCGGCGTGAAGGAGACCCGGGACCTGGTGCGCCGGGCCCAGCTCTCCCCGGCCGTGGGGCGCTGGCAGGTCATCGTCCTGGAAGACGCCGACCGGCTCACCGAAGGCGCCGGGAACGTCCTGCTGAAGGCGGTGGAGGAGCCCGCTCCGCGCACGGTGTGGCTGCTGTGCGCACCCTCGCTGGAGGACGTGCTGCCCACCATCCGCTCCCGCTGCCGGCACCTGACCCTGGGCACCCCCTCGGTCGCGGCCGTCGCCGACCTGCTGGTGCGCAGGGACGGGGTGGAGCCCGCCGCCGCCGCCAACGCCGCCCGCGCGACCCAGGGCCACATCGACCGGGCGCGGCGGCTGGCCACCGACGAGTCCGCCCGGACGCGCAGGGCCACCGTGCTCAAGCTGCCGTTGCGGGTGGACGACGTGGGCGGCTGCCTCAAGGCCGCGCAGGAGCTGGTCGACGCCGCCGGCGAGGACGCCAAGCAGATGGCGGAGGAGGTCGACGTCAAGGAGACCGAGGAGCTGCGGGCCGCCCTCGGCGCCGGAGCGGGCGCGGGCGGCCGCATGCCCCGGGGCACGGCCGGTGTGATGAAGGAGCTCGAAGACCGCCAGAAGCGCCGCCGCACCCGTACCCAGCGCGACAGCCTCGACCTGGCGCTGACCGAGCTCACGGGCTTCTACCGGGACGTCCTGGCCCTGCAGCTCGGCTCGAACCTGGCCATCGCCAACGAGGACGTACGGCCGGACCTCGACCGGGTCGCGCGGGCCTCGGGCCCCGAGCGCACCCTGCGGCGCATCGAGGCGATCATCGCCTGCCGCCAGGCCCTCGACCGGAACGTGGCGCCCCTCCTCGCGGTCGAGGCGATGACGATGGCCCTGCGCGCGGGCTGAACGCTCCCCGCTCCCCGCTGCCCGCTCTCCGTTCCCAGCTCTCCGCTCTCCGTTCCCGGTCCCCGTTTCCCCCTTCACCCGTCCGAGCGATCCGGGCCCCGCGCGTGACGGGTCCGGCACGGGCGGGGCGGCCGGTACGCCCCCGTTCGGCGGACGGCCGCCCGCCCCACGCCCGCCGCACGGGCGCCGACGCGGACGGCGGGCAGCACGTAGGCTCGCGCCATGGACACCAGGCGTCTGCTGCGTACCACCGGAACCGTGATCGCAGCCGCCGGGCTGCTCCTCTCCGGCTGCACCTCCGGGGGCTCGGACGTGGCCTCGGCCTCGGCGGAGCCGGCCGCGGTCCCGGCCGCGCTGCGCCCGTACTACGAGCAGAAGCTCACCTGGCGCGACTGCGGCGTCCCCGGCTTCCAGTGCTCCACCATGAAGGCGCCGCTGGACTACGCGAACCCCGGCTCCGGGCAGGACATCGACCTCGCCGTGGCGCGCCGCGCGGCCACGGGCCCGGGCAAGCGGCTCGGCTCCCTGCTGGTCAACCCGGGCGGGCCGGGCGGTTCGGGCATCGGATACCTCCAGGCGTACGCGGGCATCGGCTACCCGGCCGCCGTGCGCGCCCAGTACGACATGGTCTCCTTCGACCCGCGCGGGGTCGCCCGCAGCAGCCCCGTCGAGTGCCTGACCGGTCACGGCATGGACCGGTTCACCCAGGTGGACCAGACCCCGGACGACGCCGCGGAGCGCGCCGAGCTGGTGACCTCGTTCAAGGAACTCGCGGCGGCCTGCCAGGCGCGCTCGGGGCGCGTCCTGCCGCACGTCTCCACGGCGGAGGCCGCCCGCGACATGGACGTGCTGCGCGCGGTGCTGGGCGACGAGAAGCTGAACTACGTCGGCGCCTCGTACGGCACCTTCCTCGGGGCGACGTACGCCGACCTCTTCCCGGCCCGCGTCGGGAGGCTGGTCCTGGACGGGGCCATGGACCCCACGCGGCCCGCGCTGGAGCTGAACCGCGACCAGACGGAGGGCTTCGAGACCGCCTTCCGCTCCTTCGCGAAGGACTGCGCGAAGCAGTCGGAATGCCCGCTGGGGCGGGGCAACCCCGACGCGGTGGCACAGAACCTGAAGGACTTCTTCCGCAAACTCGACGCCCAGCCGGTCCCCTCGGGCGACCCGAACCGCCCCCTGGGCGAGTCCCTCGCGACGACCGGCGTGATCGCGGCGCTGTACGACGAGAGCGCGTGGCCGCAGCTGCGCACGGCCCTCACGGACGCGATGAACGGTGACGGGTCCGGGCTGCTGGCACTCGCCGACAGCTACTACGAACGCGACGCGGGCGGCACGTACGCGAACCTGATGTCCGCCAACGCCGCCGTGAACTGCCTCGACCTGCCGCCGGCCTTCAACGGCCCCGAGGACGTCCAGTCCGCGCTGCCCTCCTTCGAGAAGGCCTCGCCGGTCTTCGGCGCGGGCCTGGCGTGGGCCTCGCTGAACTGCACGTACTGGCCGGTGAAGGCCACGGGCAAGGCGAGGCCGCTGACGGCGAAGGGGGCGGCTCCGATCGTGGTGGTCGGCACGACGCGCGACCCGGCGACCCCGTACAAGTGGGCCAAGTCCCTGGCCGGCCAGCTCGACTCGGGCACCCTGCTGACGTACGACGGCGACGGCCACACGGCGTACGGACGCGGCAGCGACTGCATCGACACCGCGATCAACCGCTACCTCCTGCAGGGCCAGCCCCCCGCTGCGGGCAAGCGCTGCTGACCTCCTGGCCATCCCGGTACGGGGCACCCGCTTCGACCCTGTAGACTTGGCGCCGCTGCTGATGAGAGCGTCCCCCAGGGGAAATCTTCTCGTCTTACAGCGGTGCCGCCTTAGCTCAGTTGGCCAGAGCAACGCACTCGTAATGCGTAGGTCTCGGGTTCGAATCCCGAAGGCGGCTCGGATCAGCCCCAGGACTCACTCGCCGTGACCTGGGGCTTTTTCATGCCCTTCAGCTGTACGGGCATGCGGCGGCCAGGACTGATGGCGCAGAGGCATGGCCGCTCCGTCCTGCGAGAATGGCCGTCGTGACCGACAACACTCCTCAGAGCCCCAACAGCGGGCCGACGCCTACCCACGAGCTGCCGACCCAGTACGCGCCGGCCGAGGTAGAGGGGGCGTTGTACGAGCGTTGGGTAGAGCGCGGGTACTTCGAGGCTGACGCGAAGAGCGAGAAGCCGGCGTACACGATCGTCATCCCGCCGCCGAACGTCACCGGCTCACTTCACCTGGGCCACGCCTTCGAGCACACGCTGATCGACGCCCTCACCCGCCGCAAGCGCATGCAGGGGTACGAGACGCTGTGGCAGCCCGGCATGGACCACGCCGGTATCGCCACGCAGAACGTCGTCGAGCGCGAGCTCGCCAAGGAGGGCAAGTCCCGCCACGACCTGGGCCGCGAAGCCTTCGTCGAGCGCGTGTGGGAGTGGAAGGCCGAGTCCGGTGGGCAGATCGCCGGCCAGATGCGGCGCCTCGGCGAGGGGCTGGCGTGGAGCCGGGACCGCTTCACCATGGACGAAGGCCTGTCCCGGGCCGTCCAGACCGTCTTCAAGAAGATGTTCGATGACGACCTGATCTACCGCGCCGAGCGCATCATCAACTGGTGCCCCCGCTGTCTGACGGCCATCTCCGACATCGAGGTCGACTACCAGGACGACGACGGCGAGCTCGTCTCCATGAAGTACGGCGAGGGCGAGGACACCATCGTCGTCGCCACCACTCGCGCGGAGACGATGCTCGGCGACACCGCCGTCGCCGTCCACCCCGACGACGAGCGTTATGCCCGTCTGATCGGGAAGCAGATCAGGCTGCCGCTGACCGACCGGATCATTCCGGTCGTCGCCGACACGCACGTCGACCCGGAGTTCGGCACCGGCGCCGTCAAGGTGACCCCGGCGCACGACCCGAACGACTTCGCCATCGGCCAGCGCCACGACCTCGAATCCATCGAGGTCCTCGACGAGCGCGGCATCATCACCGTCCACGGCCCGTTCCTCGGCCTGGACCGCTTCGAGGCCCGCTCCGCGATCGTCGCCGCCCTGCGGGCCGAGGGCCGGATCGTCGCCGAGAAGCGCCCCTACGTCCACTCCGTCGGCCACTGCTCGCGCTGCAAGACGACGCTGGAACCGCGCCTGTCGCTGCAGTGGTGGGTCAAGGTCGAGACCCTCGCCAAGGCCGCCGGTGACGCGGTCCGCGACGGCCGGGTCGACATCCACCCCGCCGACATGTCGCAGCGCTACTTCGACTGGGTCGACAACCTCAACGACTGGTGCATCTCGCGCCAGCTCTGGTGGGGTCACCGCATCCCGGTCTGGCACGGCCCGAACGGCGAACTGGTCTGCGTCGGCCCCGACGAGGAGCCGCCGGCCGGTGAGGGCTGGACGCAGGACACCGACGTCCTCGACACGTGGTTCTCGTCCGGGCTGTGGCCGTTCTCCACGCTCGGCTGGCCCGAGCGGACGCCGGACCTGGAGAAGTTCTACCCGAACTCCGTCCTGGTCACGGGCTATGACCTGATGTTCTTCTGGGTCGCCCGGATGATGATGTTCGGTCTGTACGCGATGGACGGCCGGCCGCCGTTCCGCACGATCGCCTTCCACGGCATGGTCCGCGACGAGTTCGGCAAGAAGATGTCGAAGTCGTTCGGGAACACGGTCGACCCGCTGGACTGGATGGACAAGTACGGCTCCGACGCCCTGCGCTTCACCCTGGCCAAGGGCGCCAATCCGGGCGTCGACGTCCCGATCGGCGAGGACTGGGTCCAGGCGTCCCGCAACTTCGCCAACAAGATCTGGAACGCCACCCGCTTCGCGCTCATGAACGGCGCCACGGTCGAAGGTGAGCTTCCGCCCGCCGAGCAGCTGTCGGCGACCGACCGCTGGATCCTGTCGCGGCTGAACAAGGTCGTCGCCGAGGCGGACGCGTACTACGAGGACTACCAGTTCGCCAAGCTCGCGGACGCCCTCTACCACTTCGCGTGGGACGAGGTCTTCGACTGGTACGTCGAGCTGTCGAAGACGACGTTCTTCGAGGAGGGCGACCAGGCCAAGGTCTCCGCGCGCGTCCTGGGCGAAGTCCTCGACGTCACCCTGCGGCTGCTCCACCCGATCGTCCCGTTCGTCACGGACACCCTGTGGACCACGCTCACGGGCGGCGAGTCGGTCGTCATCGCCGACTGGCCGAAGGACTCCGGGTTCCGCGACGAGGCCGCGGAGCAGGAGATCGAGCTGGTCCAGCAGGTGGTCACGGAGGTCCGCCGGTTCCGCTCGGACCAGGGCCTGCAGCCGGGCCAGAAGGTCCCGGCCCGCCTGGAGCTCGACGGCACGGCGCTGGCTCCGCACGAGGCGGCCATCCGCCAGGTGCTGCGCCTCCAGCCGGAGGGCGAGGGCTTCGCCGCCACCGCCTCCCTGCCGGTCGCCGGAGCCACGGTCTCGCTCGACCTGTCGGGCACCATCGACGTGGCGGCCGAACGCAAGCGGCTGAGCAAGGACCTGGCCGCCGCCGAGAAGGAGAAGCAGCAGGCCGAGGCCAAGCTCGGGAACGAGGCATTCATCGCCAAGGCCCCCGACAACGTCGTGGACAAGATCAAGGGCCGTCTCGCCAAGGCCGGGACGGACATCGCCCGGCTCCGGGCCCAGCTGGACAAGCTGCCGCCGCAGTAGGCGCCGGAACACGCCCGAAGGGGGCCCAGACCATGTGGTCTGGGCCCCCTTCGCGTTCGCCCGGAGCCGGCCGGCGGACGCCGTGCGGCGTCGGGGAGCGCATGCCGGACACGGTGCGGCGCCCGCGTGTGGCGGGTGCGTAGCGGGGGTGGGGCGGTTCTCCGCCGGGGTCCTAGTGGGGTTCGAGTCCGGCATCGGGGCCGGCTGGCACCGTTGCGTGGAGGGCGCGGGCCGGTCGGAGGCCTGTCGGCCGAGGCCCGGATGAAGGAGTTCCCGTGGTGAAGATCGTTTTGATGTCGGGCAGTACCCGTCAGGACTCGGTGAACGGCGCCGTGCTGGCGACGGTGCGTCACATCCTGGCGGCGCTGCCGGGTGAGCACGAGAGCGTGTCGCTGGCCGTGGCGGACCTGCCGTTCTACGAGGCCGGGCTGGAGCGGTCCGGCGCCTCGGCGGCGGTGCGCGGGGCCCAGGAGCTGGTCGCCGGCGCCGACGCGCTGTTCATCAGCACCCCCTCCTACAACGGCGAGATGCCGGGCGCGCTGAAGAACGCGCTGGACTGGCTGTCCCGCGGCATCGACGGCCCGAGCGCGCTGACCGGCAAGGTGACGGCCGTGGCCAGTGCCTCCCCCGGAGCGCGCGGCGCCCTCGACGCCCAGGCCGGGCTGGTCGGCGTACTCACCCGGTGCGGTGCGCGGGTCGTGGAGCACGAGCCGGTCGCCGTCGCCGGGGCGGGCGGGCAGGCCACCGAGGACGGCCGGTACACCGACCCGGAGCTCGTGGCGCGGCTGGAGAGCCTGACCGGCGCGGTGCTGGCGGCGGTCGACGCGGCCGAGGTGCTCGTCTGATGGCCGGTGACCGGATAGGCCTCTTCCGGATCATGAAGGAGGACCTGGAGGTGGTGGTGGCGCGGGACCCGTCCATGCGCAACCGCCGCGAGGCGCTGCTGCACGCGGCACTGCCCGCCCTGTGGTCGCACCGGGTCGCGCACCGGCTGCACCGGCGCGGGATGCGGATGACCGCGCGGATCATCGCCTGGTACGCCCGCCGCGGCACCGCCGTGGAGATCCACCCCGGTGCGGTGCTCGGCCGGCGCGTGTTCATCGACCACGGCGCGGCCGTCGTGATCGGCGAGACCGCGGTGGTCGGGGACGACGTGACCATCTACCACCAGGTGACGCTGGGCGCCGTCGGGTGGTGGAGCGACAACGCCCGCCCCGAGGGCGAGCGCCGCCATCCGGTGGTGGGCCGCAACGTCGTGCTCGGCACGAACGCGACCGTGCTGGGTCCCGTCACCATCGGCGAGCACGCCGTCATCGGCGCACAGGCGCTCGTCAACAAGGACGTGCCCCCGGGAGCCCGGGTACTGGCGGCCACCGCCGTGATCAAGGCGGTCGGCAAGGAGCCGGAGCCCATGGAGGACCTGTACGCCGTGACCGCCTCGGCCGGCTCCTGGTAGCCCCGTCCGCGTTCCGGCCCCGCCGGCGTACGGCCGTCCGTACGACCACCCGAACAGCAGCCGTACGAACCGACTTGTGAGGACCCAGACGTGGAAAGCAGTGAGAACCGCCGCATCGCCGACAGCATCGAGGACCTGATCGGGTCGACCCCGCTGATCCGCCTGCGCTTCGAGGACACCGCCCCGGGCACCGAGGTGCTGGCCAAGCTGGAGTCCGCCAACCCGATGTCCACCAGCAAGGACCGGGCCGCCCTGTTCATGCTGCGCGCCGCCGAGGCGCGGGGCGACATCACGCCCGGCAACGGCACCGTCATCGAGGCGACCTCCGGCAACACGGGCATCTCGCTGGCCGCGCTCTGCGCCGCCCGCGGCTACCGATGCGTGATCGTGCTGCCCGACAGCGCCACCCGCGAGCGGGTCGCCCTGCTCAAGGCACTCGGGGCGGAGGTCGTGCAGACCCCGCGCGACACGGGCTACTCCGGCGCGATCGCCAAGGCCGAGGAGCTGCACGCGTCGATCCCCGGGTCCTGGTTCCCCTGCCAGCACGAGAACGCCGACAACGTGCGGGCGCACTACGAGACCACCGGCCCGGAGATCTGGGCCGACACGGCCGGCCGCGTCGACGTGCTGGTCTGCGGCGTGGGCACGGGCGGGACCCTGACGGGCATCGCGAAGTACCTGAAGGAGCAGGACCCGACCATCCGGGTCGTCGCGGTCGAGCCGGAGAACTCGCCCGTGCTCTCCCAGGGCACCGGCGGCCAGCACCGGATCCCCGGCCTCAACGGCGGCTTCGTGGCCCCGACCACCGACGTCGCCCTGATCGACAGCGTGGTGACCGTCTCCGACGAGGACGCGATGGCCGCCGCCCGTGGGCTCGCCCGCCGGCAGGGCGTCTTCGTGGGGGTCTCCTCCGGCGCCGTCGCGCACGCCTGCGCCCGGCTGGCCGCGCATCCGGACTACATCGGCGCCTCGATCGTCACGGTGCTGCCCGACACCGGCGAGCGCTACCTCAGCCTCTGGGAGGAGGACGAGGCGGTGGCCGGCGCCGCCGCCTCCCGGGACGGCGTGGTCAAGCCGGTCGCGGAGCAGCACGTCGCCGGGAAGCAGGCCGCCGGGAAAGCCGCCACCGGACAGTCCGCCGCGCTGACCGTGCGGTCCTGACCCCCTCCGCCGCGGGGCCGGCCTGCGCCCTCCGCCTTCGCAAAGGAACCCAGACATGCCGGTGACCGCCCAGCACACCGAGCCCGTCCCCGTACCCGCCGAGAGCGCCGGCCCCGCCGGCGGGGGGCGCGAAGGGGCCGCGGCATGAACGTCCGCGACCTGCATCCGAACATCAAGCTGAGGCTCGGCGTCGGATTCGTCCAGCGGCTGCTCGGCATCATGCTGATGCCGCTGATGGTCATCCACCTCGCCGCGCTCTACGGGGCCGCCGCGGCCGGCGTGCTGACCATGGTGGTCGCCGCCGCGGGCATCGCCAGCAACTTCCTCGGCGGCCACCTCGCCGACGTCCACGGCCGCAAGCCGCTGATGGTCGCCGGCGAGGTCGGCGCGGCCCTCACCTTCGGGCTGCTCGCCCTGGCCAACTCGCCCTGGTGGCAGTCCGGGACGGTGACCTTCGTCCTCTTCCTGCTCAACACCTGCCTCGCGAGCGCGGCCACCCCGGCCGCCGACGCGATGATGATCGACGTCTCCACCCCCGAGACCCGGACGCTCGTCTACACGATCAACTACTGGTCGATCAACATGGCGTTCACCGCCGGCGCCCTGATCGGCGGCTTCTTCTACGGCGACCACTTCACCCTGCTGCTGACCGCCGCGGCCGTACTGTCCGCGGCGACCGCGCTGGTCGTCCGGTGGTGGATCGCCGAGAGCGCCCCGGAGTCCGCCAAGGAGCAGGCCGCCGGCGTCGCGGCGATGCTCCGCGGCTACCTCGCCGTCTCCCGGGACCGGGTGTTCCTGCGGCTGGTGGGTGCCGCGATCCTCACCCGGGCCGTCGAGGTCCAGATCGGCTACTACATCGCCGTCCGGCTCGCGGACGAGTTCCCCGAGCAGGCGCTGGCCGGCCTGGAGCGCTGGTTCCCGGCGGTGGACGGGGTCGCGATGCTCGGCATCCTGAGGGCGGTCAACACCGCGCTGGTCGTGGTGTTCGCCCTGTTCACGGGCAGCATGTTCCGTCGGCTTCCGGACCGGGTCCGGCTCTACGCGGGCATCGCCGTCTTCACCGCCGGGTACATGGTCCTCGCCGTCAGCAACAGCGGCTGGATCCTGATCGCCGGCGCGGTCGTGTTCACCCTCGGGGAGATCATGAACGTGCCGGTCAAGCAGGCCATCCTGGCCGACCTCGTCGACCCGGTCGCCCGCACCAAGTACCTGGCCGCCTACGGCCTGGTGCCGCGCCTCGGCCTGCTCGTCGGCTCGCTGTGCGTGACCGTGGGGGCGTTCCTCTCCCCGGTCGGCATGAGCCTGCTCTACGGAGCCGCCGGCCTCGGCGCCATCCTCGTCTACCGCTCCCTGCTGCCGCTGCGCGAGGCCCGCCGGGCCACCGCCGAGCAGGACCCCGCCGCCGCGGACCAGAACCCGCAGGCCGCCGCGCCTGCCCGGAACGGAGCCACGTCATGACCCACCCCCGCACCGCCGGCCGGCTCCTGATGGTGATGCCGTACGAGCAGCTCGTCCGCAAGGCCGTCGAGGCCGGCTTCCGGGTCTGGTCGGTCTGGGACCCGAAGCTGCGCACCGCCGCCTACCTCGACCAGGTCGCGGCGCACTCGGAGGAACTGCTCCTCACCGACTTCGAGGACGAGGCCGCGCTGCGGGCCCTGGTGGCCCGCACCGCCGAGGAACACCGGGTCCAGTACGTACTGCACCTGGGCAGCGAGCGGAGCATGGCCCCGGTGGTCGCCGAGGCGGAGGCGCTGGGCCTGTCCCCGAACAGCGCCGCCTCGGTGCGGCTGCTCAACGACAAGAACGCCATGCGCGGGCTCCTCAACGCGGGCGGCGTCTCCGTGGTCCGCGCCCGCGAGGCCGCCGCTCTCGCGGAAGTCGAGCCGCTGCTCGCGGAGTTCGGACTGCCGGCCGTGGTCAAGCCCACCAACTCCGCGGGCAGCCGCGGGGTCGCGCTGGTGCGCACCGTCGCCGACCTGGCCGAATGGACCGAGCGGGTCAAGTCCGCCGGCATCGAAGGCCCCTTCATCATCGAGGAGTTCCTGGAGGGCCCCGAGTTCAGCGTGGAGACCCTGAGCGTCGGCGGCGCCCACCAGATCGTCGGGATCACCGCCAAGCAGACCAGCGGGCCTCCCGGATTCATCGAGACCGGGCACGTCCATCCGGCCCCGCTCGACCCGGCCGGGGCGGAGGCGATCCGCTCCACCGTCACCGCCCTGCTCGACCTCTCCGGCTTCGCCTTCGGCCCCGCCCACACCGAGGTGATCCTCACTCCGGCCGGGCCGCGCGTCGTGGAGTCCCAGGCCCGGCTCGGAGGCGACCGGATCCCGCTCCTCGTGGAGGTGGCCACCGGCTTCGACCTGGAGGCCGCGATCTTCCGCGGGCTGGCCGGGGAGGACGTGCGGGCGCCCGCCGCCCACCGGTACGCCTCCGTCGGTTTCTTCCGGCTGCCCGCGGGACGGCTGGAGTCCGTCGAGGGCCTGGACGAGCTCAGGGCCCTCGACCACGTGCACGCCGTGCACTTCCCGTACGGACCCGGTGACGTCCTCCCGCTCACCACCGATTCCGGCACCCGGCACGGCTACGCCGTCGTCGACGCCCCGAGCCCCGCGGAGGCCGCCGAGCGGATCGCCGCGGCCCACGCGGCACTGCGCGCCCGGACCACCCCCACCCCGAAGGAAGCCCTGTGATGACCGCGCCGACCGCGCAGACCGCGCCCACCCCCGCTCCGGACGCCGCCCCCGGCGACCGGACCGTGCTGCTCGTCGGCGGTACCGACCAGCACCTCGAACGGGCCAAGGACCTGGGCGTACGCGTGGTCCTGCTCCAGCACCCCGACAAGGTCAACGCGTTCCAGACCGGGCTGGCCGACGTCCTCCTGATGATCGACTACACCGACTGGACGACCGTACGGCCGCTCGCCGAGGCCGCCCGCGAGGTCTGGGACTTCGACACCGTCGTCTCGCTCACCGAGGGCGGCCTGGACATGGCGGCCCGGCTGAACGACCACTTCGGCTTCCCCGGCACCCGCCCCGAGGTCAGCCGCCGCATGCGCAACAAGTACCTGATGCGGCAGCACCTGACCGACCACGGGCGGCTGGCGATCCACTGGGACCGGGTCACCGACCGGGAGTCCCTGGAGGCCTTCGCCGGGCGGGCCGGGTTCCCGTTCATCGTCAAGCCCACCGACGCCACCGCGAGCTTCGGCCTGATCAGGGTGAACGGTGCCGGGGAGCTCGACGCGGTGTGGGAGCGGATCGAGGAGCTGCGCGGCCGGCGCACCGACCGCGGCTCGACCCTGTACACGGTGAACGAGTTCCTGATGGAGTCCTACCTCGACGGCCCCGAGTTCAGCGTGGAGGCCCTCAGCTTCGCCGGCCGCCACGTGGTGGTCGCCGTGACGGAGAAGCTCGTCGACGACACGCACTTCGCGGAGCTGGGCCACGCCCTGCCCGCCCGGCTCGCACCGGGGGACCACGCCCGGATCACGGCCGCGGTCGCGGACTTCCTCGACACGATGGGCGTGACCGACGGGCCGAGCCACACCGAGCTGCGCCTCGGATCACGCGGCCCGGTCGTCATCGAGTCCCACAACCGGGTGGGCGGCGGCCACATCAACGAACTCGTCGAGGCCGCCTACGGGATCGACCTCATGGGCTACGGGATGGCCTGGCCCCTGGGCCTCGTCGAGCCGCTGGCCGGCCCCCCGGCGGCCCGCGCCGGGGCCTGCACCCGCTTCGTGCTCCGCGACCCGGGAACGGTCACCGCCGTGTCGGGCGTGGAGGAGGTCGCCGCCCGCGCGGACGTGCTGGCCGTGGAGGTCTCCGTACGCCCCGGCGACCCGGTGCGCCCGCTGCGCGACAACTGGGACCGGCTCGGCTTCGCCGCCGTGACGGCGGCCGACACCGACGCGGCGATCGCCCTCTGCGAGCGGCTCACCGCGCAGATCCGCATCGACGTCCACCCGGCCGCCGGGGCCGCGCAGGACCCGGCCGCCGCCCTCGCCGGGGCGGCGGCGTGACCGCGCTCGTCCTGCACCGCTTCCCGCTGGACCCGTTCCCGTACGACCGTTGGCTGGACGGACTCGACGGCGGCGTCGTGCTGATCGCGGCCCGCGACCGGATCGAAGGGGGCGGGGAGCGGGTCCCGGACGGCCCCGGGGGCTACCGCCGGCTGGAGGTCCTCGACGGCTTCGACGACGAGGAGCGGCTCGACCGGCTGGCCGAGGACCTGGCCCACGCGTACGAGGTCACCCACGTCATCGCGTTCCACGAGGCGGACCTGCTCCGGGCGGCCCGGCTGCGGGAGAAGTTCGGCCTGCCCGGCCAGCTGCCCGACGGGGTCCTGCCCTTCCGGGACAAGGTCCTGATGAAGGAGCGGCTGCGGGCGGCCGGCATCGAGGTCGCCCCGTACGCGCTGCCCGCCACGGCCGACGGGGCGCGGGCCTTCGCGGCGGAGCACGGCCTGCCGGTGGTCTTCAAGGCCCGCGACGGTTTCGGCTCCGTCGGGCTGCGGATCGTGGGTAGCGTCGGGGAACTGGAGGAGTACCTGGCCGGGGCCTACCCGCCCGCCGCCGGTCCCCGTGAGGACCTCCTGGTGGAGGCGTACATACCGGGCCCGATGTGCCACGTGGACGGGGTGGTCGTGGACGGACGCACCGTCATGGCCTGGCCCTCGCAGTACCAGTACGACCTCGCCTCCTTCCAGGCCGATCCCGGTGCCCGGGTGGACCTCACCCTGGACCCCTCGGACCCGCTGACCCCGCGCCTGCTGGCGCTGGCCGAGGAGGCCCTCGGGGCACTGGGCGGGCCGGCGGACCACGCCTTCCACGCGGAGGTCTTCCACACCCCCGACGACCGCCTCGTGGTCTGCGAGGTCGCCGCCCGGCCGGCGGGGGCGCGCATCCGGGACGTGCTGGACGCGGTGTTCGAGGTGCACCCCGTGGAACTGGCGGCGCGGGCCCACACGGGACTGCCCCTGCCGGCCCTGGCGGGGCTCCCGGCCGGGCCGGAGGGCGGGCGGCTGCGGCCGGTCCGCATGGCGGGGCAGGTCCTGATGATGAAGCGGCCCGGCACGGTCCGCGCCATCCCGGTGATCCCGGAGGAGCCCTGGGTGCGGTTCTACGGGGTCTTCGCCGAGCCGGGGGAGGTCCTCGCCGAGGCCGCCCTCTCCTCGGACTTCCTGGCCGCGGCGGTGCTCTCGGCGCCGACCCGGCAGGAGTGCGAGCGGCGTCTGAGGGCCCTGGGCGGTCGTTTCGAGACGGAGATCGTGATCGACTGATCCCGGCCCGCGGCCCGCGGCCCGCGGCCCGCCCGCCCGGTCCCCCGCCCCGGCCCGGCTCCCGGCGGTCCGATCGCCTACATCGGTGCGAGGCCCAGCGCCGTGACCACCACGGCGGTGAAGGGAGCGATCACCGAGAACCACGGCCCGGGGCGGTTGCCGGCGTGCCCGTAGGCGGCGACGAGCAGCAGGAGGGCGGCGGGAGCGAACCGGTACATGCCGTGCCGGGGAGCGAGCGGTCCCCACGCCGCCAGGAACAACCCGCTGACGAGACAGGCCCGGGCGAAGGTCAGGGGGCCGTCCTGCAACAGGAGCGGGACGGTCGCCGCTATCGCGGTGACCACGAAGACGACGAACGCCCGGTTCGGCTCGATACCGCGGGCGAACCACAGCACCACGGGGCCCCAAGCCGCCAGCGCCCCCGCCACGGCCCAACCCCGTTGCCGGGCGGACACTTTCCGATGCTCGGCCACCACATGCCCTTCCTCGCCAACACGCGGATTGAACGTGTTCAGAATGCGCCGGTCGGATACGGGCGCAAGGGCCGTGGCCCCGGGCGCCGCGGCGGACGAAGGCATCAGCCGGCCCGGCGCTGCCGTACGAGGGCGTCGAGCCGCTCCGCGAGTCCCGCTCCCCGTCACCCCTGCGGTCGCTGGGGCCGCGAGGGCGGGGCTAGCGTGGGGAGGGGGCGGCGGCGCACGGGCAGGAGGCCGGGCATGACGACACGGTGGCGCAGCGCGGCGGTCGCGGCCGCCGCGGCGGGTCTGGTGGTGGTGCCGGTCGGCGTCGGAGCGGGCGGCGCCCGGTACGCGGACGCGCCCCCGGCGGTGGCGGCGGCCCCCGCGGCGACACCGGCGGCCACGCCCTCGCCCCCGCCGACCCCCGCGGCCGACGGGTTCCCGAAGCTCACCCCCGAGGTGGCGGCGCGGCTGGACGCGGCCGTGCAGAGGGTACGGCGCGAGGCCAGGGTCCCCGGGGTCATCGTGGCCCTCTCCGCCCCCGGCAAGGGCGAGTACGTACGGGCCTTCGGCGTCGCCGACAAGGCGACCGGAACGCCCATGACACCCGGTCTGAACATGCGGATCGGCAGCGAGACGAAGACCTTCACGGTGACGGCCCTGCTGAGGCTGGTCGACCAGGGCAAGGTGGGCCTGGACGACCCCATCGGCAGGTACGTCGCGGGCGTCCCGAACGGCGACAGGATCACCCTGCGCGAGCTGGCCGGCATGCGCAGCGGGCTGTTCAACTACTCGGAGGACGAAGGGTTCTTCAAGGCCCTGACGAGCGACCCCCGGCGGAACTTCACGCCGCGGGAGCTCCTCGCCTACTCCTTCGGGCACCCCGTGAACTTCGCGCCGGACGCCAGGTTCGAGTACTCCAACACCAACCTGATCCTGCTGGGGCTGGTGGTGGAGAAGGTGAGCGGGAAGAGGCTCGCCGACTACATCGACCAGCAGGTGGTCAAGCCCGCCGGGCTGACGCACACCCTCTTCCCGACCGGCGCGGAGTTCCCGAGTCCGCACGCGCACGGCTACACGGACGCGACCGCCGACGGGAAGACCGAGGACGCCACCGACTGGAACCCCTCCTGGGGCTGGGCCGCCGGAGCGATGATCTCCGACCTCCCCGACCTGCGGAGCTGGGCGAAGACCCTGGCCACCGGCACCCTGCTGACCCCCGCCACCCAGGCCGAGCGGCTGAAGGTGAGCCCGGCCGGGGACCTCCCGGACACCGGCTACGGCCTGGGCATCTTCAACGTCGACGGCTGGATCGGCCACAACGGATCCCTGCCCGGCTACCAGTCGCTGACCGTGTACCTCCCCCAGGAGCGGGCCACCATGGTCGTCCTGCTCAACACGGACACCGCCTCCGACGGCGCCGAGCCCAGTGCCCTGTTCGGCGAGGCCATCACCCGGGTCGTCACACCCCAGCACCTCTTCAGGCTGCCCCCGCAGCCCGGCGCGGGCCGCTGAGGGGCCTCACGGATCCGCCGCCCGGCCGCCGCCCCGGTCGGAGGCGGGTCATTTCGCGTCGGCGTAGCACTCCACGACCGCGGTGGTGAAGGGGAAGCGGACCGGGGTGTCGCCGAAGGTGAGGCGGCCCGCCAGGTCGGCGGCGGCCCGGATCGCCTCGGCGACGGCCGGCGCCTCCTCGGCGGGGCAGTGCACGATCACCTCGTCGTGCTGGAAGAACACCAGCTCCGCGCGCATCCCCGCCGAGGCGAGGGACTGGCGCAGCGCGGCGAGCATCAGCAGGGCCCAGTCGGCGGCGCTGCCCTGGACGACGAAGTTGCGGGTGAAGCGGCCCCGGGCACGGGTGTCGGCGGAGGCGTAGCTCGGCGTCCAGCCGTCCGGGCGGCTCCCGCGGTCCGGGCGGCCGGTGCCGTCCGGGAGGTCCCCGGAGTCCTGGGGGAGTCCCGCCTCGCCCCCGTCGTCCTCGGCGGCGGTCACGGGCGGCGGGCAGGTCCGGCCGAGCCAGGTCCGCACGAGCCGGCCCTCCTCGCCCGCCCGCGCGGCCTCGTCCACGCAGGCCACCGCCCGCGGGAACCGGCGGCGCAGCGCGGCCAGGTTCTTCAGGCCGTCGCCGGAGGTCTGCCCGTAGACCGCACCGAGGACGGCGATCTTGGCCTGCTCCCGGTCGCCGGAGAAGCCCTGGCGGGACACGGCCGCGTAGAGGTCCTCGGCGCGGCCCGCCACCTCCATGAAGGCCGGGTCGCGGGAGATCGCGGCGAGGACGCGCGGCTCCATCTGGTCGGCGTCGGCGACGACCAGCCGCCAGCCGGGATCGGCGACGACCGCCCGCCGGATCACCTTCGGGATCTGCAGGGCCCCGCCGCCGTTGGTGACCCAGCGGCCGGTGAGGGTGCCGCCGGGGAGGAACTCGGGGCGGAAACGGCCGTCGTGGACCCAGTCGGCCAGCCAGGACCAGCCGTGGGCGGTGTAGATCCGGTACAGCTTCTTGTAGGCGATCAGCGGTTCCACGGCCGGATGCGCGAGCTCCTGGATCTCCCAGCGGCGGGTGGAACGCAGTTTGATCCCGGCCTCCGCGAACGCCTTGATGACGTCGGCCGGCAGGTCGGGGCGCACGCGGCGGCCGAACGCGGCGGAGACCTCGTCGGCGAGCGCGGCGAGGCGGCGGGGCTCGCCGCGGCCCGCGTAGCGCTCGCCGAGCAGCTCGGTCAGCAGGGCGCGGTGGACGTCGGCCCGCCAGGGCATTCCGGCCCGGTGCATCTCGGCGGCGATCAGGAACGCGGCCGACTCGGAGGCGGTGAGCAGCCGCATCCGGTCGGGGTGGGCGGTCGCGGCGAGGCGGCGCGCCTGGTCGGCGTGGACGGCGAGCAGGGCGTCGAGGGAGACGGGGACGGCGGGCCGCGGGTCGAAGAGGGAGTCCTGGGTGCCGGGCTCGGCGGCGCGCTGCGGGGGGTCCGCGGGGACGGGCGCGTCGTTGAGGCGCGCCCAGGCGGCGGCCGCGGAGCGGGGCTCGCCGAAGCGGCCCTCGTGGCCGAGGAGCAGCGACTCGGCGTCCTCGACGTCGTAGCAGCGCTCGACACGGACGCCGGCGGCGAGCAGGCGGGGGTAGGCGGCGGCGGTGGACCGCCAGATCCAGCGGGTCGCGGCGGGGGCGGCCCGGACGGCCTCGGCGGGGTCGCGGACGCGCAGGCGGGGGCCGGTGGCGGGCGGCACGGGCGCGGCGTGCCACCAGCCGTCGCCGTCTTCGGCGAGGGCCCAGGGGCCGGGTGCGTCGCTCACGGGTGCGAGTGTCCCACCGGGGTCTGACAAGGGCCTTCCCGGCGCGGCCGGCCCGCGGGGGCGGGGCCGCGCGCGCCGGGAGCGGACCGGCCGGGCGCGGGGGGCATGTCAAGCTGAAGGGGTGAGTGAGTTCGCCGCAACCGTTGACCGGGCCTTCGCCGCCGCCCTCTACGCCCAGGACGACGCCGGGCTGGACACGGGCGCCTCCGTGCTCGCTGCCGAGCCCGCGCGGTGGGGCGGGGTCGGGCGGGAGCTGCTCGCGCGCGGGGAGGCGTACGTACGGCAGGCCTGGGAGCGGGGCTGGCAGCCCGCCGACGTGCTGCGGCTGGTCCGCCGCGACCTGGACGAGCTCCACCTGCGGATCACCGCCGACCTGGTGGCCGCCGAGGCGCGCCGCTACGCACGCCTCCCGGAGCGGTGGACCGACGCCGAGGTCTGGTGGGACGAGGACGGGGCGTACGCCGAACAGCTCGCGCGGCGCGCCAAGGCGGACCGGTTCACCCTGGCCACCGCCGTCCTGGAGGTGCTGCGGCTGCTGGTGCGGCTGCCGTCGATCGAGCCGGTCGGCCCGCTCCCCGGCGACCTCACCGAGCAGGCGCACGCGCACATCGAGCCGCGGATGCTGGGGCGGATCCGGGCGCTGCTCGCGAAGGCCGAGGCGACGACGTACCCCGAGGAGGCCGAGGCGCTCAGCGCGAAGGCCCAGGAGCTGATGGCCCGCCACACGGTGGACGAGGCGCTGCTGGCCGCGCGCGGCGGCGGCCCGGCTCAGGTGCCGGGGGCCTGCCGGATCGGGGTGGAGCCCCCGTACGAGGAGGCCAAGGCGGTGCTGCTGGACGCGGTGGCCACCGCCAACCGCTGCCGGGCGGTGTGGAACAGCGGCTTCGAGTTCTCCACGGTGGTCGGCTTCGAGAGCGACCTGGAGGCGGTGGAGCTGCTCCACACCTCGCTGCTGGTGCAGGGGACGGCGGCGATGACCCGGGCCGAAGCGGCGCAGCGGGCCGGCGGGCGCAAGCGGACCAAGACCTTCCGGCAGTCCTTCCTGCTCGCCTACGCCAGCCGGCTCGGCCGCCGTCTGGCGGAGACCGCCGAGCACACGGCCACCGAGGCGGCGGACAACCTGCCCGCCCTGGTGGCGCGGGACGTCGCCGTCACCTCGCGGGCGGACGAGATGTTCCCCCGGACCACGACGACCCGGCTGCGCGGCGCCACCGACCACGCCGGCTGGGAGGACGGCACGGCGGCCGCCGACGCCGCGCACGTGGGCGCGGGGCGGCGGCCCTCGCTTCCGTGACGGACGGACGACCGGGACGGTCCTAGACGGCCGGGGTCTCCGGGCGGGACTCCGGACGGGTCTCGGTGCGGGACTCGGTGCGGGACTCCGGCCGGGCGCCGTCCTCGGCGCGCATCGCCCGCGCCTCCGACTTCAGGATGCGCGCCGACTTCCCCAGGGAACGGGCCATGTCGGGCAGCTTCTTCGAGCCGAACACCAGCAGGCACACCACCAGGACGATGAGCAGGTGCCAGGGCTGGAGGCCATTGCGGAGCATGTGCGTACCCACCTTTCGGACGACGGCCGGACCGTGACGTCGGCCGGTTGATGATCAGCCCCATGGAACAGCGGGGCAAGGGCTGCGCACAAACCTGAAGAAACCCTGAAGAAACCCTGAAAACGGCTACGCTCGACGCCATGAGCTGGCTCCGGGCGCTGAAGGACACCGCCCGCTCGGGCATGACGGTGGAACGGACCCGGCTGGAGCCCCTCGCCGCGGTCCGCGCCGCCGCCGGACTCGCGCTCGTCATCGCTTTCGGGCTGGCCTTCCTGGGGCCCGGCGCGGCCGTCAGTTCCGCCTTCGGCGCCTTCATGGCCGCCATCGCCACCTTCCAGCAGAGCTGGCGCCCGCGCCCGGTGCTCGCCCTCGCCTCGGGGCTGACCCTGGCCGTCTCCACCTTCGTCGGCTATCTGGTCGGCTCCTCCACCACCGGGCTCTTCCTGCTCCTGGTCGCCGTCTGGACGTTCGTGACGGGGCTGCTCTGGGCGGCCGGGCCCACCGCCGGGATCATCGCCTCCGGCAACGTCGCGATCATGCTGGTCACGGTCACCCTGCCGACCTCCGTCGCGCAGGCCGCCGGGCACGCCGCGGTGATCGCCGCCGGAGGGGTGGTCCAGGCGCTGCTGATCGTGCTGTTCCCGGTCCGCCGCTGGGGCGACCGGCGCGACGCCCTGGCCGACGCGCTCGCCGCCGAGGCCGACTACGCCCGCCGGCTGCGGCAGGACCCGGCCGCCTCCTTCGACCCCGTACCGCTGATGAAGGCCCGGGACGCCGCCGCCGTCACCGTCCGGCAGGCCCGGCGGCGGCCGGCCGAGCTGCACGGGGCGCGGGGCCTGGCCGAGCGGATCCGGCCCGTGCTGGCCTCGCTCGCCGACCCGGCCGTCGGGGCGCCCGCGCAGGGCCCGGCCCGGGAACGGGTGCGGGAGCTGCTCGCCGCCGCCGGGACGGTGCTGGACGCCGCCGCGCACGCGATCCGCCACGGGGACCCCGTACGGCTGCCCGCGCCGGCCCTGTCCGTGCTCAAGGCCCCCGACCTGCCCGACCTGCTCGGGGGCGCGCCGCTGCGGGCCGCGCGGCGGCTGGCCGCGCTGCTGGACGACGTCCTGGAGACGGCCGGGCCGGGGTCGGGGCCGGGGTCCGGGCGGATCGCCGACCCGGCCGAGTCGATGCTGCGGCCCACGCTGCCGGAGCTGGTGCCGCTGGTGGGGAGCGCCGTACGGGCCGAACTGCGTCCGGGGTCGCCGGTCCTGCGGCACGCCGTGCGGGTCACGGCGGTGGTCTGCGCGGGGTACCTGATCGGGAACGCGCTGCCGTTCGGGCACGCCTACTGGGCGCCGATGACCTCGGTGATGGTGATGCGGCCCGACTTCACCCAGACCTGGTCCCGGGCCGTGGCCCGGTTCGGCGGCACCCTGGTCGGGGTCTCCGTCGCGACCGCGATCGTGCAGCTGGCGCAGCCGGGGGTGTACCTGTCGGGGGCGCTCGCGGTGGTCAGCGCGGGGCTGATGTACGCCCTGATGCGCACCGGGTACGCCGTCGCGCAGGTCTTCGTATCGGCCTACGTGGTCTTCCTGCTCGGCATGGGCGGCGTCCGCTGGGACCAGACCGTCCCCGACCGGATCGCCCTCACCCTGATCGGCGGGGTCCTGGCGATGGTGGCGTACGCCGTCTACCCGGCCTGGGAGACCCCGCGGCTGCGGACGCGCCTCGCCGACTGGCTGGCGGCCGTAGGACGGTACGCGGCCGCCGTGCTCGGGCAGTACGCCGATCCGGCCGGGGCCCGGCGGGCCGACGTGCGGGAGGCGCTGCTGGCGTCCCGGGACGCCCGGGTCGCCTGGCAGGAGGCGCTCGTGCGGGCGGCGGGGGAGCCGGTGCGGCACCGGGGGCTGTCCCGTGCGGCCGCCGACGGGGCGGGGGACGCCCTGGCGGCGCTGGGCCGCCACGCGATGCTGTGGGAGGCCCACCTGCCGGACCGGACCCAGGCGCCGGTGCCGGGGGCGGCGGAGCTGGCGCGGGCCCTGCGCGAGGCGACCGAGGCGGGGGCGAGGGCGGTGCGGGAGCGGCGGGTCCCGGAGTGGGAAGGGGTCCGCGGACTGCTGCCCGACGGGAACGCCCCGGAAGCAGCCGTTCTGCGCGGGGCCGGGGAGCAGCTCCTGGAGGCGCTGGACGAGGTGTCCGAGGCGCTGCGCCCGTAGAAAGTGATCAACAGTGACCGGTGCGGCACCGCGCGTGCACGTGCATCTGCCCATGCAGGCGCTGATGAACACAGCTATGATCCGGTGGAGTTGACATCTGCACTATCGGGGGCTTCCTGTGGACCACGCGTACAACGGGATGGCAGCTGCAGAACTCGCTTCCTTGTATGAGCTGACCTGGCAGAAGAGCAGACACAGCAACTCGCAGGGATCCTGCGTGGAGTTCGCCAGACTGCCCGGCGGCGACGTCGCCATGCGCAATTCGCGCTTTCCCGACGGACCGGCGCTCGTGTACACGCCCGCCGAGATCGAGGCGCTGCTGCTGGGTGTCAAGGACGGGGAGTTCGATCATCTGATCGGCTGACGGAACAGCGCACGCAATCGAGTCATGCACGTGCACTGGCCGGGACTGATCGAAACGATCAACCCCGGCCAGTTGTCCTGTTCGTGACGTTGTGTCCCCCGTCGGCGCGAACCCCTCGGGAGGGTCAGTCCTGGAGCATGAAGAGCGCCCAGACGACCTTGCCGGTCAGTCTGCCCGCGAGCGGGTGCCAGCCCCAGTTGTCGCTGTAGGCGTCCACGAGGAACAGCCCGCGCCCGGACTCCAGGTCGCAGTTCTCGTCCGTCCGCTCCGGTGCGAACGCGCCGCCCGGCCGCTCCTCGCTGGGGTCGCGCACCGCGCACACCAGCCGGGTGCTCCACCGCATCAGGTGCAGCCGCACGGATCCCTCGGGCTCCCCGGCGCAGCCCCGCGCGTCGTCGGGCAGGGCGTGCCGCAGCGCGTTGGTGACGAGTTCGGACACGACCAGGGAGACGTCGTCGAAGCGGTCGTCCAGGTCCCACTGGGACAGGGTGGACCGGGTGAACGAGCGGGCCCCGCGCACCGCCTCGAAGCGGGCGGGCAGGGCGCAGGAGGCGGACCCGGAGACAGCCGTGGGGTCGACCGGGGGCAGCCCCTGCCGTAACGGCTCTAGCACGGTCGATCCATTCGTCCCCATGCGAGGCACTCCCGGGATTCGCGGACGGCGCGGCGGCTTTGTCCGAAGAGAACTGCGGGGTGGGTCCGGCGCCGGCGCGAAGAGCACGCAGGTGCGCGGCACCATCGTTCCGAATGGCGAAGCCGGATGCAAGGGCAGATGCACGTGCACGCGCCGGACCTGTCCACTCCCGTGACGGTTCTTGCTCATTTCTTCCTACGCATACTTACGGACTTCTTTTCCGGGACGCCGGATTCCGTTACAGAACGAGTACGGTCCGATGCGTTTTGGTGGCAGACTCTCGCACCGGGGTACGGGGCCCACGACGCACACGCGCAGACATTGCGATGGGGAGGGCAGGACTAGTGACCGCAGAAGCCAGCGGTTCCGTGGTGCGCCGCATCCTCCTGGGCTCACAGCTCAGGCGACTCCGAGAATCCCGCGGCATCACCCGTGAGGCGGCCGGCTACTCGATCCGCGCATCCGAATCGAAGATCAGCCGCTTGGAGTTGGGAAGGGTGAGCTTCAAGGCCAGGGACGTCGAAGACCTCCTGACGCTCTACGGGGTCACGGACGGCGCGGAGCGCGAGTCCCTGCTGGGGCTGGTCCGGGAGGCCAACGCGGCGGGCTGGTGGCACAGTTACGGCGACGTGCTGCCGGGATGGTTCCAGACGTACGTCGGACTGGAGGGCGCGGCCTCCCTCATCCGCATCTACGAGGTGCAGTTCATCCACGGCCTGCTCCAGACGGAGGCGTACGCGCACGCCGTCGTCCAGCGCGGCATGCCCGGCGCGGGCGCCGCCGAGATCGACCGCCGCGTGGCGCTGCGCCTGGAGCGCCAGAAGGTCCTGGTCTCCGAGAACGCGCCGGTCTTCCACGCCGTCCTCGACGAGGCCGCGCTGCGCCGCCCCTACGGCGACCGCGACGTGATGCGCGGGCAGTTGGAACACCTGATCGATATCAGCCAGCGGCCCAACGTGCACCTCCAGGTGATGCCCTTCTCCTTCGGCGGGCACGCGGGCGAGAGCGGAGCCTTCACCCTGCTGCGCTTCCCCGAGTCCGACCTCCAGGACATCGTCTATCTGGAACAGCTCACCAGTGCCCTCTACCTGGACAAAGAAGAGGAAGTGGGGCAGTACTCGCGGGCGATGGAGCGACTCCAGGCCGATTGTCCAGACCCTGACAAGACGCGTGATCTCCTGCGTGGACTGCTCCAACTGTCTTGATCCGCACGTACTATGACGTCTGATCAGTGCATGACTGACCGATCGGTCTCCGGTGCAGCGCACGGGTGCGCGCTCGCAGTAAGGGATGGCATGTCGATATTCACCGACCTGGCTCACCAGTACATCGACGGCGAATGGCTGGCCGGCACCGGTTCGTGGGACATCATCGACGTCAACCCGTACAACGGGGAGAAGCTCGCGGCCATCACGGTGGCCACGGTCGAGCAGGTGGACCGGGCCTACCGCGCGGCCGAGCGGGCCCAGCGCGACTGGGCGGCCACCAGCCCCTACGCGAGACGCACCGTCCTCGAACGCGCCCTGCGCATCACCGAGGAACGCCACAAGGAGATCGTCGAGGCGATGATCGACGAGCTCGGCGGGACCCGTCCCAAGGCCGAGTACGAGGTCCACCTCGCGATGGAGTTCCTGCGCGAGGCGATCCAGCTGGCCGTCCGCCCCGAGGGCCGCATCCTGCCCTCGCCGGTCGCGGGCAAGGAGAACCGGGTCCAGCGCCTCCCGGTCGGGGTCGTCGCCGTGATCAGCCCCTTCAACTTCCCCTTCCTGGTCACCATGAAGTCGGTCGCCCCGGCGCTGGCGCTGGGCAACGCCGTCCTGATCAAGCCGAACCAGAACGCCCCGGTCGCGGGCGGCGGGATCATCGCCAAGATCTTCGAGGACGCGGGGCTGCCCGCCGGACTCCTCAACGTCCTGGTCACCGACATCGCCGAGATAGGCGACGCGATCCTCACCCACCCCGTCCCGAAGGTCATCTCCTTCGCCGGGTCCGACCGCACCGGCCGGCACGTCGGCGCCGTCGCCGCCCGCCACTTCAAGCGGACCGTCCTGGAACTGAGCGGCAACAGTGCCCTCGTCGTCCTCGACGACGCCGACGTCGACTACGCGGTGGACGCGGCCGTCTTCAGCCGCTTCGTCTTCCAGGGCCAGGTCTGCATGGCCGCCAACCGGATCCTCGTCGACGCCTCCGTGGCCGAGGAGTTCACGGAGAAGTTCACCGCCCGGGTCCGCGCCCTGAAGACCGGCGACCCCCGCGAGGCCGACACCCACATCGGCCCGCTGATCAACTCCTTCCAGGCCGACGCCCTGACCGCGCTCGTGGACCGCGCCGTCGAATCGGGCGCCCGGGCGCTCGTCCGCGGGTCTACGCGCGGCAACCTCGTGGAACCGACCGTCCTGGCCGGACTCCCCGAGGACTCCCCCCTGCTGGGCCAGGAGATCTTCGGCCCCGTGGCCCTGCTGGTGGTCTTCGACGGCGAGGAGGAGGCCGTGCGCATGACCAACGCCACCCCCTACGGGCTGAGCGGGGCCGTGCACACGCGGGACGTCGAGCGCGGCGTCCGCTTCGCGCAGCGCATCGAGACCGGAATGATCCACGTCAACGACTCCACCATCGGCGACGAGCCGCTGACCGCCTTCGGCGGCGAGAAGGCCTCGGGCCTGGGCCGCCTCGGCGGCGAGGCCACGGTGGAGGCCTTCACCACCCAGAAGTGGATCTCGGTCCAGCACGGCCGGACGAACTTTCCGTTCTAGGGCCCCAAAGAGGACACGCCCTGACCGCATTGCTCCGTAGCGTGGTTCCCGTCAGCAGGAAAGACAAGCGACGCGGGAAGAACCCCCCACGGAAAAGGCGGTCGGTCATGGCTCACCCCACCGAAGAGATCCCCGGCGACGAGCGCGGCACGCTCCTCCTCTTCGTCGAGAACCAGCGCGAGGCGCTGCGGCAGGCGGCCCGCGGGCTGACGGAGGAGCAGGCCGCGAGCCGTCCCACCGCGAGCGAGCTGTCGTTGTCCGGGCTGGTCAAGCACGCGGCCGAGGTGGAACTGAACTGGCTGCGGATGGCCCAGGGCAAGCCGAACGAGCACGGGCGGGCCCCCCAGGACTGGCACGAGGGCTTCCGGCTGACCGAGGACGAGACCACTGCCTCGGCGCTCGCCTTCTGGGACGGGGTCAAGGAGGAGACGGACGCCTTCGTCGCGTCCGTGCCCAGCCTGGACGACTCGTTCCCGCTCCCGCCGGCGCCCTGGTTCCCCGACGCCGAGGTCTCGATCCGCTGGATGCTGCTGCACCTGGTGCGCGAGTTCGCCCGGCACGCGGGCCACGCGGACATCATCCGGGAGTCCCTGGACGGCACGAAGGCGATGGGCTAGCCGGTCCGTCCGCGAACGGACTTGCACCTCACGCGGCGTGAGGAACCACAGTGGAGGGCGTACCCAACCAGAGGGGCGGAAAGATGGGCTACTCCGTGGGCCAGGTCGCCGGTTTCGCCGGGGTGACGGTGCGCACCCTGCACCACTACGACGAGATCGGTCTGCTCTCCCCGAGCGGGCGCAGCGGGGCGGGGCACCGGCGGTACGACGACGCCGACCTCGACCGGCTGCAGCGGATCCTGTTCTACCGGGAGCTCGGCTTCCCGCTCGAAGAGGTCGCGGTCCTGCTGGACGATCCGGAATCGGACCCGAGGGAGCACCTGCGCCGGCAGCACGCCCTCCTGACCGAACGGATCGCCCGGCTCCAGCAGATGGCCAAGGCCGTTGAGCACGCCATGGAGGCGAAGAAGATGGGCATCAACCTCACGCCCGAGGAGAGGTTCGAGGTCTTCGGGGAGAAGGACCCCGAGCAGTACCGGGAGGAGGCCGAGCAGCGCTGGGGCCACACCGACTCCTACGCCGAGTCGCAGCGCCGGGCCGCCTCGTACACCAAGGCCGACTGGCAGCGGATGCAGGACGAGGTCGCCGACTGGAGCGCCCGGTACGCCGCGCTGATGGAGTCCGGTGAGCCGTCCGAGGGCGGGGCCGCGATGGACATGGCCGAGGAGCACCGCCTGCACATCACGCGGTGGTTCTACGACTGCCCGTACGAGATGCACACCTGCCTCGGCGACATGTACGTCTCGGACGAGCGCTTCAAGGCCTTCTACGACGGGATGCGGCCGGGCCTCGCGGAGCACCTGAGGGACGCGATCACGGCCAACGCCGTGCGCAGGGTGTAACCGCTCCGTCGCCGTGCGGTGGCCGCGATCTCGCTCACACGACCCCCTCCGGGCCTGGAACCCGGCGGGGGTCGTGTGCGTTGATAATTGAGACCAGCTTCTTGTCGCCCCCCACCGCCGACACCCCCTGATCCAGGAGAGCCCGGAACTCGTGTACACGCTTGCGCTCGGCCCTGAGTGGCTGTCCCCGGAGTACCTGATCGGGCATTTCGGCCTGATCGGCATCCTGGTCATCGTTTTCGCGGAGTCCGGCCTCTTCGCGTTCCTGCCCGGCGACTCCCTGCTCTTCACGGCGGGCCTGTTCGTCGCGAGCGGTGACATCAGCCAGCCGCTGTGGGTGGTCTGCACGCTGATCGTGGCCGCCGCGGTCATCGGCGACCAGGTGGGCTACCTGATCGGAAAGTTCTTCGGCCCGAAGCTCTTCAACCGGCCGAACAGCAAGGTCTTCAAGCGCGAGAACCTCGACGCCGCGCACGAGTTCATGGAGAAGCACGGTCCCAAGGCGATCGTGCTGGCCCGTTTCGTGCCGATCATCCGCACCTTCGCCCCGATGGTCGCGGGCGCCGGCGCGATGAAGTACCGGACCTTCCTGACCTTCAACGTCATCGGCGGCATCGCCTGGGGCGCGGGCGTCACCTGCCTCGGCTACCAGCTCGGCCAGTTCGAGGTCATCAAGAACAACGTCGAGCCGATCTTCATCGGCATCGTGCTGATCTCCGTCATCCCGGTGGTCTTCGAGGTGATGAAGTCCCGCAAGGAGAAGGCGAAGGCCGCCGCGCAGGCCCCCGCGGCCCCGTACGGCGCTCCCGCGGCTCCGTACGGCGCCCCGGAGGAGCCGCAGGCCCCCGGTCAGCGCGGGCGGCACGCCAAGCGCTAGACGGCCCGCCACGGCCCCTCGTACGCCCCGGAGACCAGGTGTCCCCGGGGCGTTCGCGTACCCGGGGACGTTTCCCGCGGGCTCAGAAGCCGCGGGTGCGCTTGGCCGCCCGGCGTTTGGCGGCGCTCTGCGCGCCCGGGATCCGCATGAAGAGCCGGGAGACCTCCGACCCCAGGTTCACCCCGATCGCGATGGCGAGGGCGATGGCGGCGGCGTTGGTGAGCGAGGCCAGCCCCGCGTCCAGCCGGTTCTCGGCGATCGACAGCAGCCCGTAGTACGTCGCCGAGCCCGGCAGCAGCGGTCCGATGGCCGCCGTGACGTAGGGCAGGGCGGAGGCGAAGCGGTAGCGGGAGAAGAGCTGGCCGAACAGCCCCACCAGCCCGGCCGCGATGGCCGTGGACGGTACGGGGGGCAGCTCGGCGGCCCGCAGCGCGCCGAAGGTGACCCAGGCGACCCCGCCGTTGAGGGTCACGATCCACACCGTCGAGCGCTCCTGCTGGAGCAGGATCGCGAAGGTGAACACCAGGACCATCGAGGCCAGGATCTGGAGCACCGGCCGGCTGGGGATCTGCAGGATCTCGTCCGGGTTCGGCTGGGCGCCGAACTGGAGGCCCACGTAGAGCACCACGAGCACGCCGACGATGATCCCGATGAAGAGGTACATGACCTCCAGCAGGCGGGCCGAGGCCGTGATGTAGAAGCCGGTCAGGCCGTCCTGCACGCCCGCGACCAGGGCGCGTCCGGGCAGCAGGGCGAAGAGCCCGCCGGTGATCACGGCGGAGGCGCGGACGTCGATCTCGGCGATCTTCAGGGCCACGCCGATGGCCGCGGGGGGCATCGCCGCCACCACGAACTGGTAGAACTCCGGCAGCCCGCGCCCGGCGCAGTACCAGGCGAGCCGGTCGCCGAGGACGGCGCCGAGGGCCGCGCAGAAGAACACCGTGACCCCGCCGCCGACCAGGACGGACGCGGCTCCCGCCAGCAGTCCGGCGGCGGCCGTGAGGACCCAGGTGGGGTACGGGTGGCGGTTGCGGCGGATCTCGGCGAGGCGGCGGTAGGCCTCCTCCAGGGAGACCTCCACCTCGTGCGCGCTGATGTCGTCCACCAGCCGGAAGACGGCGGCCAGCCGGGTGTAGTCCGTGCCGCGCCGGCGGACGGTGCGGTTCGCCGAGACCGGGTTGCCCACCAGGGAGGGGTGATAGGTGATCGACAGCATGGTGAAGGTGACGGTGGGCTCGCAGCGGTCCAGCCCGTAGGAGCGGGCCACGGCCAGCATCGCGGCCTCCACGTCCTCGGCGCCCTCGCCGCCCGCGAGCAGCAGCTCGCCGATGCGCAGGGTGAGGTCGAGCACGCGGCCCACGGCCGGGCCCGACTCGGGCTGCTTCTGGGCCGGCTCGGGCACCGGGCGCACGTCCACCGGCATGCGCAGCATCAGGCGCATGCGGTCCTGCCAGGGGGACTCCTTCATCCGGGAGACCGGGAAGCCCGGACCGGGGGTGTAGGCCGGCGGGGAGTGCTGGGCGCTGTAGGTGGCCGGGGCGGCGAAGGCGGAGCCCTCCGGCTCGGGGGGCGGCGCCGCCATGCCGTCGGGGACGGCGAACTCGGAGGTGGGCTGGTCCTCGACCGGGACCTCCGGCTCCATTCCGGGCGGGGGAGTGAAGGCGCTGTGCGCCTCGTCGGACACGGGTTTCCCGTCCGCGGTCCCTTCGGCCTCCGCCACGCGTCCTCCAGCGCCCGTGATCACCTGCGGGTACCAGTATGCGGAATCGTTTCCTCCCTCGGCACGCGCAGTCCCGCCCGCGCCCGCGTCGGGGGCGGAGTCCGAGGGGCGCCGCCGCGCCGGACCGGGACGCGACGACGGGCGGTACCCCCGCTGGGGGTACCGCCCGTCGTCATGTCGCGGGACCGGGGACTCAGCCCGCCGGTCCGGTCACCGAGCCGTGGCTCAGTGGTGGCCGCCCTGCGCCTCCAGGCGCTTGAACGAGGCCTCGATCTCGGCCTCGGCCTCGGCGCGGCCGACCCAGTTGGCGCCCTCGACGGACTTGCCCGGCTCCAGGTCCTTGTAGACCTCGAAGAAGTGCTGGATCTCCAGGCGGTCGAACTCGGAGACGTGGTGGATGTCGCGCAGGTGCTCGACACGCGGGTCGGAGGCCGGCACGCACAGCAGCTTGGCGTCGCCGCCCGCCTCGTCCGTCATGTTGAACATGCCGATCGCGCGGCACTTGATCAGGCAGCCCGGGAACGTCGGCTCGTCAAGGATGACCAGCGCGTCCAGCGGGTCGCCGTCCTCGCCGAGGGTGTTCTCGACGAAGCCGTAGTCCGCCGGGTAGCTGGTCGAGGTGAAGAGGCGACGGTCCAGACGGATCCGGCCGGTCTCGTGGTCCACCTCGTACTTGTTCCGCGAACCCTTGGGGATCTCGATGGTGACGTCGAACTCCACGTCCTGCTCCTCCATGATCAGCTCTGGCCCTGTGCCGGAGCTTGACTGCTTCGGGACTGCGATTGATCCAAATGCGTGCGCGTCCGGCCCAGCCCTGCCGGGTGGGGTGCCATGCTCGCGGCAAGACGCAGTGGTTAAGTGTCCCTCACGCATATGTGTGATCGCGAAAGGGGCTGGTCCGAGGTGCCATTGGTCAAGACGTGGCAGCTCACCGCGGGGTCGGCCGTGGCGGGCCTCGCCCTCGCGGCGGCGGCGGTGGCCACCACCGGTCCCTGGGACTCCGGCCAGCGTAAGGCCGAGCGGGACAGGGCCGCCTCCTGGATCCACCTGGGTGGCACAGATCACGCGGCCGGAGGCCTGCCGCAGGCCGCGCCGAGCGCGCCCGGGGTGCTCGCGGGCATCGGACCGCGCCCCGCGAACGCCGTGGGCGCGGCGCCCGACGCGCTCGCCGGGGTGCTCACGCCCCTGCTCGCCGACCCCGCCCTCGGGACCGTCCGGGGCGCCAGCGTCGTCGACACGGCCACCGGACGGGTGCTCTTCGAGTCCGGCTCCGGCGAGGCCATGACGCCCGCCTCCACCGTCAAGATCGCCACCGCGAGCGCGGCGCTGGCCGCCCTCGGCCCCGAACACCGGATCCGGACCACCGTGACGCCCGGAGCGGGCCCCGGCCAGATCGTCCTGGTCGGCGGCGGCGACCCCTCCCTCACCGCCAAGAAGAAGAGCCCCGCCGGATCCGGCGGCAGCCTCGTCGCCCTCGCCGCCGACACCGCCCAGGCCCTCAAGGCCGCCGGCACCGCCACCGTCACCCTCTCCTACGACGACTCGCTCTACAGCGGCCCCGTCGGCCACCCGATCGGCCGCAACGACAACATCGCCCCCGTCACCGCCCTGACGGCCGACGAGGGCCGGCCCGACGACTCCACCTCCGGACCCGTCACCCGCTCCGAGGACCCCTCCAAGGACACCGCCCGCGCCTTCGCCGCCCTGCTGCGCGACCGCGGCATCACGGTGAACGGCGACCCCGCCCGCGGCAAGCCCCCCACCGGGGCCCAGCCGATGGCCACCACCCTGTCCACCCCGCTGGCCGGACTCGTCGAGCGGATGCTGACCAACAGCGACAACGACATCGCCGAGGCCCTCGCCCGCCAGACCGCCCTCGCCACCGGCCAGGACCCCGGCTTCGAGGGCGCCGAGAAGGCCGTCTCCGACAAGCTCGCCTCCCTCGGCGTCGACGTCACGGGCTCCCGCTTCGCCGACGGCAGCGGCCTGAACCGGGCCGACAAGGTCACCACCCGCCTCCTGACGGGCCTCCTCGCCGCCGCCGCCGACCCCCGCCACCCCGAGCTGCGGCCGGTCCTCACCGGGCTGCCCGTCGCCGGCTTCACCGGCACCCTGCGCGCCCGCAACGCCGGCACCTCCCCGGCCGCCGGCCTGCTCCGCGCCAAGACCGGCACCCTCACCGGGGTCAACTCCCTCGCCGGGACCGTCGTCGACCCCTCCGGGCGGCTGCTCGCCTTCGCCTTCCTGACGGCGGGCGCCGCGGACGGCTCCGCCGCCGAGAAGGGCCTGGACAAGCTCGCGGCCGCCGTCGCCACCACCTCGTAGGGGGATCCCTACGGGCGCCGGTCCACGTACGGTTGACGCATGACGAGCATCGGTGGTGCCGAGATGGTCGACTGGAACCTCGCGGTGGCGACCGCGACCCGGCTCGTGCGGCCGGGTCCCGACGTCAGCCGCGACGAGGCGCGGGCCGTGGTGGCGGAACTCCGCCGGCACGCCCGGACCTCCGAGGAGCACGTGCGCGCGTTCACCCGGATGATGCCCGAAGGCGTCACCTTCCCCGACACCCCCGTCCTCGTCGTCGACCGGGCCGGCTGGGTCAAGGCCAACGTCGCCGGCTTCCGCGAACTGCTGGGCCCGCTGCTCGGCAAGATGCAGGACCGCCGCGCCGGCGCCCCCGGCGGCGCCGTCCTCGGCGCGGTCGGCGGCAAGGTCACCGGCGTCGAGCTGGGGGTGCTGCTGAGCTTCCTGGCCTCCCGCGTGCTCGGCCAGTACGAGACCTTCGCCCCCGGCGCGCCCGAACTGCCCGGCGCCGGCCCCACGGGCGGCCGGCTGCTCCTGGTGGCGCCCAACATCGTGCACGTGGAGCGCGAGCTGGAGGTGGCCCCGCACGACTTCCGGCTCTGGGTCTGCCTGCACGAGGAGACGCACCGTACCCAGTTCACCGCCGTGCCGTGGCTGCGCGCCCACCTGGAGGGCGAAATCCAGACGTTCCTCGGTGCCACCGAGATGGACCCGTCCACCATCCTGGAACGGCTCCGCGAGGCCGCCCAGTCCTTCTCCGGCGCCCGTCCCGAGGGGGAGGGCGGGGACGAGGGCCGCTCGCTCGTCGAGCTCGTCCAGACCCCCGAGCAGCGCGAGGTCCTCCGCCGCCTCACCGCCGTGATGTCCCTGCTGGAGGGACACGCCGACTTCGTGATGGACGGGGTCGGCCCCGACGTCGTCCCCTCCGTCGCCGAGATCCGGGAGAAGTTCCAGCAGCGCCGCGCCGCCGGCGCGGGCCGCCTCGACGCCGCCCTGCGCAAGCTGCTGGGCCTCGACGCCAAGCTCCGCCAGTACCGCGACGGCGAGCGCTTCGTACGCGCCGTCGTCGGCCAGGTCGGCATGGACGGCTTCAACCGCGTCTGGACCTCACCGAACACCCTGCCCACCAAGGCGGAGATCGCCCGGCCCGCGGACTGGGTGGCGCGCGTCCACGGCAGGGGGAGTGCGGGGAGCGAAGAAAGGTGACGCGGGGGGCGTAAACATGTCTCACTGGGGGAAGCAGCGTCACCCTTCCGAGGGACCGTGGGCCGTGGAAGGGCGTGCGATGCTCGGGGAACGGCTCGGTTCTGTCACCATCAACGCACTCTGAGTGACGAACGGCTCCCCCCGCGCGACACCCTCACCCTCCGAGCATCCGAACTCCACGAAGGGCACCGGACATGGGTCCCCATCCTGCGGTCGCGGCGATACGCCTGGCGGTCCGCCGCGTACTCCACGACGTCCTCACCGACCTCACCGACCTCACCCGCCTCCCCGGCACCCCGGCCGGCGGGAGCCCCCGCCCCGCCGCCGGCACCCCGCCACTGGTCCTCGTCGCCTGCTCCGGCGGCGCCGACTCCATGGCGCTCGCCTCCGCCCTCGCCTTCGAGGCACCCAAGCTCGGCATCCGGGCCGGCGGCATCACCGTCGACCACGGCCTCCAGGCCGGCTCCGACCTGCGCGCCGCGGAGGTCGTCACCCGCATGACCGCGCTCCGCCTCGACCCGGTGGAGTCCGTCGCCGTGCGCGTCGGCCGCGACGGCGGACCCGAGGCCGCGGCCCGCGACGCCCGCTACGCCGCCCTCGACGAAGCCGCCGACCGGCTGGGCGCCGCCGCCGTGCTGCTCGGCCACACGCGGGACGACCAGGCGGAAACCGTCCTGCTGGGCCTCGCCCGCGGCTCCGGCATCCGCTCGCTCTCCGGCATGGCCGAAGTGTCCGGAGGCCCCGGCCGCGCCCACCGCTACCGCCGCCCCTTCCTGCAGATCGACCGGCAGACCGCCCGCAAGGCGTG
The DNA here is from genome assembly GCF_055581065.1 of Streptomyces sp. NPDC031479. Classification (NCBI taxonomy): domain Bacteria; kingdom Bacillati; phylum Actinomycetota; class Actinomycetes; order Kitasatosporales; family Streptomycetaceae; genus Streptomyces; species Streptomyces sp. NPDC031479. The sequence goes on from NZ_JBVIKC010000001.1 coordinate 511,423, forward strand.
CATGGTCCAGTCCCTCCCCGTCTGGGACGACCCGCACAACATCGACCCCGCCTACACCCGCTCCCGGCTGCGCCACGAGGGCCTGCCCGCCCTGGAGAAGGCGCTCGGCAAGGGGGTCGTCGAAGCGCTCGCGCGCACCGCCCAGCTCTCCCGGGACGACGCCGACGCCCTCGACGCCTGGGCCGCCGACGCGGAGGCCGGAGTGCGCGACGAGGACGGGCGCCTGGAGTGCGCCAAGCTGTACGCCCTGCCCCCGGCCGTCCGCCGCCGGGTGCTGCGCAGGGCCGTGGTCGCGGCCGGATCCCCCGCGGGTTCCCTCTTCGCCCGCCACATCGAGGAAGTCGACCGCCTCATCACCGGATGGCGGGGCCAGGGCGCCATCAATCTGCCCGGCCGCGTCGAGGCCCAGCGGCAGGGTGGCAGACTTGTCATCCGGCAGGGCTGATTGGTGCTGAAACACGGCTGAGTCCTCCGGGGGCACTCCCCGGAGCCCCGGCCGACAACGAAAGTGATGCGGGTGGACGAGAAGGACATGGGCAGCGACCTCCAGTCGGTGCTCATCACCAAGGAAGAGATCGACGCGAAGCTGGCCGAGCTGGCCGCGAAGATCGACGCGGAGTACGCGGGCAAGGACCTGCTCATCGTCGGTGTGCTCAAGGGCGCCGTGATGGTGATGGCGGACCTGGCGCGCGCCTTGTCCACCCCGCTCACCATGGACTGGATGGCGGTGTCCTCCTACGGCGCCGGGACCCAGTCCTCGGGCGTCGTCCGGATCCTCAAGGACCTGGACACCGACATCAAGGACAAGCACGTCCTGATCGTCGAGGACATCATCGACTCGGGCCTGACCCTGTCCTGGCTGCTGTCGAACCTGGGCTCCCGCCAGCCGGCCTCCCTGGAGGTCGTCACGCTGCTGCGCAAGCCCGAGGCCGCGAAGGTCGCGATCGACGTGAAGTGGGTCGGCTTCGACATCCCGAACGAGTTCGTCGTGGGCTACGGCCTCGACTACGCGGAGAAGTACCGCAACCTGCCGTTCGTCGGCACGCTCGCCCCGCACGTCTACGGCGGCTGAACCCCCCGGCCGGCGGTAACGTCGGCCGTCCCCGCCGCTTGAGCCCCCGGGGGAACCTGGGGGCGGTTCCCTGCGTTGAGCGAGGGAGAGCGGGTCTGTCAGCCGTCCCACGAGGCCGCGGGTGACAATACAGGGGTACATTCCGAAGAACAGTCTTTACTCACAGCTGCATTTACCTACGGGCAGGAGGGACGGGGTGCCTGGCGCCCCGTATGGATGGACGTGAAGCGATACTTCCGTGGGCCGGTCATGTGGATCGTGCTGGCCGTCCTCGCCGTGGTCGTGTTGATGAACGTCGTCGGCTCCGGCGGCGGCTACAAGTCGGTGGAGACCAGCGAGGTCATCAAGGCGATCAACAGTGGCCAGGTGGAAAGCGCCAAGCTGACCACCGGTGACAGCCAGATGATCAAGATCGAGCTGAAAAAGGGCCAGAAGCTCGGCAACAACGACGGCACCAAGTTCCAGGCCAACTACATCGGGGATCAGGGCGTTCAGCTCGCCCAGAACCTCCAGACCAAGTACGAAGCCGGTCAGATCCCTGACGGATACTCCGTCACCCCGGACAAGACCAGCCCGTTCCTGAGCGTGCTGCTCTCGCTCCTGCCCTTCGTCCTCATCGTCGTCGTCTTCCTGTTCCTGATGAACCAGATGCAGGGCGGCGGCTCCCGGGTCATGAACTTCGGGAAGTCCAAGGCCAAGCTCATCACCAAGGACACCCCGAAGACGACGTTCGCGGACGTCGCGGGCTCGGACGAGGCCGTCGAGGAACTCCACGAGATCAAGGAGTTCCTCCAGGAGCCGGCGAAGTTCCAGGCGGTCGGCGCCAAGATCCCCAAGGGCGTGCTGCTCTACGGCCCGCCCGGCACCGGCAAGACCCTGCTCGCGCGTGCCGTCGCGGGCGAGGCGGGCGTCCCGTTCTACTCGATCTCCGGTTCCGACTTCGTCGAGATGTTCGTCGGTGTCGGTGCCTCGCGTGTCCGTGACCTGTTCGAACAGGCCAAGGCCAACGCGCCGGCGATCGTCTTCGTCGACGAGATCGACGCCGTCGGCCGGCACCGCGGTGCGGGTCTCGGCGGCGGTCACGACGAGCGCGAGCAGACCCTCAACCAGCTGCTCGTCGAGATGGACGGCTTCGACGTGAAGGGCGGCGTCATCCTGATCGCCGCCACGAACCGGCCCGACATCCTCGACCCGGCGCTGCTGCGCCCGGGCCGCTTCGACCGGCAGATCGCGGTCGACCGGCCCGACATGCAGGGCCGTCTGGAGATCCTCAAGGTCCACCAGAAGGGCAAGCCGGTCGCTCCGGACGTCGACCTCTCGGCCGTCGCCCGCCGCACCCCCGGCTTCACCGGTGCCGATCTCTCCAACGTCCTGAACGAGGCGGCCCTGCTGACCGCCCGCTCGGACATGAAGCTGATCGACAACCACATGCTGGACGAGGCGATCGACCGCGTCGTGGCGGGCCCGCAGAAGCGGACCCGGATCATGTCGGACAAGGAAAAGAAGATCACCGCGTACCACGAGGGCGGACACGCCCTGGTCGCGGCGGCCTCCCCGAACTCCGACCCGGTCCACAAGATCACGATCCTGTCCCGCGGCCGGGCCCTGGGTTACACCATGGTCCTGCCCGACGAGGACAAGTACTCGACCACGCGCAACGAGATGCTCGACCAGCTGGCGTACATGCTGGGCGGGCGCGCGGCCGAGGAGCTGGTCTTCCACGACCCGACCACGGGCGCGGCGAACGACATCGAGAAGGCCACCGCCACGGCGCGGGCCATGGTCACGCAGTACGGCATGACCGAGCGTCTCGGTGCGATCAAGTTCGGCGGCGACAACACCGAGCCGTTCCTGGGCCGCGAGATGTCGCACCCGCGGGACTACTCGGAAGAGGTCGCGGCGCTGGTCGACGAAGAGGTCAAGAAGCTCATCGAGACCGCGCACAACGAGGCCTGGGAGATCCTGGTCGAGAACCGGGACGTCCTGGACAACCTGGTCCTCGCGCTGCTGGAGAAGGAGACGCTGAACAAGGAGCAGATCGCCGAGATCTTCTCCACGATCGTGAAGCGTCCGGCCCGTCCCGCGTGGACCGGCTCCTCCCGCCGCACTCCTTCCACCCGTCCGCCGGTGCTCTCTCCCAAGGAGCTCCAGCTGACGAACTCCGCCAACGGCACCTCGGCGTCCGCCGCGTCGCCGGTGTCGACGGAGAAGGGCATCGAGGTGGCCCCGGAGGACCGCCCCGAAGCCTGACCCACCCGGAATGGAAGCCGCGCCCCCCAGGTTCTAGCCTGGGGGGCGCGGCACATTTGTACGACCCCCGCGTGTGCGGACAGGAACGAGGATGAGATGACCGACCCAGTGACCCTGACCGGTGGCGAGGGCACGATCGGCGAGTTCGACGAGAAGCGCGCCGAGGCGGCCGTCCGAGAGCTCCTGATAGCGGTCGGCGAGGACCCGGACCGCGAGGGCCTCCTGGAGACCCCGGCGCGGGTTGCGCGGGCGTACAAGGAGATATTCGCCGGCCTGTACCAGAAGCCCGAAGAGGTCCTGACGACGACGTTCGACCTCGGTCACGACGAGATGGTCCTGGTGAAGGACATCGAGGTCATGAGCTCGTGCGAACACCATCTGGTCCCGTTCCACGGAGTGGCGCACGTGGGGTACATCCCGTCCACGGACGGCAAGATCACCGGCCTGTCCAAGCTGGCCCGCCTGGTCGACGTCTTCGCCCGCCGCCCCCAGGTCCAGGAGCGGCTGACCACGCAGATCGCCGATTCCCTGATGGAGATCCTCGACCCGCGCGGCTGCATCGTGGTCATCGAGTGCGAGCACATGTGCATGACCATGCGCGGTGTCCGCAAGCCCGGCGCCAAGACCATCACCTCGGCCGTCCGCGGCCAGCTCCGCGACCCCGCGACCCGCAACGAGGCCATGAGCCTCATCATGGCGCGCTGAGTCCCGTGCCGACCGGGCCCGCCCGGCACGGCTGGGAGCCGCTGGACGAGGACGTACGGCGCTGTCTGGAACTCCTGCTTCCGGCGGACGGCACCCTTCTGGGCGGGTACCGGGCGCAGGTGCCGTACGCCCGGATGCACCGGGGGGAGTGCGCCTGCCCCTGTGTGTACCTGTCCGTGGACGCGGAGCGGGCGGCGCCCGCTCCGCGTCCGGCGGACGGCGGGCCCGTGGCGTCGGGCTCCCTGACGGACGCGGAGGGGTCCTACCTCGGCGAAGCGATGCTCTTCGCGTACGACGGATTCCTCGCCGACCTGCAGTTCTGCGTGTGGGAGGACCTGGGCGTGCTGGAGCCGCCGCTCCGGGAGCGGCTGACGCCGTACTGAGCGGCCGTTCAGGCGGTGGCGGGGGCCTTGCCCGGGTCGTCATCCTCCGGGAGCTTCAGGACGTGTTCCAGGAAGAGGGCGGCCGCGATCACGGCCGCGCCCGCCAGGACGCAGCCACCCGCGTACCAGGCCTGGCCGCGGCGGGCGGGCACGTCGAGGGAGTCGGTCAGCAGGAAGACGCCGACCCCGCCGTACATGCCGGCCACGAGAGCCGCGACCAGGGCGCTGGCCTGGCCGAAGACCACCGCACGGGCCGCCATCAGCGGCTCCACGCCCTTGGCCCCCGGCCGCCGCTCGCGCTGCGCCTTGAGCCGGGCCCGCATCGACAGGGCCGTCGCGAACAGGACGACGGCGATCACCGCCAGCACGATCGGCGCGGCCAGCGGGACGCCCGGCAGGGTCCCGTAGGCGTTCCACAGCCGTGCGCCCGCCCAGGACAGCACCCCGGCGATCACGAAGATCCCCGCCAGGACCGCCGGCCTCAGTTGCTTCACTTGCCCGTTCCCCACTCTCGGCGACTGGCCCCCATGGCCCTGAACAGGCTACTAACGACTACTCCGGGAGGCGGAGTTCCAGGTCGGGGCGCGGCGTGAGGCCGGTCCGGCCGATTTCGGCCAGTAGGGCGGCCACGGGGCCGTGGCCGGGGAGCTGGGCCTCGGGGTCGATGTCGTGCCAGGGGGCCAGCACGAAGGCGCGCTGGTGGGCGCGGGGGTGCGGCAGCGTGAGGACGGGGTCGTCGGAGACCACGTCGGCGTAGGCCACGATGTCCACGTCGATCGTGCGGGGCCCCCAGCGCTCCTCGCGGACGCGGTCGTAGGCCTCCTCGATGGCGTGGGCCCGCTCCAGGAGCGAGGAGGGCGGCAGGGTGGTCTTCACCGCGATGACGGCGTTGAGGTACGAGGGCTGCGAGCCGGGCTCGACGCCCCACGGCTCGGTCTCGTAGACCGGGGAGACCGCCTTGACCCGCAGGCCCGGGGTGTCGCCGAGGGCGTCGACGGCGCCCTGGAGGGTGTCCAGGCGGTTGCCGAGGTTCGAGCCGAGCGCGACGACCGCCCATTTGGGGTTGGACAGGGTCGTGTCCGCCGCGTCGACCGCCTCGACGACGGAGGCGGGTACCGGCTGGACGGTGGGGTCGCTCTGGGCGTTCAGTCCGTTGTTCATGCGCGGCTCCGGGTGATCGTGATGGTCACGTCGTCGAAGGGGACGGTGATGGGTGCGTCCGGCTTGTGGACGACGACCTCCACCTGTGCCACCGCTTCGTGCTTCAGGCACTGCTGGGCGATCCGCTCGGCCAGGGTCTCGATCAGGTCGACCGGCTCTCCCTGGACCACGTCGACGACCTCCTCGGCCACGACCCCGTAGTGGACGGTCTTGGCCAGGTCGTCGTCGGCCGCCGCGGGGCGGGAGTCGATGTGCAGCACGAGGTCGACGATGAAGGTCTGGCCCTCTTCGCGCTCCCGGGGGAAGACGCCGTGGTGCCCGCGAGCCTTGAGGCCGCGCAGTGCGACACGATCCACGCGAATCACTCCTGCTTTCGTAGGTGCTTCCGGTCCCGGGGCTCCCCGGGGCCATGGGCCTACGCCGAGTGCGGTCGGCGTCGTCCGCCTTCGAATTTACCTGCGACGAACCTCCGCCCCCGCCGTTGGGGTCAGTCGGTGCCCTCTTCCTCCTCGTCATCGGAGTCCGTGAGGACCGGAGAACCGTGGTGGGACCAGAGCCGCCAGCCCTCCGGTGTGCGTCGGAACACATTCGTGGCGACGACCAGCTGACCCACCAGCGGACCCAGTTCCCCGGCCTCCCCGGACGGGCCGCCGCTGAGGATGTTCTCGGTGCACGTGACCAGGGCGGTGTCGCCTATGAGGGCCACCTTGGTGTCGGTGAGGAAGAACTGGATGTACTCCGTGTGGGACATGATCAGCGCGTACGAGCGCAGCACCTCGCCCCGCCCGGAGAGCACCGGCCATCCCGGGTGCACGCAGGAGATCTCGTCTTCGAGCCAGAGCGCCGACAGGGCGTCGAAGTCCCCCCGCTCCATGGCCTCGTAGAAGGTCGCGTTGACCTCTTCGACGGCTTCGATGTCGGTACGGCTCACCGTGCCCCTTCCCAGTTCCTCCGGTGGGTCACAGTGCCCCTTCCACGGCGCGGGCCACCCGAACCGCGTCGGCGGTCGCCCGTACCTCGTGCACCCGGACGGCCCAGGCGCCCTGGTGGGCGGCGATGGCCGAGACGGCGGCGGTGGCGGCGTCCCGCTCGCGGGCGGGCGGCGGGGCGGCGTCCGCGGCACCCGCCAGGACCCGGCCGAGGAAACGCTTCCGCGAGGCGGCGACCAGCAGCGGGAAGCCGAGCTCGCGCAGTTCGCGGAGGTGGGCGACCAGGGCCAGGTCGTGCTCGGCGTTCTTCGCGAAGCCGAGGCCGGGGTCGACGACCAGCCGCTCGGGGGCGATGCCGCCGGCGACGACGGCGTCGATGCGGGTCCGGAGCTCGGCGCTGACCTCGCCGAGGACGTCCTCGTAGACGGCGAGGCTGTTCATGCCGTCGCTGAACCCGCGCCAGTGCATGACGACGAACGGCACCTCGGCGGCGGCCACCGCCGGGATCATGCCGGGGTCGGCGAGGCCGCCGCTGACGTCGTTGACGAGGGCGGCGCCGGCCGCGACGGCCTGGGCGGCGACGGCCGCGCGCATGGTGTCGACGGAGACGGTCACGCCCTCGGAGGCCAGTCCGCGGACGACGGGGACGACGCGGCGGAGTTCCTCGTCGGCGTCGACGCGGGAGGCGCCGGGGCGGGTGGACTCGCCGCCGACGTCGACGAGGTCGGCGCCCTGGGCGACGAGGTCGAGGCCGCGCTTGACGGCGGCGGTGGTGTCGAACCAGCGGCCGCCGTCGGAGAAGGAGTCGGGGGTGACGTTGACGACGCCCATGACCCCGCAGCGGTCCCAGTCGGGCAGCCCTGTCACCAGGCCCCTGGAGGCGGGCCCGCGGTTGGTGTTCATGGTCCCAGGGTAGGGCCCCGGCCCTTGCCCTGGCCGGGCGGTGCGGTGGGGGTGGGCCTGCGCGACCTGCCCCCGCCCCGCCCTCCCACCGCTCCCCGGGGCTGCGCCCCCGGACCCCTTCCGGGGCTGTGCCCCCGGCCCTGTCCTGGCCGCCCTTCCCCCGGGGCGGAAACGAGGGGTGACATGGCGGTGGGGCCGGCGCTGCTCGTGGCAGTGCCGGCCCCACCTGTGACGGGTCAGGCCGCCTGGATCTCGCGTTCCTTCTGGGCCGGGACCGTCGCGTGGTCGTGGGCACAGGTGCGGACCGGCTTGGGGCCGCGGCGGCTCGCGAACAGGCGCGGCAGGGCCAGCGTCACGAAGCCCTCGGCCTGCATCACGGCGAAGCCGATGCGGGGCAGGTCACGGGTCTGGCGGTAGACCATGAAGCGCGGCTCCCAGCGGGGGCGGAACTTCGCGTTGAACTTGTACAGCGACTCGATCTGGAACCAGCGCGACAGGAAGACCAGCAGGCCGCGCCACATGCGCAGCACCGGGCCGGCGCCGATCTTCTCGCCACGGGCCAGTGCCGAGCGGAACATCGCGAAGTTCAGCGAGACCTGCTCGATGCCGAGCGCCGGGGACGCCTCCAGGGAGGCCACGATGAGCAGCTCGTTCATGCCGGGGTCGGCGGCGCGGTCGCGGCGCATCAGCTCCAGCGACATGCCGTCCTTGCCCCACGGGACGAAGTGGAGGACGGCCTTGAGGTCGCCGAACGGGCTGGTGTCGCCCTCCTCGACGCGGTGGGCGGTGGCGATGAAGCAGTCGCCGTCGCCCTCCTCGCCGACCCGGCCCAGCGCCATGGAGAAACCGCGCTCGGTGTCGGTGCCGCGCCAGGCGGCGGCGGCGCCCCGTACCCGCTCCAGCTCCTCCTCGGTCAGCTCGCTGACCCGGCGGACCCGGGTGGTGTACCCGTTGCGCTCGATGCGCTTCACCATCTGGCGGACGTTGCGCATGGGGCGTCCGGAGAGGGAGAAGTCTTTGACGTCGACGATCGCCTCGTCACCGAGTTCCAGGGCGTCCAGACCGGTCTCGCGGGTCCAGACCTCGCCGCCGGTCTCGCTGCAGCCCACGACGGCGGGGGTCCAGGAGTGGGCCTTGGCCTCCTCCATGAAGCGCTCGATGGCGCCGGGCCAGGCCTCGACGTCGCCGATGGGGTCGCCGGAGGCGAGCATCACGCCGGAGACGACGCGGTAGGTGACGGCCGCCTTGCCGCTGGGGGAGAAGACGACGGCCTTGTCGCGGCGGAGCGCGAAGTGGCCGAGGGAGTCGCGGCCGCCGTGCTTGGCGAGCAGCTCGCGCAGCTTCGCCTCGTCGTCGACGGTGAGCCGGGCGGCCGGGTGCTCGGGGCGGAAGGCCAGGTAGATCGTGGTGACGGCGGTCAGCATGCCGAGGGCGCCGAGGGAGTAACCGACGGTCCAGGAGACCCGGCCGGCGTAGTCGACGGGGCCCTCGAAGCCGAAGAGGCCGTAGACGACGTGGGTGATCTGCTCGTACAGGCTCGGGTGGCCGACGACCTTGCCCGGGTGGACGTTGACGATCACCAGGCCGAGCCCGATGGAGCCGGCGCTCATCAGCACGAAGTTCGCGAGCGCCTTCCAGCGGCTGCGCGGGTCCGGCAGGGCCTTGAATTCACCCTGGTGGCGTACCAGCAGCGCGAGGAGCACCGCCGAGATGACCACGCCGATGACGGAGTGGCGGTACGCGAACTGCGCCACGGCGCCGGCGGGCAGCAGGATGACGGCGGCCCGCCAGGCCCGGCGCTTGCGGCGCTTGAGGCCGTGCGCGAGCAGCAGGATGAGGACACCGGCGCTGATGGCCAGCGCGGCGGCGAAGGGGCCCACGGAACCGGGCAGTACTTCGGTGACCGCGTGGATCCGGCTGTGACGGAACCGCGGGAAGACGCCCGCGGCGATGTCCAGCAGACCGACGATCATGACGGATGTGCCTACGAGGCCGGGGACGGCCTCCGGTCGTGGGCCTCGGAGGATTCGGCTGACCCGCTTCGGAACCTGTCCGGACTTATCGCCATCTATCCTGCTAGACATCGCTTCCCGTTGCTCCGCGAGAGATCATGTGGCCGAAGGCCGCGACAGCCTCCGGTGTGTGGTGCGTCCACTAGGACGACATCGAGGAGGAGCGGGTTCACTCTTCCGTCGGAAAAATCTAGTCCTGCCATCAGAAAGTCGACTGACTGCTCATGGGTCTCACCAGTAATACGGTTCTGGTCCTGGCCATCATCGCCGGTGTGCTGCTGTTCGGGGTGACGGTCTGGTTCTGGCCGAAGCTCTCCGGCCGCTCCTGGCGCTCGGTCTCCGGCCGGATCGGCCTCCTGCTCGCGACCCAGCTCGCACTGTTCTCCGCAGTCGGTCTCGCGGCCAACAAGTCGTTCCTCTTCTACGGTTCCTGGGCCGACCTGTTCGGTCAGGAGACGTCCATCGGCAAAGTCGTCGACCACTCGATGAGCAGCAAGGACATCAAGGTCATCGACAAGCAGAAGCTCGACGTGCCCGGCGGGGGCAAGCCGCAGGTCGGTGGTCAGATCCTGAAGGTTGCCATAACCGGGCAGAAGTCGAAGATAACGAGCCCCGGCTACGTGTGGCTGCCGCCGGAGTACTTCCAGCCGCACTACAAGGAGCAGAACTTCCCCGCGTCGATCGTCCTGACGGGCTACCCGGGTACCGCCGAGAACCTGATCAAAGGGCTGAACTACCCCATGACGGCCTTCAAGCAGGCCAAGCAGGGCAAGATGAAGCCGATGATCCTGGTGATGCTCCGGCCGACCATCGCGCCGCCGCGCGACACCGAGTGCGTGGACATCCCGGGCGGTCCGCAGACCGAGACCTTCTTCGCGCAGGACCTGCCGCAGGCCATCCAGGGGACCTTCCGGGTCGGCAAGAAGCCGCAGAACATGGGCTTCATCGGGAACTCCACGGGCGGCTACTGCGCCCTGAAGATCGCCGCGCACCACCCGCAGACCTTCGGCGCCGCCGTGGGCCTGTCCGCGTACTACAAGGCCGCCGACGACGCGACGACCGGTGACCTGTTCCACGGGGACGACAAGCTGAAGAAGCGCGCGGACGTGCTGTACAGCCTGGACAAGAAGCAGCCGACCGGTACGTCCTTCCTCGTCACCACCAGCGAGAAGGGCGAGGACAACCTGCACGACACCAAGAAGTTCATCAAGCTGGTCAAGGGCTCGGACCGGGTCTCCTCGATCATCCTCGACAGCGGTGGCCACAACTTCAACACGTGGCGCCGCGAGATCCCGCCGATGCTGGTGTGGATGAGCGGTCGTATGCAGGCCTGATCCCGGGGGGACAGGTGCGGGGCCCGGCTCCGGTCGGGCCCTTTTCGTTTTTCCGGTTCGTTTTCCGGCCCGCCGGCCGCGCGGGCCGCGCGGCCGGCGGGCCGTGCCGGCCCCCGAGGCCGCTACGCCTCGCGCGCCCCTTGCAGGTCGGCCCGGCGCAGCGCCCGGTGGACGCCCTCCGGGGTCAGTACGCCGGCCAGCGCGCCCGTGTCCGGATCGGTGACCCCGATCCGCCCCGAGTCCTCCTGGAGGAGGGCCGCCAACGCCTCGCGCAGCGAGGCCCCCAGGGCCACCGCCGAGGCGGGCGCCAGGCCGTCCGCCGGGGTCAGGTCGGCCGTCTCCACGTGGGTGACGGCGAGGCGCTTGAGACCGCGGTCCGCGCCGACGAAGGAGGCGACGTACCCGTTGGCCGGCGCGGCGAGCACCTCGGCGGGCCGGGCGAACTGCTCGATGGTGCCGTGGCCGTAGACGGCGATCCGGTCGCCGAGCCGGACGGCCTCCTCCAGGTCGTGGGTGACCAGCAGGATCGTCTTGCGGACCGTCTTCTGCAGGGTCAGGAACTCGTTCTGGAGGCGCTCGCGGACCACCGGGTCCACCGCCCCGAAGGGCTCGTCCATCAGCAGCACCGGCGGATCCGCGGCCAGCGCGCGGGCCACGCCGACGCGCTGGCGCTGGCCGCCCGACAGCTGCTCCGGGTAGCGGCCCCCGTAGACGGCCGGATCCAGCCCCACCAGTTCGAGCAGCTCGGCCGCCCGCGCTCGGGCCCGCGCCTTCGGGGTGCCGATCAGCCGGGGCACGGTCGCCGTGTTCTCCAGCACCGTCTTGTGGGGGAACAGCCCGACCTGCTGGATGACGTAGCCGATCCGGCGGCGCAGCGCGACGGGATCCGCGGCGGCGATGTCCTCCCCGTCGAGGAGGATCCGGCCCGAGGTGGGCTCGATCAGCCGGTTGACCATCTTCATCGTGGTCGTCTTGCCGCATCCGGACGGGCCCACCAGCGTGACCAGTTCGCCCTCGGCGACCTCGAAGGACAGGTCCTCGACGGCCGTCGTCCCGTCGGGGTAGCGCTTGGTCACGTGCTCGAATCGGATCACCCGGCCATCCTCCCGTACCCGGAGCCGGGATGTGTGAAGGGCGTGTTGCCCGTGTGCGAAGGAATCCGGCCATCGTCCGCGCCGGGGGTTATGGTCGCTCGTGGTGGTACATCCGAAACGATGTTCGTGCGGTGACGGGGGGTGAGGAGCATGACCGGGCAGAGCTGCCTCGTGGCCAACGACTGGATCTGCTGGGACTACGTCGGCTCCCGCGCCGGGGAACTCACCGACGCCACCGTCGAACACGTCTGGATCACGGGCGTCTCGGTGCTCATCGGCATCGCCGTGTCCGTTCCGCTCGCGCTGCTGGCCCGCCGCGGCCGCCGCTGGGCGGCTCCCGTGCTCGGGCTGACCACCCTCCTGTACACGGTCCCCTCGCTGGCCATGTTCTCGCTGCTGCTGCCGCTCTTCGGGCTCTCGGCGGCCCTGGTGGTGACCGGCCTGGTGCTGTACTCGCTGACCATCCTGGTGCGCAACGTGCTGGCCGGCCTGGAAGCCGTCCCCGAGGACGTGCGGGAGGCCGCGCGCGGGATGGGCTACGGCCCCGCCCGGCTGCTGTGGCAGGTCGAACTGCCGCTGGCGCTCCCCGCACTGCTCGCCGGGGTGCGGATCGCCACCGTCTCGACCGTGGCCCTGACCACCGTCGGCTCCATCGTCGGCAAGGGCGGGCTGGGCAACCTGATCGCACCCGCCGTCAACAGCTCCTTCAAGGCCCAGGTGCTCACCGCCTCCGTGCTGTGCGTACTGCTCGCGCTGGTCGCCGACCTGCTGCTGCTCGGGGTGCAGCGACTGCTGACGCCGTGGACCAGGGCCGCCCGTTCCGTGAAGGGGGCCTGAGGCCGTGGGCGTGCTGGGCAAGGCCGGGGGCTGGCTGGCGGACGGAGCCAACTGGTCGGGCGAGAGCGGTGTCTGGCACCGGCTGGCTGAGCACGTGTACGTCAGCGGGATCGCCCTGGCCATCGCCTGCGCGGTGGCCCTGCCCGTCGGGCTGTGGCTCGGCCACCTCGGCAAGGGCGGCGCCCTCGCCGTCAACGTCTCCAACGTAGGGCGGGCCGTCCCCGTCTTCGCGGTGCTGGCCCTGTTCATGGTCTCGCCGCTGCGCAACGCCGGCTACCTGCCGACCGTCGCCGCGCTCGTGCTGTTCGCCGTGCCGCCGCTGCTGACCAACGCCTACGTGGGCATGCGCGGGGTGGACCGCTCGGTGGTCGAGGCCGCCCGGGGCATGGGCATGTCGGGCGTCCAGCTGTTCCTGCGGGTGGAGCTGCCGCTCGCGCGCGGCCTGGTGATGACCGGGCTGCGCTCCGGCGCCGTGCAGGTCGTCGCCACCGCCACGATCGCCGCGATGGTCGGCCAGGGCGGCCTCGGCCGGATCATCACCGCCGGCTTCAACACGTACAACACCGCGCAGGTCGTGGCGGGGGCGCTGCTGGTCGCCCTGCTGGCGCTGCTGGTGGAGGGCGTACTGGTGGCAGTGGACCGGCTGCTGCTGCGCACGCCGTCCCGCTGATCCCGTGACCCCCGTCCCCACCCCGAAACGGAGTACCTCCATGAGCAAGTCCACGCGTGTCCTCGGCGCGTCCCTGGGCGTCCTGGCCCTGACCGTGTCCCTGGCCGCCTGTGGCGGCGACAGCCTGGAGAAGACCAAGGACGGCGGCTCCTCCGCGGCCGCCCCCGCCGGGAGCGGCAAGGGCAAGCTGGTGATCGGCGCGGCAGGCTTCACCGAGTCCAACGTCCTGGCCGAGCTCTACGCGCAGCTGCTCCGGCAGGAGGGGTACGGCACCTCCATCACCACGGTCGGCAACCGCGAGCTGTACGAACCCTCCCTGGAGAAGGGCGAGATCGACGTGGTCCCGGAGTACGCGGCCACCCTCGCCGAGTTCCTCAACGCCAAGGTCAACGGCAAGGACGCGCCCAAGGACAAGCCCGTCGCCTCCAGCGACGTGAGCGCCACGGCGGCGGCGCTGGAGAAGCTCGCCGCCCCGCTCGGCCTCAAGGCCCTGCCGGCGGGCGAGGCCGTCGACCAGAACGCCTTCGCCGTGACGAAGGAATTCGCCCAGAAGAACAATCTCAAGACCCTTTCCGACCTCGGAAAGTCCGGGCTGAAGGTGAAGCTCGCGGCCGGTGACGAATGCTCCGTACGTCCCTTCTGCGCACCGGGGTTGGAGAAGACGTACGGAATCCAGGTTTCCGGGATCGACCCCAAGGGCGTCGGCACCCCGCAGGCCAAGCAGGCCGTCAAGGACGGGGCGGACCAGCTGGTGCTGACCACCACCACCGACGCCACGCTCGACGGCTACGGCCTGGTCCTGCTGGAGGACGACAAGAAGCTCCAGAACGCCGACAACCTCCTGCCGGTCGTCAACGCCAAGGACGCGGGCTCCCCGGACGTCGCCAACGCCCTCGGCGACCTCACCAAGGTGCTCACCACGGCCGACCTCGTCGAGCTGAACCGGAAGGTGGACGCGGAGCGGGCGAAGCCGGCGGACGTCGCGAAGGCCTATCTGGAGTCCAAGGGCCTTCTGACGAATTGACGCTCTCCCCCGTGAAGGGAGGAGATTCCCACCAGGCCGCCGTTGTCGAGCGGCGGTCGTAGGTGGTTCCTGCTTCATCACCCATCGCCCGGCGTGCCGGGTCTTATTACGGGCTCCACAGGCGTTTTACGTGTCCGGGCGTCCCTCGTCCACGATGCGCCGTCCTTCACGGCGCAGGTTGCGTTCAGCGTTCCGGTCCCGGTCGTGGGCTGCTCCGCAGGAGCACACCCAGTTGCGGATCCTGAGTCCGCCCAGTCCCTTCGGCCCCTCGATCGACCCGCAGGCGGAGCACAGCTGCGTGCTGGGGAACCATCGGGAGACCTTCGCGAAGGTGCGCCCGTACCGTGCGCATTTGGCTTCGAGGGTGCGGGCGAACATCCCGAACGACTGGTCGTGGACGGACTTGGCGCGCTTGCCCTTGCGGGAGCCCCCTGGAGGGGTGCAGAACGCGGCCGAGGCGCCCTGGCCGCGGCGAGACGTTGTTCCGAGCGCTTGACTTGCACGCAGCAGTTACGGGATTGAGGGGAAATCGTGGGGTAACCGCCCGGTAAGAGATTGCCGGGCGGGTATCCCGCGCGAGGTCCACGCCCTGTAAATTTCAGGCCATGCCCCGTGGACGCCACCGCAATCCCGAACCCCTCCACCGTCTTCTCGCGCCGTGCGCCGTCGCCGGGGTCGGCGTGGCCAGCGCCGGTGCGGCCTGGCTGCTCGCGGAACCGCTGCCGCTGAGGCTGCTCGTGGCGCTCGCGGCGGCCGCGGGCGTCGGTGGCGCCGCGCTCATGCGCACCTGGGACCGGGCGGCGGGCCGCCGGGTCGCGGAGCTGGCCCGCGAGCGGGTCAAGGACGAGTGGAAGACGGACGAGCGGATAGCCGAGCTCGAATCCGATCTGGAGGAGGCGCGCGTCCTGCGCGCCAAGCTCGACACCAAGCTGCGGGCCAAGCGCGTCGAACTGGCGGGCCTGCGGGGCGAGCACGCCGCGCTGCTGCGCCGCTACGCGACCGCCGAGACCGAGCGCGCCAGCGCTCTGGAGAAGCGCCGGCTGCTCGCCATCGAGGCCGCCGGGGCACCGGCGGCCGGGGCGAAGGAACTGCCCGCGGTCTCGGAGGAGCGCACCGGCAGCGGAGCCCCCACCCCCGTCGGTTACGCGCGGGCCAACGCGGCGCTGGTCGCCCTGCTGCGCAAGGCGGAGGCGAAGGCCGCCGGCACCGCGCCCAAGGCCCTGGTACCGGCTCCGGCCGCGGGCACCGGTGCGCGCCCCGCCGCGGGTACGGCCGCGGCCCCCGACGCCGGCGGGCACACCCGCCCGGCGGGCGGCGTTCCCGCGCCGGCGGTCCCCGCGCGCCGCCCGGCGGCGACGGTGGCCCCGTACGCGTCTCCGCGCCGCTCCGCCTCGCGCGTCGAGGGCGGCTTCGACTTCTTCGGTACCAAGACCACCGCCCAGGCCCGCGCCGCCATCGAGTCCGTGCAGAACGAGGACCTGGCCGACGTGGTCGGCGCCGAGGCCCTCGCCGTGCACAAGGCGGAGTCCGAAGGCTCCTCGGCGGGACCGGAGTTCAAGCCGGCCACGCCCGAACAGCGCGCGCTGGGCCAGGTCATCGACCTGACCGCGCACGACGAGACCGAGCCGATCGACGTGGTCGGCCTGCGGACGGCGATCTCCTAGCGGGAACCGCCGCGGGACCGTCCACAGCCTGTGGACGGCGTGCGCGCGGACCCGTCAGGGATACGCCGGGACGAGCCCCACCGCCACCGCCTCCAGCAGCAGCTGGGCGCCCAGCGCGGCCCGCCGCATCCGCCGCGGTCCGGTCAGCGCATCGCCCAGCGCGACCGCCGCGGCCGCGGTCAGCACCAGGAACGCGGTGCCGGGGAACGGCGGGCAGCCTCCCTGCGCCAGGCAGCGGCCGCCGGTCTCCGTGGCCAGGACCAGCACCTTCGCCAGGACCAGGGCGGGCACGAACAGCAGCGCGGCCAGCACCGCGTTGCCGCGGATCCGCGCGGCGGGGGTGGGCTGCGGCAGGTCGACGGAGTGGTACCAGGGTTTCCGGAACATCCCGCCATCGTGCCGCCGGGCGGCCGGCGCGGGCATCCGTACGGATACTCAGCCGGGTGGCTCCCGAATCCGGGCCGGGCTCAGAACAGCGGCAGTTGGCCCGGCTGCGGCCCGAGGGTGAAGCCGTCCAGGGCCGGGGCCGAGGCGCCGAGCACCACCCGGGCCCGGGAGCCGGGGCAGGACACCAGGTCGCCGCGCCCACGGCCGGCCGGGGGATCGTGGCGGGCGATCCGGCCGGCCGTCACGGCGCAGTCGCGGCCGCAGGCGGGGCAGGCCCGCCGGGGGGAGTGGGACATGCCCCCAGTCTGCCCTGCCGCGCCGACAGCGGGACGCCCGGCCCGTCCGGGAGGAGGCTCGCCGGCCCCGCGATCGGCCCGCCCCGCGATCAGCCCGCCCGGGAAGCCGCTCCCCCCGGGTGGCCGCCCGCCCGTCCCCGGATCAGCCGGTCCGGGAGGCCAGCCACGCCGTGTGGGCGCGGTCCACCCGCTCCCACAGGGCGGCCCGGTCCGCGGGGGTCAGGTCGTCGCCCGGGCGCCGGAAGACCGTGGAGAGGACCTCGTGGAACTCCTCGGGCGTGCCCAGTTCCCGCTCGGTCGTCACCTCCGCCGCCTCGATCCGCCTCAGCACCCGCCCGCGCAGCACGTCCACACCCCTGGCGTCCCGCCGGAACAGCGCGAGGGTCCGTACGAAGGGCGAGTCCGCGGAGGTGGACATCCAGGTGTGCCTCGCCTGGAAGTCCGCCGTCGCCGCCGCGGCTGCGCGGAAGTTCATCCGGGGCATGTGCATGTCGGAGCTGAGCAGGCTCCAGCCCGGCCCCTCGCCCTCCAGCGGCTCCAGCGGCCGCATCGCGTAGCGGAAGCCGCCCTGTTCGTACGTGCCCTCGCGCAGCGGCAGCGGCTCGTACGGGCCGTCGCCGAGGCCGACGTCCACCCAGTACGCCTCCCCGTCGACGCGGACGGTCAGGGCGAGGTGCTCGCCGTTGACCTCGCGCGAGGCGGCGTCGCCGTACACGCCGCCGGAGTGCCGGGTCACGTCGTAGCCCAGGGTTTCGAGGAGCTGCGCGAAGGCGCCGTTGAGGTGGTAGCAGTAGCCGCCGAGTCCGGCGGCGACGCGCCGGGCGGCCGCCTCGGGGTCCAGGCCGGGCGGGCGGCCCAGCTGGATCTCGATGTTGTCGTAGGAGACGCGCTCCAGGTGCGCGCGCTGGAGCGCGCACAGTCCTTCGATGCTGGGCGCCCCGGGATCGATGACGCCGAGCCGGCGCAGGTAGCCGTCGAATGTGTCAGTGACCATTCCGCCACCGTAGGTGGCGGCCGGCCCCGGCTCCCCGGTGCTTTCCCGCTATTTGTCAATATCCCCGACGACGAAGAAGAGCGAGCCCAGGATCGCGACCATGTCCGCGACCAGCTGCCCCGGCAGCAGCACGGCGAGGGCCTGGATGTTGTTGAAGGAGGCGCTGCGCAGCTTCAGCCGGTACGGGGTCTTCTCGCCCTTCGAGACCAGGTAGTAGCCGTTGATGCCGAGCGGGTTCTCGGTCCAGGCGTACGTGCTGCCCTCGGGCGCCTTCAGCACCTTCGGCAGCCGCTGGTTGATCGGTCCGGGCGCCAGCTCCGCCATCCGGTCCAGGCAGGCCACGGCGAGGTCGAGGGCGTTGTGCGTCTGGTCGAGGAGCACCTCGAAGCGGGCCAGGCAGTCGCCCTCGGTGCGGGTGACGACCTTGAGGACGTCCTGGAGCTCCCCGTACGCCAGGTACGGCTCGTCGCGGCGCAGGTCGAAGTCGACGCCGGAGGCGCGGGCGATGGGGCCGGAGACCCCGTACGCGTGGACCGCCTCGGCGGACAGGACGCCGACGCCGCGCGTGCGGCCGCGAAAGATCTCGTTGCCGTGCACGAGCTTGTCGTAGACGTCCATCCGGGTCCGGACGTCGGCGATGGCCGCGCGGGCCCGGCCGAGCCAGCCGGCGGGCAGGTCCTCCTTGAGGCCGCCGACGCGGTTGAACATGTAGTGCATGCGGCCGCCGGAGATCTCCTCCATCACCGCCTGGAGCTCCTCCCGCTCGCGGAAGGCGTGGAAGATCGGGGTGATCCCGCCCAGTTCCAGGGGGTACGAGCCGAGGAACATCAGGTGGTTCAGGACCCGGTTCAGTTCGGCGAGGAGCGTACGCATCCACACCGCGCGCTCGGGGACCTCCATGCCGAGCATCCGCTCGACGGCCATGACCACGCCCAGCTCGTTGGAGAAGGCCGACAGCCAGTCGTGGCGGTTGGCCAGCATCACGATCTGGCGGTAGTCCCGGGCCTCGAAGAGCTTCTCCGCGCCGCGGTGCATGTAGCCGACCACCGGTTCGGCGCTGACGATGCGCTCGCCGTCCAGGACGAGCCGCAGGCGCAGCACGCCGTGGGTGGAAGGGTGCTGCGGTCCGATGTTGAGCACCATGTCGGTGCTCTCCGCGGCACCGCCGATGCCGACCGTGGTCTCCGTCATGGGCGCATTGTCTCAGCCCTAGGGTGGGGGAATGGGAACGGGGACGAAGGGCGAGACGGCCGAGCCGGAGTGGGTGGGCCTGCCGGGCGGGCTCCTCGGGCTGCGGCGGCTGCTGCTGGTGATCTGGACCGTGGTGCTCACGGTGGCGACCGCCGTGCCGCTGGGGCTGCTGGCCGGGCCCGCCTGGGCGGTGTGCGCGGTGGTCTGGCCGGGGGTCCTGGTCTGGGGGTGGGTGATGACCGGGCGGAACTGGCGGTCCTGGCGGTACGCCGAGCGGGCCGATGACCTGCTGATCAGCCGGGGCGTGCTGTGGCGGGAGCAGACGGTGGTCCCGTACGGGCGCATGCAGCTGGTGGAGGTCACCTCCGGGCCGCTGGAGCGCCGTTTCGGGCTGGCCTCCGTACAGCTGCACACGGCCGCCGCGGCGTCGGACGCCAGGATCCCGGGGCTGGTGCCCGCGGAGGCGGAGCGGCTGCGGGACCGGCTGACGGCACTGGGCGAGGCACGATCGGCGGGGCTGTGACGGCGCCGGGGGCGGGGTCGGGGCCGGCCCCGGGGGATCCGGCGGCCCCGGGGGATCCTGCGGGGCCGGGGGATCCTGCGGGGCGGCAGCCCGGCGCCGGTCCTGCCGGGGCCGCCGGTCCGGGGGGTGCGGAGCGCCGGCTGCACGTGCTGACCCCGCTGCGGCGGGCATGGGTGCCGATCACGGCCACCGTCGGGCTGGTCCTCCAGCAGGGCGAGCGGGCCCAGGAGTGGGTCCGCTCCTTCCCCCTCGGTCTGCGGCTGCTCGCGCTGGCCGGGCTGCTCCTCGTCTTCGGCTCGTACGGCCTGCTCAGCTGGTGGTTCACCCACTACCGCGTCACCGACACCGAGCTGCGCATCCGCACCGGCCTGATCTTCCGCCGCGCCGCCCACATCCGCCTCGACCGCATCCAGGCGGTGGACGTCACCCGCCCGATGCTGGCCCGGGTGGCCGGAGTCGCCAAGCTCCGGATCGACGTGATCGGCGCCGAGGAGAAGGACGAGCTGGCCTTCCTGAGCGAGCCCGACGCCGCCCGGCTGCGCGCCGAGCTGCTCGCCCGTGCGGCCGGTTTCGCCCCGGCCGAGGCGGCGGGGCTCGGCGAGGCCCCGCAGCGGGAGCTGCTGCGGGTGTCGGTCCGGGACCTGGTGGTCTCCATGCTGCTCAGCCTCGGCGTGTGGGCCGCGCTGGCCGCCGGGCTGGTCGCCCCGGTGGTGGTGTGGCGGCTCAGCGACAACCTCTGGGCGTCGCTGGCCGTCGTGCTGCCGCTGCTGGGCGCGATGTGGAAGGGCAGCCTGGGGCGTTTTCTCGCGGAGTACGACTGGACGGTCGCCGAGTCCCCCGACGGGCTGCGGCTGGACCACGGGCTGCTGGACCGGGCGCACGAGACGGTGCCGCCCGGGCGGGTGCAGACCGTACGGATCGTGGAGCCGCTGCTGTGGCGGCGGCGCGGCTGGGTCCGGGTGGAGCTGGCCGTGGCGGGCTCGAAGAACGGGGTGCTGGTGCCGGTGGCGACGCGGGCCGCCGCCCACGCCGTGATCGCCCGGGTGCTGCCGGGCGCGGACCCGGTGGCCCTGGCCTTCGCCCCGTCACCGCGTCCGGGCTCGCGGTGGGTGGTGCCGGTGTGGTGGAAGGGGTACGGCCTGGCCGTTTCGGAGCAGCTGTTCGCGGCCCGGCACGGGCTGCTGTGCCGGCGCACGGAGGTCGTTCCGCACGCGAAGGTGCAGAGCGTACGCCTCTCCCAGGGCCCGTGGGAGCGCCTGTGGGGGGTCGCCGACCTGCATGTGGACACCGGCGCGAACGGTACGGTCACGGCCCGGCTGCGGGGCGCGGGGGAGGCCGCCGCCCTGCTGGACGCTCAGGCGGTCCGCTCCCGCACCTCCCGGGCGGCGGCCCGGCCGGACCGCTGGATGACCTGATGTGACGGTCTCCGTACAGCCCGTGCGGCAAAGGCTGTTGGACGGGCGGGATCGAGCCGAGGGGCGATTTTCAGACATACGTTCAGGCCAGCTGAAACCGTGTTTGTGTTCGCAACGTCCCTTCGGTAGACAGGTATGGACGCAAGTGACGGCACAACACGTCAGGGGTGGGTGAATGAAGTTCGACATGGGCAGCACCACGCTGTCCGAGCTGGGCAAGGCCACGGGTGGCTCCAGTGACGACCTCGGCACGCTGATCAAGCTGCTGATCGCGGCGGCGGACCCGCTGGAGGGCAAGTTCAACGGCGTCGGCCGGTCCGCGTTCGACTCGTTCAAGCGGCGCTCGGACGCCATCACCGCGGAGCTGAACGGCTCGCTGCGCGCCATCATCGGCGGCCAGCAGGGCATGGACACCTCCTTCACCACCGGTGACCAGGAGCAGGGCGACAATGCCCACCAGAACATGGGCTCCGCCAATTTCGACGCCGCTCGCTTCGGCGCGCGCTGAGACCGGGGGACCGATCAGACATGGGACAGAACCAGGACCGCACCTCGTACGACATCGCCGCCTCCGTGGAGGTACAGGGCGGACTCGGCGGGATCATCGGCCAGTTGGAGCGGGTGCTCGGCGACCGTGACGCGGCGGTGAAGGCGGCGATGTCCGAGTTCACCGCAGACGGCGTCTCGGACGAGTACCACGGCAAGGAAGTCCGCTGGAACCGGGCGGCCAACGAGGTGCGCGACATCATCCGCCTCGTGCGCAGCACGTTGGAGCAGAACGACTCGACCGCGCAGGCCACGCTGCAGAAGGCCAAGGCGGCGGTGGACGGCATCGGCTGACGCAGGACGCGACGGATCACGGGGATACGGGGACACGGGGGTAGGTCATGGACTGGGACATCAAGCCGTCCGGCGTGCAGGGGGTCGTCAACAAGACGATCACGGCTGCGGGGGGCTTCCAGACGGCGGGCAAGTCGCTCCAGACGGAGCTGCCGGAGGCGGCCAAGCACGCCGGCACGGTCACCGAGGGCGGCAGCACCGCGGGCGAGGGCGGCGGCATGGGCCCGATCGCGGGCGCGCTGGGTGAGCTCATGGCCTCCCACGCGACCCGTATCGCGTACATCAGCGCGCGCACGGAGGCTTCGCTCAACGGCGCGATCAAGGCCACGACGGCGTACGTGCACGGAAACATCGAACAGGCGCAGAACGCCCAGAACGAGGCGCTCAAGGAGCCGAAGATCGATCTTCCGGGGGCGGGGCAGAAGTGACGGATCACGTACCGATCAATCCGTGCACGATTCCGCAGTTCACGGGTGACCTGGACGCGTTGGAGCAGGACAAGAA